>DASVDE010000035.1:0-36016 GCA_036381235.1 Solirubrobacterales bacterium | reverse complement strand
GCCGCCGGCAACGCCGCCGGCGAGTACGTCTCGCGGGTCAGCGAGGAGCTCGAGCGGCGCGGCCACGAGGTCCTTCGGATCGGCAGCGGCGACCCGGTGAAACGGCTGCTCGCCTCCGGTCGGCACGACATCGTCCACGTCCACGACCCGTTCGCGCCGAGCGTCTCCTCGGCGGCGCTGCGCCACTCCTACTCGCTCAACGTCGCCACCTTCCATGCGCCCCAGGAGCGGGTCCTGTCGACGCAGGTGGCGCGGCCCCTGGTCGAGATCTTCTTCGGCCGGCTCGACGCCCGCACCGTCGCCGGCCCGGCCACCGCCGGGGTCCTCGAGCGGTACTTCCCGGGCCCCTACGAGCTGGTCGAGCCGGCCGCGGGCGAGCGCGGCTGGGCCCGGGTCGTCGACGAGCTGGAGGCGATCTACCGGCGCCTGCTCGCGCGCCGGCACGATCCGGTCGGCGACGAGGAGGTGCGGCGGCGCGTCTCCAGGCGCCCGCTGATCGAGGTCGACCTCCACATGCACACCGACCACTCGCCGGATTGCGCGACACCGGTCGAGGTCCTGCTCGAGACCGCCCGCGATCGGGGGCTCGGTGCGATCGCGATCACCGACCACAACGAGGTGTCCGGTGCGCTCGAGGCGCGGCGCATCGCCGAGCAGATGGGCGGCATCAAGGTGATCGTCGCCGAGGAGGTGAAGACCGCGGAACAGGGCGAGGTGATCGGCCTCTTCATCGAGGAGAAGATCCCGCGCGGCCTGACGATGGCGGAGACGATCGCCGAGATCCGCCGCCAGGGCGGGCTGGTCTACGTCCCCCATCCCTTCGACCGCTTCCACTCGGTGCCCGACTACGAGCACCTGCTGGACATCGTCGAGGAGATCGACATCCTCGAGGTCTTCAACCCGCGGGTGGCTCTGACCGCCTTCAACGAGGAGGCCGAGCGGTTCGCCCGCAAGTACCGGATCGTGCCGGGGGCCGGCTCCGACAGCCACGTGGCGCAGGGGCTGGGAAGCGTCAGGGTGCGGATCCACGACTTCGACGGGCCGGGGGAGTTCCTCGAGTCGATGCGCGGGGCCGATATCACCCGCAAGCACAAGAACCTGGTCTACGTGCAGGCGCTGAAGCTGTTGCAGACCACCGGGCGGCCGAAGGCGCCGAAGCGCAGCGTGCCGAACGCCAAGCCGGTGCGTGGGGGCCGCCAGCGTCGCCGCCGACCGGCGAGCAAGAGCTGATGCATGCGGGCGCTGCGAAAGGAGCCGCGCCCGGCCCGTCAAAGAGGTCGTCGCGCGTGCCAATGACCGATGACGAAATCCGCGAGAAGTACCTCGAGCGAGCGATTCGCGAGCTCAACCAGCTGACCCGGGAGCTGCAGGAATGCCCGCACTGCCCGCGGGGCAAGCTGATGCCTGTGCTCGGCTCGGGTCACCCGCAGGCGGACGTGTTCATGCTCAAGCACGCTCCCGCCCCGGCGGAGATCGAGGAGGGAGTCGCCTTCTACGGTCGTGCCGGCAACGCCCTGATGAAAAGCTTCAAGCGGCTGGGGATAGACCCGCTGGTCGTCTATGGCGCGCTCTGCGTCAAGTGCCCGATCGCCGAGCCCGACCTTGCCGCCCCCGAATGCGTGCGCAGGCTGGTCGAGGAGATTGCGATCGTGCAACCGAAGATCGTCGTCGTGATGGGGGAGCCGGCGCTGCGGGTCCTCAACGGCTTGCAGATCCCCCTCTCGCGCCCGATCGAGCCGCGCGAGGGCGAGGTCCAGGCCTTCACTCCCACCATCGACGCTCTCTACACCCCGGACATCGACGACTCCCTCGACGAGGAGGGAGCCAAGCAGCGCTTCTGGCGCGCTTTCAAGATGTTGGGCGAGTGGTACGAGGACCTGCCGCCGTATTAGCGGGTGGGAGGGATGGGGCGCCCCTCCTGCTTGCTGGGATTTTCGCCCGGGTCGGATGCGGCTGACCGCGGGCGAGCGCCGGGGCGAAAATCGGGACGCCGCTGCGCTGGAGGGACACCCCATCCCTCCTAACGCGGGCTCAGGGGGCGGCGGCTTCGGCGACGGCGCCCATAGCGTCAACAGTTGCTGAAGCCAGGCCGCGGACGACGATCGTGTCCAGTGCTTCGTAGCGACTGAGTTGGGCCTGGGTCTCGTCGGCGTCTGCGGCCGCTACGCCCACCGTGCCCTCCGGCTCGCCGAGGCGGGCGAAGTGGTTGCGGTAGCCGTCGTGGAGGTCGCGGTAGAAGGACTCTTCCTTGGCGAGGCGCTCGGCGGCGTCGGGGCCGACGGCGGTGCGTACGTAGCCGAAGGTCGGCGGCGTTTCGCGACCGGCCTCCTGGGCCCCGGCTTCGACCTGGCGGCGGGCGCCGGCGGCGAACTCCGGAGTCATCCAGTTGAAGAAGGCGCCGTCGAATTCGGCTCCGGCCAGGGCGCACATCTTCGGGCCCATCGCGGCGAGCACGAGGCGGATGCCGGGCAGTTTCTCGCGCAGGTCCGGCAGGGACTCGCGCATCCGAGTCAGCGGCTTCTCGGAGAAGCCGGCGCCGACCCCGAGCCAGAGCCGTGCCGGGTCGAGCCCCAGTCGATCGATATCGGCGGCGATCGTCTCCGGCGGGGTGCGGTCGAGGGCGATCACGGCGACGCCGAGGTCGATCCCCGGGGCCGCAGCGGCAAACTCCGCCAGCGTCTCCAGCCCCTTGGCGCCGGGATGGTCGTTGGACCAGATCGAGGCGTAGCCCAGCTCCGCACAACGCGCGGCCAGGGGCCGAGCCACCTCGGCATCGAGCCCCGCCGCAACTCCGAATCCGCGGTTACTCACGCTCGAAGAGGGCGACGCACTCGATGTGCGGCGTCTGGGGGAACATGTCGACCGGCTTCACCCGGCTCAGCCTATAGCCGGCCTCCGTGAGCTGAGCGGCGTTCGGCGCCAGCGTCGTCGGGTTGCAGGAGACGTAGACGATGCGCCGGGCCTCGCACTCGATCACCCGCCGCACGATCTTCTGCGAGAGACCCGCCCGGGGCGGGTCGATGACGACCACGTCGGGCTTGCCCGCCTGTTCGATCAGCGGCCGCACCCCGGTGCGGGTGTTGCCGGCGAGGAAGCGGGCGTTGCCGATCCCGTTGCCCTCGGCGTTGCGCTCGGCGTCGGCGATCGCCTCGGGGACGATTTCCAGCCCCCAGACTTCGCCTGCCTGCCCGGCCATCGTCAGGCCGATCGTGCCGATCCCGCAATAGAGGTCGAAGACCCGCTCGCTGCCGCTCAGCCCCGCGTATTCCGCGGCCACCGCATAGAGCCGCTCGGCCATCTCGGTGTTGGTCTGAAAGAAGGCGCCATGCGACATCTCCAGCTTCAGGCCACAGAGCTCCTCGCGCAGCCGCTCCTCGCCGAGCACGCCAGTCGGCCCATCGGTTCCTCCCGCCGGCCCCTCGATAGCCGTGTGGAGGTCGACGGGCGGTTTCGGGAAACGAACGGGGGAGGTGACGAGGCGGGTTTGGATCTGGCCGGTTCGCCGTCCCTCGCGCACCACCAGGTTGCGCAGGGCCCCTTTGTGGCTACGGCCGTCGTAGGGCACCACGGCCTCCACTCGCGCCCACTCGCGCACCTCGTTGCGGGCGGCGTTGCCGGCCTCGGAGGCGAGCCGGCAGTCCTCGACATCGACGATCAGGTCCCAGCGCCCGCGCGCGTGGAAGCCGAGGATCGGCTCACCGTCGTCGTCCGCGCCAAAGGAGTACTCGAGCTTGTTGCGGTAGCGCCACTGTTCGAGCGCCGGCTCGATCGGCTCCAGGTCGAAGCCGTCGAGGCCGCCGATCCGCCGCAGCGCCTCGTCGACCTGCTCCTGCTTGTGGGAGAGCTGGCGCTCGTAGGGCAGACCCTGCCACGGCGCTCCGGGGCAGGGTTCGCCCCCGTGCAGGCAGCTGTCCGCGACGCGGTCGGCGCCGGGGCTCAGCAACTCGACCGTCCGCGCCTCCGCGAAGCGGCGCTTGGCCTTCGTCACCTCGGCGCGGACGCGGTCTCCCGGCAAGGCGCCGGCGACGAAGACGACCATGCCGTCGGCGCGGGCGACGCCGCGCCCGCCGAAGGCGAGCGAGTCGATCTCGACTTCGAGCTGCTCGCCGCGGTGCCGCTTTGCGGCGGGCTTTGCCTCCGCCTGTGTCACCCCAGCTTCTTACGCGCTCGACGAGCCGCCTGGGTTGCCTGTTTGCGAACCGGTTTGGCCTGGCGCTCGACCTCTTTGCGCGCCTGTTTCATAAGTCGCTCCAGATCCCTCAGCAGCGAGTCGGTCTGTTTGCGACCGCGTTTGAGCAGGTCGGAGAGCATCTTCTCGGCGTCGCCACGTGTCATGCGGCCGCGTTTGACGGCATCGTCGACGACCTCCTGTAGGCGGTCGCGGCTGAGTGTGATGCTGCGCTCGAGGCTCTCACGGAACTGATCGATGCTCTTGTCGAGCCCCCCGTTTGAGGGGGTGGAGCGCTTCGGTGCCTGTTTTTTGGCTGCCGGTTTGCGGGGTTTTGCTTTTTTCGCGGCAGGTTTGCGCGCGGCTGGTTTGGTGCGACTACCAGACGATTTTTTGGTCGCTTTACCTGTGGATTTTTTTGCGGCCATTCGGGGATGCCTCCTAAGAGGTGTTCGGGAGTGTGTGACTGACTATCTCATCCCTGAGTTTCCGCAGTCGCAAACATCGCCTCGACCGGCGAGTGATCGGACAGGCGAATGGCCCGGCCATCCCGGTTGACCTCACGTTGCTCGGGCGTCCACTGGGAGGGGAGGCCGATCGCCTTCAGGCCACGCCCCAGGAGGTGGTCGATTGCGCCCGGAGCGGTCACCGGCGTGTCAAAGCCGAAGCGGTCGTGCAGCTCGGCGAACGGCTCCGGGTCCTCTGCGGGACGCAGGTTGAGGTCGCCGCCGAAGAGCAGCGGTCGCCCTTCGGCCCAGTTGGTCGCGGCGTGGGCGGCAAGCAGCAGGTCTTCGGCGGCCAGCCGGGGCTGATCGTTGGTGGCGTGCAGGTTGGCGATGCACAGACCGGAGGCGGTGCGCGTGAAGGCCATCGCGCGGCGTTCCGGCCGGCCCTCATGGATCGCCAGCTCCCGCCGTTCGACAATCCCCCCCAGACCTCTCGGGTGTAACGCGTTGTCCATGTCATGGGTGGACAACGCGTTACACCCGGGGCCGGTGGGGCGGACGAGGGTCAGGTTGGACCCGCCTTCGCCGGAGGCGATCAGGTCGGGGTTGATGCGGGCCGCTGCCGCGCGCAGGCGGCCAAAGGAGTTGCGGGAGGTCAGCGCTCGGTGCGCCTCGGCGCCGCAGGCGCTGGCCAGCCGGTCGGCAAAACGCGGCGGGCACTCCTGCAAGAGGGCGACGTCCCAGCGGGCGGAGGAGAGGATCGTGGCGAACTCGTCGAGCAGGTCGCGGTTGACCTGGGCGTGCGTCTCGTTTCGCTCGGTCACCCCCAGTAGGCGCGAGCGCCAGGTGAAGAGGCGCCGATCGGGCGGGAAATCGCGCCCGTGGAAGAGATTCCAGGCGACGGCGGTGAATTCCACCCGCTTAGTATCAACCCGTGAGCGTGAGCGAAGGAACGTCCATATCTGATTCATCGTGACTGAGCGAGACGCGAACCTCTGATGACAACAAGGCACTTCCTCACAGGCGAAGAGCTGGGGGCGTTCGAGCTGGGCAAGCTGCTCGACCGGGCGCTTGAGCTGAAAGCGGGCAGGCGCGACGGTGTCGGCGCCGAGGCGCTGGCCGGCCGCAGCGTCGCTCTCGTCTTCGAGAAGCCCTCGACGCGGACGCGGATCTCCTTCGAGGTCGGGGTTGCGGAGCTTGGTGGGACGCCGATCGTCCTGCGCGGCGACGAACTGCAGATCAGCCGCGGCGAGTCGATCGGCGACACGGCACGGGTGCTGTCGCGCTACGTCGACGCGATCGCGATCCGCTCCGGCTCCCACGAGGCGGTCGCGGAACTGGCCGCCGCCTCGGAGGTGCCGGTCGTCAATGGGCTGACCCCGCTGCACCACCCATGCCAGGCGCTCGCCGACCTGCTCACCCTGCGCGAGCGCTTCGACGACCTCCAGGGTCTGCGGCTCGCCTACGTCGGCGACGGCAACAACGTCGCCCGTTCGCTGGCGATCGCGGGGGAGCTGGCCGGGATGGAGGTGGTCATTGCGGCGCCGTCCGGCTATCAGCTGGAGGAAGGCCACGGGGCCAAGCTGACCGACGACCCCCGTGCTGCCGCCTCCGGCGCCGACGCGATCTACACCGACGTCTGGGTCAGCATGGGCGATGAGGCCGAGGCCGACCGCCGCCGCGCCGACCTCGCTCCGTTCCGGGTCGACTCCGACCTGCTCGACGCCGCCGCCGACCGCGCCGTCGTCCTGCACTGCCTCCCCGCCCACCCCGGCGAGGAGATCACCGCAGAGGTCCTCTACGGCGATCGCTCAGCCGTCTGGGACCAGGCCGAGAACCGCCTCCACGCCCAGAAAGCGCTGCTGGAGATGCTGTTGAAGGACTGAGCCGGCGCGCGCCTGGGACAATTCCCATCGCGGCCCCGTGGTGTAACGGTTAGCACGACAGGTTTTCAACCTGTTAGCCCGGGTTCGACTCCCGGCGGGGCTATTTCTCCATGTATCCCGAGCTCAACATCGGCCCGATCACACTGCAGACCTTCGGGTTGATGTTTGCGCTTGCCTTTCTCTCGGCCGGCTGGTTGATCGCCAAACGGATGAAGGAGATCGGCAAGCCGGTCGACTGGGCCTATGAGATGGGTTTCGCCGCGCTGATCGGTGGCGTGATCGGGTCGCGCGTCTACTTCATCGTCCAGAACTACGACAGCGTCAAGGACGACCTGCTGGGCAACCTCTTCTCCGGTTCCGGGTTGGTCTGGTACGGCGGCGCCCTCGGCGGCGCCCTTGCCGTGTTGCTGTGGGCCTGGTGGCGCGGCTTCCTGCGGCTGGCGCTGCTTGACATGGCGGCCCCGGCTCTGGCGCTTGGCTACGCTGTCGGCCGCATCGGCTGCCAGCTCTCCGGCGACGGCGACTACGGCAAGGCCTGGGACGGCCCCTGGGCGATGTCCTACCCCGACGGCACCGTTCCCACCACCGAGAAGGTCCACCCGACCCCGGTCTACGAGACGCTGGTCATGGGCTTCGGTGCCTTCGTCCTCTGGCAGCTGCGCGACCGGGTCCGGGCCGGCGTTCTCTTCGCCCTCTATCTCCTTTACGCCGGGGCGGAGCGCTTCCTGGTCGAGTTCCTGCGTCGCAACGACGAGGCGGCGCTCGGCCTTACCACCGCGCAGTTCGAGAGCCTGGGGATGATGGTCGCCGGCGCGGTCTGGATCTACGTCGTCAAGCGCCGCCACGGTACTCTCAGCGTCCGCGTGTTCCAAGCCAAGGAGGCGAGTTCGGCGTAGTGGAGCCTGTAGGCATCGAAAACGAGACGACAGTTGCCGCCGCGATCGAGGCGGCTGCCGAGGCGATCGCCGCCGCCGGCTGCGAGGAGCCGCGCGCCGACGCCGCGGCGCTCGTCGCCGACGTGCTCGGGGCCGACCCGTCCCAGCTGGAGGCCGATGGCGAGATCGAGCTGACCGCCGAGAACGCCGCCGCGATCGAGGGCTTTGTGCGGCGACGGGCGGGCCACGAGCCGCTCGCCTACATCCTCGGTCGCGAGGAGTTCCGCGGGATCGAGGTCGCGGTCGACGAGAGGGTCCTGATCCCGCGGCGGGAGACCGGGCTGCTGGTCGAGGTCGCCATCGAGCTGCCCGAGGGTGCGCGCGTCCATGAGGTGGGAACCGGCTCGGGCGCTGTGGCGCTGGCCCTGCTCAACGAGCGCCCCGACCTGAACGTCACCGCCTCCGACCTCTCACCGGAGGCCGCCGCGGCCGCCCGCGAGAACGCAGAGCGGCTGGGACTGGACCTCGAGGTCACCGTGGAGGAGGGCCTGCCCGACTCCATGCTCGAGGAGGACGTCGACATGGTTCTCGCCAACCTTCCCTACGTCACCGACGAGACGATCTTCGAGCGCTCGCCGGAGATCCGGCGCGAGCCGCGGATCGCCGTCACGGGGGACTGTGGCTCCGACGGCCTCGGCGTGATTCGCGGTGTCCTCGCCGAGATCCCGTCCGGCTGGCGGGTCGCCTTCGAGCATGACACCCACCACGGCCCCACCATGCGGGAGCTCTTGCGCGACGCCGAGACTCTGAGCGACTACATGGGTGGCGAGCGGGTGACCTTCGGCTTCGTGCGATGAGTGTGGAGCCTCGGGAGGGCTCGACCGAGGGTGAGCGGCGCGCAAAGGTGGAGCGGCTGCGCGCCGCGGGCGTCGATCCCTTCCCGCACTCCTTCCCCGGGCGCACCAAGGTCGCCGAGATCTTCGCCGAGCACGACCCCGAGGCGCTGGGGCCTGGTGACCACTCCGAGTTCACCTATCGCGTCGCGGGGCGGCTGACCGCTCGCCGCGGTCACGGCAAGACAACCTTCTTCGACGTCCGCGACCTCTCCGGGACGATCCAGGCCTACGCCCGTCTCGACTCGCTCGGCGAAGAGGCCTACGCGCGCATCCAGGACCTCGACATCGGCGACATGGTCGGCGTCGAGGGTGACCTCTACGTGACCCAGCGCGGCCAGCTGGCGCTGGGGGTGCGCGAGTGCGTCCTCCTCGCCCCGGCCCTGCGCGACCCACCCGACCTCTTCCACGGCATCTCCGACGTCGAGACGCGCTACCGCCAGCGGGAGCTCGACCTAATGGCCAACGAGGAGTCGCGCGAGGTGTTCGCGCTGCGGGCGAAGGTGCTCGCCGCGATCCGCGAACACATGAACGAGCGCGGCTACGTCGAGCTGGAGACGCCGATCCTGCAGCGCCTTCCCGGCGGCGCCGCGGCCCGTCCCTTCAAGACTCACCACCACGCCCTTGACCGCCACCTCTTTCTGCGCATCGCGACCGAGCTGTACCTGAAGCGGGCGATCGTCGGCGGCTTCGAGGACGTCTATGAGCTGGGGAA
Organism: Solirubrobacterales bacterium; assembly: GCA_036381235.1. Lineage (GTDB taxonomy): Bacteria > Actinomycetota > Thermoleophilia > Solirubrobacterales > 70-9 > DASVDE01. Next base: position 27,033 of record DASVDE010000035.1, on the reverse strand, counting down.
GTTCTTCCGCAACGAGGGGATGTCCCCTCAGCACAACCCCGAGTTCACGATGCTGGAGTGGTTCGTCAGCTGCGCCGACTACAACGGCGTGATGGAGTTCGCCGAGGAGCTGGTCGCCGGCGTCGTCGAGCGGGTGCTCGGCACGACGAAGGTGCAGCGCGCCCGCGGCGAGCCGATCGACTTCGCGACTCCCTGGAAGCGGATCACGCTGCGCGACGCGATCCGCGAGGAGACCGGCGTCGACATCGTCGAGTGCAGCCGCGACGAGCTGGCGGAGATCGTCGGCGAGGACGCCGAACCCGGCGACGACTGGGCCGCGCTCGCCGACAGGCTGCAGGGCAAGCTGGTCGAGCCGAAGCTGATCCAGCCGACCTTCATCGTCGACCTGCCCCTTGACATCTGGCCGCTGGTCAAGCCCCAGGCCGACCACCCGGAGCTGATCGGCGAAGCCTTCGACGGGATCGTCGCCGGGATGGAGATCGTCGGCGGCGGCACCGACATCAACGACCCGGTCGAGCAGCGCCGCCGCTTCGTCGAGCAGCGCGAGCGCCAGGAGAAGGGGGCGGAGGAGAGCCCGCACCAGCACGACGAGGAGTTCGTACGCGCCCTGGAGTACGGGATGCTGCCGGCCAGCGGCTGCGGCCTCGGGGTCGACCGGCTGATGATGATCCTGGCCGGCACCAAAACTCTGCGCGACGTGATCCTCTTCCCCTCGATGCGCGAGGCGCCTGGGGCCTAGAAAGCCGAGTGCAGCAATCCGCCGTCGATCGGGATGACGGCGCCGGTCACATAGGCGGCGCGCTCGGAGCAGAGGAAGGCGACGAGATCGCCGTATTCCTCCGGTCGGCCAAGACGCCCGGCGGGAATCGTCTCCTTTGCGGCTTCCTCTGCCGCCTCCATCGAGCCGGCATTGGCGGCGAGCCGCTCGGTCGCGAAGCGCCCGGTCGCGACGGTGTTGACGGTGATCCCGTCGGCCGCTATCTCCCGCGACAGCGTCTTGAGGAAGCCGACCGCGGCCATGCGATGTGAGTTGGAGAGGTTGAGGCCGGGGATCGGCTCGCGGGTGGAGCTGGAGCCGACGTTGACGATGCGCCCCCAACCGTGCTCGCGCATGCCGGGGATGACGGCGCCGGCCAGCACCCTTGGCGCCAGGACGAGCGAGCGATAGGCGCGCTGCCAATCCTCCAGCCCATGATCGAGCGCACCCCCAAACGGCGGGCCGCCGGTGTTGGCGACGAGGATTTCGACCGGGCCCAGGGCTTCGGCGACCTCGCCCGGCAGGGCCGCAAGCCGATCGAGATCGGACGCGTCGGCGACGAACGGAGTCACGTCGCCGACGATCTGCGCAGCGGCCTCGGCCAGGCTCTCGGCAGAGCGACTGGCGATCGCCACGCGAGCGCCCTCACCGGCCAGGGCGGCGGCGATTCCTTTTCCGATCCCGCGACTGGCGCCCATCACCAGCGCCACTCGCCCCTCCAAGCCTAAGTCCATGCCGCGCCTTCCCTGGGGAGGCGTCCGCACCAGGCGGCGAATACCAGCACGGCCACGGCGGCGCCGAGCCAATGCAGGCCGAAGACGACGGCGATCGCGCTGGGAATCCCGGCCAGCGCAGCTCCGATCAGGGTCGGCGCCAACGCCAATCCCAACACTCTCCCCGTGAACGCGGCGCACAGCATCCATGCCGCAGGTCCGGCCAGCCAACCCCAGTCCTCAAAGAAGTCGTGGGGGAGCGCCAGCCCCAGGGCTATCGAGAGCGCCGCCACAGCCACGAGCTGTAAGGCTGCCGCCCGCCAGAAGACCGAAGTATCCACGCCCGGATTCTCCCATCGCGCGACCCGCACCCCGATCTTCCCCGCGACTTCGCTGTGGCGTAGGGGTTCAAGGGCCGGGTAGCATCGGCCCTACCGGGGCGGTTAGCTCAGTCGGGAGAGCGCCTGCCTTACACGCAGGAGGCCGCTGGTTCGAGCCCAGCACCGCCCATTTCTCGTGCAGAGGAAGACCCTCACACTCGCGCTTGGATTGCTGGTCGCGGGCGCCGTTGCCGGCGACGCGGGGGCGGTGAAGCTGCGTGCGGGCGACCTCCTGATCACCGCCCACGGCGGCTTCACGCCCAGAGTGCTGCCTCGCGACCATGACGCGCCGATCACCCTCCACGGGGGCGGCAGGATCTCGACCATCTCCGGCCAGTTGCCGCCGATTCTGGAGACGATCTCCCTCGAGTACGATCGCCATGGCTCGGTGGAACGCAGGGGCCTGCCTGTCTGCACCGCCGGGGAGCTGCAGACGACCACCGTCGCGACCGCGCGCCGGATATGCCGCGGCTCGATCGTCGGCAGGGGGCGTGGCCGCGCGATCGTCAAGTTCCCGGGTCAGGCGCAGTTCCCGATCTCATCGCCGATCACGCTCTTCAACGGTCCCAGGAAGCACGGCAACGACACGGTTATCGCCCACGCCTATACGACGGTGCCGGTGGCCACGGCATTCGTCGTGCCAATCGAGATCAAGCGGATCCACAAGGGTGTCTACGGCTATCGGACCGATACGAGAATCCCGGAGATCGCCGACGGCTATGGGGTGCCGGTCGCGGGCTCGCTGAAAATCGGGCGCAAATGGACCTATCGGGGGGAGCGTCTCAGCTTCGTCAATGCCCGCTGCGCCAACGGGCGCCTGCAGGCGCAAGGCCGGTTCGAGTTCGACGACGGCACCAGGCTCGTCGGCACCTTTCTGCGGTTTTGCGGCGTTCGGAGCTGACCGAGCCGGTCAGGCGGCGCCGGTGTGCAGCGTCGGAGTCTTGGTGCCGCCGCGCCGGCGCTCCGTTTTGGAGACCACGTCGAAGAAGACGTCGTTTCGGCCGCGCCGCATGGGGCGAGGGAAGAAGCGCCGCGTGCGGCGATGAGCGGCGGCCAGCGAGCGGAAGCCGGTCTCGTGCGCGCGGGTCCAGGGGATGCCGAAGATCTCCCGCACCCGCGGCGGCAGCGTTCCCTTGATGATCAGGTTCTGCACCGCGATGTTGCCGCGCGCCGCCGCCGGAACCGGTTGGCGGAAGGCGACCAGCGGTGCCATCTCCAGCCCGTGCGGAGTCGTTCCCAGATCTGGATCTGCGAGCCGCTCCCCCAGCCAGGCTGCGAACTCGCGGTGGCTGGCCGGCGCCACCTCGCGCGGCATCCCGAACAGCTCGCCGAAGCGCAGGTAGTCCTGCCAGAGGGCATCGCGCTCCGCTTCGGTCAGCGGCCGCACCATCGTCTCGTACATCTCCCGGCCCGAGTCGGCGATCACGGCCAGCGTCCACAGCATCAGCTCGGGGTCGAGAGCCGAGTAGGCGGTGCCGGCCGGGAACCTGCCGACCGCTTCGGGCAAGGTGCCGTTGATCCGCTCGTGCAGGCGCCGCACCTTCTCCAGCTCCCTGTCGGCTTCCTCGCGAGTGCCGAGGAAGACGGTCTCCTGGATCTTCGCGGTGCGGACCAGGCGCTCGAACGGCCGGTCGGCGGAGCGGGTCGAGAGCATCGTGCCGGTGTAGGTGAGGGGCTCCAGCGCCCCGATAAGCAGCGCCCGCTGCCCATAGAGCAGCCCGACCGCCCGGTCGCCGTGCACGCGGCGCGCCATCGAGCGGCCCGGGGGGAAGTAGTAGGCGTCCTCAGGGGTGACGGTCACGATCGCCGACGATCGTACCCTCGCTCGTCAAATTCAGGGAACTACCAACTAGGCTAAGGCGACGGATGGAGAAGCCAGTCCGCAGCAGCATCCCGGGCAGGGCCGCGCTGGTCAAGGCGCTCGCCGCCGGCGTCGCGCTCTTCGTCGGCGCTCTCTTCCTGCCGGCCACTGGTTCGGCCTTCCAGACGATCACGTTCGAGCCGACCGGCTTCGGGGAAAACCAGTACCTGGTGATCCACGGCGACAAAGGCAAAACGTCGGACCTGGTGACGATCGCCTTCGACCCCAAAACCATGGAATACGTGATCACCCACGACGTTCTCGATCCGCTCCCCCCGGGGTGCCGCGCCGTCGGCTCGGGTCCCCCTTACAAGGAGGTCCGGTGCTTCGGGCTACTCATCACACGCGTCTTCGTATATCTGGGCACCGGCGCCGACAAGGTCATCTCCCACTTCACCGCCGGCTCCCTGCAGGCGCCGCCGCCGATCGAGGCGCAACTGGGCTCCGGAAACGACAGCTTCACCGGGGGTGACGAGGACGACGACGTCGAGGATGACGAGGGCGACGATCAGGCCGACCTCGGCGAGGGGAACAACAGTGCCGATATGGGCAGCGGCAACGACAAAGTCACGGCCGGCGACGGCGCCAATCAGGTGAACGCGGGCGATGGCCACAACAAGGTCACCCTCGGCGACGGCGCCAACAGCGTCACCATCGGCGCCGGCAACAGCGTGGTGACGGTCGGCGGCGGCGCCAACACGGCGATCTTCGGTGTGGGTAACAGCGTTTTCAACGGCGGCGGCGGCCCGGATTCGGCCACGTTTGCGGCGGGCAATGGAATCTTCAGCGGCGGCGGCGGCGATGACAAAGCCGTCTTCGGCTCCGGCATCAACCAGTTCTTCGGCGGCGCCGGGAACGACTCCGCCCGCCTGGGCGCCGGCAACGACAAGTTCAACGGAGGGGCCGACGATGACAAGGGCAAGCTCGGCGCCGGCAGGGACGTAGCCTTCGGCGGCGCCGGCATCGATTCGCTGTTCGGCGGTCCAAGCGCCGACAAGCTGTTCGGGGGTCCCGACTTCGACTTCCTCTTCGGTGGTGCCGGGAAACCGGACCACTGCCTCGGCGGTCCCGATGGGGCAAGGCCGTTCGGCTGCGAGATCGGCTACCAGTACGGCCCCTGAGAAGAACCGCGGCGCTACTCGTCGCTGAGCGAGGCGACCGCCGTGCCGACACCCGGCGCCGGCGCCGGGTCGCCCAACTCATGGGCGGCGAAGATCTCATCCAGGTCCTCGCGGGTCAGCGTCTCGCGCTCGAGCGCCATCGCCGCCAGGTCGTCGAGGCATTTGCGGTTCGCCCTCAGTAGCCCACGAGCGCGGGAGTAGGCGTCGCGGGCAAGGTGCATGGCGCCGAGGTCGACGTCGCGGCGGGTGCTGTCCGAGAGGGCGTAGTCGCCGGTCGGCAGTGCGATCGGCGCGTGGCCGTCGACGTCGGCCCGCAACCCCATCCCGAACTCGCAGACCATCTGTTTGCAGACCGCGTGCACACGTGCCAGGTCGTCCACGGCGCCGGTATAGGACTCGCCGAACACCTCCTCCTCGGCGGCCCGACCGCCCAGCAGGGTGACGATCTCGTCAAGCAGCTCGTCGCGAGACTTCAGATAGCTGTCCTCCTGCGGCGAGTGGGCGACGAAGCCCAGCGCCGGGCCGCGCGGCACGATGCTGAGGATCTCCGGCGGGTCGAGACCGACCAGGCGCCGGCAGAGCGCGTGTCCCGCCTCGTGGTAGGCGACGATCCGCTGCTCCTTCGCGCCCAGGCGCCGCGCCTGCTGCGAGCCGACCGACTGACGCAGCAGGGCCTCGTCGAGGTCTTCGCGCGACATCGCCTCCCGGCCGGCCCGCCCGGCGATGATCGCCCCCTCGTTCAGGGCATTGGCGAGCTGGGCTCCGGTCATTCCCGTCGTCTTGCGCGCGACGTCGGTCAAATCGAGGTCCTCGGCGAGCGGCTTGCCGCGCGCGTGGGCGCGGAGGATCGCCTCACGCCCCTCGCGGCTCGGCGGCGCAACCAGCACCTGGCGGTCGAAACGCCCCGGCCGCAGCAGCGCGTGGTCGAGCTTGTCGACGTGGTTGGAGGCGGCGATCACGATCACCGTCCCGGGGTCCTTCTCGAAGCCGTCCAGCTCGACCAGCAACTGGTTGAGTGCCTGCTCGCGCTCGCTGGAGCCGCCGTCGCCGGCCCCGCCGCGGGCGCCGCCGACCGCATCCAGCTCATCGATGAAGATCACCGCCCGCCCGGACTTGCGCGCCTCCTTGAACAGCCGCCGGATCCGCGCCGCCCCCCTGCCGACGAACATCTCGACGAAGCTCGATCCGGAGGCGGAGAAGAAGTCGACGCCGGCCTGTGCCGCGACGGCGCGCGCCAGCATCGTCTTGCCCGTCCCGGGCGGGCCGAACAGCAGCACGCCGCGCGGCGGCCGCGCCCCCAGCGCCGCGAACCGCTCCGGATCACGCAGCCACTCGGCGACGTCCATCAGCTCGTCCTTGGCGGCGTCGACTCCCTGCACCTCCTCCCACAGCACCGGCGCCGTGCTGCTCGCCTTCACCGTTTCGGGCTTGGTCGTGCCCATCGTCCCGCGCAGCAGCTTGAAGAAGACCAGCAGCAGCCCGAACATGAAGATCACCCCGAAGACGGGGTACCAGTCGAAGGCGAAGCGCTGGATGTCAGAAGCCTGAAGTGCTTGGCTCAGGTGCATTTTGTTTCCCTGCCCACGCCGAAGCGTGAAAGGAGTGTGGGGGTTGCCCTCCGGTCCTCCAATCGCATATGCGTCCAGCCGACGATTCGGTGCCCGGTTAGAGCTCCTGCCTGGCGACGACGCCGCTTTGCAGCGCGCGCTCGGCGAGCGCGACTCGCTTCTGGTTCTGCGGCAGCTCCCCGACCTCGAGCTTCTCGAACAGCGCCCGCAGATGGGTCTTCACCGCGTCGACGCTGAGGTGCAGCTCCTCGGCGATCGCCTGGTTGGTGGCGGGCGTCGCGAAGGCGTTGCCGTCTTTGAAGGGTCGGCAGAGGGCGAGGAGGACGCGGCGCTGACCGGGGGAGACGGTGGCCGCGGCGGGAACCTCGCTCGCCACCACGGTGGCCTCCGGCGCCGAGTCCCCGGGTCGCCGGAAGAGGACGGCGGTGCGGCCGAAGCGCAGCCGGTCGCCGTCGCGCAGCAGCCGGCGCCCATGCACCCTCTCGTCGTTGACGAAGGAGCCGTTGCGGGAGAGGCCGTCGTCGCGAAGCGTGCACTCGTCGCGGACGACCTCGATCTGGGCGTGCAGGGCGGAGACCTCCTCGTCCCAATCCAGCCGCACGTCGGCTGAGCCTCCGCGCCCCACCCAGAGCCCGCTTTCTCCCTCCGCGACGGTCACGATCCGCTGCTCGTCCTCCCCGCTGCGAAAGACGAGGAACGGCCGCCCGGCGCGCTCGGCCTCGATCTGAGCCTTGAGCTCGGGAGCGCTGGTCATGGTGCGCCGATCCTACGACCGGAAGGGGTGAGCGAGTCCACCCCTGGGTCCCCTGGGCGTCGCGGCCCCTCCGGGCGAAGCTGCGGTCACACGGGAATCAAGACAACCGACAGGAGACCCTCATGACCCGCAACCGCACCACTCCCAAGTTCATCCGCCTCACCGGCCTCGCCGTCGCCCTCGCCGGCGTCGCGATGATGTCGATCCCGGCCGCCGGCCTCGCCTCGGGGCCCGTCAAGTTCGGCTCCCAGCTGGACCCGACGGTGCAACCGTCCAACTCGCTGCCTGCCCACCCCTGCAGCCAGGACAGCCCAGGCACCCCTTGCACGATGATTCAAAACGAGGCCTATGGCCGTCCCGACGGCGGTCAGTATGCCCCGAGGACGGGAACGATCAAACGGATCCGCGTGATCGCCGGCGGCCCCGGCAGCTTCCGCCTCCAGGTTGCCAAGGTGAAGCTCTCCACTCTGCAGGGGACCAACGAGGCCAAGATCGTGGCCGGCGGCCCGAAGATCTCCTACCAGGGCCAGAGCGACGCCAACTGGGACAGCGGCAGCTACCGCGTCGAGTCCTTCAAGGTGAACGTGCCGGTCAAGAAGGGCCAGCAGCTGGCCCTGCGCGGCAACTACACCTCGATGGTCCGCTGCTCCTCGGGCGGCGACAACACGCTGATCTACCAGCCGGCCCTGCTGCAGAGCGGTGGTTTCAGCCCCGCCAGCGACACCGACGGCTGCTGGTTGCTGATGGAGGCGGTCATCCGCTAGCGCCCTCCCCCACAACTCCCTGGCACACGAGGCCCCGCTCCGGCGGGGTCTCGTCGTGTTGCCGGCGCTAGGTCAGCCGCGCTTGACCTGCGAGCCGCCGACGATCGCCTCCTCGCCGCTGTCCTCGAAGCGGACCCACGCCTTGTTGCCGCCGTCGTAGTCGGGGGCCCAGAGCTTCAGCGTCGCCGGCCGGTCCCAGACGGTGCAACTTTCCTCACCCGTCTCATCGAGTCCGCGCCAGACCCGCACGAACGGGTTGGACTCCCACTCCTCGCCGATCGTCGTCGGCTCGCGGTGGCCGGGGTGAACGCGGGTCTCGGGCGGCAGCTCCATCAGCGTCATCACCGACGCCTGCAGGTCGTCGAGGCCGCTCGCCCCGGGCGCCATCGTGCCGCCGACCGTGCCCTTGAAGAGGACGTCGGCGGTGAAGACGTCGCTGCCGTCGAGGAGGTAGGCGAGGTGGCCGGCCGCGTGCCCCGGCGTGGAGATCGCCTTCACCGACAGCCCGCCCGCCTGCAGCTCCTCGCCGTCCTCCAGCGTCACCGCGACCTCGGCCTCGATCTCCGCCGCCGCATCGGGATGGGCCACCAGCGGCGGGTTGCCTAGTCGCTCGCGGGCCTCGGTGAGCCCAGCGATGTGGTCGAGGTGGGGGTGGGTGACGAGCACGTGGGTGATCTCGATGCCGTCGCGCTCGGCCCGATCAATCAGGGGCCCCAATTCGTCGTTACCGTCGATCAGCACTCCCTGGCCGCCTCCGTCGGGGGCGACGAGGTAGGCGTTCGACAGCCACATCGGATTCTCGGTCCTCTCGACGATCATCGCTCAACCATATGGCTTGTAGATCCCGCGGTAGCCGAGCAGCTCGGTCACCGTCGCGAAGCGGTAGCCCCGCGCGCGCAGGGCGTCGATGATCCGCGGCAGCGCCGCCAGGGTGCCGCCGCGATCGCCACCGCCGTCGTGCATGAGGATGATCGAGCCGGGCCTGGCCGCGTCGACGACGCGGCCGTAAACTGCGCCAGAGCCGGGGTTCGTCCAGTCCGAGGGGTCCACGTCCCAGGTGACCGTCCTCATGCCCGCCTCTCCGGCAGCAGCGATCACCGCCGCGTCGACCCCCCCGCCGGGAGGCCGGAACAGGCATGGCCGGAAATGGGTCGCCGCCTCGATCCGGGCACTGGTCGCCGCCAGGTCGTCGTAGCTGGGCAGGGAGCCGTGATGCATGGTGTGGTTGCCGATTTCGCTGCCCTCAGCGAGGATCTGCCGCATCGTCGCTTCGTGCCCGGCCACCTCCTGGCCGATCTCGAAGAAGGTGCCGCGCGCGTGCTTGTCGCGCAGCACCTTCAAGAACTCGGGGGTGTAGTCGCTCGGACCGTCGTCGAACGTCAGCGCGACGACCTTGCTCCCGCGCGAGCCGTTGGTGACCAGGCCCGCGCCGCCGCCGGTGCACCCGACCTCGCGAACCGGGCGCAGCCGGAAGACGCGGTCGGCGTCGGTGGGAAGAGCCTCGCGGCAGTCCGCGAGCCGCCTGCAGCCGCGCCACCCCTCCACCACCCGCCAGCGGTAACGGTGCGGCGCCAGCCCCGCATCGGCCGGCTCCAGCGCCACGGCCAGCTTGCCGGCGCGCGGCCGCTTCACGTGGGTCGCCAGCGTGCGCTTCTCCGTCGCCTTGCCGGCTGCGTTGACCAGCTCCAATCCAATCCGGCGACGGGCCTTCGCGCCGCCCAGGCACAGCCGCCGCAGGCCCTGCCGCCCCGCGCGCCGCAACTCCAGGCAGAGGTAGCGGTCCTCGCTGCGCGTGTCGGGGAAGCGGTCGAGCCGGGTGAGGGATACCGGCGCCGCGGTGCGCACGGTGAGGATCAGCTCCCGCCCGGCCTGGGAGAGGGAGGCGCGCTGCAGGTCTCCGCGCTCGGCGGCGACGCTTCCACCGCTGTCTCCGGCTCGGGTCAGGGCTCCCGCCCCGAGCGCTTCTCCGGCGCCGGTGAGCACGCAGGCCAGGAGGCCGGCGATGCACAGGATCTTGCGAGAACGGCGAATGGCGAAGTCCGAGACCGCTGAATGGAGGACCCTGCTCATACTAGACCCGCTCAGACAAGCGAGTCCAGATTCGGTACAGCCGTGGACGATGAATTTTCCCCGCGCAGCGCTGTGCCCGCTACCGTGTTGAGAGTCGATGTGAGGGTCAGAAGCACCATGGCGCCAGGCCGACGCCTGGGGCTCCTGGCGATCTTGTTCTTGATGGCACTGATCGCTCATACGCCCACTTTCAGCACCGCCGAGCCGGGCGGCGCAGGTCAGGCGCCGGAAGCCGATTCCCCCTTCGATCGGCATGGGATGTGGATTTGGTACGTCGATCGCTCCGACGGCGGCGACCCCGCGCGCATCGTTGCGCGCGCCGAGCGTCACGGGATCGGCGCCGTCTATGTGAAGGCGGGCGACGCCGGCCACGTCTGGAGCCAGTTCTCCCGTTCCCTGGTCGGGGCGCTCCACCAGGGTGGCCTGGACGTCTGCGCCTGGCAGTTCGTCTACGGCGACCGGCCCGTCGCCGAGGCCCAGGTCGGCGCGGGCGCTGTCGCCAAGGGCGCCGACTGCCTGATCATCGATGCGGAGGGGCAATACGAGGGCAAGTACGCGGCGGCCGACCGCTACATCCGCGCCCTGCGGGCACGCATCGGTCCCGACTTCCCGCTCTCCCTCGCGGGCTTCCCGTATGTCGACTATCACCCCGCCTTCCCCTATTCGGTCTTCTTTGGTCCAGGCGGCGCCACCCACAACCAGCCACAGATGTACTGGAAGACGATCGGCACCTCGGTCCGCGCCGTCTTCGAGCACACCTATCTCTTCAACCGGCTCTGGAACCACCCGATCCACCCGATCGGTCAGACCTATGAGCGACCGGGCCCGAAGTCGCTGAGGCGATTCCGCCGCTTCGCCGCGAGCTATGGCGGGGCGGTCAGCTGGTGGGATTGGCAGGAGACCAGCGGCAGGGAGTGGGGCGCGCTCGGCGCGGACATCGCCGGGCCGCTGGTCGGCTACCGGCCGATCGTCTCCAACCCGATTCTCACGCGCGGCAGCCGCGGCGACCTCGTGGTCTGGGCCCAGACGCATCTCGTTGGCGCCGGGCAGCGGCTGCCGATCACCGGCGTCTTCGGCCGGCTCACTCGTGCGGCGGTGCGCTCCTTCCAAGAGTCCCGCGGCCTTCCGGTCAATGGCAAGGTCGACGATCCGACCTGGAGCTCCCTGCTCGATGTCCCTCCGGTGCGCCCGAGCTGGGCCGCCGCCTCCTCCCGGCGCGATCAGGGTGGAGCAACGGCCGGCCGTCTCGCGCTTTCCGGCAAACCCCAGTCCGCCTCGCTCCCCGCGAAGGCCTATGAGATAGACACGGGTCCCGCCCCGTGAGCCGGCGCCCGGCGGGGGCGCTTGCGGGCATAGCCATGATCCTCCTCTTCGCCGTTACGGCCGCTGCCGTGGTGGCCCGCACGGCGCCGCCGCGCAGCGCCTTCGACGTGCCCCGCCCGGCGGTGCCGATGCGCGACGTTGTGCGGACGGCGCCAAGCGCCCTCTCCGCGCACATCGCCACAACCGCAGCGACATGGGGTCGCTACTCGATCGGCGACGGCACCGATGCGACGATCGCGGTCTCCGTAACCAGCGCCTGCAGGGAATCCTGCGACGCCGCCGACCCCCAGGCGATCGCCTCGTTCATCGGCACCCTGGTCCACAGCAGCGAGGTGAACCTGCTGACCGTCCAGCTCGACACACCCCGCCAGATCGAATACGACTGCGGTTACGGCGCCGCGGCCTGCTACTTCACGAGCCAGAACCGGATCATTCTCAGCGGCGACGAGACGTATGCCTCCGACGGAGCCAACCGCGAGTTCGTGCTCGCCCACGAGTATGGCCACCATGTCGCCCAACACCGCCGCGCTCCGGCGCCGTTCGCTCCGGCGATCGACTGGGGAACGCCCCGCTGGTCGACCTATAAGAACGTTTGTCAGGGGCAGCGCAGCCGCCGTCTCTTCCCGGGTAACGAGGGCTTCCACTACTTCCAGGACCCCGGCGAGGCATTTGCCGAGTCCTTCGCCTACAACCGCTTTCCCGACGCGCCGCAGCGCTGGGCATGGGTCGATTCGCTGAGGCCGAACGCAACCGCCTTCGCTGCGATCCGTCACGACGTCCTCGAACCTTGGGCCGGTCGCCAAAGCTTGACCTTCAGCGGCCGCCTGAACGCCGGCGGGCGCCGCATGATCGGCAAGACCTTCCGCCTCCCGCTCGACGGCCGCCTTCGCCTTCGCCTGCAGGCCCCCCCAGGCGTCTTCGAGCTGATCCTGCGCAACCGCTTGGGTCGCAAGCTGCGCGACTCCACCCATGTCGGCCGCGGCCACCTGCTCGGTTTCACTGCCTGCGGCCAGAGCAGCCTGCGCGCCATCGTCGAGCGCCGCGGCGAGCGAGGAGGCCGCTTCACCCTCTCCGTCTACCGACCCTGAGCCATCGCCCGCCCCCGACCGCGAGTCCCTGTGATAATCCAAGCCCGGTCGGGGCCCTAAGCTTCGCCGGAATCCCTGGGGGCGTAGCTCAGTTGGTTAGAGCGCCGGCCTGTCACGCCGGAGGCCGCGGGTTCGAGTCCCGTCGCTCCCGTCTCTCGATCCCTTTGGTGGTGCCGGATCGCGGACATGTCTGGGTACCTCATACAGCACGCTTCGAGGGACCCATGGGTACCCAATGAGACTGGGATTTTACGGAAAGCGCTTGAGAGTGGGAAGAAACCCCCGACCCCGGCCCGACAGAGCGTTTGATCAACTTGTGTATGAGGTGGCCCTGCGGCTAGGTTCGTCGCGATGCCTCTCTCTGACATAGACAACTGTCTGTTCTGTGGTCGAGCTCTGACAGACGAGACCCGAACTCGAGAGGACGTATTCCCAAAATGGCTCCAGCGGGAGTACGACCTCAGCGAGTTGACGCTGACCCTGCTGAACGGCAGCGAGATCAAATACGGCCGGCTAACAGTTCCAGCCTGCGGTGCATGTAACAACGTCCACGCGAGCCAGCTCGAGAATCGAGTCAAACAGGGAGCTGCCAGTGATCAAGAGGTCTGGATGTGGCTCCTCAAGCTACAGCTGGGGACGATGGCCTTCGAGACGTCCAGGCGCTGGGTTGAGGATCGTCGCGATCCACTCTCATCAGAACCCATAGTTGATGCCTCGACTCTTGACCTCGGCTTCTTGCATGGTCTCTTCGACACCCTCAAGGTTGACGACCCTCAATACGCGCCTGAGCCCCTAGGGACGATCATCTCATTCCCCCGAGGGCACCCGGATTTCTTCTATTCCGACAGGCTGTACAGGCACCCAGCGAGTCAGCTTGACAACGAGTATTCGGCGTCATGCATTTGTTTTCACGGCCGTTGTTGGATTGCCCTGTACGACGACGCTGGCAATGTACGGCGGGGGTTGGACTTGAAGCGCATGACTGCGGGTGTAGAGAAGGGGCTAGATCCAGTCCTTTTCTTGCCCGAGCTCATGTATCTCCGCTCAAGGCTTGACTACATGCCGCGCACCATGATTCTGGGCCCCAGCGACGGACCAGCGGCCGGCGTCATGATTGTTCCCCCCATGTTTCACGTGTCGGTGTTGGACCACGATGAGAAGGTCCTTCAGATGTTTCAGGAAGCTCTCCCAGGGGGAGTCGACGGCGAGAATTACGATGAGGCCAGTTACTCCTAACATCAGACCCCGGAGGTTCTGGTTTGAGTACCGGAAGGCGTGGTAGGCCCCATTGGCTGCCATCGGCCGGGCCTTTGGATTTCGCTGTCAGCACGTTCGTCTAACCTGCCCCCAAGAGGCTTTGGCTACCTAGGCGTCGAACACGATGGTGAGCTGACCTCTTCGCATCATGGCCGAGCATTCTGCGAGCACCATTGACAGAGACGATCTCCTCCTTCTGATCGCCAAGGGCGCAGAGGACGCGCCCTACCCGTTTGACGCAATCCGGACGATGAAGTCGGCTTTCGTTGTCTCCCAACGGGGCCTTGCGGAGTGGCGTTCGCTCTTCGACTTTCAGCCTTACGACTACGGCCCGTTTGATTCCGCCGTCTATCGATCCCGAGACTCGTTGTTGAGTCAAGGGCTACTGGAGCGCTCCGGGGGCTACGACGCCTGCGAGCTGACCGAGAAGGGTCAGCGCCGGGCCGGTGAGCTCGAAGTTGAGCTTGGGGAGAACGCCGATTGGCTGAAGCGAATCGGTCGGTGGGCCTCCAGTCGCTCCTTCGCGCAACTCCTGCGCGAGGTCTACGCTGAGTACCCGCAATTCGCGGCTAGATCTATTGCCCGAATCGATTGACGGTAATCGTCGGATTCGTTGGCGATTCATGCGCCGTCATGGCCTCGGACAGCGAGGGAACGGAGTCCGGCCATACCCGGTTCGACGTCGAGAAGATCTGGACTACTGGCCGCAGCCTTCTCCTGGGCTATAGCGGCAACTCCGCCGTTCGGGACGCTCTCAAGCGGAGCATCGAGGCCAAACTTCAAGCCGATTTTGGCGACGTCGACGAGATCGACCGCCTGGATGCCCGAACCGCGCTGGTCTCGGCTGTCAGGCCCGTCCTCGAGCAGTTCTACAGCGAGTTCATCTCCACGATCCAGACCGCCGAGGTTGCATTGGAGGGAGCCCTCTTGGTGATTGGCCGGGATTGCACTGGCCATTGGTTGCTAGAGATCGACGCCAACTGCTTAGCCACCTTTTACGAGGACCGCGGATTGCAGGCGATCGGCAGCGGTGGCTCAGCCGCCTTTGTCGCTCACGGCCTGTTGCGGCACTACCAGCCTCGCGAACAGACAATTGAGGAGTTGCGCTTGATCGCCTATCGGACGATCACGACCTGCATCGACGGACTCGGAGGACAGCTCGGAGTCGGAGGAGAAGTCCATCTTTGGAGCTGTCAGGAGGGGGAGGGATACTCGAAGGCCAACACCGAGCTGCTCGAAAGCCTTGAGGAGGGTCTTGCAAAGTGGAAGACGATCGAGCGCGAGTCGCTCTCAGAGGCGGTGGGCACGACACCGGTTGAAGATGCGGCGGTCGAGGAGGGGGTCCCCGAAGCTCTGGATGGCGACAACGCATCGCAGGATTCGCCCGCCGCGGAGGAGACCCCACTGGCGCCTGCTTCGGACTAAGGCTCAGGCGGTTGGCTCGCCGGCGGCGAAAACGTAACCAGGGTTGACGTAGGGACCTGGCGAGTGGTTTTTCACAACCTCGCGGTGCTGGGGGCTGCGCAGCGAGAGGTCGATCACCTGATAGAGCGGGCCGCGGGAAAGCATCCGCAGAGCCTCGGCGAGGACGAAGGTGGCGGCCACGGCACCTACAAAGGAGGCACCGACGGTTCGGCCGGCCACCTCGAGAACGCCGCACTCCGCTTCGCCTTCGGATTCTCCGGCGGCGATTCTCTCGCTGACCATCGCACGGTAAGCGGGCTGGTCGGGAAGCGCCGAGTTCCGTGAAGTCGTCGCAAAGGCCTCCTTGGAACTCAAGCCCGAGGGGAAGCTGTGGAGGACGATCTCCTGGTAATGGTCGATGCCGGCGCCCAGGCCCGCGTCGATGATTCGGGCAAAGTTTGCCTCCTCCAGCTCTCGGCGGGGGACCGGATCGTCGAAACCCGCCAGTGCCAGACCGGGCTCTTTGGTCGTCCGCTTTGTGTGGCTGTCGAAGGCACGCTCGGTGACCCTGGTCTGGAAGCCAAGGCCCTCAAGGCGCTCGGCGACGACTCGGGCCTTGGTCCTGCCGATCGCAGCATTGTCGACCAGCAAACCGGTGCTCTTGTTGGCCTCGACGATGACGTCGTAATCCTGCAGGTAGAGCATCACCTCCTCGGGCTGGGCAAATGGGAGAAAGCCGAGAGCCCAGGCGTAGGCTTGGCCGAGATGCCCCAGGCCGAGCAGCCAGATCCTTTTCGGCAAGAAGCCAGGTGAGGTGCCGAGCGCCTCGGCGTCCTGCCAATCGAGTTCCGGCTTCCAGAGCGAGAGGCCGATCGCTCTCCGGCCTGCCTCTTGGTTCCCCCGGACGTGCTGGAAGGCCTCTGAGACGGCGAGGGCACCGGCGAGCACGCCCGACAGAGCAAACTGATCCTCGTCAGGGAACCGCTTTGCCAGCTGCTCGACGACCCCCCCTGACCAACCTCGGCTCGTCGGATAGAGAGTGATCGATCCATGTGGTGGGAGAAGTGGCTCACCGAAGACAACAGTCGGGAATTCCCCAGAGAACTCGGCCACGACCTCACAGCCGAATTGCGCTCCAACCTCGGCCACCGACTTGCCCTGAGCCCATGCGCAGCTGAGGGGCGCTTCTTCCTCAATGAGAATGCGCACGCCGCCTAGAAAAGCCCGTTGCGCAGTATTCAGCGTGGTCATCAAGGCGGCTTGTGCGGCCTGGCTACGCTCGATCCCTGCCCCGACCTGAACTTGGAGGACGTAGGTAGCCGCAGTCGCCTCGGCTTCGGCGAGGCTTTTGGCGCGGCCCTCATCGAGCTCGAGCTTGAGCGTGCGATGCAGTCGATCGGAATCGATCGCCGTCACGCGAACCGCCCCACATAGATCAGTTGGCGGGCCTCACGATCGAAATGCGAGTCCCAGCCCTCCTCGCCGCGGTACTCGTGGACGCCGAGGTCTGCGGCCTTGATGTCGCCGGTGGCGAACTTGGGGGCGATCAAGGCGATGTGACCGTTGCGTGCGACCATCGGATTTTCCTTGTCGGTTCGGCTTTGCCCGACCCACGTTTGGGGATGCGTGTGAATATCACCGAGAACTCGCATGTCCTCTTCTTCGCAGATGTCCCAGAGCTGGGCGTAGGCCTCGCCGTGAAGATGGATGCCCCCGACCAAACACTTGGGGTCAATGTCATCGAGGTAGACGATCCGAGAGACGAGTCGCGAGGGCCCCTCCCGTCGGCCAAGGAGGAAGGCGCCCGCCTCGCGCCGCTCCTCGCCGCGCCGGTGCAGCTCGCCGAGCATTTCCTGCCAGGTGCCAAGCTCGAATCTGAGCCGTGCCTTGCGGGCAAAAAGCTTTCGGCCAATACTCCTAAACACCGAGGTAGTCCTCGCTGTTTAGGAGCTCATGGGTGTGGCGCAGGTAACTGACGATGCCTTCTTCTTCAGACCAGAGTTTCCCCGCATGCTTGGTAAGCCATTCGGGATGGCCGACAATCGAGAGCCGATCCCAGGGAACGTAGAGGGCTTGGCCCTCTTGCCAATCGGGTCGAAATGCCCAACCGACGAGGTCGCCTTTGGGGCGCATCTCGGCGGACAGGGTCTGTCCGGTTTCGATATCAATTGGGCAAGCCGTGGCAATCGAGGGGTAGCCAGCCAGTTCGAAGCGAAAGAAGAACTCCTCCGGTGAGTTCGGCCGCGCCTCGGCACTAATCGCGATCTTCGCTGTTGGCCAATCGATAGTTAGTACCCGCCAGCGGCCGCCGTCGACACCCGCCTGGAAATGGGGTCCGGAGATGTGCTCGCAGAAGGCAAGTTCATCCGGAGTCATTTGAGGCTTTAGGGCTGCCTCCATTTGCTCAGCCCTCGAAGCGCTCTTTGGGTGCGAGGTCGAGGCAGAGCGTGCAGTCAGGGTTCGCGAGAGATCCGACGTGCTCGGACTTGTCGGGCTCGGTAGTTGTTCCGCATAGGCCGAGGGTGTGCTTAGCCCGCTCGGTGGGCGTCAGGTCGAATCCCTTTTTGCCGGTCGCCCATTTGAAGACCCGAGCGATCGTCGCGCTGGGGGCGAATTTTCTGAGCTTGGGGTCTCCCGCATAGCGGACCTGCACCTCGATCTTTTTGCATTTCTTGGAGACGTGTACGTGCCCGCGATCCTTGACGCCGGCCTTTTTTAGCGGCACCTCCGGTGCGAGGCTCTCCTCTTCGTCCTCGAGCCATACGGAGGCATCGTCGCCACCGTGAGCTTGGGCGAGCTCCTTGACGGAAATCATCTCCTCGACCTCGATCAGCTCCAGCTCCTTGGTTTCGCTGCGGTGAATGTAGATCTGCACGATTCAGTCCTTTCGCGTTATCGCGTGGCCCGCGGAGAGCCGCGATTTGGGCGCCGCAGCACGGTTGAGCCGCGGATGGGATTTGCGAAACTGCTCACTTTGGACAGAGTAGCAAAAGTCAACAAGCTCGACAAGCTCAATATTAAGCACAATATAAATACTCAGCATAAACTCGCTATAGCAGCTATAGTGGCTCGTACAAAAGCGCCCCGAGGAGGTGAGTCCGCTATGTCCGAATTTCTCAATGTCAGGGAGACCGCCAGGCAACTTGGCGTCCACGAAAACACCGTCCGCAACCTCGAGAAACGAGGTCTGCTGCAAGCCGCCCGGCTGCCTGGTTCTGGCTTTCGTCGGTTCCGAAAGGACGACGTGGACCGGATGCGCGACGAGATGTGGAGTGACTTTGCGCCTGATACTTCGCTCTCAAAGGATCGGCGCAAGCCCACGAAACGTCACACCCTTACCGAGGACGACTACGGCGCATAGCCGCCGGGGGCACCTGACATTCTCGTCCGATGGCGCTCAGCGACTGGGAGCTCCGTCCCGACGACAAGAACTACTACGAAGATCGAGCGTCCTACGTAAGGCAGGGCGATCTTTTCTGCAGCATTCCGCAGGGCTATCCTTGGCCCCCTGACGCGATCGCGCACGAGGAGGGGGAGCGCACATTTCTTTCAGGCCCCTTTGACTCCGGCTTCGGGATGCTGACAACCCCCACCTGCAGCATGCTCGCCCAAGGTGAAGCATCCGGATACGCGCACGCGGTCAGATCGCTTGCCCCTGTGATCTCCCTACAGAAGCTGGTCGAGCACGGCGCAATCAAGACTGGTTCGGTCGATGACCTCCGAGTCCGCGACCATCTGGTCAACTACTTCTACGTACCGGCGATTGAGGAGGCTGGCCTCCCCGAGAGTTTGGCGCTGATCTACGCCCCCGTAACTATTCATCACGACTACCTCGACGACCGGCGTATCGCCCAGCTATCCGAAGAGGCGGCGATCCACCTCAAATACAAGCTGTGCGCTCATTCGACCGGGGAGCTTTTCTCCCACGACGACTTCGAGGACAAAATCAACTAGTCGTCAACCGTCTCCACAAAGGCGCCGCCGTCCTTATCCCAATGCACATCTCCTTCCTTGCACCGCCCGCCGACGCCCACTCCGCAGTGAATTCGAACCCTCATCACCGGAACGTCGTCGTCAGGTAAGACCGGCAGACCAAGTACCTCCACGAGCCCGAGCAGATCGTAGTTAGCGGGGTTCAGCAGGATTGCTTTCGGTTCGCGCTCGCAGCGATCACCGTGTTTGCCAATGGCGGCCCGAATATTGAGGACGGCCTGGATCTCCATGGGAGATCAGCCTAAGGGGCATGTCGGCGGGCAGGAGGAGGCTCCTCTTGTTCGTCGGACAATGCCGACGTTCTGGCTGCCAAATTCTCGCCCTTGAGGTCGAGATTGGTGCTGGCAGCGAAGACGTTCGTGAGTTTCGCGGCATCGCCGGGACGCGGCTTCGAATGCAGGTATCGCTCGGTGGTCGTCAGCCTCGAGTGCCCCATCATGTTCTTCACGGCGACGACATCAAATTGCTGGATCGCGAGGCTGCCGAAGGTATGGCGTAGGTCGTGAAAACGACGCGCCCGCATGCCCACCTTCTTCTGAGCGCGCATAAATCGCGTTCGCACCGCACTCTGATCCAGTGGCCGCCCATCGGGCCGGCAGAAGACGAGGTCATCTCGGCTGAGGAGGCGTTCTCTCTTTCGAAGGGACCTCAGCTCGGTCTGGGTTGATCAGCCAGCGGCACCGATCGCGCCCGCCGCGACTTCGTACTCGACTCCTGTCCCGCCGACATCGCCGGGGAGACATCACAGTGCCGGCCTCGATGTCGACGTCTGACCAGCGTAACGCGAGGAGTTCGCCATGCGCATACCGGTACAGGCGGCGACGATGAAGAGAGCGGCGTCCTGGTCGTTGATCCGCTGCCACTCGGCCTCGGTCTCTTCGGAGAACTTCGAGTTCGCGTAGCCGCTTCGTTTCCGGTGGAGCCCGGCCCGGGCAGCCGCGGCGACGGCGAGAATCTCCTGGGGCTCGAAGGTCTCATCGTCTTCGGGTCGCTTGCGGTGGTTGCGACGGGATTCTCCCGCACTCCGAAGGTGTCGCCGCGCATCGAGTGCTGGAAGATCGCGTGGAGAACCTGGCGGTGCATGTTGACGGTGCAAGGGCTGACGTCTTCCTCAACGAGGAGAGGAAGCGCCGGACGTCGTCGTCACTATCCGGTGCAGCTTCTGTCCGCTGAAGGCGCATGATCCGAGCGCTACGTGGGCGGTCACCGTGGCGCGGGTGGGAAAGGAGATTCCGGTAGGCGGCCAAAGTCGAGGGCTTTGCCCGCCTCTCGGTCTCAAGGTGCTCGAGCCACGCGGCGGCGGCATCGTCGAAGAGGGGCTCCCGGCCCCCGGGCTCCGGTTGTAGCTCGGCTTCGACTTCGGCGATCACCCGGCCCATTTCGAGGTAGTCGCTCGGGATCCGGCCGCGGCGCTTGACCCAGCGGCCACCCGGATCCTGTTCTAGCCAGGCCCGACCAAGCCGTCGCTTCCTCTGCCGGCCCGCTCCGTTTCGCCACATCGCCTCATAGAACGGGTTGGCCTTGCATGCCCGGACGATCAGCCAGCCGGTGTCAGGCGCTGGCAGCAGACCCGTCTCCCAGCCTCGCGCGGTCAGGTGCAGCGCGGCGTGCTGGAGCTGGGGCTCGGGTGCGCCAGCTCCGCCGCCAGCTTTCCGAGCACCTGCGTGTGCCCATGAAGCGTGTCGCAGGTCTCGCTCCAGTCCTCATAGGAAACGGATGGCCACAGGTCGACAGACGCCATCAGTCCACGGTAGTGCTCGCGCTGTCGAAGCGGAGTCGTCGAGAGAGGTCATACCCCAGCTTCCATAGACTCGCCCTGTGCAGCGTCCGTGGTTCACAGCCCAGCCGGTCGAGGAGGATTTCTTCGAGACGGCGCCGTTTCGGCTCGTGGGGGAGTTTGAGATTGCGAGGCCGGCGGGGGAGGTTTGGGCGGAGCTGACGGATGAGAATCCGTTGGCGTGGTGTCGGATCCTTCAGCGCATCACCTGGACCTCGCCGCGGCCGTTTGGCGTTGGAACTACGCGTACGGTGCGGGCGCTGGGTGGGTTGAACGTGTTGAGGGAGCGGTTCTTTCGCTGGGAGGAGGGGCGGCGGAAGTCGTTCTACGTGGTGGAGGCAAGTACGCCGCTGGCCCGGCGCTTTGCGGAGGACTATCTGGTGGAGCCGACTTCGGAGGGCTCATGCCGGTTCACATGGACCATCGCGATGGAGCCGCGGGCGGCTGTGCGGATCGCCAATCCCGGCAACAGGTTGCTCTTCGGGACGCTGTTTCGCGACACTCGCAAGCACTACGGCTTGCTCTGAGCCCAGTCGCCGGTCAGCTCGGCTTCTGGGTGCTGTGGGCGGCGATGTAGACCGCCTTCGAGTGGCGGAGGTCCTCGATCGGCTGCTCCAGGACCACGTCGAACCCGTGGCCGAAGGCGTCGAGGCATTCCAGACCGGCCTGCTCCAGCGCCTTGTACACCTCTTCCTCGAGGAAGTGGCGCTGGCGGTGGAGCTGTGGCTCGATCTCCGACTTGCCGTCGGAGCCGATCACCTCGAAGCTCGCTTCGCAGACCGAGCCCGGGGCGGTGTCCGCCGCCGCCCTTCCCCGCCAGAGGAGGCGTCGCCCATCCGCCTCGCGCTCCTCGGTCTCGGCGAAGAAGCTGCGGTAGCTCTGCAGCGTGTTGACGTCGAACATCAACAGGCCGTCGGGTGCCAGGTTGCGCGCCATTCCCTTCAATGCGCTCGTCAGCTCCTCGACGCTGAGCAGGTAGTTGACCGCGTCGTCGAGAGCCCAAACCAGGTCGAACTCTCCAAAGATGGGCAGCTCCCGCATATCGGCGACCGAGAGGCTCGTCCCCTCGCCCGCCTTGCGCCGCGCCAGCTCGATCATCGAGGGGGAGATGTCGCAACCCGTCACCTCCCAGCCCCGCTCCAGCATCGGCAGGAAGCTCTTGCCCGTGCCGCAGCCGACATCGAGCAGGCGCCTTCCGCTTAACCCGTGCCGCTCCAGCTGAGGCAGCAGCGCCCCCAGCCACAACTCGTAGTCGTGGTGGGCGGTGAAGTCGTCGTAAACCGGGGCGATCGCCTCATAGGCGACCTCCGCCCATGGTGGATGCGGGGTGCTGGCAGTGGCGGCTCCCATACCCAGTAGACCTGGTTTTAATCAAAAGAGTTTCAGCAAACAGAGAAGTTCGTAGTTTTTTCGCTAGTACCGTCAAAACGATCAACGCTCCAGTAATCAAAAGCCGTCGTTCTGGTGATGGTTGGGAGTGGGGGGAGGCGCATAGGCTCTGCCTTCGGGTCGCGTATCGCTACGCAGGCAACCCGAGCGAGGCCGAGGATATTGCCCAGGAGGCCCTGCTTCGAGCCTGGCGCCGCCAGTCGACCTTGCGAGAGAGCGACAGGCGCAACGAATGGCTAGCTACCATCGTGCGTAACGAGGCATTTCGCCACCGCTCGCGTGTCCTCCCTGAGCCGCTCGCGACGATCGAGGTGCAGGAGGGAGCGGACGACGAGCGGGTGCTGGCGACTGTCGAGAGGGCGGATTTGCGGGCGGCGCTGGAGCAGCTCGATGAGCGCGATCGCAGGTTGCTGAAGCTCCGCTACGAGGAAGACCTCACCCAGGCCGCCATCGCTCGCCACCTCGATATACCTGAAGGAACGGTTAAGATCAGGTTGCATCGGGCTCGCGACAAACTGCGCCGTGCGTTCGGAAGTCAATGAGTTTTGTGCCGCCAGAACAATCCACGGCCGCGGTCGAT
Organism: Solirubrobacterales bacterium; assembly: GCA_036381235.1. GTDB lineage: Bacteria > Actinomycetota > Thermoleophilia > Solirubrobacterales > 70-9 > DASVDE01. The sequence goes on along the minus strand of DASVDE010000035.1, from coordinate 4,234 downwards.
CCCCGTCTGATCAGGGCGCTTGGACACCCACTGCGTCAACGCATCCTGCACGCCCTCGGCGAGGAGGTGGCCAGCCCCAGCGAGCTTTCTCGGAAGCTGGGCGCACGGCTTGGCAACGTCAGCTACCACGTCAAAATCCTCTTCGAGTGCCAGGCGATCGAGCTGGTCAAAACCGCCCCCGTGCGCGGCGCCGTCGAGCATTTCTACCGGGCCACGATCCGCCCGTACTTCACCGACGGTCACTGGTCGGACATGCCACTCACAACCCGCCGGGCGCTCTTCGACGACAACCTGCAGGAGATCTGGAGCCACCTGGTCGCAGCCGCCTGCTCGGGGGGACTGGACGATGAGCAATGCCACATCAGCTGGGTGGGCATGGAGCTGGACCAGCAGGCCTACGACGAGATGACGGAGCAGCTGAAACTCACCCTCGAGCGCGCAATTGACCTGCAGGCCGAGGCGGCGGCTCGCCTCGCAAAGCTCTCCCCCGAGGAGCGCGACAGCCACCGCACCGAGCTGGCGATCATGCACTTCCACCGAGCCGCGGACGCCCCAGCGGCCCAAGTCGCCTCGCCTCAGTCGGGTAGATCGGTCTCGCCCGTTTAGCAGATGCGGCGCTGTTTGCCGCGGGCTGCGTCCTGCGGCGAGGGCTTGCCGTCCATCTTGGCCAGCGCCCGCTCTATGTCCTCGCCCAGCATCGTCGCCATGTCGCGGCTGAAGTTCTCCTTCACCACCATGCGCAGCACCGCGATCTCCTCGGCGTTGGGAGGCAGGGTGTAGGCGGGGACGATCCAGCCGCGCTCCCGCAGCCGCTCCGAGAGGTCGAAGACGTCGACGTCGCCGCCCTTCCCGGTGGGTCGCACGACGACGACCGGCAGGTAGCGCGCGTCGTTTAGGAGCTCGAACCTTCCCGACGCGGTCAGCTCCTTCTCCAGCACCGCCGCGTTCTCCATCAGGTTGCCGACGATCCGCTCGTAGCCTTCCTGGCCGAGGCGGAGGAAGTTGTAGTACTGGAGCAGCACCGCGTTGCTGGCGCGGCTGAAGTTGAGGCTGAAGTTGGCCATCTCGCCGCCCAGGTAGTTGATCTTGAAGACCAGCTCCTCGGGCACGGTCGCGATGTCACGGAAGATGACCGAGCCCATCCCTGGGTACACCAGCCCGAACTTATGGTTGGAGACGTTGATCGAGCGGACCTGCTCGAGGCGGAAGTCCCACTTCACCTCCGGGTAGGAAAAGGGGGCGATGAAGCCGCCGCTGGCGCCGTCGACATGGATAGGGATGTCCCACCCCTTCTCCTGCTTGATGCCGCGAAGCAGCTCGTCGATCCCCTCGATCTCGTCGATCTGGCCGGTGAAGGTGGTGCCGAGGATCGCTCCGACCGCGATCGTGTTCTCATCGATCAGCGGCTCGACCTCCTCCGGACCGATCACGTGACGATCGGGGGTGAGCGGGATCACCCGCTGTTCGACCTCGAAGTAACGGGTGAACTTCTCCCAGCAGGTGTGGACATCGGCGCCGAAGACGACGTTGGGCTTGGCGTTGTCGTCACCGCGCTGCCGGCGCCAGCTCCACTTGTGCGCCAGCAGCCCCAGCATGATCGCCTCTGAGGAGCCGATCGTCGCCGTGCCACAGGGCTCACCCTTTGCGGGGGCATGGAAGAGGCGACCCATCATGCTGATTACGCGGTGGTGGATCTCCTCGGTCTGCGGGTACTCGTCCTGGTCGACGAAGTTGCGGTTGAGCGTCTCGGTCGCGAGGGCCTGAGCCTCGGGCTCCATCCAGGTGGTGACGAAGGAGGCGAGGTTCAGCGCCGGATTGCCGTCCAGGTTCAGCTCGTCGTGGATCAGCTGATAGGCGGCTCGCGCCGGCATCGACTCCTTGGGAATCGCGTGCTCGGGAACCTCGTCGGTGAAGTAGCGACTGCTGTAGGTGGTGTTGGTGAGTCTGCCGGTATCACCGCTGCGAACCTTGCGCATCGTCATCGACGCCACTGTACATGTGGGCGGTCGATTTACTCAGAACTTCGGACCGCTGTACAAGGCCGTCAGGGCTGCGTGGCCGCAACATTTGGACATGCAGAGGTCACTCCGGCAGATAGTCGCCTTCGGCGGCGGCGGCTTCTCGATGGAGTCCGGGAATCCCCTGCTCGACGACTACGTGTTGGGACTGACCGGCGCGGCGCGGCCACGGGTCTGCTTCCTGCCCTCGGCCAGTGGCGATGCTGACCACTACATCGTCCGCTTCTACCGCGCCTTTCCGGCGGAGCGTTGCGAGGCCAGCCACATCTCCCTCTTCCGGCGGGAGCAGGGCCCCTCCGACCTGCGCGACCACCTCCTCTCTCAGGACTTGATCTACGTTGGCGGGGGCAGCGTCATCAGCTTGCTCGGGGTGTGGCGAGCGCACGGGATCGACACGATCCTGCGCGAGGCGTGGGAGGCCGGGGTCGTCCTCTGCGGTCTCTCGGCCGGGTCGCTGTGTTGGTTCGCCGAGGCGGTCACCGGCTTTCACGGGGCGCCGCGCCGGGTCGAGGGTCTGGGACTGCTGCCGTTCAGCAACTGCGTCCACTACGAGCCGGGGTCCAGCCGTCGTCGCGCCTACCACGACCTCCTCCGCGACGGGATGCGTCCCGGCTATGCCGCCGAGGACGGCGCGGCGCTGCACTTCTCCGGCACCGAGCTGAGCCGGGTCGTTGCCTCGCGGCCCGCCGCGCGCGGCTACCGACTGGACGCGATCGCCGACCGGGTGGTGGAGATGCGGATCGCGACCATCTTCCTGGGCGATGCCGGTGCGACCTCGGTCGTGCCGCTGCCCGAAGCGATGTCGACCGCGGTCGCGGCGTAGATGCCGACACTGACTCGAATACTCACGCTTGGCGGGCACGACTTCACCTCTCGCCCTCCCGACCGCGCCGTCTGCGAGCTGCTGCTGAAACTGGCGACCGAGCGTGCCGGCGGGCGGCCGCGGATCTGCCTGTTGCCAACCGCCAGCGGCGACACCTCCGAGCAGATCGGGCGCTTTTACGCCGCCTTCGGCGAGCGGGCCTGCGAGCCGTCGGATCTCTCGCTGTTCCGGCTCGGCCGCAGGCCGATGGAGCTGCGTGACCACCTCCTCGCCCAGGACCTCGTCTATGTCGGCGGCGGCAGCCTCGTCAACCTGCTCGCGGTTTGGGAGGCGCACGAGATCGGCGCCCTGCTCAGCCTCGCCTGGCGGCAGGGGATCGTGCTCGCCGGCCAGAGCGCGGGGGCGATGTGCTGGTTTGAGGCCGGGATCACCAAATCGTCGGGGAAGCCGCTCGCCGCGGCGGGGCTCGGCCTGCTCGGCGGCAGCCTCTGCGTCCACTACAACAACGAGCCCGAGCGCCGCGCCGCCTACCTGGACGCGGTCGGCGGTGGCATGCCCGGCGGCTACGGCCTCGACGACTACGCCGGGCTCCTCTGGGAGGGTGCCGGCGCACCCTCAGCTATCACTGCCCGCCGCGGCGCCCGCGCCTACCGTGTCACCACAACCGGTTCGGGAGTCGCCGAAGCCCCACTCCCGGCCCGCTTCCTGCCAGCCCCAGCCCCGGCGACCCTGCGCGAAGACATCGCCGAGTACCGCCGCCTCAAAGGCCTCCGTCAACGGGCGGGCTGGCTGGGCTAGCTGCGCCTCATGCTCCCCCAGCGGCTGGAGGTGCAGTCGGATCCCCGCCCCCTTCGCCCGGAGTCTCACGCGCTATGTAGTCCTCGGCCAGCAGCAGGTTGTCTTTGGACCGCTCGACCACGTTGAGCAGGTCGCCCATCAGCGCCACCTCCTCGACCTGCTCCTTGACGAACCACTGCAGGAACTGCTCTGCCCGGTAGTCCTTCAGCTCACGGGCTAGCTCGAAGAGGGAGAAGATCTCATCGCTGACCCGCTGCTCCTGCTCGAGCGCCATTCGCACCGGGGCGCTGCCATCGGCGAAGTTCGTTTGCTGAGCCTTGATGTCCGGGATCCGCACCTCCTCGCCGACGTCGAGCAGGTAGCGGATCATCATCATCGCGTGCTCGCGCTCCTCGAGCGCCTGGCGGTAGAAGAAGGCGGCGAGGCGGGGCAGCGTTTCGGCGTCGTAGTAGACGGCGGCGCCGACGTACTGCTGCGAGGCGGCGAACTCGTTCGAGATCTGGGCGTTGAGGGCGTCGGCGAAAGACTTGTCGGCCATCGGGTGGGCTCCTTTGTCGCGAGCGGGGGCGGGCGGGACGCTGCCAACGTAGCCGAA
>DASVDE010000034.1:0-42082 GCA_036381235.1 Solirubrobacterales bacterium | reverse complement strand
ATCACCGACTGCGAGGGGTCGTAGCTTTCTTCGAACAGTTCGCGGATCTGGTAGCTGTTGTAGCCGCCCTGGGCGTCGACGGTGAGCGGGATGCCGGGCAGGTACCGCTTCAGGTAGGGAGAGGTGAGGACCTCGAGGCTGTCGCCGACGACCAGCGCCCCGCCCTCCCCCGCGGCCGGCGCGGCGGCGGCATGCGCGGGCAGCAGCGCGACCGCGCCTATCGCGGCGGCGGCGACCCTTCGAAGCCGTCCCATCCGGCCGTTTCTACACTACGGCGGTGCGTTTCGGGGGAGCTGCGACAGCCGCGATCGCGCTTGCGCTCGCGCTCGGTGCGAGCGGCTGCGGAAGCGGCGACGGCGCGCAGCGCGCCACGGCCGGTGAAGCCGGCGCAGGATCCGCTGCGCGGGCCCCCCGCCCGGCGGCGGCCTCCTCCGCCGCGGCCGGCTCCGCCGCCACCTGCCGCCGCCAGCTCCACGGCCTGCTCGCGGCCCTGGACGCGCTGCGCGGCCGGCTCGCCGTCGGCCTCAGCTACCAGGACTACCTGACGGCGGTCAGGGGGGCCAGGGCGACGCACGGCCGCATAGCCGCCGACCGCCTCCAGTTCGGCTGCGTCTCGGTCGTCGGAGCGCCCGCCGAGCGGGCCCTGAACCGCTACATCGGCGCGGTCAACACCTGGGGCGACTGCCTGGCGGAAGCCTCCTGCGACCCCGAATCGGTCGAACCGGAGCTGCAGCGGGCCTGGCGCCGCGCCGCCGCCTCGCTGGCCGAGGCGCAGCGCGGCCTGCGGCGCATCTCGAGCGGCTAGCCGCCCGCCGGCGGGCGAGGCGCCGGGTACCATCGCCCCATCGAGCTCGGGGGAGACACGAAGGCGGTCCTGCTGGCGGCGGGCCTGATGTTCCTCTGGGCGCTGCTGCTGGGGGTCCTCAAGTACGCCCAGATCCGAGAGTCCGAGCAGGCGGCCGCGCACCCCTACACCGACATCGCCCACAGGGCGGCGCTGCTCTACAGCTTCGCCCTGCTGCTGGTGGCGGCCTTCGTCGAGCTCAGCGGCTGGGGAACGGTGATCAACCTGATCGCCGCGGGGGCGATGACGCTGTACTTCTACGTCGCCGTCGGCAATTACATGACGCAGGGCATCAGACGGCAGACCGACAACGTCTTCCGCGACCCGGTTCCCGGCACCCACGCCTTCATGATCAGCCTGATCGTCGCCGAGATCGGCGGCTGGATCGCTCTGCTGGCGGGCTTTCTCGACGGGCAGATCTTCTGAGCGGCGCGTCGGCCGGGCGCGGCCGGCTCAGCCCCCGCCGGCGGCGGGCGGCGCGGTCGGGTCGCCGCCTCCCTCGCCCGGTGCCTCGCGCGCGATGTAGTCCTCGGCCAGCAGCAGGTTCTCGTGTGAGCGCTCGACAACGTTGAGCAGGTCGCCCATCAGGGCCACCTCCTCCACCTGCTCCTTGACGAACCACTGCATGAACTGCTCGGCGCGATAGTCCTTGACCTCCCGGGCCAGCTCGAACAGCGCGTAGATCTCCTCCCCGACTCGCTTCTCCTGCTCCAGCGCCATCCGCACCGGAGCCTCCCCGTCCTCGTAGCTGGTCTGCTGAGACTTGATGTCCGGGATATGCACCTCGGCGCCGACGTCGAGCAGGTACTGGACCATCATCATCGCGTGCTCGCGCTCCTCCAGCGCCTGGCGGTAGAAGAAGGCCGCGAGGCGGGGGAGTGTCTCGGCGTCGTAGTAGACGGCCGCTCCGACGTACTGCTGAGAGGCGGCGAACTCGTTGGCGATCTGCTCGTTCAGGGCGTCGGCGAAGCTCTTCTCGGCCATGTCACTCCTTGCTCGGCGGGGCAGGTTCGCTCAACGTAGCCGAAACCCGAAATTCGGTTGGCCGAAGCGATCGTTAGGGCTCCCAGCGAAATCCCGTGGCGCTCAGTCGCGGTTCGAGAGGGCTCGTGGGCAGCCCGCTCGGCGGCTCGGCCTCGTTGTAGCCGCGAGGGGCCGTGTCGTTGGGGGTGTCAGGGTGAAAGAGCGAGGCAAGGACCTGAATTTGCCCGCGGCCGACCCCCAGTTCCCACTGGCCGCCGCCGTAGGCGCCGATCCCCCGCTCGGCGCAGTAGTCGTAGGTGGCGCAGAGGTCGCGCAGGCCGCCGATGCGCGAGGGCTTGACGTTGACCATCTTCGGTGGCCAGGGCAGTGCCTCGATGTCGGCGATCGAGTGAATCGGCGCGTCCCAGGTGAGGCGGTCGTGCACCGGCTCGAGCAGCGGCCGCGTCTCCTCGGTGACATCGGGGTCCTCGAGCCAGGCATCGGGGAAGGCCTCGATCAGTTTTCGATACAGCTCGGGGTCGGTGTCGACGTCGACGGAGGTGCCGCGGTAGAAGCCCTTCAGGTCGAGCGAGTCGACCGCGCCGGTTTCGACCAGCTCGGAGATCAGCTCGTCGGTCCAGTCGTTGGTCGGATCGAGCTTGAAGCGCAGCGTCGGGTAGCGGTCGAGCTTGCGCCGCAAGGACTGAATCGAGGACGGCTCCTCCGGACCGGGGGAGAGGCGCATCGAGCAGACGAAGGTCACCGGGCGCGGCTCGCGGCCGAGCGCCTCGGCGATGCCGATGCCCGCTTGGCGCAGGGCGAGGTCGAGGGCGGCCGACTCGAATGCCCAGCGGCGATAGAGACGGGAGACCTCGCGCTGTGGTTCCGCCGGGAAGGTGTCGACATCGCCGATGAAGTCGCAGAACTCGCCCAGCGTCGCGTAGCCGGTCAGGTCCAGCGAGGGGCCGGCGTCCTGAAGGGCGATGTGGTCGAGGGCGTCATATGTGACGTCCTCGCCGAGTCCATCCTGGCCGCCCCCCCAGAGGTGGATCGTGGTGGACAGTCGCTCGAAGCCTGGGGTTTCGTACGAGTCGCCCTGCAGCTCGTAGCCCTCGATCTCCAGGGGCAAGTCCGCAATCGCGTCGAAGGTAGGCACCGGCATGAGTCTATGGGGGTGCCACACTCGTTTTCGTGAAACACACGGCGCATGGGTACTGGTTGGAGGAGGCCGGCGAGGTTGAGCCGCTACCGCCGCTGGTGGGGGAGCGGAGCGCCGATGTGGTGGTGATCGGTGGGGGATTCACCGGGATGTGGGCGGCCTGGCACGCGAAGGCATTGGAGCCCGAGGCGAGGGTTGTGCTGCTCGAGGCGGGGCGGTGCGGGCAGGGGCCAAGCGGGCGCAACGGCGGCTTTTGCAACGTGATGTGGTTCTCGCTGCCCAACATGCGACGGCGCTGGGGCGATGCCGCGGCGCTGGCGGTTGCCCGCGCCGCCGAGGAAGCGGTGGCCGGGATCGGAGCCTTCTGCGAGAAGGAGGGAGTCGACGCCTGGTTTCGGCGGTCCGGCTACCTCCAGGTCTCCACCGCGCCCGCCCACGACGGCGTTTGGGCAGAGGCGCTTGCCGCCTGTCGCGAGCTGGGAGCCCTCGACGCGATCGAGCCGCTGGGCCACGAGCAGGTCGCCTCCCGCTGCGCCTCGCCCACCTTCCGCGGCGGCGCCTTCTACCCGGGGGCGGCGACGGTGCAGCCGGCGCGGCTGGCGATCGGGCTGCGGCGGCGGCTGGCGGCGAAAGGGATCGAGATCTATGAAAGCTCTCCGGTGCGGAGCGTCGCCGATGGTCCTGTCGGCATCGAGGCCCACACCCCCGTCGCCACGGTTCGAGCGGGTGCCGGGGTCCTGGCGCTCGGCTCGGCCGCCAAGTCCCCTCGGGGGCCGCTGCGCGGCTCGCTCACCGTCACCTCTTCCCACATCGTGATCACCGAGCCTGTCCCCGAGCTGCTGGAGGAGATCGGCTGGACCGGTGGTGAGTGCGTAACCGACAGCCGCATGCTGATCGACTACTTCCGCACCACCCCGGACGGGCGGATCGCCTTCGGCTGGGGCGGCGGGCGGATCGAGATGGGCGCCCGCCTGGGCGGGCGAGCCGAGGTCGACGCGGTGACGATCGACCGTGTAGCCGCCCACCTGCACCGTGTCTTTCCAGCGCTCGAGGGCAGGCGGCTGACCCATGCCTGGGGTGGGCCGATCGACGCCTCGCCCACTCACCTGCCGATGGTCGTGCCGCTTCCCGGCGGCAGCGCCTTTGTCGCCGCGGGCTATACCGGCAACGGCGTCGGACCCTCCCACATGGTCGGGCGCAGCCTCGCCTCCCTCGCGCTGGACAGACGCGACGAGCCCTCCCGCTTGGCCTTCGTCGATCCCTCTCCGCCACGAGTCCCTCCCGAGCCCTTCCACCGGCTCGGCGGCGAGGCGATCCGCCGCGCCCTCCTGCGCAAGGAGGACGCCGAGCTCGCCGGCCGCCGCCCCGACCCCCTCACCTCCGCGATCTCGAAGATCCCCTCGCTGATCGGCTTCCACTTAGGCAGGTAGTTCGGCACCATCCGCCGGCAGCGTTTGAGCAAGGGTGGAGGCGACCCTGCTCGGACTCGCCGCACAGCTAATTAGCTGTGCGGCTCTGAGTATCCGTCCGCTCAGGGGCGCCTCCACCCCTTGTCCGATCGCTACCAGCGGGAGGTGATGACCTTCTTCCGCGTGTAGAAGTCGACCGCGTCGGCTCCGTTCGCGTGAAGATCTGCATCGCAGGAGTCCTTCCAGCCGGCGAAAGGGAACCAGGCGACCGGGGCGGGGACGCCGACGTTGACGCCGAGCATCCCTGCCTCGGCGCCATAGCGGTAGCGCCGCGCCGCCTCTCCCGAGCGGGTGAAGATTGCGCCCGCGTTGCCGTAGCGGGAGCCATTGAGGAACTCGAGCGCGGCGTCGAGGTCGGGGACCTCGACCAGGGTCAGCAGCGGCCCGAACAGCTCCTCGCGGGCCAGCTCGGACTCGGGCTCGGCGACGGCGATCGTCGGGCCGAGCACGGTCCCCGCAGGACTCGCATCGGCACGACCGTCGAGCAGCAGCTCGGCGCCATCGCCCTGTGCTCGGCCGATCGCCTCGGCGATCTTCTCCCTCGCCGCCGCCGAGACCATCGGGCAGACGTCGGTCCTCGGGTCGGCGCCGGGGCCGACCGACAGCTCGGCTGCCGCGGCGGCCAGCGCCTCGCGAACCTCCGCCCGCTGCGCCTCGTCGCCGACCAGCACCGCCACCGACCCCGCCAGGCAGCGCTGCCCGGCGGCGCCGAAGGCTGAACCCATGATCGCCGGCAGCGCCCGCTCGAGGTCGGCGTCGGGCATCACGACCAGCGAGTTCTTGGCGCCGCCGAGCGCCTGCACACGCTTTCCGCTCGCCGCGGCGCGCTCGGCGATGAAGCGGGCCGTCTCCGCCCGGCCGACGAAGGAGATCGCGTCGACGCCGGGATCGTCGAGCAGGGCCGTCACCGCGTCGCGTCCGCCATGGACGAGGTTGACCACGCCGGGCGGGATCTCCTCGATCCCGTCGATCATCTCGGCGATCAGCGCCGCCGGCCGCGGATCCTGCTCTGAGGGCTTCAGCACGAACGAGTTGCCGCAGGCGATCGCGTAGGGCAGGAACCAGAGGGGAATCATCGCCGGGAAGTTGAACGGCGTGATCGCGGCGACCACCCCGACCGGCTGGCGGACCATCTCGACGTCGACCCCGACGGCAACCCCCTCCAGCGTCTCGCCCTTCATCAGGTGCGGGATCGCCGCCGCCGACTCGACCGACTCGATCCCTCGACCGACCTCGCCGTCGGCGTCCTCCAGCGTCTTGCCCATGTCTGCGGTGACCAGGGCGACCAGCTCCCCACGGCGGAGCAGCAGCTCCTCGCGCAGCCGCAGCACAGCCCGCGCTCGCCGCTGCGGCGGCACCTCGCGCCAGCCGGGCTGCGCCGCCCGGGCGGCCTCGACCGCGGCACGCACCTCCGCCGCCCCGGAGAGCGGCACCTGTGCCACGACCTCACCCGTCGCCGGGTCGATGTCCGGCAGGGTCTCGATTCCTTCGGCAATGCGCCACTCGCCCCCCACGTAGTTCGTCAGCACCGGCGTCTCCACTGCCTCACGCGTCGCCATCACACTCTCTCCCCGGCCGGAACGGGGGCGAGCGGCGCCCCTTCCGGCCGCACCGCGGCCATCCGTTCGGCCCGGCGCTGCTGCCAGACCACCGCCACGATCGCAATCGTCGTCAAGGCGAACAGCATCGTCGCCAGCGCGTTCACCTGCACCGGGATGCCGCGCAGGGCGACGCCGAAGACGTAGAGCGGGAAGGTCACTGTCGTCCCCGAGTTGAAGTTGGAGATCACGAAGTCATCGATCGAGAGGGCGAAGGCGAGCAGCGCCGCGGCGACTATCCCCGGCGCCAGCAGCGGCAGGGTGACGTATCGGAAGGTCGCCAGCGGCGTCGCCCCCAGGTCCGCCGCCGCTTCCTCGAGGCTGCGATCGAAGCCGATCAATCGCGAGCGCACCACGACCACGACGAAGCTGATCGAAAACATGATGTGCGCGATCAGCAGCGTCCCGAAGCCGAGCGCGAACGTGTAGTAGATGAACATCGAGAGCAGAGAGGCGCCGATCACCACCTCCGGCGTTGCCATCGGGATCACGATCAGCAGGTTCGCCAGCCGCCGCCCATGGAACTTGTGGCGCACCAGCGCAATCGCCATCAGAGTCCCGATCGCGGTCGAGAAAACCGTCGAGAGGGTCGCCAGCTTCAGGCTGGTCATCAGCGCGTCGTTCAGCTCGGGGATCGAGAAGGCCGAGGTCCAGTACTCGGTGGTGAAGCCGTCGCCCAGGGCGTAGGTGAGTTTGCCTTTCGGCGTGTCGCCGAAGGAGAAGACGGCGATGACGACGATCGGGATCAGCATGTAGGCGACGGCCAGGGCGGCGTAGATCGGCAGCGCGTTGCGCCGCAGCCAGGCCCAACCTCGCGCCGCGGCCGCCATCTCAGGCCCTTCCCTCGTCTTCGCTGCCCATGAAGGCGCCGATCCCGGCGAAGCGGATGTAGACGGTGACCACGGCGAGGATCAGCGCCATCATCAGGAAGGAGAGCGCCGCCGCTTCCGGATAGTCGCGCTGGGTCAGGTAGAGCGACTGGATCACGTTGCCGATCATCGCCTGCTGCGTCCCGCCCAGGATCTGTGCGTTGATGTAGTCGCCGAAGGCGGGGATGAAGGTGAGCAGCACGCCGGCGACGATCCCAGGCATCGTCAGCGGCAGGGTCACCTTGAGGAACGCCTGCCGGGGGGAGGAGTAGAGGTCCTTCGCCGCCTCGACCAGCCGCAGGTCCAGCCGCTCCAGGTTGGCGTACAGCGGCAGGACCATGAAGGGCAGGAAGTTGTAGGTGAGCCCCGCGATCACCGCCCCCGAGGTCGCCAGCACGCGCCCGTCGGGAGGGACGAGGGCAAGCGTTTGCAACACGCCGACCAGCGGGCTGGAGTCGCTGAGGATCGTCTTCCAGGCGATCGTGCGGATCAGGTATGTGGTGAAGAACGGCGCGATCACCGCGAACAGCAGCAGCAGCTTGAAGCGGCCGGCGCGGAAGGCGATCGCGTAGGCGAGGGGGTAGGCGATCAGCAGTGCCAGGATCGTCGCCGTGCCGGCGTAGAAGAAGGAGCGCACGATCTGCTCGGTGTGACCGGAGAGCGCACTGGGGAAGTTGTCCCACGCCCAGCTGAAGGTGAAGCCGGTCGTCAGCGAGCCCGAGCGCAGCGCCAGTTCGCCCATGAAGTACATCGGCACGACGAAGAAGACGATGAGCCAGAGCAGGCCCGGCCCCAAGAGCCAATATGGGACCAGGCGCTGCCGCAGGCTCATCGCTGCGTCACCCTGTGATCACTGCCTGCCAGGCTTCGTTCACCGGCTCCACGTCCGGCGGCGAGTCCTGGGTTGAGCAGTTGCGCTGGAACTCCGCGCTCGGGAAGACCAGCGGGTCTTTCGCCAGTTGGGGGTCCTGTTTGGCGATCACGTCCTGAACGCCGTCGACCGGCGAGACGTAGGTGATGTATTTGGTCAGGTCGGCTGCCACCTCCGGCTGGTAGACGAACTCCATCCAGCCCAGCGCGGCGGCGGTGTTCGGTGCCCCGACCGGGATCACCATGTTGTCCGACCACAGCATGCAGCCCTGGGTCGGCATCCGCCACTCGGCGTTCTCGTTCTCGATGATCGAAGCATCGCCCGACCAGCCGATCGAGGCGACGACGTTGCCCGCGGTCAGGTCCTCGGTGTAGTCGTTGCCGGTGAAGCGGCGGATCTGGCCCGAATCGGCCGCCTCCTTGATTTTGTCGATCGTGTCCAGCCAGTCCTGTGTGGTTGCCTCGGCGGGGTCGATCCCGTCGGCCTTCATCACCAGCGGCACGGTGTCGCGCATCTCGGTCAGCATCGTCACCTTGCCCTTGTATTGGGGGTCGAAGAGGTCGTTGACCGAGCGCACGTCCGGCGCCTTGGAGGTATCGACCCAGATCCCGGTCATGCCGCTCTGCCACGGCACCGAGAACTTGCGCTGCGGGTCGAAGGAGGGACTCTCCAGGGTCGGCACCAGGTTGGCGAACACGGTCGGCAGGTCGTTGTGGTTTATCTCCTGCAGGTAGCCGAGGTCGTACATCTGTTTCGCCATCCAGTCGGTGAGGACGAAGATGCTGCGGCCGCCCGACTGCCCCTGTTCGAGCTGCGGTTGCATCTTGCCGAAGAAGGCCTCGTTGTCGTTGACGTCCTCGATGTAGTCGAGGCTGACGCCGGTGTCGTTCTCGAACTCGGCGACCGTCCCGTTCGGGCCCGGATCGATGTATCCCGGCCAGTTGGAGATCGTCAGGCTGCCGGTGACCGGGCCGCCCTTCGCCGTCGTCACCGCCTCGTTGTTTCCGCCGCCGACGGTGTCGCCGCCACAGGCCGCTACGCCGAGCGCCAGTACGACCACCGCGACGGCTGCCGCCACAACCCTTTCTCGGGATTTCCAGATCTTCATCTCACTCACCCTCTCTGTGTCGCTTCAAGCTCTTCCCCTGTTGCCTTCCTCCCTTGCTCGTGTGAACCAACGTCGCCGTCGGGGGACTCACGCACGAGGTGCATGTGCTCGGGCTCCCAACTAAGCGCCACTCGCGCGCCGCCACCGGGCAGCCCCTGCCGCGCCGCTTCGTCGGCATTCGGAACCAGCACGGTCATCCGCACCCCTTCGCCGAGGTCGACGGCGATCTGAGTCGAGGTCCCCAGGTAGAGAGAGCTCTCGACTGTGCCTTCGATCCGCGGCGCCCCGTTCCGCGGCGCCCCGTTCGTAGTTGTCGCCAGGTCGATCGTGTCGATCCGCAACTTCTCCGGCCGCACCACCGCCTGGCAGCGCTCCCCTGAGGAGAACCCGTTAGCCCGCGCTTCCACAGTGGGCCCTTGATCCAGCCGTACTTCATTCGGCCCGGAGACCGTCGCCGACATTAGGTTCGACACACCGATGAAGCCGGCGACGAAGGTGGTCGCCGGCCGCTCGTAGACATCCTCGGGGTCGCCGACCTGCTGGATCCTGCCGCGGTTCATCACCGCAATCCGGTCACTCATCGTCAGCGCCTCCTCCTGGTCGTGGGTGACGTAGACGAAGGTGATCCCGACCTCGCGCTGAATCCGCTTCAGCTCCACCTGCAGCCCCTTGCGCAACTTCAGGTCCAGCGCGCCCAGTGGTTCGTCGAGAAGAAGCACCTTCGGGAAGTTGACGAGTGCCCGCGCCAGCGCCACCCGCTGCTGCTGCCCGCCGGAGAGCTGCGCCGGGCGCCGCTTGGCTTCCGCGGCCAGCCCGACCCGCTCAAGCTCGGCGGCTACTCGCCGCCCGACCTCCTCCCTCGCGATCCGCTTGCGCTTCAGCCCGAACGCCACGTTGTCCTCGACGCTCAGATGAGGGAACAGCGCGTAGCTCTGAAAGACGGTGTTGGTGGGACGGCGGTGAGGCGGCAACCCCGCAACGTCATCGCCCTCGATCCTGATAGCCCCCTCGCTCGGCTGCTCGAACCCGGCGACCATCCGCAGCGTCGTCGTCTTGCCGCAGCCGCTCGGTCCCAGCAGCGTGAAGAACTCGCCGGCGCCCAACTCCAGGCTCAGGTCATCGACGGCGACCAAATCGGCAAAGCGCTTGGTGACGCTTTGCAACTCCACGCTCGGGACTTCCGTCTCCACTCGTCCTCCTCATGGACGCCATGGAGCCTCCCTATGTAAAAGGTACTCCCCCTAGGAAGCGGGCACGACAGGACCGGCCGGTCGGTCAGGTGCAGCAGCTTGCTGGCGCAAGTGGCAAATGTCCCAAAAGCACAACTGGACTCTGTCCATTTTGTACAAGTCCGGATCCAGTCCTTGACCCAATGACCACTTGCATACGGGCTAATACGGGTCTAGCGTTATCCATAACGTCGTAGCATGAGAGGAGATGCGCATGGCCGCCGCGTCCCAAGCCGTCAGAGCAGTCGATACCAGCCTCCAAGAGCTGGCCAGGCGCCATCTATGGATGCACTTCTCCCGCATGGGCTCCTACGGCCCCGACCACGAGATCCCGATCATCGTGCGCGGCGACGGCTGTTACGTCTACGACGAGCACGGCAATCGCTACCTCGACGGCCTCTCCGGCCTGTTCTGCGTCAACGCCGGGCACGGCCGGACCGAGTACGGCGAGGCGGCCGCCCGTCAGATCGAAGAGCTGGACTTCTACACGCTGTGGAGCTACGCGCATCCGCGCGCGATCGAGCTGGCGGCTCGGATTGCCGCGCTCGCCCCCGGCGACCTCAACCGCGTCTTTTTCACTTCCGGCGGCTCGGAGGCGGTCGAGTCGGCGCTGAAGCTGGCCCGCAACTACCACCGGATGAACGGCAAGGGGCAGAAGCACAAGGTGATCGCCCGTGAGATCGCCTACCACGGCACCTCGTTCGGGGCGCTCTCGGCGACCGGCATCACCGACCTGCGCGCTCAGTTCGAGCCGCTCACCCCCGGCGGCTGCCACGTCCCCAACACCAACGTCTACCGCTGGCCCGAGGATCGCCACCCGCTCTGGGCGGCGACCGCGATCGAGGAGCGAATCCAGTTCGAGGGGCCGGACACTGTCGCCGCGGTGATCCTGGAGCCGGTGCAGAACGCGGGCGGCTGCTTCGTCCCTCCCGACGGCTACTTCGAGCGCGTGCGCGAGATCTGCGACCGCTACGACGTGCTGATGATCTCCGACGAGGTGATCTGCGCCTGGGGCCGGCTTGGCCATTACTTCGGCTGCGAGCGCTTCGACTACCTCCCCGACATCATCACCGTCGCCAAGGCGCTGACCTCGGCATACGCGCCGATGGGCGCGGTGATCGCCTCAGACCGCGTCGCCGAGCCCTTCATGCAGGGCGAAGCCTCCTTCGCCCACGGTTTCACCTTCGCCGGCCATCCGGTCGCGTCGGCCATCGCGATGGCCAACCTCGACGTCTACGAGCGCGAGGATCTCTGCGGGCATGTGCTCGCCAAGGAGGGCGAGTTCCGCGCGATGCTGGAGACGCTGCACGAGCTGCCGATCGTCGGCGACGTGCGCGGCGCCGGCTTCTTCCACGCGGTCGAGCTGGTCAAGGACAAGGAGACGAAGGAGAGCTTCACTGACGAGGAGTCCGAGCGGCTGCTGCGCGGCTTCCTCTCCGGCGAGCTTTACAAGCGTGGGTTGATCTGCCGCGCCGACGACCGCGGCGACCCGGTCGTGCAGCTGGCGCCGCCGCTGATCTCCGATACCCAGCAGTTCGAAGAGATCCACGACATCCTCCACACCGTCCTCACCGAGGCATGGAGTCAGATCGTCAGCGGACCCCCGCGACGGTACTCGCCGACCGCCTCTCGACGGCGGTCGTCGCTTTAGGAGCGACGGTGCTCACCGTCCATAGCCTGCTCGAAGAACTCGGCCTCGAGCTGGAGGCAGGCGAGAGCGCGGCGGAGGCGCCGGTTCGCTGGGTCCACATCTCCGAGTTGGAGGACCCGACGCCGTGGCTCTCCGGGGGCGAGCTGATGCTGACGACCGGCATCCCGCTCGACAGCGCCCCCAAACAGCGCAACTACATCCGCCTGCTCGCCGAGCACAACCTCGCCGGCCTCGGCGTCGCCACCGGCTTCAGCCATCGCAAACTCCCCAAGCCTCTGGTCGAGGAGGCGCGCAAGCGCGATTTCCCGCTCTTCGAGGTTCCCTACTCGACCCCGTTCATCGCGATCACCGAGAAAGCTTTCGCCCGTCTCGTCAACGAGCAGTACGAGGTGCTGCAGCGAGGGATCGCGGTGCAGCGGCGCCTGGAGCGCCTGGTTCTGGAGGAGCGCGGGCTGGAGGAGATAGCGGCGACGATCTCCTCCGCGATCGGCGGCACCGTGGCGATCCTCGACGGCCGCGGTGAACGGATCGCGGGCCGCGGCTTTCGCCGCGAGCTGTCCGCGGACGCCGCCGGGACGATCCGCAAAGAGGCGGTCTCCCACAGCGGCGACGGCCACCCCTTCGTTCCCGGCCATCCCTCGGTCGCGGGGCGCGCCCTCGCCCATCCCGTGATCTCTCCGGGCGGCGGGCCGCCGCAGGCCTGGGTCGTGATGGTGCGCGACACCGGCGGGCTGGGGGACTTCGAGCGCCTCATCCTCCAGCAGGCGGTGGCCGTCGTCGCGCTCGAGCTGATGCGCCGCCGCGTCGCCCGCGAAACCGAGCGCCGTCTCGCCGGCGACGTTCTGGCGGGGGCGCTGGGAGGGCGGCTCGATCCCTCCGAGCTGCGGCGGCGGATGGAGCCATTCGGGATCGGCGAGGAGGCTGCCGTCCTCGTCTTCGCGCTCGACGATCCGAGCGGTGCCGAGCCGGCGCTCGAGAGCGCCCTCGCGGCCGACGCCTGCCCGGCGGTGGTCGCCCCCCACAGCATCGGTGGCCGGGAGCTGCTCTGCGCGGTGATCGACGCCGCCGACCGCGACCCGGTCGATGTCGCGACCGACGCCCGCAAGGCGCTCGTCTCCGCCCGCGGGGCGGTCCGCGCCGCGGCTAGTCGTCCCGCTCCCCCCGAGGAGCTGCGCCACTCCTTCCACGAGGCGCGCTGCGCTTTGGAGGCGACGGCATTCGGCAACGGCAACGCCCCCGAGGTCGCCTCCTGGCGGGACTTGGGCGCCTTCACCCTGCTGCTCTCCCTCTCCGACGACGAGGCCCTGCGGCTCTACTGCGACAGCGTCCTCGGGCCGATCGAGGAGGGGGACGATGAATATGGCGGCGAGCTGCTGCGCTCGCTGGAGGCGTTCATCGAGCAGAACGGCCAGTGGGAGAAGGCCGCCCGCGAGGTCTACTGCCACCGCCACACGCTGCGCTACCGGATGCGCAAGGTCGAGGAGCTGACCGGGCGCGACCTCTCGCGCGCCCACGACCGGATCGAGTTCTGGCTGGCGCTGCGCGCCCGGGAGTTGATCGGGAGGGAGGGCTCACGAGCATGAAGGTCGGCGTCCCGAAGGAGATCAAGCTCGACGAGTACCGCGTCGCGATCACCCCGGCCGGCGTTCGCGAGATGGCCGAGCACGGCCACGAGGTGACGATCGAGGCGGGAGCGGGAGCGGGGAGCGCGATCTCCGACGCCGACTACGAGGCCCAGGGCGCCTGCATCGCCGCCGACCCCGAGTCGGTTTTCGCGGAGGCGGAGATGGTGCTCAAGGTGAAGGAGCCCCAGCCGGGCGAGATCGAGATGCTGCGGCCGGGACAGCTGCTCTTCACCTATCTGCACCTCGCACCCGACCCTGAGCAGACCCGCGGCCTCTGCGGCTCCGGCGCCACCTGTGTCGCCTACGAGACCGTCGAGGACTCGCGCGGCAGGTTGCCGCTACTGGCGCCGATGAGCGAGATCGCCGGCAAGATCGCCACCCAGGCCGGCGCTTTCATGCTCGAGAAACCGCTCGGGGGGCGCGGCATCCTGCTTGGCGGCGTGCCCGGCGTCGCGGCCGCCAACGTGATGGTGATCGGCGCCGGTGCCGTCGGCATGAACGCCGCCTTCGTCGCCATCGGGATGGGTGCCGACGTCTTCGTCTACGACAAGTCCATCGACCGGCTGCGCGAGCTGGACGTCGCCTTCGCCGGCGGCTGCTCGACGGTCTACTCGACCACGTTGTCCGTCGAGGAGATGCTGCCGCGCGCCGATCTCGTGATCGGGGCCGTCCTCGTCCACGGGGCCCGCGCCCCCTTCGTCGTCCGGCGCGAACAGCTGGCGCGGATGAAGCCGGGCGCGGTGCTGGTCGACGTCGCGATCGACCAGGGCGGCTGTTTCGAGACCTCGCACCCCACCACCCACCGGGACCCGACCTTCGAGGTAGATGGGATCACCCACTACTGCGTCGCCAACATGCCCGGGGCGGTGCCGATCACCTCGACCCACGCGCTGACCAACGCGACGCTCCCTTACGCGATAGCCCTCGCCGACCACGGCGTCGAAGGGGCGATCCGGCGCGATCCCGGCCTGCGCCTCGGGGTCAACGTGGCAAACGGCGCCGTCACCCATCCGGCGGTCGCCGAAGGGGTCGGTGCCGATTACGTCCCCGTGGAGGACGCGTTGGATTTGGAACCCACCCGCCCGCAGCGGACGCGGGAGCGAGTGAGCAAGATTTCCGGTGGGGATTAGTGCGAGTGAACGAGAGCGAGCGAAGCAGAGCATGCGGGCGGAAGGAGATGTGATGACGAAGCTTCGGAACTTCATCGGCGGCGAGGCGGTTGATCCGGTGGAGGGTGGCGTCGAGGACGTGGTCAACCCTGCGACCGGCGAGACGATCGCCGAAGCGCCGCTCTCGACCAAGGCCGACGTCGACCGTGCGGTCGAGGCGGCGAAGAAGGCCTTCGACGGCTGGGCGGCGATGCCGCCGGGCGAGCGCGCCCGGGCGCTTCTGCGCATGGCCGACCTGATCGAGGAGCGCGGCGAGGAGATCGCCGACCTCGAGGCCGCCGACGCCGGCAAGCCGCGCGGGGCGGTGCTCGAAGACGAGATTCCGGTGATGGCCGACAACCTGCGCTTCTTCGCCGGCGCGGCGCGCTGCCTGGAGGGCCGCGCCGCGGGGGAGTACATGGAGGGTCACACCTCCTTCATCCGCCGCGAGCCGGTCGGCGTCGTCGGCCAGATCACCCCTTGGAACTACCCGCTGATGATGGCGATCTGGAAGATCGGCCCGGCCCTGGGCGCCGGCAACACTGTCGTGCTGAAGCCGGCCGAGACGACGCCGTTGACGACGCTGCGCTTCGCCGAGTGGTGCGCGGACATCCTCCCCCCCGGCGTCCTCAACACGATCGGCGGGCACGGAGAGCCGGCCGGAGCGGAGCTGGTCACCCATCCCGATGTGGGGATGGTCAGCCTCACCGGCTCGCCGCCCACGGGCAAATGGATCGCCAAGGCTGCCGCGGACACGCTGAAGCGGGTTCACCTGGAACTGGGCGGCAAGGCGCCGGTCATCGTCTTCGACGATGTCGAGATGGAGACCGCGCTGGAGACGATCGCCGGCACCGGCTACTACAACGCCGGCCAGGACTGCACCGCCGCCTGCCGGGTGCTCGCCTCGACCGGCGTCTACGACGACGTCGTCAACGGGCTGGCCGGGCAGGCGAAGGAGCTGGTCCTCGGCGACACGATGTCAGCCGACACCACCCTCGGCCCGCTCAACTCCGAGCGCCAGCGCGAGCGGGTGGAGGGCTTCCTCTCCCGCAAGCCAGGCAATGCCGAGATCGTCACCGGCGGCTCGCAGCCGGACCTCCCCGGCTACTTCCTCGAGCCGACGGTGGTGGCCGGAGTGGAGCAGACCGACGAGATGGTCCAGGATGAGATCTTCGGACCGGTGATCACCGTGCAGCCGTTCACCGACGAGCAGAAGGCGATCGAGTGGGCGAACGGCACCCGCTACGGCCTCGCCTCCTCGGTATGGACCCGCGATGTGGGACGCGCGATGCGGGTGGCCAACGCGCTGGACTTCGGCTGCGTCTGGATCAACGACCACATCCCGCTCGTCTCCGAGATGCCCCACGGCGGCTACAAAGAGTCCGGCTATGGCAAGGATCTTTCGATGTACGCCCTCGAGGATTACACGAACATCAAGCATGTAATGATCAATCTCGAATGAGGATCGTCATCGCAGGGGTGGCGCTTGCCGCGCTCGTTTTCGTCAGCGTGGCTCCAGCGTCCGAAGACGATGCGCCGCGCTGTCGGGGGCGCTTGGCGAAGATCGTCGGGACCGATGGCGATGACGTGTTGCATGGAACGCCGGCCCGCGATGTGATCTGGGGCGGGCTGGGGGACGACACGATCGTCGGCAGCCTCGGCAACGACCTGCTGTGCGGGGGGCCGGGCGCGGACCTGATCCATGGCGGGCGCGGAAACGACGCGGCCGACGGCGGTGCCGGAGACGGCGACATGGTCATCGGCGACCTCGGGGACGACCAGCTGTTCGGCGGGCCCGGCAACTACGACGAGGTCGCAGGCAGCCTCGGCATCGACACGATCACCGGCGGGCCCGGCGACTTCGACCTCGTCCACGGGGACTACGGCTACGACCGCATGGACGGGGGCACCGGGCAGGGGGACATCGCTTCTTTCGCGACCGAGATCGGCAACGGCAAGCAGGGCGGGGGAGGCATCTGGGCGTCGCTTCCCGCGCACAGGGCCTTCGGCGACGGGCGCGATCGGCTCTACCGCGTCGAGGGGCTCGAGGGCTCGTCCTTTCGCGACGTGCTGATCGGCGGCGCGGGAGCGAACGTGATCGACGGCGGCCTCGGCGACGACCAGATCCTCGGCGGCAAAGGCCGAGACAGGCTGATCGGCGGCCAGGGGAAGGACGGCTGTAAAGGTGGGCCGGTGCGGATCTCCTGCGGCAAGGAGAAGCCACCCAACGGGTCCGCCTATGTCGCCCTGGACGCCACCTCCGGTGGAGGGGGCGGGCTGGCGGTGATCGGCGGTGGTGGCAGCGACAGCTTCACGATCGGGTTCGACGAAGGGACGCAGGCTTTCACCGTTGCCGCGAAGAAGGGGATATCACTCGGTGAAGGCTGCGCCCGCCCATCCACCGACACCAAGCTCGCGATCTGCCCGGCCGACGGCCCGGCGCGTTGGTTGATGGCGGACCTCGGCCCGGGTGACGACCAGCTCGAGGTCGAGGGGTCCCTCGCCGCGGTGGAGAACGTACGCCTGACCGGAGGGCCCGGTAACGACGTGATCCACGGCGGCCCCGAGGACGATCTGATCGAGGCGGGCACAGGCGCCGACCGCCTCTATGGCGGCGCCGGCGCCGATGGTCTGATCGGCGGCCTCCCGGGCCCGACCTTCCTCTACGGCGGCAAGCACGGGGACCTGCTCGCCGCGGGCGGCGGCTGCGCAGGGGGGCGGATCGTCGGCGGTCCCGGCCGCGATGACGCCTCCTTCGCCGAGACCCAGGCACATCCCGGTCTGCTGATCATCTCCTTCCCCCGCGGCAAAGCCTGGATCGACGCGATTCCCGATTGCAATCCGGTGCGCCTCGCAGCCTCCAATGAGGACATGGAGGGCTCCTTCGACTGGGACGTGCTGATCGGCGATGGCCGCGCCAACGCGATGCTGGGCCAGCCCGGCGCCGACCGTTTCTACGGTCGCGGCGGCGACGACGTGATCGACGCCCGCGACGGTGGCCGTGACTTCAGCGTCCAATGCGCCCTTGGCGAGAGGCCGGCGGGCCGGGCGCTTCTCGATCCGTTCGACCCGCCGCCGACGAGCTGTGCGATCAGCAAAAACGGCCGCCCCGTTCCGGGCCTACACGGCGGCTAAGCCGCGTTCCTAGGGGACCGCGGTCGCCTCGGTCTCGACGCCGCCGCCCTCGAACCGGCCGCCACGCGCGGCGCCTTTGGCGCCGGTCGGCGCGCCCTCCTCGCGGGTGAGGCGATGGGCGAGGTAGACGGGGACGATCGAGATCAGGATCACGATCACCGCGACCACGTTGACGATCGGCAGCTGGTTGGGGCGGAAGAGGTTGGAGAAGATCCAGATCGGCAGGGTCTCCTGCCCGGCGCCGATCGTGAACGTGGTGACGATGATCTCATCGAAGGAGAGGGCGAAGGCGAGCAGGGCGCCTGCGACCAGGGCGGTCTGCATGTTCGGCAGAGTCACCAGGCGGAAGGTCTGCCAGGGGTCGGCGCCGAGATCGGCGGAAGCCTCCTCGAATGAGGTCGAGACGCGGCGCAGCCGCGCGACGACGTTGTTGTAGACGACGACGATGCAGAAGGTGGCGTGTCCGACGATCACCGTGAAGAGGCTGAGCGGGATCCCCAGCACCTGGGTGAAGGTGTTGCTGAGGGCGACGCCGGTGACGATTCCCGGCAGGGCGATCGGCAGCACGACGAGGAAGGAGATCGTCTCGCGGCCGAAGAAGCGGTGCCGGGAGACCGCCAGCGAAGCCAGGGTGCCGAGCACGATTGCGATCGCCGTCGCGACGAGGCCCGCTTTCAGCGAGGTGACGAAGGCGTCGCGAGCGGCCTGGTTGTCGATCGCCTTCGGGATCCAGTCGAGGGTCAGCCCCGGTGGCGGCCACTTGAGGATCTCGCTCGAGTTGAAGGCGTAGATGACGATTACGACCAGCGGGATGTAGATGAAGGCGAGGCCGATCGCCACCGCGAAGCGGAGCGCCAGGGCGGATGTCCTCGAGAGCCGCATCGCTATATGTGCTCGAAGGCGCCCAGCCTGCGCGCGACCAGCAGGTAGGCGACCATGACCACGATCGGGACCAGCGCCAGCGCCGAGGCGAAGGGCAGGTCGTTGGTGATGTTGTTGAAGACGACGTTGCCGATGAACTGGTTGTTGGAGACCAGGCGCGGGGTGATGTAGTCGCCCATGGTCAGGGAGAAGGTGAAGATCGAGCCGGCGATCACCGCCGGGAAGACGAGTGGCAGGATCACCCGCCGGAAGGTGGTGAAGGGGGGCGCGCCGAGGTCCTCGGAGGCGCTGATCAGCGAGTTCGGGATGCGCTCCAGCCCGGCGTAGATCGGCAGCACCATGTAGGGCAGCCAGAGGTAGCTCATCACCAGCCAGACCGCGGTGTTGCCGTACCCGGGCCCGTGCAGGCCGAATGGCTCCAGCGCCCAGTTGATGACGCCGTCGGCCGACAGCATCGTCCGCCACGAGTAGACCTTGACCAGGTAGCTCGACCAGAGCGGAAGCAGTACCGCGACGACCAGCAGCGCCTTGCCGCGACGGCTCGCGACCTTGGCCATGTAGAAGGCGATCGGAAAGGCGAGGATCGCATCGGTGAGGGTGACCAGGGCGGCGATCGCCACCGTGCGGCTGACGATGTTCCGGTAAACGGGTTCCTGCACCAGGACCTTGAAGTTGTCGAGGCTGAAGCCGCGGATGACCTCACCGCTGAGCGGGTCGACAGTCCAGAAGGCCGCGACGAGGAGAACCGCGAGAGAGCCGAGGTAGCCGACGACCAGCCAGCCGACCGGCGCCGCGAGCAGGCTTCCCGCCTGCAGACGGGGACGGCCATGGAAGAGGCCGGCGAGCCTGCGGCCCACCGACCTCTTCCCGACGACCGATTCAGCCGCCATCGTCTGCTACCCGCCGACTACCCCTTGATCGAGGTCCAGGCCTGGACCCAGTCGTTGTAGTCCTTGCAGTCGGAGGACCCGTTGCCGCAATCGGCCAGCGGGGTCTCCCAGTAGTAGACGCGCTTCCAGAACCCCGGGTTGTCCGCGTGGTACTTCTCGCAGAAGTTGGGGTCCGTGGTCTTGTCGCATGCCTTGCTCTGAGCCGGGGCCTCGCCGAAGTACTCCGCCACCTGGGCATTCGCCGTCGGGGAGACGATCCAGTTCATCCACTCATACATGCAATTGGGATGTTGGGCCTGGGAGCTGATCATCCATGTGTCCGACCAACCCGTCGCGCCCTCCTTCGGCAGGAAGCCCTGGCTGGCGGGGCTCGCCGCCACCGGCTCACCGGCGTCTTTCAGCGCGAAGTACTGGTACTGCCACGTGGTGCCGACCTGGTCGTCCCCGTTGGAGAAGGCCGAGATCTGCTTGGCGGCATCGGACCAGTACTCGCCGACGTTGGGCCGTTGCTCCTTCAGCAGGTTGACCGCCGCGTCGAACTGCTCCTGGTTCAGCTCGTAGGGGTTGTCGATCCCCAGGTCGGGCTGATGGAACTTCAGGTAGACGGCCGCGTCCGCAATGTAGATCGGGTCGTCGTAGGCGCTGATTTTGCCCTTGTAATTGGCCGCCTTCTTCGGGTCGAGTACCACGTCCCAGGACGTCGGGGCGGGTTTGACGTCGTTGGTGTTCCACATCAGCAGGTTCGCTCCGCGACCGTGCGGGATCCCGTAGTGGACGCCGTCGAAGGTGTTGTAGGGCTGGTCCTTGAGATCGGAGAAGACCGTCGCGTAGTTGGGCACGAGGTCGACGTTGACCGGATCGACGTCTCCGCCCTCAACCAACCGAGCCGAGGCGTTTCCGGAAGCCGATACGCCGTCGTATTGCCCGGTGCGCATCAGCTGGACCATCTCGTCTGAGGTCCCGGCGACCTTGTTGTTGACGGTGCAACCGGTCTTCTGCTCGAATGGTTTCGTCCACTGCGGCTCGACGTAACCGGCCCAGGAGATCAGGTCGACCTGTCCTTCCCCCTTGCCGAGCTGCTGCAGCTCCTTGCCGGTGGTGTCGTTGTCGCCGTCGCCTCCGCAGCCGGCGAGCAGCAGCATGAATGCGAGCAGCCCTCCGATCACGAGCCATGCCGTTCGTGCGGGGTGTGCGCGAGTGCTCATCTCGTTACCTCCTCGGTAGTCGATTTTCCGGGGACGGCGACCGCGTGCTCCGGTCGCCAGCCCACCAGCACCTCCATCCCCCGCTCAGAGGCAGCGTCGATCGACGTTCCCTCCACGTTCTGACGTACGAGTTGAAGTTGTCCGCCTGCGTCCAAATCGACCGTGTAGCGGGTGACCATCCCCGCGTAGGCGACATCGGCGATGTGGCCGTGCTCGGTCCGCAGCCCGTTCGGCGCCTCGGTCGGCTCGACCAGCTGGATCTTCTCGGGGCGGATCGTAAACCGCTCCCCATCGCGCTCGAGCAGGTTGGAGACGCCGACGAAGCCGGCGACGAACTCGTTCGCCGGCTGCTCGTAGAGCTCGACCGGGGGGCTGACCTGTTCGATGCGGCCGTCGCTGAAGACGGCGATTCGGTCACTCATGGTCAGTGCCTCGTCCTGGTCGTGGGTGACGTAGACGAAGGTGATGCCCACCTCTCCCTGGATCGCCTTCAGCTCCGACTGCATCTGCTCGCGCAGCTTCAGGTCGAGGGCGCCGAGCGGCTCGTCGAGCAGCAGGACCTTGGGGCGGTTGACGATCGCCCGGGCGAGCGCGACCCGCTGCCGCTGTCCGCCGGACAGCTCGCCCGGCTTGCGGTCGGCGTAGCCGGGCAGGCGGACCATCTCCAACGCCTCGTCGCGGCGGCTGGCTCGCTCTGCCTTCGGCGCCCCCGCGACCCGCAGTCCATACTCGACGTTCTCCCCCACGGTCATGTGGGGGAAGAGCGCATAGTCCTGAAAGACGGTGTTGACGGCTCGCGCATAGGGCGGCACACCACCGACGTCCTCCCCCGCCAGCTCGACCCTTCCCGAGCTGGGCTCTTCGAAGCCGGCGATCATCCGCAGGGTCGTCGTCTTCCCCGACCCGGACGGTCCCAGCAGGGTGAAGAACTCACCCGGCTGGATCTCCAAGTCGACGCCCGCGACCGCGACAACCTCGCCGTAATGCTTGGTGAGGCGATCCAAGCGGATGTCCGGTGGTGGCGTAGCTACAGGTAAAAGCTATCCGAGTGGTTCAGGAAAGCAAGGACAAATCAGTTCCGGCCGGTTGGACGGAATGGAGCGTTCGGCTCGTCGCGAACCGCCCTATCGACTAGAAGCCGAGCGGGTGGCGGGCGATGAAGCCCGCGTTGGTGCGCAGGTCCTCGTGCCAGCTGGGACCGGTGCGGTTATCGGTGTTTCCTGAGGTGTCCCAGCGAATGCCTGCGATCACCGCGTAGGCGTGGCCGCCGTTGGCATAGACGGTGATCCAACGTCCCTCGCCGGCCTCGCCCCAGCCGCTGGCCATCGGGCCCGAGGGAAGGGGACTGTCGATGAAGCCCCCGCCGTGCAGCGCGTAGCTGACGGCGCCCGAGCAGTCATAGCCGCGATCCCACCAGCGGCCGTGGCCGCCACCCCAGATATAGGGTTTGCTGCGGATGCGGTTCGCCGCGCGGATCACGGCCTTGACGCGGCCGGGCGCGGACTGGGGAGGGATCACCATGCCGTTGGGCAGCAGACGAGCCTTCGCCGTGGGCGTGCAGATATCCGCCGTGGCAGGCGTCAGACCGCCCCCACCGCAGCCGCCGGGGACGGCGGACGCGCCGGCAGGCGCCGCGAGGGCCATGACGACCAGTGCTCCGGTTGCCGCTAGCCCCGCCTTGAGTTTCTGCCTATGCGTATGCAAACCGATCTCCTTCGTCGGCCTACGGGGTTAGCTGTCGGGCTGGCGCGAAAGGAGCCTGCGCCCCCGCCTGAACTAGGCGAGTTAGCCCCGAAAACGTGGTTCCCCCGTTCCCGTGGCGCCTCCATGCGCTCGGGATTCGGCGTTTCGGTTCTACGAACGGGCGGCAGTCTAGACGATCCGCCGGTCGTTTGCTCACAGAAAACAAACATTTTGTGGGGCTTCGCACAAAGGCCTCGGATTCCTGCCGGCTGGATCGCATCGCCCAAACCCTGTCGACCCCCCGACTGGTAGCTTGCGCCGTGGGATGGAACTTGCCGGCCGCAGAGCTCTCTTGACCGGCGCCACCGGGGGCCTCGGCCGCGCGATCGCCAGGGCGCTGGCCGCCCGCGACACGACGCTCGTCCTCAGCGGACGCAAGGCGGAGGCGCTCGAGCAGCTGGCTGCCGAGCTGCCGGGAGAGCACCGGGTCGCCCCCTCCGACCTGGCCGAGCCCGGCGCCGCCGAGAAGCTCGCCGCCGACGCGGGCGACGTCGACATCCTCGTCGCCAACGCAGGCCTACCGGGGTCGGGGCTGCTCACCGACTTCACCGCGGAGCAGGTGACCCGCGCTCTGCGAGTCAACCTGGAGGCGCCGATGCTGATGGCTCGCGCTCTCTATCCGGGGATGATCGACCGCGGCGGCGGCCATCTCGTCTTCGTCGCCTCGCTCGCGGGCAAGTCCGCGAGCCCGCGCAGCTGCATCTACAACGCGACCAAGTTCGGCCTGCGCGGCTTCGCCCTCGGCCTTCGGCAGGACATCGGCCCCAAGGGAGTGGGCTCCTCACTCGTCTCTCCCGGCTTCATTCGTGAGGCCGGGATGTTCGCCGATGCCGGAGGCGAGTCCCCGCCGGGATTGGGGACGGGAACGCCCGAGCAGGTCGGCGCCGCCGTCGTCAAGGCGATCGAGCACGACAAGACCGAGGTGACCGTGGCGCCGCTGCTCCAGCGCACGCTCGCCCATGTCGGCCTCGCCAGCCCCAACATTGCGATCCGTGCCCAGAGCGGCTCAACCGGGCAGAAAGCGGCCGCGGCACTCGCCGACGGCCATCCCAAGCACAAGCGGTAAGTCGTCCGTTCCCGGTGATGCGTCGGGCGCCCTCGCCCGGACAAGTGCCGGTCTAATGAGACCGGCACTTTGAGTATCCGCCCGATCGAGGGCACCCAACGCATTCACCCGAAGCGGTCGCGTGACAGCGAGAGCCGAGTCCCTCCTAGGATGGAGGGCATGAGTTCTTCCGATTCATTTGCCGCGCGGGCGAGCCTCGAGGTGGGGGGGCGTGAGTACGAGATCTTCCGCCTCGACGCATTGGCGGACCGGTTCGATGTGGCGCGGCTGCCCTACTCGGTGAAAGTACTGCTGGAGAACGTGCTGCGGCTGGAGGACGGGCACAGCGTCACCGCTGCCGACGTCGAGGCGATCGCCGGCTGGGACCCGGCTGCCGAGCCCAGCGCCGAGATCCCCTTCCAGCCGGCGCGGGTGCTGATGCAGGACTTCACCGGGGTTCCGGCGGTGGTCGACCTGGCGGCGATGCGCGACGCGATGTCGGAGATCGGCGGCGACCCCGAGAAGATCAACCCGCTGGTCGACGTCGACCTGGTGATCGACCACTCGGTGCAGGTCGACGCCTTCGGCAACGCCCGCGCCTTCGCGGTCAACGCCGAGCGGGAGTTCGAACGCAACAGCGAGCGCTACTCGTTCCTGAAGTGGGGGCAGGGAGCGTTCGACAACTTCAGCGTCGTGCCCCCGGCGACGGGCATCTGCCACCAGGTCAACCTCGAGCACATCGCCCAGGTCGTCTACAGCCGCGAGCGCGACGGCGTCCGGCAGGCCTATCCAGACACGCTCGTCGGGACCGACTCCCACACCACCATGGTCAACGGGCTCGGGGTGCTGGGCTGGGGAGTGGGCGGGATCGAGGCCGAGGCGGCGATGCTCGGCCAGCCGATCTCGATGCTGCTGCCGCAGGTGGTCGGCTTCAAGCTCGGCGGCGAGCTGCCGCAGGGGGCGACCGCGACCGACCTGGTCCTGACCGTGACCGAGATGCTGCGCCGCCGCGGCGTGGTCTCCAAGTTCGTCGAGTTCTTCGGGCCGGGGCTGGCGACGCTGGGCCTGGCCGACCGGGCGACGATCGGCAACATGTCGCCGGAGTTCGGCTCAACCTGCGCGATCTTCCCGGTCGACGCCGAGACGCTTCGCTATCTCGATCTCACCGGTCGCCCAACCGAGACGATCGAGCTGGTCGACGCCTATGCCCGTGAGCAGGGGATGTTCCACACGGAGGGCTCTCCCGATCCGGCCTTCTCCGACATGCTGGAGCTTGACCTGGGCGAGGTGGTGCCGAGCATCGCCGGTCCGAAGCGACCGCAGGACAGGGTGCCGCTGGCGCAGGCCAAGCAGGCATTCATCGAGGCGATGGACGAGTTCGACCCCGACGCCGCGAAGCAGATGGGCAACGGGGTCGACGAGGCGAGCATGGAGTCCTTCCCGGCCTCCGATCCTCCGGCCGAGAGCCACGAGGACGAGCGTGGCAAGCCGCGCCCGGCGGTTAGCGGGTCGCCGGCAGCGACGGCGCCGCGCGGCAGCGACGACGCGATCGGGGTGACGCTGGAGGACGGGACGACCGTCGAGCTCGACCACGGCCGCGTCGTGATCGCCGCGATCACCAGCTGCACCAATACCTCCAACCCGAGCGTGATGATCGGCGCCGGGCTGCTTGCCCGCAACGCGGTGCAGCGAGGGCTTGCCCGCAAGCCCTGGGTGAAGACCTCGCTCGCGCCCGGCTCGACCGTGGTCACCGACTATCTAGAGAAGGCTGGGCTGACCAAGTACCTGGACGAGCTGCAGTTCAACCTGGTCGGTTATGGCTGCACCACCTGCATCGGCAACTCCGGGCCCCTGGCGCCGGAGATCTCGGCGGCGGTCGAGGAAAAGGACCTCGCCGTCTGCGCGGTGCTCTCGGGGAACCGCAACTTCGAGGGGCGTATCAACCAGGACGTGAAGGCGAACTACCTGGCCAGCCCGCCGCTGGTGGTCGCCTACGCGCTGGCCGGGAGGATGGACCTCGACCTCACCACCGAGCCGCTCGGCGAAGGGGACGATGGCGAGCCGGTCTACCTGCGTGACATCTGGCCCGACCCCACCGAGGTGAAGGAGCTGGTCGGCAGCTCGATCAAGGCTGAGATGTTCACCCGCAACTACGGCGAGGTGTTCGCCGGAGACGAGAACTGGAACGCGGTGGAGGTACCGACCGGCGATCGTTACACCTGGCCCGACTCCACCTATGTGCGTCGTCCCTCTTTCTTCGAGGGAATGCCGGCCGAGCCACCCGGCGTGGAGCCGATTGCCGGGGCGCAGGTGCTGGCGCTGCTCGGCGACTCGATCACCACCGACCACATCTCACCCGCCGGCGCGATCAAAAAGGACAGTCCGGCCGGGCGATGGCTGATTGAACAGGGTGTCGAGCCCCGCGACTTCAACTCTTACGGCTCCCGTCGCGGCAATCACGAGGTGATGATCCGCGGCACCTTCGCCAATATCCGCCTTCGCAACCTGCTGGTCGAGCGAGCCGGCGGCTACACGCGGCATTTTCCCGACGGCGAGGAGATGACTGTCTTCGATGCGGCGATGGCCTACGCCGCCGAGGGTGTGCCGCTGGTGGTCTTGGCGGGCAAGGAGTACGGGTCGGGCTCCTCACGCGACTGGGCGGCGAAGGGAACCAAGCTGCTCGGTGTCCGCGCGGTGATCGCCGAGAGCTTCGAGCGCATACATCGATCGAACCTGATTGGTATGGGTGTTTTGCCCCTTCAGTTCCCTGAGGGTGAGAGTGTGAAGTCACTCGGCCTCACCGGTGAGGAGACGATCGACATCGGCGACCTGCGGAATGGTGAGGCAAGGACAGTTACCGTCAATGCCGGCTCAACCGAGTTCGAGGCGACGGTTCGACTCGACACCCCGAACGAGGTCTCCTACTTCCGCAACGGCGGGATTCTTCAAACCGTCCTCCGCACCCTCCGGTAGGCCGCGGAATCAAGGAAAAGGGTGCGGCCGGGCCGCGGGAGGCAGGGGGGTCCGCGCGACCCGCACCGCACCTACGCGTCGGTAGCCAGGGAGGGATGCCGACGCAGCCGCTCCCTACGCGGGACTGCCCAGGAAACGGTCTACTCCCTACCTATAGCGGGTGAAACGGTCGGGGTCAAGCAAATTAGGCGTGTTTACGGGGATTCCGCAGCGTCTTGCGGATAACCCGCAATTCCCCATCCACGACGCTCGATCAACTGGATTCCGACCACACTGCCAACCGGGCCGACGGGTGTGAGGGTCGCTGCCAGCAGCGTGTAAGGCGCCTCACGCCTCACGCATGCCACCCAAATCACGATGCAAAGCAAGATGAACCCCAGCCCGTGCGCCCATCCGAAGAGCATCGTCTCAGTGTCGAACCCGGGCAGGAGCCAGAAGGCGATCAATGCCGTGAACACTCCAAGCTCCAACCAGGAGAGTCTCTTCACCCACACGAACAGCCGGCCCGGCACGGGCTTGCGCATCAGGCGCCGGGGGTGAGAGCGGTGAGGACTATGCGCTCCTGTTCGCGGGCGTGGGCGATCGAGTAACCCTCACCGGGGCTGGCACGGGTCGGGCGGCCGACATAGCCAAGCTCCACTCCCTCGGGCATCAGATCGGGGAGCCGCCGTGACATCACCTTCCAGGCCCCCATGTTGCGCGGCTCCTCCTGGACCCATATGACCTCTTTCAAGTTGGGATAGGAGGCGATCAGCTCGGTCAGCTGCGCTTTGGCGAACGGGTAGAGCAACTCGACCCTGGCGATCGCGACGTTATCTGCCGTGGTGCGGCGATCGCTGGCGTCCATGTCGAAGTAGACCTTGCCGGTGCAGAGGACGAGACGCTCGACCTTCTCACGGTGCTCTACCGCGGTTGGATCGTCGAGGATGAAGTGGAAGTGGCCGGCGGTCAGCTCCTCGGGCGAGGCGGCCGCCCGGTCCAGCCGCAGCAGGCCCTTGGGGGTGAAGACGACAAGCGGGCGTGGCTTGCGGATCAACGCCTGGCGACGCAACAGGTGGAAGTACTGGGCGGCGGTCGTCGGATTGGCGATGCGGATGTTGCCCTCGGCGGCGAGCGCGAGGAAGCGCTCGATGCGGGCGCTGGAGTGTTCGGGCCCCGAGCCCTCGTAGCCGTGCGGGAGCAGCAGGGTGAGGCGGCTCGTCTGCCCCCACTTTGCCTCGCCCGAGGCGATGAAGGTGTCGACGATCACCTGGCCGGCGTTGGCGAAGTCGCCGTACTGGGCCTCCCAGAGGACCAGCGCGTTTGGGTTGGCAGCCGAGTAGCCGTACTCGAAGCCGAGGCAGGCAACCTCCGAGAGAGGGCTGTTGTACAGCTCGAACGGGGCGGAGGCGCCTTCGAGGTTCTGCATCGGGCAGTACTCCAACCCGGTGTTCTCGTCGTGGAGGACGAGGTGACGGTGAGAGAAGGTGCCCCGCTCGGTGTCCTGGCCCGTCAGGCGGATGTGGACGCCATTGGTCAGCAGGGAGGCGAAGGCGAGCGCCTCGGCATGGCCGAATTCGATTCCGCCGCCGGCAAGGGCGTCGATTCGCTTGCCGAGCGGTTTGCGCAGCTTGCGGTGGATGGTGAAGCTCTCCGGCACCTCGATCAGCGCCTCGTTCAGCTCGCGAAGCTTCTCGATCGGCACCGCGGTTTCCACCGGGGGGCTGGCGCTGCGGTCGAGCTCGCCGGTGCTGGTCGTGGTCACCGTCGGGTCCTCGTAGTCGCCCAGCTCCATCTTGCGGCGCAGGTCCTTCAGCGCCGCCGACATCTCGTCGTGGCGCGCCTTGGTCAGCCGCTCGACGTCCTCGGTGCTCACCACCCCCTCCTCGGTCAGCTTCTGGGCGTAGATCTCGGAGACCGGCGGGTGGGCCTTGATCTTGGCCGCGATCTGCGGCTGGGTGTAGGCGGGCTCGTCGGTTTCGTTGTGGCCGTAGCGGCGGTAGCCGATCACGTCGATGACGATGTCGCGGCCCCAGCGCTCGCGATAGCCCATCGCCAGGCGGATCGCCGCCGAGCAGGCCTCGACGTCGTCGGCGTTGACGTGGACGATCGGGACGTTGAACCCCTTCGCCATGTCCGCCGCATAGGGGGTGGAGCGAGCCTCTTCCGGGTCGGTGGTGAAGCCCACCTGGTTGTTCTGGATGACGTGGATCGTGCCGCCGGTCGTGTAGCCCTTGAGCGACTGCAGGTTGAGCGTCTCGGCGACGACCCCCTGGCCGGGGAAGGCGGCGTCGCCGTGAAGCAGGACCGGCACGGCGCGCTTGGGCTCGTGGTCGATCGCGGCGCCCTCGAACTCGGACTGGATGAAGCGGGTGGCGCCCTCGACGACCGGGTTGACGAACTCGAGGTGGCTCGGATTGGGGTAGAGGCGGACGGCGATCTTCTCCCCCTCCGCGGTCTCGTAGACCCCCTGGTGGCCGTAGTGGTACTTGACGTCGCCGGTGCCGCCGTGGGGGATCGCGGCGACAGCCTTCACCGCCTCGATCTGCTTGGCCCCCTCGAACTCGGCGAGGATCGACTCCACCGAGCGGCCGAGGTTGTGGGCGAGGACGCTGAGCCGTCCGCGATGGGCCATGCCGAAGACGACCTCCTCGGCACCGCCTCGGTAGGCGAGCGTGACCAGCTCGTCGAGCATAGGGACGACTGCGTCGAGGCCCTCGATCGTGAAGATCTTCTGGCCCAGGTAGGCCTTTTCGATAAAGCGCTCGAACTGGAAGACATCGATCAGGCGACCGAGCAGCCGCCGTTTCTCCTCATCGGTGAGGGGCTGGCGATGGGCGCCGGTCTCGACCATCTCCCGCAGCCAGGTGCGCTGCTGATGCGAGGAGAGGTGCTCGAATTGGTAGGCGATCGTGCCGCAGTAGGAGTCGCGCATGCGGGGGAGGGCGTCCAGCAGCGTTTCGCCGGGCACGCCGATGCGCAGGATCGAGGCGGGGATGCGCGCCATCAGCTCCGGCGTCAGGTTGAGGGTCTCAGGCTGGATCGCCGGGTCGCCCTGCGGCTCGCGGCCGAGGGGGTCGAGGCGGGCGGCGAGGTGGCCATGGGTGCGGTAGCCCTTGAGCAGAGAGGTCGCCGCCTGAACCGCCTGCAGCAGCTCCTCGTCGGGAGCGCCGGCGGTCACCGCCATCTCGCTAGTGGCGGGCCCGCCAAGCGGTGGGGCCGAGGCGGAGGCCGGATGGGCGGCGGCGATCGGCGCGGCTTCGACGTCGAGGTCGCCGGCGACCGCTTCGTAGAAGCCGTCCTCGCCCTGCAGGAGCTGGTCCAGGCGGCGCAGGAAGGAGCCCGACTCGGCGCCCTGGATGACGCGATGGTCGTAGGTCGAGGTCAGCGTCATCACCTTGGAGACGCCGAGCTGGCGGATTCTTTCCGGTGTCGCGTGGGCCCACTCGGCCGGATAGGCAATCGAGCCGGTGGCGATGATCGCGCTCTGTCCGCTCATCAGCCGTGGGACCGAGGCGACGGTGCCGAGCCCGCCCGGGTTGGTGAGGGAGACGTTGGTCCCCTGGAAGTCGTCGGCGGTGAGCTTGTTCTCCCGCGTCTTGGTGATCAGGTCTTCGTAATAGGAGTGGAATGCGGCGAAGTCGAGGCCCTCGGCTCCCTTGATCGCCGGGACCATCAGGCTGCGGGAGCCGTCCTTGCGCTCGACGTCGACGGCGATGCCGAGGTTGACCGGGCCACCCTCGATCGCGTACGGCTTGCCTTCGCGCTCCTCGAAGACCCGGACCATCACCGGCCACTCCTTGGCGGCCTGCACGATCGCCCAGGCGACCAGATGGGTGAAGGAGACCTTCATCCCGCGCTCCTTCAGCAGTCCGTTCAACGCCTTGCGCTTGGCGTCGAGCGTGTCGACGGCGACCGTCCTGAACGAGGTAGCCGTAGGGACCTCCCGGCTCTCGTTCATCGCCTGGGCCAGCATTCCCGCCGGCCCTCGCAACGCCTTCGCCTCCCCGGCCCTCGCTGCGGCCGGTGGCACTTCCCCGTTCGCAGCGGCGAGCACATCCTCCTTGGTCACCTTCGCCCCGGGCCCGGACCCATCTATGGACCCAAGATCGACGCCGGCAGCTTCAGCCACGCGTCGGGCGACTGGGGTCGCCCGCACTCCGTCGCTGCCGTTGGCAGCCCCGGCGGGCGATCCGACCGTTTCTTCCGCGGGTGGCGCGGGCGATGGGGGGGCCGAGGACGAGACTTCGCCCGCAGCCGCCTCCCCATCGGCCGCGTCAGGACCCGCGGCAGAATCGCCCTGTCCCTCGCCAGGCTCCATCTCAGCCAACGGAGCGCCGACGGGAACTTCCTCGTCGACCGACGCAACAAGCTTGGTGATGACGCCGTCAGTGGGAGCAGGCACTTCTGCGTCGACCTTGTCGGTCGAGACCTCGACCACGGTGTCGCCCTCGTTGACGAAGTCCCCTTCGGCGACGTGCCATTCGAGCACGATCCCCTCGGTGACCGACTCTCCCATCTCGGGCATTTGGATCTGCACGGTCGCCGTTTGCGCCATCGCTGGATTGAGTGTATGAAACAGCGGTGAACTATTTCGTCACCGGAGCGACCGGGTTCATCGGACGCAACCTCGTCGAGCGGTTGCTTCAGCGAGAGGGGACGATCTACGCCCTGGTCCGAGCGGGGTCGCGGGGGCGCCTGGAGGAGCTGCGAAGCGGCTGGGGGCCGGACGGCGCCCGCGTCGTCCCGGTCGCGGGCGACCTCTCCCAACCCGGGC
The DNA here is from genome assembly GCA_036381235.1 of Solirubrobacterales bacterium. Classification (GTDB taxonomy): domain Bacteria; phylum Actinomycetota; class Thermoleophilia; order Solirubrobacterales; family 70-9; genus DASVDE01. The sequence goes on along the minus strand of DASVDE010000034.1, from coordinate 10,919 downwards.
TGGGGGTCTCCGAGGAGGACCTGCTGACGTTGCGGGGCGACGTCGACCACTTCTTCCACCTGGCGGCGATCTACGACATGACCGCCGGCTCCGAGGCGCAGGAGATCGCCAACGTCGAGGGCACCCGCAACGCAGTGCAGCTTGCGCAGCAGATCGAGGCAGGCTGCTTTCACCAGATCAGCTCGATCGCCGCCGCCGGCCTCTACTCGGGGATCTGGACCGAGGACATGTTCGACGAGGCCGAGCGGCTCGACACCCATCCCTACTTCCGCACCAAGCACGAGTCCGAGCGGGTTGTGCGCGAGGAGTGCGGGCGGCCGTGGCGGGTCTACAGGCCGGGAATCGTGGTCGGCAACTCGCGGACCGGCGAGATCGACAAGATCGATGGGCCGTATTACTTCTTCAAGCTGCTCCAGCAGGCGCGACGGGTGCTGCCCTCGTGGCTGCCGACGCTGGGAATCGAGGGGGGCGAGATCAACATCGTCCCGGTCGACTACGTCGCCGCGGCGATCGACCACATCGCCCACGAGCCCGACCTCGACGGCCAGGCATTCCACCTCACCGACCCGCAGGCAAAGAGCGCGGGCGAGGTGATCAACCTCTTCGCCAAGGCGGCGGACGCTCCGCAGATGACGCTGCGGCTCGACTCCGAGGTGACCGGCCCGGCGACCTCTCTGCTCGAAGCGGGGCTGAAGCTGTTCCCACCGGCTAAGCGGGCCGCGAAGGCGGCGCTTGGCGAGTTGGGCATTCCCGCCGGGATTCTCACCTACGTCAACTACCCGACGAGCTTCGACTCGACCAAGGCCAGGGCCGCGCTGAGAGGATCGGGGATCGAGGTGCCGCCGCTCGAGACCTACGCCGATCGGCTCTGGGACTACTGGGAGCGCAACCTCGACCCGGACCTGTTCAAGGACCGCTCGCTGTCGGGAGCGGTGCGGGGCAAGGTGGTCTTGATCACCGGCGCCTCCTCGGGGATCGGCAAAGCGACCGCGGTGAAGGCGGCCGACGCCGGCGCCACCGTGCTGCTGGTGGCGCGCTCCGTGGAGAAGCTGGAGGAGACCAAGGAGGAGATCGAGCGGGCCGGCGGCGTCGCCCACATCCACCGCTGCGACATGTCCGACATGGACGACATCGAGCGGATGGCCGAGGAGGTCCTGGCCTACCACGGCCACGTCGACATCCTCGTCAACAACGCGGGGCGCTCGATCCGCCGCTCGGTCACCCTCTCCTACGATCGCTTCCACGACTACGAGCGGACGATCCAGCTCAACTACTTCGGCGCGGTGCGGCTGATCCTGGCGCTGCTGCCGACGATGGTGGCTCGCAAGTCGGGCCACATCATCAACATCAGCTCGATCGGGACGCAGACCAACCCGCCGCGCTTCTCTGCCTACGTCGCCTCGAAGGCCGCGCTCGACGCATTCAGCCGGGTGATCGCCTCGGAGATCGTCAACGACGGCGTCGACATCACGACGATCCACATGCCGCTGGTGCGCACGCCGATGATCGCCCCGACGCGGATGTATGACGTCTTCCCGGCGATCACCCCCGAGGAGGCGGCGGAGATGATCACCGGGGCGATGGTCAAGCGGCCGAAGAAGGTCGCCACCCGCCTGGGGACCATCGGCGAGCTGGTCTACGCGGTGGCGCCCAAGGCAAGCGATTCGATCCTGAATCAGGCCTACAAGCTGTTCCCGGAGTCGCAGGCGGCGAAGGGCAAGGCCGATGAGGCTCCCGATAAGGCCCCGACCACCGAGGCGCTTGCCTTCGCGCACCTGATGAAAGGCGTCCACTGGTAGCCCAGGGCAGGCGGCTGAAGCACTGGGGGTGGGGGTATGACGACCAGGCTCCCTCGCAGGGGGAGCTGAGCCAGGCCGCTACGGGGATTCGGGAGCGGTTTGGGTTCGGAGGGGAGCCTGAGCAGCCTGTCCCTCTCGAAGAAGTCGAGGTGCGCGCCGCCCGGCTGAAGGTGCCGACGGAGTTCGGGGATCTGTTTTCCGATGAGCGCTACGAGCGGGTTTCACGGGCGCTTGGGAAGGCCTACCGTGACGTGGTGCGGGGGTTCCGGGGCGAGTTCCCCAATCCTCCGGATCTGGTCGCCCGGCCAAAGGACGAGTCGGAGATCGAGACCGTCCTTTCCTGGGCGGAGGCGGAGGGGGCCGCCGTGGTGCCGTTCGGCGGGGGGACGAGCGTTGTCGGGGGCGTCGAGGCTCGGATTGGGGATCGGCCCGTGGTCTGCATGGACCTGCGGCGGCTGGATCGGGTGCTCGAGGTGGATGTCGAGTCAATGGCGGCGCGGATTCAGGCTGGGGCCACCGGGCCGGGGCTGGAGGGGCAGCTGAAGGAGAGAGGTCTGACCCTGCGGCACTTCCCTCAGTCGTTTGAGTACTCCACTCTCGGCGGTTGGGTGGCGACCCGGGCCGGGGGCCACTTCGCGACGCTCTACACGCACATCGACGACCTGGTCGAGTCGGTGCGGGCGATCACCCCTCGCGGCACTTGGGAGAGTCGGAGGCTGCCGGGGTCCGGGGCGGGCCCCTCGCCGGACCGGATGCTGATCGGCTCGGAGGGGATCCTCGGCGCGATCTCGGAGGCCTGGGTGCGGGTGCGGCCCCGGCCCGAGTTCAAGTCCTCCTGCGGGGTCGAGTTCGACGACTTCCTTGCCGCCGCGAGCGCGGTGCGCGAGGTTTCCCAATCTGGCCTGTATCCCTCCAACTGCCGCCTGCTCGACGCAGTGGAGGCGGGTACGACCGGCGCCGGGTCGGGTGAGAAGCACCTTCTCGTCCTCGGCTTCGAGTCCGCCCACCATCCGGTCGACGCCCCGATGGATCTTGCCCTGGAGATCGTCCGCGGGCATGGCGGGATGCCGGGTAAGGCAAAGTCCTCCAGGCCCACACCCGCCGACGCTGCCGCGAGCGCAGAAGGGTCGGCCGTCGACACCTGGCGCGGGGCTTTTCTTTTGGCGCCCTACCTCCGCGACACCTTCGTCGCCTGCGGCGTGCTCTCGGAGACCTTTGAGACGGCGATCACCTGGGACCGCTTCGAGGAGTTCCACGCCGGCGCGATGGAGGCGGTGCGAGCGAAGGTCGCCGAGGTCTGCGATGCGCCGGCCGAGGGTCCCGGAGCGCCCCGGGTCAGCTGTCGCTTCACCCACGTCTATCCTGACGGGCCGGCGCCCTACTACACGGTCCTCGCTCCGGCGGTGCGCGGCGGCGAGGTCGAGCAGTGGGACGAGGTCAAGGCCGCTGCAGCCGAGGCGGTGATCGAAGGAGGGGGGACGATCACCCACCATCACGCCGTCGGCCGCGATCACCGCCCCTGGTATGACCGCCAGCGCCCGGCCCCGTTCGCCGCCGCCCTGCGCGCCGCCAAGGCCGAGCTGGATCCCGGCAACGTCCTGAATCCGGGCGTCCTGATCGCCACCTAGCCGGTTCGGCTACCGGCCTGAGCGCTACCCTGTCGCGACGGTCTCTCTGGCCAGGCGCGACTCCTCGACGGCCCTTCCAGCATGGAAACGATCACCTCGGAACACCCGACCGACCCGGCAGAGGGCAGGCAGGCCGGTGCCGCCGACCCGGCAGTGCCGCGCCGCTCTCCGCTGCGCGCCGCGATCAAGACCGGACGGCCGACCGAGTGGATCAAAAACATCCTGGTATTCGCCGGGCTGCTCTTTTCCGGGGAGTTCACCAACCCGCACGCGATCCTCGAGGCTACGCTCGCCTTCGTTGCCTTCTGCTTGATCTCCAGCGCCGGCTATTTCGTCAACGACTTGGTCGATGTCGAGCTCGACCGCAAGCACCCCAAGAAGCGCTTCCGGCCGCTTGCCGCCGGCGAGCTGTCGGAGGGGGCGGCGATGGTGATCGCTCCCGCCCTGGCGGTGGCGGCGATCGCGCTCGCCTTCGCCACCGTCAACTGGCAGGTCGGCCTGATGGTCGTCGGCTACGGGATCGCCCAGGTCGCCTACAGCCTCGGCCTCAAGCAGATCGTGATCGTCGACGTGATGACCCTCGCCGGCCTCTTCATCCTGAGGGTCGCCGCCGGCGCCAGCGCGGTCGACGCCCATGCCTCGGAGTGGCTGATCCTCTGCACCGGCATGGGCGCCGCCTTCCTCGGCTTCACCAAGCGCCGCCAGGAGGCGGTCTCCGAACTGCACGAGGGGACCTCTTCGCGCCCGGTGCTGGAGCACTACTCGCTCCCCTTCCTCGACCAGATGGTCTCCCTGGTCACCACCGGAACGGTGATCAGCTACGCGATCTACACCCTCAACTCGCCGCTGATCGGCAGCCAGATGATGCTCACCATCCCGCCGGTCGTCTACCTGATCTTCCGCTACCTGTATCTGATCTACGACCGCTCCGACGACCGCTCAACGGCGGCGATCGTCGCCGAGGACAAGGGCATGATCGCGGCCGGCGCCGTCTTCGTTGTGACCGCCTTCCTGCTCCTCTACGTCTTCAATTAGTCGCGACTGGGCGAACGACGCGGAAGTTGAGCCGCTTCGGCGCCGACTCGTTGCCCGCGGCGTCCGTGGCGGTCAGCGTCGCGCGGTAGCGACCGGGTTTCAGTGCGTGCCGCCCGATGCGGCCGGAGAACTTCTTGGCGTTGTCGCCGGCGCCTGCGGTGACGGCGAAGCGGTCGGTCCCGACGAATCGCGTGCACTTCGGCTTGTGGCGGTTTGAGTGCTCGGGCTTGACGCAGTGGCCTTTGGCGCGGCGCCCGGGCCGCGCGCGTTGGATGGCGAAGACCACCCGGGCGGCCTCGGAGAGGCGGAAGCGGAAGGTTGTGCCCTCGCGTGCTCTGCTCGCGACCGCCGTCTCGGGCGCTCCGTGGCGGTTGACCGCGAACGTCGCCGGCTTGAGCGACGCCGCGAGGAACACGGGCCGCTCCGTGTCGGCCGGCGATCCGCCGCCGGGCGGAGTGGGGATCTCGACCTCGACCTCGTACGCGCCGGCGTCACAGGCCGGGCCCTGTGGGCGCACGATGCCCCGCTGATCGGTGCCCGCGCACTCGGGACCGGCCGGCACGGCGTCTATCAAGGGGCTGCCCGGCAGCAGCGCCTGTGTCCTTGTCGGTCCGCCGTTGTCGGCAAGGGGCGCGAGCTGAGGGTCGGCGACCGTGCCGGGACAGGTGTCGGTCGGGAACGTGAAGTTGTGGCCGCCATCCGAGGTGCCGGACGAGCAATCGTCATTGGCGTTGCCCGCCACCACGCTGTCGGCGAGCAGGGTCGAAGAACCCCCGATGATTCCGCCGACACCGCCGCTGAAGCCGGCGAACCCTATGCCGACCCCGCCGGCGCTGCCACCAGGGGTGCCGCCACTGCCGCCGGTCGCGCTTCCGAAGGCGCCTCCCGCGCCCACGCCGTTCGCCGTGACGGTGGCGTGCCGGATCGTCGAGTTGAAGCTCGCGGAGCCCGAAAGGATGAGTCCTCCGCCGACGCCGCCGCTGCCGCCGTCGCCGGGTGTGGCGATCCCGCCGGCGCCTCCCGTGGGGCCACCGGTGGAATTGCCGCCTTTGCCACCTTTCCCGTCGCCGCCCGTGCCGCCGTCGCCGATGTCGTTCCCCTGGATCGTCACGTTGACATATTCGCCTTGCGCGAACACTCCGCCTGCGAGGCCCGCGTCACCACCGTCCTCACCCGAGCCGGGTCCACCGTGGCCCCCGGTCGCGGCGTTCCCACCGACGTCGATCGCGTGCCCCCCGAGGGCGCCGGTGCCGTTGCCGCCGAGACCGCCCGCGCCGGCCCTGTTGCCCGCCACCAGCGACCGCGTGATCTTGATCGGCTCGACCGAGTAGATCCCACCGCCGGACCCGCCCCGACCGTCAAATACACCACCGCCACCACCACCACCGAACCCGCCGGTGCCGCCCACAGAACCGTTGCCGGAAGTGACTCCGCCCAGGCCACCCTGCCCATTGCCCCCGTCCCCGCCGTCGCCCGCGCTGTTGCCGCTGATCGTGCTGAGGTCGATCGTCAGCGTCGCGCCGGTCGTGGCCGCAATTCCCCCACCCCAGCCCCCACCGCCGCCACTGCCCCCCGTTCCACCACCACCGTTGCCGCCGTTGCCCGAAATCCCGCCGCCGCCCTGGCCGCCGATGCCCAGGCCACCTCGACCGCCGTCTCCGGCTCTGTTGTCGCTCACGGTGACGCGCGTGAGCGTGAGCGTGCCGCTGGTGTAGATCCCGCCTCCGTAGCCGCTGTTGAAGATCACCGCGCTACCGCCGACTCCGTTGGCGCCGTTGGTTCCGGTGGCGGCGGTCGTGCCGTCCCCGCCGTGCCCGAACCCGCCGTCGCCGCCGTCGCCGGCGAAATTGTTCGAGACGGCGCTGTCGGCGATCGTGAGAGTGCCCGCGTTGCGGATTCCGCCGCCCGACTCACCCGGGCCGCCGTTCCCTCCTGCGGCGAACGTCCCCGGAGCGCCGGTCACGTTGCCGCCGTTCGCGCCGTTCGGCGCCTGCCCGCCGGTCAGAGTCAGGCCCTCCAGTGTCGCGACCCTCCCCGTGAGCACGTCGAGCACCCGGTCGATGCGGTTCGCGTCGATCGTGGTGCTCCCGGCACCCTGGCCGCGAATCGTCAGGCCGGCACCAAGCACGTCGAGGTCGCCGTTGACGTTGGTGTCGTCGGGCGGTCCCGTTCGGCTCAGAACGAAATGCCCGGCCGGAACCGTCACGACATCGCTGACCGCCCCCGCAGCGCACTCGCCCGCACCCGGGAACGGGGGAACGTCGTCATTCGCGGTTGTGATCGCCTCCCGCAGCGAGCAGTGGCCGTCGGCCGCGACGATGTCGCCTTCGATATCCACCGGGATCAACGCCGCCTGCGCGCCGGTGGCCAGCGTCAGGCAGGCGAGCGCGCAGGCGGCGCCGGCTGCGACGCCGCAGCGTCGCTTACCGAGCGCCCACGCGATCAAGCTGCGAGTCCTCATTGAGCCCGCAGCCAATTTAGGTGCGGTCCCGCGCCCAGTCAAGCGGTGCCGGGTCCTTCAACCGCGAGGTCGTCGCGCAGCTCGAGCTTGCCGTCGCGGGAGAACTGAAGGTCGATCGTCTCGTTCTTGCGGTAGGTGCCCCATAGGCCGAGGTACATCGCCAGCCAGCGGCTCTTGCCGACCTCCTCCTTGACTATCTGGCGATTGAAGACGATCTCGCCCCCGCGAATCTCGTAGTCGGCGCCGGGCTGCTGCTCGACGCCGTTGATGAAGACGGTGAATGGAGGCTCGGCGCCCGCGGGTAGCTTGACCCGGTTGCCGGCGGCGTAACTGCCCTTTGGGATCTCCTCGCTCATCGTGGCCGCAGAGTCTCCCGCACGACGTCGAACGGCGTGTCGTATTCGGTCGGGTCCAGCTCTTCGCGAGCGAAACCGCCGCGGAACGGGACGAAGGTCCCGTCGCCGCGCAAGTCGACCCCGGCGACCGGTTTGCGCAGCAGTCCCTTGCCGGACAGCTGCAGCCGTGCCTGGACCTGGTCGTGCGGGGTGAAGTCCCGTAACGCGGAGACTGCCTTCATCGGTCCTTCGGCGCGAATCGCCAGCGCCCGCTTCCTCATCGCCGCCACCGCCTCGTCCAAGCTCTCGAACCGCTCATGGCTCACATCGGATCCGTGCCTGACGGTCAGCTTCCAAACAGACATGGCTGAAGCGTATGGCAGCCCGGCGCGGTGACTGAAGTCCTCGACGGGGCTTGGGCTCGGGCCGGGAGGGCGAGGTGCCCCTCCGAACGGCTTGTACTTTTTCGGTGTCGCCTGAGGCGTCAGCTGCGTTCTCACCGAAAAAGTTGAGTGAGGAGGGGTGCCTCGCCCTCCTGCTGGTCTATGCCCCTCGCCGAGGCCGTTTCGGCCGCCGCGCCGGGGGCCCAACGATCTTCTCGGGCCCCTCCCGATCGCCGATCGCCACGTAATCGCGATCGCGATAGCCAGTGTAGATCTGGCGCGGACGGGAGATTTTCTTCTCCGGGTCGTCGTTCATCTCCATCCACTGCGCGACCCAGCCCGCGGTGCGGGGAATGGCGAAGATCACGGTGAACATGTTGGTCGGGATCTCCAGCGCCTCGTAGATGATCCCCGAGTAGTAGTCGACGTTCGGATAGAGCTTGCGCGAGGTGAAGTACTCATCGTCGAGGGCGCGCTTCTCCAACTCGCGGGCGATCTCCACCAGCGCGTTGTACTCGGTCGCCTCGAAGACCTCCTCCATGTGCTGCTGGATGATTCGCGCCCGCGGGTCGTAGTTTTTGTAGACGCGGTGGCCGAAGCCCATCAGTTTCTCCTCGCGGTTCTTCACCCGCTCGAGGAAGCCCGGGATGTTTTCCACCGACTCGATCCGGCGCAGCATCCGCAGCACCGCTTCGTTGGCGCCACCGTGCAGAGGGCCGTAGAGCGCCGCCACGCCGGCAGCGACGGCGGAGTAGGGGTCGACGCCGGAGGAGCCGACGCCCCGCACCGCGCTGGTCGAGCAGTTCTGCTCGTGATCGGCATGGAGGATGAAGAGCACGTCCAGCGCACGCACCAGTCGCGGATCGGGCTCGTATTTCACCTCGGTCTTCTTGAACATCATGGAGAGGAAGTTGCCGGCAAAGGAGAGATCGTTGTCCGGGTAGACGTAGGGGAGCCCCATGTTGTGGCGATAGGAGAAGGCGGCGAGCGTCGGCACCTTGGCGATCAGCCGCACCGCCGCCATGTAGCGCTCTTCGGGGTCGTCGATCTGCTTGGCGTCCGGATAGAAGGTCGAGAGCGCGCCCACGCCGGCGAGCAGCATTCCCATCGGGTGCGCGTCGTAGCGGAAGCCCTCGAAGAAGTGCTTGAGGTCCTCGTGGACGAAGGTGTGGTGCGTGATGTCGTAGGTCCAGCGGTCCAGCTGGGGGCCCGTCGGCAGCTCGCCGAAGATCAGCAGGTAGGCGACCTCTAGGAAGCTCGAGCGCTCGCAGAGCTGCTCGATCGAGTAGCCGCGGTGTTCGAGCACGCCCGCCTCGCCGTCGATGAATGTGATCGCCGAGCGACAGGCGGCCGTGTTGGTGAAGGCCGGATCGTAGGCGAGCATGCCGAATTCGTCTTCGGACTCCTTGATCTGCCGCAGGTCCATGGCGCGCACCGTGCCGTCCGTGATCGGCAGCTCATAGGTCCGCCCGGTGCGGTTGTCGGTGACGGTGAGGGTGTCCGAGCCGTTGGCCTTGCCGTCGGCGGCTGCGTCTCTGCTCTGTTGCTCGGTGGCCATCACCCCTCCTCGAGCTTAGGTTTCCTGAACTGGTCGATTTCCAGTATCGCAGCAGCTACTCGGCGGCGGCCGGCAGCGGCTCGAACTGCGTCATCGCGTGCAATTCGGCGAGCCTCCGGTCGATCTCCTCGCGGCTGAGGCGGGCCACCCGCTCGGTGCCGAACTCTTCGACATTGAAGGAGGCGAGCACGGTTCCATAGCCCATCGCGCGCCGCAGGCCGGCCTCGTCGAGCTCCCCCTCGTGGCCGTCGAGATAGCCGAGGAAGCCACCGGCGAAGCTGTCCCCCGCCCCGGTGGGATCGCGGACGTCCTCCAGGGGGAAGCCGGGAAGGGCGAAGAAGCTGCCCTCGGTGAAGAGCGCCGCCCCGTACTCCCCCTGCTTGGCGACGACGGCACGGGGGCCGTGGGACATCACGGCGCGCGCGGCGCGGGCCAGGTTGGACTCGCCGGTCAGCTCGCGGACCTCCGCGTCGTTGACGATCACGCAGTCGACTTCGGAGATCGCCTCCAGCAGCGAGTCCCGCGCGGTCTCGATCCAGAGGTTCATCGAGTCCAGCGCGCTGAAGCGGGCCGCCGCGCACTGTCCGCGCACCTGGCGCTGGAGCTGCGGCTGGATGTTGGCCAGGAAGACAATGTCCGCTTCCCGCGACTGAGGCGAGAGCTTCGGCTCGAACTCGCCGAAGACGCCCAGCTGCGTGTCCTCGGTGTGGGCGACGTTGAGGTCGTACTCGTAGCGGCCGCGCCAGAAGAACGAGCTGCCTCCGGGGACGCGCTCGATGTCATCGGTGCAGACGCCGCGTCTCTCCAGCACCTCGAACTCCGCCGCCCCGAAGTCGTCGCCGACCGGTCCGACGGGCCGCACCTCGGTGAAGAAGCTGGCGGCGAGGGAGAAGTGGACGGCGGCGCCGCCGAGCATGCGCTCGCGCTCCCCGAACGGGGTGCGCACGGAGTCGAACGCGATCGAGCCGACGACGGTGAGCGACATCAGGGAGCCTCTCGCTTCATCGGCGGCGGAGGTTACCGCCGCAGGCGTCTATGGTTCCCCGCCGATGAGGGCGATCCAGATAGAGGAGTTCGGCGGGCCCGAGGTGCTCAAGCACGTCGATGTGCCGGACCCGGTGCCGGAGCACGGCGAGCTCTTGGTCGAGGTGTCGCGCAGCGGCATCAACTTCGCCGACACCCACGCCACGCGCAACGACTACCTGGCCGAGCAGAGCCTGCCCCTGATCCCGGGCGGAGAGGTCAGCGGGCGCACGCCCGACGGCAGGCGGGTCGCCGCGATCCTCGCCTCCGGCGCCTACGCCGAGAAGGTCGCCGTGCCGGCGGCGATGCTCGTGCCGGTGCCGGACGAGGTGGACGACGACCAGGCGGCCGCCCTCCTGCTCCAGGGACTGACGGCGCTGGCGCTCGTGCGCCGCTGCGCCCGGGTCGAGCCTGGCGAGACGGTCGTCGTCGAGGCGGCGGCGGGCGGCACAGGCTCGCTCTCCGTGCAGCTGGCGAAGGCCGCCGGCGCCAGGGTGATCGGGCTCGCCTCGAGCGAGGACAAGCGGGCCCTGGTCGAGCGGCTCGGCGCCGACGCGACGGTGGACTCGCGCAGCGAGGACCTGGGGAGCGCCATCCGCGAGGCGAACGACGGGCGGCGCGTCGACGTGGTCCTCCACATGAGCGGCGGCGATGCATTCGACGCCGAGCTCGGCGTGCTGGCGCCGATGGGGCGCAT
>DASVDE010000033.1:0-6268 GCA_036381235.1 Solirubrobacterales bacterium | reverse complement strand
TGCGATCCTCGAGGCCGTGCGGCCGCTCGGCATCGAGGTGCGGGCTGGCCTCCACACCGGCGAGTGCGAGGTGATCGGGGAGGACATCGGCGGTCTGGCCGTGCACATCAGCGCCCGCGTGGCTGCTCTGGCGAGCCCGGGAGAGGTGCTCGTCTCCCGGACCGTCGCCGACCTCGTAGCCGGCTCGCAGATCGAACTCACCGAGCGCGGCTACCACAACCTGCGAGGGGTCCCGGGTAAATGGAGGGTTTACTCCGTGACCCAGTAACGACAGTGGGCCGAGCCCGCATCCCGCTCCAACAAGCCGTTTCCAGCGCCTAGCGGCCATCCTGGGGCTCACCGCTTCACACGCGAGAGGTCGCTGGTTCGAAACCAGCCGCGCCCATGCATCAAGACGCTGTCAACTGGGTGGCTGCAGTACCGAGAGGATGTTGCCCGCCGGGTCCTTGAACCAGGCGATCTGGGGGCCCGGGCCGCGGGCGATGCCCTTCTCGTCCTGATCCATCCCGTCGTATCGCTCGAAGCTGACGCCGCGACCCGACAGCTCCTCGACGGCATCGTCGATGTCATCGACCTCGAAGTTGAGGATCGTGTAGTTCGCCGGAGCGAAGTCCGGTTTCCGATAGACGAAGGTGTCCCGGCCCCCTGCCAGGTGCAGGTTCATCAGACCGTGTCCCTCATCCAACACGGAAGTCTTCAGACCCAGGGTCTCGGCGTAGAACTCACGTGCCTGCTGCAGGTCGTCGACCGCAAAGCCGCTGAATGCTTTGGTGTGCTCGAACATGCCAACTCCTTTCCTTGTACATCGCTATACCCGCAAACTCAGTCTTCTCCCGTCGGCCTCTGACGCGCGCGCTTGCGCTCGGCTGTGCGGCGCTTCTGCTCGAGGCGGCGTTTGCGGGAGGCGCGGGTCGGCTTTGTGGGGCGGCGCCGGCGTGGCACCGCCAGCCCTGCGGCGATCTTCTCCGCCAAGCGCCCCAGCGCCAGCTCGCGGTTGCGGGCCTGGCCGCGAGCATCCTGGGCGACGGCGGTCACAACAGGGCCGACCCGCTCCGCCAGTCGCGCCTTCTGGAAATCGTCGAGCGCGGCCGACGCCTCGACGTCGAAGACGGCCTCGACCCTGGACGCAGTGACGTTGGCGTGCTGTCCACCGGGACCTGAGGAGCGGCTGGCGCGCAACTCGATCTCCGCCAGGGGTATCGCCAGGCGCTCGTCGATGCGCAGCTCGTCGACCACAACCCAACGTTAGCCGCAGCTCAGGCCAGGGCGTCGATCTTCGCCGCCAGCTCGAAGTCGTTGGCGGTGAGACCGCCCTCGGAGTGGGTGGAGATCTTCACCGTTACCTTGTCCCAGGAGATCTCCAGGTCGGGGTGGTGGCCCATCTCCTCCGCTGGTTCGACCAGGCTGCGAACGAACTCGACCGAGCCTACGAAGTCGCCTCGGTCAAAGCGCTTGACTATTGCTTTGCCATCCCGCGCCCAGCCGGTCAGCTCCGCCAGCCTCGCCTCGATCTCGGAATCGTCCAGCAGCGCCATCTCATCATTATGGCCCCGCCCAGCCAGGGGGAGCGCAGATCGAGCGCGTGGTCCTCTATCCACCCACCGGCGCCCGCGGGTTCGCGCCCCAGAAGATCACGGTTCCCAACATCCCGATGATGTGGACGAGGACGATGTTGACGACCATCGACTGGGCGGTGGCGGTGCCGACGCCGACCGGGCCGCCGGAGGCGGTGTAGCCGTAGTAGCAGCCGACCAGCACGATCACGGTCGCCATCACCATTCCCTTGATCAAGCTGAAGATCAGATCGGGGGGGTTCTGGAACGTCCAGAAGATCAGCAGATAGCCACCCGAGGAGACGTCGCCGATCTGCTGGACGACGGCCAAATAGCTGGCGAAGTACATGATCCCGATCCCCGCCAGATACATGAACGGCAGAACGATCCAGGCGGCGAGCAGGCGGGTCGCGGCGAGAAAGGTCACGGGCTGGATGCCCATCACCTCCAGCGCGTCGATCTCGTCGGAGATCCGCATCGCGCCCAGCTCGGCGACGATCCCGGTGCCGACCTTGGCCGAGAGGATGTAGCCGAAGGCGTAGGGCAACGCCTCGCGCAGATCGCACCAGGCCGCGAACAAGCCGGCATAGGCGGGAACCCCCTGCGCGCGGAAGAAGTAGGCACCCTGGATCCCGCACTGGAGGCCGAGGATGAAGACGAAGGCCCAGATCACGAGCGCCGAGCCGAGGATCAGGATGCCGGCCTGTCGCAATGACTCGCCGAAGAAGCGCAGGACGCGACCCGAGTAGACGAGACCGGCGACCCGAGAGCCGAAGCGAGCGATCTCACCAAACGAGTCGAACCAGGCGCGCGGGACGGCGAGCCAGCCGGTCATCGGATCGACTGTAGTTCGGGGTTGCTGGCCAGCAGCACGGCAGTGAAGACGTAGTTGAAGAAGAAGACTCCGACGAGGGAGATCACAACCGCCTGGTTGACCGCGCGGCCGACCCCCGCCGCCCCGCCGGACGCGGTCATGCCCTTGTAGCAGCAGACGACCGAGATGATCGCGCCGAACAGGGTGCACATCAGCACCGACCCCCAGAGGTCGGTGACGGATGCATTTGCGAAGAGTGTCGCGAAGAAGCCGCTGAGTGGCTGGCGATAGAGAAGCTCGGCGGTGATGCCGGCGCTCAAGCCGAAAACGATCGCGAAGATGTCGAGCAGGCCGGTGATGACCATCAGCGCCAGGAACCGGGGCACGACCAGGTTCTTGACCGGGTCGACGCCGAGCACCTGGAGGGCGTCCAGCTCCTCGCGAATCTTGCGCGCGCCGAGGTCGGCGGTGATCGCGGTGCCGGCGACGCCGGCGACCACCACCGCGGTGACAAGGGGTCCGATCCAGCGGATAGCCGTCAAGACGAAGAAGCCACCGAGCCGGTCCAGGGACCCGAACAGCGAGAGGGCGCCGGCGGCCTGCAACCCCGGCGCTCCGAGGCAGAGGGCGAAAGTCGAAATCAGCAGTGGGAACCAGGAGAGCTTGAGCACGAAGAGGAACTGCCAGACCAGCTCCTCGCCATAGGGGTACGGCGGCCTGATCGCCGACACGATCGTGCGCGTGGTGAGGATCATCATGTTCCCCACCTGCTCGAAGGCAGACTTGGCGGGCAAGAACGCCCGCGCTACGACTTGTCCCGCCACCAGCCCATCGCCCCGCGCAGCGGATTCACAGCCGATTCCTCCGCACTTTTCGACCGCTCGAGCAGCTCTCTGCGACGATCAACCGCCTGCCCCTCCAACCTTGCCCGTTCCTCGGCAGCCCGCTGGGCCTCCGAGAGTTTGGCGATCAACGTATCACGCGTCTGTTCCAACTCCTCCACGCCGGCGACGTGTGCCTCGGCAGAGACGCGCGCAGTGGGCAGGTCACCCCGCAGATCGCGTACATAGGAGGCCAGCTCCGCCTCGAGCCTGCCGATCTGGCGACGCAGCTCATGACGTACGGCGATCACCTCGCTTGCTTCGGCTACGTCCGGCATGTCGACTGGCGCCTCAGCGAACTCCCCACCATCGTCCAGCGCGCCGGACATGCTCGCGCAGGCCATCACGACGATCGCCAGGTCACGGGGATCGAGGCCTGCATCGCGAGCCTGCCTGAGCGCGTCGTCGGCAATATCCTCAAGTAGAGGGGCCGCCTCGACGTCATCGGCGACGAATGTACCTTGGCCATGGCGGGTCGCGACCAACCCTTCCGCCTCGAGATCGGCGTAAACGGAGCGCACCGTGTTGAGATTGACCCCGGCCCACTCGGCGAGGCGACGGAAGCTCGGCAGCTTCTCCCCAGCCTCGAGCTGGCCGGTGGCTATCAGCGCTCGCAGCCTCCAGGACAACTGCACGCCGACCGGTAGTTCATCGCCCGGGTAGGTTGAGAAGGGAGTCGGTTCTCTTCTCGCTTTGCTTGACTGTGCCATTAAACCGGCACAGTAACTCCACTAATTGATCTAGTCAACTAGCACAGCTGGAGACCCCGGCCGAGCCCCCCGCTCCGGCGGAGTGGCTGCGCGCGACTGCCCAGAGACGCCGTGGGGCGATCACACCGCAGATGCCCGCTGTCCAGCGCTGTCCGGTGTAAGCCAGAAACAGGCCGTATGTCTTTTGCCTGTGGCGAGGTAAGGCACAGGCGGCCGTTTGTCGAGCGCTGCGAACGACGAGGATCTGGCCGCGCTTCAGGCCATCGCCTCCTCCGTAAACCCGCTTCAGGCGATAGCGGTAGTCGGCGCGCAGCTGCCCCCGTGGAGTCACCGCGATCAGGCGACCCACCACCGCGGCGTCGGCGCGCTGGAGATACTCGGCAGGGCGCATCGGCGCGCAGGAGCACGCCTCGGCGCTTCCAGCAAAGGCCAAGGTGAAGAGGGCGACAAGCGCCCCCGCAAAAGACAGGCGCCTCACTCGCACTCACCCAGGGTAGAGAGAAACCCGAGTATTCACAAACCTGGGGGCTGGAGCCCTTTACGGCGTCAAGACGATCTTCAGCGCCTCGCGCCGGTCATAGAGCTCGTAGGCCTCGGCCGCCTGGTCCAGCTTCATGCGATGGGTGACCAGGGCTGTCGGGTCGAGCACTCCCGCATCCATCAGCGCCAGCACCCGGTCGACGTGGGCGATCACGTTGGCGAGACCGAGCCGCAGGGTCAGGCCCTTCAACCAGGCCAGCCCCAACGGCACCTCACCGCGCCCCGCATAGGCTCCGATCCCGGAGACGGTGCCGGCATCCCGGGCGAGGCTGACCGCCAGCTCCAACGGGCCGGGGTCCCCAACCGCGTCGACCACGACGTCGACGCCGCGCCCGTCGGTCGCGGCACGCACGGCGCGCTTCGGCTCGTCCTCGGCCAGGTGCAGCGGCACAGCCCCGAAGCGGCGCGCCATCTCCAATCGCGGCTCCACGGTGTCGATCGCGAAGACCCGCGCGGCGCCCCCCGCCCGGGCTGCCTGCACGGCGCAGAGCCCGACCGGGCCCAGCCCCAGCACCGCGACCGTGTCGCCCGCCTTCATCCCGGCGTGGGCGACCGCGTGGTAGCCGGTCCCCATCACGTCGCCGGCGAACAGCGCCGCCTCGTCGGACATTCCCTCCGGCACGCGCCTCAGGGTCAGGTTCGCCCGCGGCACCAGAAGCTGCTCGGCCTGCGCCCCCTGCAGGTCCCCCAGCTTGGACCCGTGGCCGAACGTGCGGCCGCGCTCGCAGCGGTGGTAATCGCTGCGCAGGCAGGCCGCGCATGTGGCGCAAGCCGTGTGGAAGCAGCCGAGCACACGGTCACCGACGGCGACCCGCTCCACGTCGCCCCCGACCGCCAGCACCGTGCCGACGAACTCGTGGCCGATCGTGAAGCCTGGCTCCACCGGCACCCGGCCATGGAAGATGTGCAGGTCCGAGCCGCAGATCCCGCTCGCCTCCACCCGGACGAGCGCCTCATCGGCTGCGCCGATCTCGGGGTCGGGCTTCTCCTCCACCCGGACCTCGCCCGGGGCCTGAAAGGTGACGGCGCGCATCGCGGCGAACCGTATCGCCCCGCTGACCCTCGACAGGCGTAGCCCCAGTTCGTCCGAGCGGGCGTCAGCCGACGAGAGCGCCGGGCACCTGGAAGCGCCCGGTGCCGTTGACCGGGCTGGCGGTCTCCTCGATCCGCGCCTCCAGCGCCAGTTCCTTCTCGAAGTCGGCCTCCTCGCCGTGCTGGAAGGAGACGTCCTTGCCCTCGAGCAGCTCGATGAAGACGTCGACGAAACGCGCGTCGAGCTGTTTGCCGGCGACGCGGCGCAGCTCCTGAATCGCCTCGTAGGTGGAGATCGGCGTGCGGTAGGAGTCGCGCGCCGTCATCACGTCATAGGTGTCCGCGACGGAGATGATCCGCGCCAGCTCGGGAATCTCCTCTCCCGACAGCCCGCGCGGGTAGCCCTTGCCGTCGATGCGCTCGTGGTGGGCGAGGATGATCTCGCTGATCGGCCCGTAGCCCTCCATCTGGGCGACGACGCGCGCCCCCTGGTAGGGGTGCATCTTGATCGTGTTCCAGTCGTCGTCGTTGAGCTTCGTGTCGCCCTTCAGGATGCGGTCGGGGAAGATGAACTTGCCCAGGTCGTGCAGCAGGCCGGCGGTGTGGACGAGGTCCTGGTCCTCCTTCGAGAAGCCGGCCGCGATCGCGATCTCGCGTGCGTAGCGGGCGACCGCCGCGGAGTGCCTGGCGGTCATGCGGTCCCGCAGGTCGAGCGTCCGCAGCAGCGCGGACAGCACC
>DASVDE010000032.1:0-74485 GCA_036381235.1 Solirubrobacterales bacterium | reverse complement strand
GCGGGTGGGGGGGGGGGTGGGGGGTCGAGGACGGACCGTGGCCCGCCCGCAGGGCCCCCCTTCCCCCCTGACAGGACCCGCGGTCGGAGCGATCAAGTGGCTACCTCGAGCCCTTGCAGCTGTAGTTCTCCTCTACGCGATCCAAGCGCTCTACTCACCAGACTTCTCCAAATCCCTCCAGAGCGTCTGCTTCTTCTTCGTGCCCTTCTCGCTGCTGTTCGGGCTGCTGCGAGATGTCGAGTGGAGTCGAAAGCTCCTGACGCTCGTGTTGTGGGTGGTGGCCGCGGAGGCGGTGGCGTTTGTCCTGATCGGGTCGGTGGAGTGGGTGACGCGCGAGCTGCTGTGGAACGACCAGGTGATCCGGTCCAACGATTTCCACACGTATTTCCGAGTCAACTCGGTCTTCTGGGACCCGAACATCTACGGGCGGTATCTGGCGCTGGTGATCGTGGTGGTGATGGCAGCGCTGATGTGGGCCAAGACGCGCCGGAGCATCTGGTTGCTGAGCGGCCTGATCGGGGTCCTTTGGCTGGGTCTGGTCCCGACCTTCTCGCAGTCGAGCTTCGTGGCGCTGCTGGCGGGCCTGGCCGTTCTCGCCGCCTTGCGTTGGAGCCTGAAGTGGACGCTTGCGGGGCTGGGCGCCGCGGCGGTGGCGACGGTGCTCTTCGTGGCGCTGGCCGGCGGCTCGCTGCGGATCGACTTCTCCAAGCTCAATGTCGATACCTCCGGCCGCGCCAACCTGGTCTCGGGGGGCGTCAACCTCTTCAAGCAGCGACCCCTGTGGGGCTACGGGTCCGGCTCCTTCCCGAAGGCTTACACGGAGCATGTGAAGACCGACTCACCGGTCTCCGTCTCCCACACCGAGCCGATCACGGTGGCAGCCGAGCAGGGGCTCATCGGCTTGGTGCTTTACGCCGCGCTGCTCGCGGCGGCGCTGTGGGCGATGCTCACCGGGATGCGCAGGCCCACGCCCGCCAGGGCCGCCATCCTCGCAGCGTTCGTTGCGTTGGCGGTGCACTCGATGGCCTACGCCGGGTTCTTCGAAGACCCCATAGCCTGGGTGCTTCTGGCGATGGGAGCATCGCTGGCCGCCGTCGCGGTCCGCGACGGCGCATAGTCTCGGATCGTGTCGGGATACCTGCGCCGCCTAGCGACGACCGGCGCCGCCTACACGGCGGCGAGCATCCTCTCGAAGGTCATCGCGGTCCTGCTGCTGCCGCTCTACACGCGGTATCTGACGCCCACCGACTACGGCTTCGCCGAGGTGATGTTCGCCGCGGTCGTCTCGGCCAGCATCGTGGTGCGGCTCGGCACGGTCGAGGCCCTGCTCCGCTTCTATTACAAGGACGACGAGGATCCGGCCGCGGTCGTCTCCACTTCGTTTGCCGCGCTCTTCTGGGTGGCGACCGCGGCAGCTCTGATCGCGCTGCCCTTTGCCGAGCCGATCTCCCAGGCGCTGCTCAACCGCTCGGCGCCCGATCTGGCCCGGATCTCGATCGGCGGCCTCTGGGTGCTGACGATGTTCGAGTACCTGCTGACGCTGTTCCGGCTGGAGGAACGCGCCCGCGCCTTCTTCACGACGACGATCCTCAGTGTGCTGGCGACGATCGCGGTGACCGTGGCCCTAGTCGTCGGAGAGGGGGAGGGCGCCCGCGGGTTGCTGCTGGGCAGCTATGCGACCGGCGCCGCCTTCGTCTTGGGACTGGTAGTCATCCATCGCCGCCGCCTCTCGCTGTGGGTCGACTGGGGGCTGCTGCGGCGGCTGATGCGCTTCGGGCTGCCGACGATGCCCGCCGAGCTGTCGTTATACGCGCTCAACTTCGTCGACCGGATCATCATCCTCCGCTCGGTCGGGGCGGCCGAGGCCGGTCTCTATTCGCTGGCGGTCAAGTTCGCCCAGGGAGTCAATGTCCTGGTCCGCGGCTTCCAGCTCGCCTGGCCGCCGCTCGCCTACTCGATCCGCGAGGACGGCGAGGCGAGGCGCGCCTACGCGGCGATCGTCACCTGGTTCGTCGCCGGTTGCGCCTTCTTTGTGACCGGCATGTGGCTGCTCTCGCGCCAGATCGTGCGGCTGCTCGCAGCGCCGAAGTTCTTCGACTCCCATGAGGCGATCGGCCTGATCGCCACCGCCGTGACCCTTTACGCCCTCTACATGGTCCTGGTTGTGATCCTGGGGCGCACCGGGCGCACCGAGTTCAACTTCCCCGCGTCGCTCGCCGCGCTGGCCGCCAACGTCGCGCTCAACCTGGCGCTGGTGCCCCCCTTGGGGATCGTCGGCGCCGGCATCGCCCTGGTCGCCTCCTACCTCGTCGTGCTGGCGTTGATGTACGGGTTCACGCAGCGGTTGTTCCCGGTTCCCTACCAGTGGGCGCGACTGGCGCGGGTCGCCCTCGTCTCCGCCGCGCTGATCGGCATCGGCGAAGCGATCCTCCCGACGGCGGGGATCGAGGGCTGGGTGGGCAGGAGCGCCTTCTGGCTCGCCTACCCTTTCGCCCTCCTCGCCAGCGGCTTCTTCACCGCCGGCGAGCGAGCCTGGCTTGTCGGCCTTCGCCGCCCGAGCGAGCTGATCGACCGCTACCGCGCCGCGCGGGCGCGCCCGCCGGCGGTCGAAGGGGCCTTGCCCGAGGCCTACGAGGCGGAACTGATGGACGAAGACTCGCGACCGTGACGGCGCAACTCGATTTACCCGTCCTATCGCCCGGGTGAATCGAGTTGCGCTCTCTTCGCTCGGTCCGCGAGGCCTTCGCCGCGGGCGGGAAGGAGGGCCTGGCGGGCGTGCGCCCAGTAGACGCCGGCGGGGTGCCCGGGCAGGACGGTCGCCGCCAGCGCGCGGACGCCGTAGGACCAAGCGGTGAGGACGCGGACCGCAAGCGCCGCGGCCGCCGAGTGGTGCACCCGCATGTACAAATCTCGATTGCGGTGGAACTCGACGATGCGCGGCAGGCCGGCGGCGAGGTCGGTGGAGAGCTGGTCGTGGTGGACGGCCTCGGCGGCGGGGACGAAGAGGCTGTGCCAGCCGGCGTCCCGCAGGCGCTTGGCGAAGTCGCACTCGTCGTAGTAGACGAAGAAGGCGGGATCGAGATAGCCGACCTCGGCGGCGGCCTCGCGCCGCACCATCAGGGCGCTCGACTGAGCCCAGTCGACGCGGCGGATCTCGGTTCCCTTGCTCTGCACCGTGAAGGCCCGGTGCATGAAGACCGCCCCGACCAGTGCCGTTCCAACCCCCGGGAAGCGCCAGGCGCAGGGGACGGGGGTTTCGGAGGAGTCGAACAGCCGGGGACCGGCCGCCGCCGCCCGCGGGTCGGCCTCGAGGGCACCGATCAGAGCGTCCACGGCGCCGGGGCGCAGCTCGGAGTCCTCGTTGAGGAGCAGGCAGTAGCGACCGGCGGCCTCGCGCAGCAAGGTCGAGTCGTTCTCCGCCTTTCCGGTCCTTCGCTCCAACGCGATCAAGCGGATATCTCCGCCCAGCGCCCGAACCGCCTCGGCGGAGCCGTCCTCGGAGGCGTTGTCGAGGACCAGAACCTCGTGCTCCACCCCGGCCGGGTGGGTGCGCTCGATCGCCGCCAGGCAGGCGAGCAGGTACTCGCGGCCGTTCGTGTTCACGACGCAGTAGGAGAGCGTGGGGGCCACCGTCGCCACCATAATCGCCCGCTATGCGTGTACAGCTGGTCGACCCCTCGGCCTTCACGCCGCCTTACGACCGCGCGCTCGCGGCGGCGTTGGCGCGCGGCGGCGCCGAAGTCGAGCTGTTGACCAGCCGCTTCCTCTACGGACCGGTGCCCGCTGCGGAGGGCTTTGCGGTCAGGGAGTGCTTCTACCGCCGCACCGCGACACGAGGCCTCGACGCCTCCGGGCGCCGCGCCTTCAAGCTGGCCGAGCACCTACCCGACATGCTGCGCCTGCGCCGGTCCCTCGACGCGGACATCGTCCACTACCAGTGGCTGACGGTGCCCTCGCTCGATGCGCTGCTGCTGCCGTCTCACCGCCCCCGCGCGATGACCGCCCATTACATCCTGCCCCCGGCTCCGAGCCGCCGCCAGGTTTCCCGCGCCCGCGCCATGTTCGGCAGGATGGACGCGGTGATCGCCCACTCCGAGCACGGCGCCGCCCGTCTGCGTGACGAGGTCGGCCTCGACCCGGACCGGGTCCGGGTCATTCCCCATGGCGCTTTCGACTACCTGACCAGACTGCCCGAAGAAAAGCCGCTGCCCGACGAGCTGCAGGGAGCGGCGGGGCCGGTGATCCTCTTCTTCGGCCTGCTGCGCCCGTACAAGGGACTCGACACCCTGCTGGAAGCATTCCGCCGGATCGAGGGCGCGGAGCTGTGGATCGTCGGCAACCCGCGGATGGACGTCGGGCCGCTGCGGCGCCTCGCCGAGCGAGCGCCGGGGCGCGTCCGCTTCGTCACTCGCTTCGTCGAGGACGCAGAAGTCCCGGCGATCTTCCGTCGCGCCGATCTCCTCGTGCTTCCCTACCGCGATGCCGAGCACTCCGGCGTCCTCTATACAGGCCTCGCGTTCGGGAAGCCGCTGCTGTTGAGCGCGGTCGGCGGCTTCCCGGAGCTGGCGGCGAGCGGCGCGGCGCGGATCGTGCCGCCAGAGGATCCGGTCGCGCTCGCGCGGGAGCTGGCCGAGCTGACCGCGGACGCCTCGGCCCGCGAGGAGCTGGCCGTCGCGGCTCGTGAGGCTGCCGCGGGGCCATATTCATGGGACGAGGTCGGTCGCCAGACCCTGGCGCTCTACCGGGAGCTGCAGGAGGCGAAGGGATGACGGTCCTGGCGATTGTCTTCTGGATCTCGGCGGCGCTGATCGTCTACACGCACATCGGCTACCCGCTCCTTCTCTGGCTTCTGGATAAATCCGGCATCTGCTCTGCTCTCGCTCGGGCCCGAAGAAACAGAGATGGACGGGCCCTCGCTTCCGCGTCCGCGATGCCGGGTGAGTCCCCGACCGAGTTGCCCTCTGTTTCCCTGATCATCGCCGCGTTCGACGAGGAGGAGGTGATCGCCGACAAGGTCGCCAACGCGCTCGCGCTCGACTACCCGCGCGAGCGACTGGAGGTGATCGTCGCCTCCGACGGCTCCGATGACGCCACCGCCGAGCGTGCCCGCGACGCCGGCGCCGATCTCGTCCTCGACCTACCCCGCGCCGGCAAGGTTGCGGCTCAGAACGCCGCCGCCGAGAAGGCCTCTGGGGAGATCCTCGCCTTCTCCGATGCAAACAGCACCTGGGCGCCCGATGCGCTGCTGCGCCTGGTCGAGCCCTTTGCCGACCCGCAGGTCGGCTACGTGTGCGGGCAGGTCCGCTTCACCGACGCGACCGGCGAGAATCCGGAGGGGGCCTACTGGCGCTACGAGATGAAGGTGCGGGAGATGGAGTCCGGGCTGGCGGGGGTGACCGCGGGCAACGGCGCGATCTATGCGGTGCGTGGCGATGCCTACATACCGCTGCCGCCGTCGGGCAGCCACGACCTCTCGTTCCCCTTCGCGCTGGCCAAGCGCGGCCTGCGCTCGCTCTACGCTCCCGGCGCAACCGCCGAGGAGAAGATGGTCCCGACCCTGGAGGGGGAGCTGGCCCGAAAACGGCGGATGATGGTCGGCCTCTGGGACATCGTCATCGGCGAGGGGATGCTGCGCCCCCGCGGCTACTCGCCGCTCTACGCGTTCGAGCTCACGTCGCATCGCCTGCTGCGCTACCTGACGCCCTTCCTGCACCTGCTCGCCTTCGTCGCCAACCTGCTTCTGCTGAATCAGGGCTGGGTCTACATCGTCACCTACGGGGCGCAGCTGGCCGTGATCGCCGCCGCGATCCTCGCCGGCTCGTTTCCAATCGCGCCCTTTCGAATCGCCCGCTACTACGCGATGACCACCCTCTCTATTGCCCTTGGCCTCTGGGACCGCTTACGCAAGGGCTCTCCGGCCGCCTGGGAGAAGGCACCCGGAACCCGGTAGATGCCGCGCGTCTTCGACATCGCGGTTGCGGCGCTTGCCCTGCTGGTTCTCTCGCCGCTGTTGCTGGTGGCCGCGATCGCGATCAAGCTGGGCAGTCGTGGGCCGGTTCTCTATCGACAGCGCCGGGTCGGCGAAGGCGGGCGCGAGTTCGAGATGCTGAAGCTGCGGACGATGGTGCAGGGGTCCGATCCGGTCGGGGTCGGCACGGTCGTCGCCCGCGACGATCCGCGCGTCACCGGGGCGGGCAGGCTGCTGCGCCGTACCTCTCTCGATGAGGTTCCCAACCTCGTCAACGTGCTGCGGGGCGAGATGGCGATCGTCGGCCCGCGCCCGACGATCCCCGCCCAGGTCGACGACTACACCTCCTTCCAGATGCGCCGCCACGAGGTTCTGCCTGGGATCACCGGCTGGGCGCAGGTTCAGGGCCGGGCGGGCATTCCCTGGGAGGAGCGGATCGAGCTCGACGTCTGGTACGTCGATCACCGCAGCGCCGCGCTGGACGCCCGCATCCTCGTCAAGACCGCGCGACTCCTCGTCACCGGCCAGGGCCTCGCTCCCGACTAAGAACCTGTCTAAGGTCTTCGGCGTGAGCGACCGTCCACAGGTCCGACTGCGGTCTTTCGAGCCCGGCGACGCGGGCGCGGTCCACCGCTGGTTCAACAATCCCGAGGCGACGAAGACCCTGATGGAGCAGCGAGACGGCTTCTCGATGGAACAGGCGGAGGCGTGGACCCGGCGCGCGATGGACGACTCGGGGGAGGACCGCAAGTTCGCGATCGTGGTGGAGGGCTACGAGGAGCCGGTCGGCTTCACGGCTCTCTACGGGCTCTTCCGCCAGACCGCGCCGGAGCTGGGCGCGCTGATCGGCGACGACGTACGCGGCAAGGGAGTGGGCCGCCGCGCCGAGGCGCTGACGATCGCCAAGGCCTTCGACGAGTTCGGGGCCCACCGCGTCTACGGTCGCATCCCCGCTCGCAACGAGGTGGCAAAGAAGACGGTTGCCGGCCTCGGCTGGAGGCACGAGGGGACGATGCGCGGGCACCTGAGCCGTACGGACGGCGGCCCGGCCGACGACTGCGAGGTCTGGGGCGTTCTCCCCGATGAGTTCCGAGCCGCCGCCGCCGATCTGCTCGACGCCGAGGACGAGCCGGCAGCCGACTCCAAGTGAGCGGGTCGGCCGCGACAGCGGAGCTGCTCGCCGACCGCGGTGAGGCGTCCGCGAGCGAGGAGTTTTTCCGCTGCCGCGAGTTCCTCGATGCGGAAGGCGTGACGCACACGTTGCGCGTAACGGCAGGTGAGGACGCGCTGCTGGCGCCTCTGGTGGTCCGCGAGATTCCCGGCGCCGACGCGCTCGACGCGATCTCCCCTTACGGGTACCCGGGAATTGTTCGCCTACCCCCGAGCGATGCGCTGATCGATCCAGCCGAAGTCGACTTCTCGACGACGGGCCTCGTCTCGGCCTTCATCCGCCACACGCTCGGCGATCCTCCGCTGGCGCGGGTGACGGAGCGCAACGTCGTTCAGATCGCCGACCCTGCGCTCCCCGCCAAGAGCCGCGGCAGCGATCGCAACCAGATCAACAAGAACCGCCGCAACGGCTACGAGGTGCGCCTCGTCCCGGGGCCCGACACCACCCCGCAGGAGCGGGCGGGCTTCCTCCTCGCCTACGAGCAGACGATGCGCCGCGCTTCCGCCACCGAGCGCTACTTCTTCGGTGCGGATTACTTCGACACGATCCTGCGCTCGCCGCGCACCCGGCTGGCGGTCGCGGAGGCGCCGGGGGGAGGTGTAGCCGCCGCGTCGATCGCCGCGGTCAGCGACGGCTTCCTGCACTACTACCTCAGCGGCAGTGCCGACTCCCATCTGCGCGACTCGCCGATGAAGAATGTGGTGGCGGCCCTGATCGAGCACGCCACAGAGTTGGGCCTGCCGCTGAATCTCGGTGGCGGCATTACCCCGGGCGACCCCCTCGAGGAGTTCAAGCGGGGCTTCGCCAACCGCGAGCAGCCCTGGCACACCTCAGAGCTGATCTGCGACAGAAAGGCCTATGACCGCCTCTCCGATCATGAGGCCACCTCGTTCTTTCCGGCCTACCGGCAACCGCGGTAGGCGCGCGTCTACTGCTGGGCCGGGGTGGGCCCGACGATCGAGAAGGCGTTGACCGGCTCGCCCCCGTACTTGCCCCAGTTGACCCGGGCGAAGTCGCGCAGCGCGTCGAGGGTGATCGCGCCCTTGTACTTGGGGCAGCCGATCAGTTTCGTCCATGCGGTCGCGGCGGCTTCATAGGGCATCTGCGGGTTGGGGAAGATCAGCGCCCCCCCGTACATCGAGTCGTAGACGCCCTTCAGCGCCAGCTGGTCGGCTTCGGGCAAATCGGGCGAGTACTGGAACTGGGCGCGACCATGCTCCAGCGAGTGGACGATGTCGATCGTGTCCGGCATCTCGCTGTAGGCGCCGTCCGCCTGCTGGTAGGGAGGCTCGACGTGGTTGCCGGAGGTCGGCGGGTTGGTCTTGTACTTGACGGTTGTGCCGGGGGGAACGTGCGTGTGGCCCTCGTCGCGCAGGTTCAGTTTCAAGACGCAGCCGGCTTGTTTGGCCGCCGCCTTCAGATTGGTGACCTTCACCGCGGCGGGAGCGGTTCCCTCGCGATCGTCCACCGGGACTCCGTTGGTCGAGCCGCTGGCCTGGTTGACGTGGGCGCTCGCGCTCGAGCCACCGCCGCTGCCGGCGATGACGACCACGATCCCGACCACCACGGCCAGGCCGACCACCCCAGCGGCGATGTAGCCGACCATCAGTTTGCGTCGCTGTTCCTTCGACTGCTGCTGCTCGCGCTCCAATCGCGCTTGCCGCAGCCGCTCGCGCTCTTCTTTGCGACTCGCCATAGTCCCGGCGGAAGTCTAGCCAGCCGTCTGCGCGGGGGTGCCGACGGCCCCGCGTGTCCGCTCCCACGGCCGCGAGGCCCGCAGCGCCCCGAGCACGGCGCGTGTCGCGGGGGCGCGGTTCAGAGCGTAGAAGTGGATTCCCGGAGCACCCGCGATCAATAGCTCCGCGCACTGCTGGGCCGCGTAGGCGACGCCCAGCTCGAACTCGGCCCGCTCGTCTCCGCCGCAGGCGCGAAAGGCCTCCTCCAACCGCGATGGGATTGTCGCGTCGCACAGCTCACAGATCCGCTTCGTTTGCGCGAAGCTCGCAACCGGGATCACCCCGGCGAGGATGGGAGCATCGATGCCCTTCGCCCTGGCCGCCGCGACGAAGTCGAAGTAGACGCTGTTATCGAAGAAGAGCTGGGTGATCAGGAAGCTCGCGCCGGACTCCACCTTGGTCTTCAGATAGGTGAGGTCGGTGTCGAGGTCCGGCGCCTCGGGGTGGACCTCCGGGAAGCAGGCGCCGCCGATGGCGAAGTCCCAGCCGGCGGATATGAAGGCGGCCAGCTCCGCGGCGCTGCCCAGTCCACCCTCGGGCTGCTCGAAGTCCTCCTGGCCGCGCGGCGGGTCGCCGCGCAGCGCGAAGACGTTCTCGATTCCGGCCACGGCGATGCGGTCGAGCGTCGCCGCCAGGCCGTCGGCGCTCTCGCCGACGCAGCTGAGGTGCGCCATCGTCTCGAAGCCCAGCTCCTTCAGCTCGCGGGTGATCTCCACCGTCCCCTCGCGCGTCGATCCCCCCGCCCCGTAGGTGACCGAGACGAAATCCGGCCCAAGCTCCCTCAGCTCTCGAGCGGTGGCATACAGCTGCTCGGTCGCTTCCGCTGTCTTGGGCGGGAAGAACTCGACCGAGAAGACGGGTCGGCGCGCGGCGATGATCCGGTCTATGCGCATCGAATGAGGGTATGGGAAGGCGGCCCCGGACGCAGGAGCGCTTTCTGATGAGCTCAGCCGTCGCCGCGCCGGGGTCGACGGCGCCCCAGGCGAGTGCGCCGGGAGCTTGCCGCGAGCGCCACCCGTACGCTCGCCTCGTCCATCCAGCCGGGGAACGGCGGTGCCGCGGGCGCCGAGTCGACACTCCCTAGCCCTCGCTCGCGAAGCGCCGCGTCGGCGAGCAGGTAGCCGTGGTTCTCCAGCACCGCCTGCTCGGCTTCGTCGAAGGTGTCGAGGTCGGTGCGCACCGCGGCGATCACATCCTCGACCAGGGCCGCGTCGTATCCGGGCCAGCCCGCCGTGTCGCCGATTTGCCAGGTGACGGCCTCAGCCTCGCCGTCGCCGATCTCTCCCAGCACCAGGCCGGCCCGCCCGATCACGAAGCGGGGCCGGGGCGGCAGCTCTCCTCCCAGCGAGGCGGCCAGCTCCCGCGCGTAGCGCTCCTCCAGCGTCGAGTCGGGGGCCCGTCCACCAATCGGGTCGCGACCCGCGATTTCGCGCATCTCCGCCGCCACTGCCTCCGACCATTCCGAGAAAACGCCGTGCAGCGGCCAGGGAACCCGCGCCGCCAGCAGCACCGCGAGGATGCTGCCGCCGTCCGCGGCGCCGATCGTGTCGAGCTGGGCCAGCAACCCCAGTTCGTTCAGCCGGGTCAATGCGCCGAGATGAAAGAGCGCTCCTCGATACCCCTTGCCGCGCATGCACAGTGTCGTGCCATGCGGGTCTGTCGCCGCCCCGCCTTCCGCGCCTCCCACCGCGGGCCCAGCGAGGAGGCCTGAGGTTGGGACCTCCAACGTCACCGTCGCGAAGCTAGACGGATTTTCGATACTAGTCAATGGTTTTCGCTGCAAACCCGCAAATTGTCGGGTATGGGAAGATCGCCCGTGTGAGCGGGGAAATCAGCTACGAAAGAGTCGGCGCCGCAGCGGTGCTGACCATCGATCGCCCCGAGCGCCGCAACGCCGTCGATGACGCCACCGCCAGGCTGTTTCGTCGCGGTTTGGAGGATTTCGAGGCTGACGAAGAGGCCCGCGTCCTGGTCCTCACCGGGGCGGGCGGGGAGGCGTTCTGCGCCGGCGCCGACCTGAAGGCGCTCGACCTCGATGTCGATCATCCCGCCGGCCCGATGGGCCCCACGCGCCTCACTCCGTCGAAGCCCGCGATCGCAGCCATCGACGGCTGGTGTCTGGCGGGCGGAGTCGAGCTGGCCCTGTGGTGCGACATGCGTATCGCGACGCCCGGGTCCACCTTCGGCCTTTTCGAGCGGCGCTGGGGAGTGCCCCTGCTCGACGGCGGCACACAGCGCCTACCGCGAGTGGTCGGCATGGGCCGGGCGCTGGAGTTGATCCTCACCGGTCGCCCTGTCGCGGTCGAGGAGGCGCACCGTATCGGCCTGATCAACGAGATCACCGAGCCGGGCGGCCACTTGAAGCGGGCGCTGGAGCTGGCCGAGAAAATCGCCTCCTTCCCTCAGGAGACGATGCTCGCCGACCGCCGGGGGGCGATCGAGGGATTCGGGATGCCGCTCGACGCAGGCCTCGCCCTCGAACACAAGCTCGGCCGCGAGGTGCTCGAGGTGGCGGTTCGCGGCGCCGCTCGCTTCGCCGCGGGCGAGGGTCGGCACGGCGAGGGCGTCTAGACCTGGCCGACGACCCGATTCATCTCCTCCTCCGCCGCCTCGGGCCCGAGGTAGGGCATGAGGACGGCGAAGACGAGGTCGGGAAGGATCCGCTCCAGGGTGGGGCCACGCCCGGCGCGGATCTCGTCGAAGATCATCGAGGTCGCCCCCCCGATTGCGAAGCGGGCGGTGTCGGGGGGCAATGCGTCGCCCTGGCCGGAATATGTTCGACCCTCCTCGAGGAACGGTGTGAAGCGGGCAAGCGCAGCTCGATAGCGCTCGCGTGCGTCGTCGCCGGCGGCGGTCACCTCGACCATCGCCATGCGGGCGATGTCGGCTTCGGCCGCGAGCAGCTCGACCAACCCCCGCAGCCCGGCCGCGATCTGCTCCGGCCAGGGCTCCTCCGAGGCCGACTCGAAGGCGGAGGTGACGTGGGCGACCAACACGTCGATCACCGCGTCGTAGGCTTCGAGGAAGCAAGACGCCTTGTCCTCGAACATCTCGTAGAAGGTCGCGCGGGAGACGCCGGCCATCTCGATCACGTCAGCGACGGTCGTGGCCTCGTAGCCTTTGGCCGCTGCCGTCCTCACCATCGCCTCCAGCAACCGCTCGCGCTGCGATCGCACCACATAGGCCCGCGGCAATCCGTGACGCCCACTAGGTAGACGTTGTGGATTCGATGCGGATGGCGAATCCATGCATTCAATGTAGGGCAGGATCCTCAGGCTGTCCAACCGATCTCGCAGCCGATCGCCCACGGCGCGCGGCAGAGGCGTCGCGCTCGTGAGGCGACCTAGACTCCCGGTATGAAGATCGGCATCGTCGGCCTCGGCTACGTCGGCCTCCCGCTCGCCGTAGCCTTCGCCGAAGCGGGGCACGAGGTGGTCGGGCTGGATACCGACTCGCGCAAGGTTGAGGCCCTGAGCGGGGGTCGCAGCTATGTCGAGGACATCTCCGACGAGGCCCTGGCCGGCCTCGGGGAGCGCCTGCATGCCACGACCGCCCACGCCGACCTCGCCTCATGCAACGCGGTGATCCTCTGCGTCCCGACCCCGCTGACCGGCTCGCGCGAGCCCGACCTCACCTATCTGCTGGATTCCGCCTCCGCCCTATCGCAGGTCCTCCAGCCCGAGCAGCTGGTGGTGCTGGAGTCGACCACCTACCCGGGGACCACCCGCGAGCGATTGCAGCCGATCCTCGAGGAGTCGGGGATGGCGGCGGGCCGCGACTTCCATCTCGCCTTCTCCCCGGAGCGAATCGACCCGGGCCGCACCGATTACACGATCAAGACCACTCCGAAGCTGGTCGGTGGGATCACCGAGGCCTGCGCCGAGCGCGCTCGCGAGCTGTACTCGTTGGTCTGCGACGAGGTGGTCGTCCTCTCCACTCCCGAGGCGGCGGAGCTGGCCAAGCTCTTGGAGAACATCTTCCGCTCGGTCAACATCGCCCTGGTCAACGAGTTGGCCCGGCTCTGCGACCGGCTGGGAATCGATGTCTGGGAGGTGATCGACGCCGCGGAGACCAAGCCCTTTGGCTTCATGCGCTTCGACCCCGGGCCGGGAATGGGCGGTCACTGCCTCCCGGTCGACCCCTTCTACCTCGCCTTCAAGGCGCGCGAGCACGGCTTCTATCCGGAGTTCATCGAGCTGGCCGGCAAGATCAACCAGGTCCAGCCGGCCTTCTGCGTCGAGCGCATCGAGCGAGCGCTGAATGCCGCCGGCAAGCCCGTCAGCGGCTCCCGCATCCTGCTCCTCGGGGTCAGCTACAAGGCCGGCGTCGGCGACACCCGCGAATCGCCGGCGCTGAAGATCATCAGGCTGCTGCGCGAGCTGGATGGCGAGATCTCCTACCACGACCCATACGTCGGTGAGTTGACGGAGTTGGGCCTCGCCTCAGCCGATCTCGCCGCCGCCCTGGGCGACGCCGATCTGGTGGCGATCGTCACCGCTCATCCGGAGATCGACTACGAAGAGGTGGTTGCCGAGGCGCCGCTGGTCGTCGACTTCCGCGGCGTGACCCGCGGGATCGATGCCAAGAACGTAGTCAGGCTCTAGACCATCCAGCCGGGCCCGTCAGCGACTAAGGCCTTCCCTCCGCGGTGCTGACTGCGGCGCGCTCGACGTCGAGCGCGGGCAGGATTCGCTCCAGCCAGTCGGGGATCCACCAGTTGCGCTTTCCGAGCAGCTGCATCACAGCCGGGACCAACACCATCCGCACAACGGTCGCGTCGAGGAAGATCGCCGAAGCGAGGCCGATCCCGAACAGCTTGAGGAAGACGTCCGGGGCCGCCAGGAAGGCGAGGAAGACGACGACCATGATCGCCGCCGCCGCGGTGATCACCCGCGCTGTCTTCGCCAGGCCGTCGGCGACCGCCCGCCGCGTGTCCCCGTCCTTGAGGTACTCCTCGCGGATCCGCGAGATCAGGAAGACCTCGTAGTCCATCGAGAGGCCGAAGAGGATGGCAAACATCATCACCGGCATGAACGGCGCAACCGGCACCTCGTGGTCGATCCCGATCAACCCGCCGACCGCGCCCCCCTTGGCGACCAGGGTCATCACGCCGTAGGCGGCGCTCACCGAAAGCAGGTTCATGATCCCAGCCTTGAGCGAGATCAGCGGCGAGTGGAAGGCGACCAACAGGAGCAGGAAGGAGAGGCCGACGACGCCGATGATGAAAATCGGCATTCGGTCCTTCATGTACTCGCTCTGGTCCTCGAGCGCAGCGGTCACTCCGCCGATCTCCGCGGTCACCCCTGTGCCGTTCAACGTCTGCGGCACCACAGTTTCGCGCAGCCGGTTCACCAGGTCCTCCGTTGCCTGGTCCTGGGGGGAGGTGGTGGGGATGACCGTGACGATCGCCGTCGTGCCCTCATCGTTGATCTGCGGTGCGGGGACATAGTCGACGCCGGCGTCGTTGCGGATCCGGGCAGCGAGGGCATCGACGTCTTTCTCCGCCGACGGGCCCGGCAGCTCGGCGGCAATCACGAGCGGGCCGTTGGTGCCGGGGCCGAAGCCCTCGCTGATCAGGTCGTAGGCTTGGCGGGTCATCGTGTCCGGTGGGTCGTTGCCGGCGTCGGGGAAGCCGAGGCGCATGCCGAGGGCCGGCGCGGCGAGCGCCAGCAGCAGCGCCGTGGCGGCGATTGCGGCGGTCCAGGGCCGGCGCTGGACGGCGTGGCTCCAGCGCGCCGCCGGCGATTCGCCGTCTCCCTCGGCTTTCAACCTGCGGCCGAGGAAGGGAATCCGCAGCCTGTCCACGTTCGGGCCAAGGTAGGAGAGGAGCGCCGGCAGCAGCGTGATCGCGGCGACCATCACTACGAGCACGGCGAACGAGGCCGAGAGCGCCACCCCGTACATGTAGGGAAGGCCGGTGAGGAAGAGGCCGAGGACGGCGATCACCACCGTGCAGCCGGCGATGATCACGCTGCGCCCCGCGGTGGTGACGGCCTCGACGACCGCGTCGTGGCGGTCTTTGCCGGCGGCCATCGCCGCCCGGAAGCGGGTCAGCACAAGCAGTGAGTAGTCGATCCCGACGCCGATCCCGATCAGGCCGGACACGGCAGTGGTCCAGTCGGGCACGTCGACGAAGTTGGCGAGCAGGAGGATCAGGCCGCCCGAGGTGATGCCGAGGCCGACCAGGGCGATCGCCAGCGGCAGGCCGGCGGCGACCACCGAGCCGAAGGCGATCAACAGCACGATCGTGGCACCTAGGAATCCGAGCCCCTCGGGGCTGGTCGATTCCTGTGCTTGGTAGATGGGATCGCCGCCGAGCTTGATCGTCAGCCCGCCGCCGCTGTTGTCCTCGGCGGCGGCGAGCAGCTGCTCGCCCTCTTCCTTGGTCATCTCCCAGCCGGGAACGGTCATCGGCAGCGTGGTGGTGGCGATCGTCCCGTCGTCGGAGACGCGGATCGCAGTCTCTTTCGCGATGTGGTTGACCTGCGTCGCCTCGGCGAAGAAGGCGTCGAGGCGCTTGCGTGTGGCCGGGCTCATGGCGCCATTCGGGTCCTTCCAGACCACGTAGACCTCTTGGCCGGAGTAGCCGTCGAATCCCCTCTCGGTCAGGTCGCGCGCCGCCTTGGACTCCGATCCGGGGGTGTCGTAGTCGGCGTTGTACTCGCCCGCCAACGAGGAGCCGAGCCCGATGATCACGATCAGCGCCCCGATCCAGGCGAGGACCATGCGGCCACGGCGGCGGTAGGCGATGTCGGCAAGGCGGGCGAGACGGCGCGTCATGCGGAGCTTTCTCCTTTGCTTAGAGTCCTTTACAAGGATAACGATTTACGAACTAAATCATTCATAACAGAAATTACGTCTTGTATTGTTTCGCCGATGGTGCCACTAATACCCGGCGACAGGGCGCCCTCCACTCTCGCCTTTCTGCTCTCACAGGTGGGCGTCTACGCTTCGCGCCGCTTCGCCGAGCGGATTGCGATCATAGATTTGCATCCCCCGCAGTTTCGGGTTCTAAACGTGGTCGACGCTGCCGAGGGTCAGTCGCAACAGGCGATCGGCGAAGCGATCCAGGCGCCCGCGAGCCGCATGGTCGCGATCGTCGACGAGCTCGAGCAGCGCGGCCTGGTCGAGCGCCGACCGCATCCAAGCGACCGCAGGATCCGCGCTCTCTACCTGACGCCCGCGGGCCGCAAGCTGCTCGACCGCGGGCGCAAAATCGCGATGGAGCACGAGGCGGAACTGGTCCGCGGAATGAGCGCCGCCGATCGCAAGCAGCTGACCGCGCTGCTGCAGAAGGTCGTCGACCAGCAGGGGATTGGCCGCGGCGTCCACCCGGGGCTGGGCAAGCCCGAGGCTGGATAAGCCCGGTGGCGCTTACCTCGAAAGGTCGCCAACCACGGCTGTCCGTTTAGCCGACCGGACTCCGATCGACGTATCGCTCCGGAGACTCGAAGCTCAGGATCGCCACTGTTCCGCTGGTGCCTTGCTCCCTCGCCTCGGCGAGGCGTCCGGCGCTTTGCGCCTGGAGCTCCAAGACTCCCTCCAGCGTGTCGGCAAGAATCGTCGCCAAGCCCTCCCAGCCTTCTTCATCAAGAACGATGGGAGTGAAGCTCAGGTGGCGATCCGGTCGGGAGTCGAATGTGCCGGCCTCGAGAGCCGCCACGGCTCGGTCGACGATCATTTTGATCCCGGCCTGGGAGATGCCGGTCTTCACGTCAGGCGAGAGCTCGCTCCAGTTTGTGTCGCTGAGGAACGAGCGCGTCGTGCCCCGGTACCAATGCTCTATCGCTCCTCGCCGCGGTAGCTTTTTGACCAGCTCGATGCACTCGTACTTCTTGAGTACCTGGACGTGATAGCTGACCGTGCTCAAAGGCCTATCGAGCGTTTGGGCAAGCTCCTTCGGGCTCGCCACCCGCTCGTTGAGGATGGCCAGAATTCGCGCCCGAAGCGGGTGGGCTAGAGCCTTGACCAAGCGCTGATCGACCACCCCCTCGGTACCGGGTCTGATCTTCTCCTTCAGCGCCACTTAACTCCTTTCGACGGGCAAATGCTTGCCGGTTGCCTCCCCGATTACTTGACTTTCTTAGCAGCAAAAGCGGGTACTGGCAATCAGTAGATCGGCTGTCGCAGCGTCAAATCTACCGTTGCAGTGTCTCACGCTCGATTACTTGAAACAAATCAAGCATTTGGAAGGGTCTACCTCGGTAGACGCCATGGCGGCCTACTCGGTGCGGCCGTCCGTCTACTGAGTAAGGGGGTGAGAGGCATGAAGATCACGAAGACGGAGCACGTCATTCCGACCGTTTCGATCACGAAGCTCGGTTGAGTTGGTGCGGGTGAGTCAGGCCCCGCCCAAGCAGGGCATCGGGCTCACCCGCCCTTTCTCGTCGGCCAACTGCGGGGGGCCATGCTCGACGCCGTTTTACTCGCCGGCCTTCTCGCCATTCGGGTGCAAGGGGTACCAGGTGGCACCGAAGGAATCGATGTCGGTCCCGTTGTCTTCGCCTGGCTTGGCGTCCGCCGTGTAGGTGTAGAGCGGCCAGCCCGCATAGGTGACCTGGACAGTCCCGTCGGTTCGCTTTGTCGTGCCCAGCTTCGACGCTTGAGCGCCGCTCATCGCATGCGGCGCCCCGCTCGTGGTCAACGGGGGCCAGACTTTGGCGCAGGCGTCATAGCAGGCCGACTTGCCGCCCTCGTCCTTCTCGAAGTAATAGAGGGTGAAGCCCTTGGAGTCGACGAGCACCTTGCCCGCATCGCCGACGCCGGCGACCGCGACGGCTGCGCCACTCGCGCTGGAGGAGGGCGCAGTCGTGCTTTGGCTGCTTGACCCATATGCGCCCGAGCCACCCGAGCTCGAGTCGCTGCCGCCGCAGCCTGCGAAGAGGAGCGCTCCGCTGAGAAGAACGATGGCGGCGATGGCGGGATGGATCTTGATCATGTCTTCTCCTCGGGCATTGATGGCGTCTCGGGTCGTTCACCCTGTCTACGCGGCACAGCCCACTCGGGTTCAAGCCGACCTCGCGGGCGATTACTGGGCCAGCATCCGCACCAGCTCCGCAGCGGGCCGAACCTCGCCGATCCGCGCCACGGTCTCTCCGGCGTAGAGCGGGCCGGCGTCGAGCAGGCCGGCGGGCCCGTCGTCCGTCGGCCCCAGCGGTGAGAGGAGCCGGCTTCCAGGGCGCTGCGCGCGCGCCATGCGACCCTGGACTCCGATCGGCACATAGCGGGCGCCCGGTGCCAGCAGGTGGTTGAGGAGCCGGTTGAGCCGCGGCCCACGCGGGTCGCCGCCTAGCCTGAGCTCGGTCGCGGCGTTGGCGATCACCCGGTGCGGAGCCGGCCAGCCGGTGCCGAACAGCTCGGTGAGGAGCGTCGTCTGGGCGTCGAGCAGCCGCCTTCGGTACTCGGGGTGCGCGCGACTTTCTTCCGAGAGGAGGAAACGGGTGCCGGCGACCGCACCGACCGCGCCCGCACCGAGCGCCCGCTCCACGTCCTCACGCGCGGCGATGCCCCCGGCGAGCAACAGCGGATAGTCGGCCGGCAGCGCCGCCCGGATCCGATCCAGAAGCTCCAGCGCCGGTGTCCTGCCGCGCACGTGACCGCCCGCCTCGACGCCCTGGACGATGACCGCATCGGCGCCCGCGGCATGCGCCCTTCGTGCTTCCTCGACTGAGCCGCACTGGTGCATCCAGATGCCCGGCGTGCGGCGCCTGGGCCTGCCCCAGAAGGTGACCACAGCGTCGGCCCCGGCCGCGGCCGCGAACCAATCGCGCCGGGCGAAGGGCAGCAGCAGGTTCACCGCGAGCGGCTTGTCGGTGAGGGCACGCGCCGCCGCCAGCTCATACCGGATCGCCGCCGCCCCGCTGACGGCGATCGTTCCCAAGCCCCCGGCCTCCGACACTGCGGCTGCCAGCTCGTGACGGCTCAACCCGCCGCCCATCCCCGCCTGCACGACGGGCGATTCGACGCCCAGGCGCTCAAGCACCGTCACGCCGGCAAGTCTATGGCCGTCGGGCAGGGGCCATCCAGTTTGCCGGCCGGCGAGTGGCGAGGCCTATCCGGCCGGCGAGCGCGCGAGCGGGACTCATCGACTCACCCCCTCCAGGGCTGGCATGCCGTCCGTGATCACCGCGTTGCGGCCAAATCCGGTGCGGGCATCTCGCAGCGCAAGGACCGGAACCCGATGGATGCCTCTCGCCCTGTAACGGGTGAGGGTAAGCCTCTCCAGCCTCACCCGCTCGACCGGGCGGAAGGCCGGTGGCAGGTTCGGCGGCCGTCCCACCACGACCGCCTTGCTGATCACGTCGACCTCGTGGATCGGCACCTTGCCGCGGTACTTGCGCCGCGACCCTTGGCCTAGGTAGAACCGAACCCCGTCGGCGGCGAGCGTCCAGGTGACGATCGCCCGCGGTCGGGCCGGCGGTCCGAGCCGCTCGACCGCATCACGGAAGTCCGGCCGCTGCAGGTTGAGCGTGCGGGTGACGTGGATGTCGAAGGCCAGCCAGTAGGCGCAGAGCGCGGTCGCGAGCACGATCCCCACA
Source organism: Solirubrobacterales bacterium (assembly GCA_036381235.1). Classification (GTDB taxonomy): domain Bacteria; phylum Actinomycetota; class Thermoleophilia; order Solirubrobacterales; family 70-9; genus DASVDE01. The sequence continues at coordinate 55,072 of DASVDE010000032.1, read as the reverse complement.
CGGCGGGCGCCGCTCGCCGCGAAGCCGGCTGCGGCGGCGAGGAAAAGCGGGATCAAGGCTGGCAGCAGATTGCGCTCGACGATGTAGTCGCGGCCGGTCAGGGCGATGCCGGCGGCGACCATAACCACGCCCAACCCAAGGGTCAGTCCCAGCGCCGCCGCACGCTTCTCACGGATCGAGCCGCGAAACGCAACCAGCGGCAGAGCGAGACCGATCAGTAGCGCCGGAATCAACGCGTAGCGCTCGCGAGGAGGCTGGGCGATCACGTGGCCGGTCTCTCCCATCAGAAAGCTGCCACCCGTCTCGAAGAGGCGGGTCGACAGCAGGCTGTGATCGATCCAGCCGATGTGGGTCGGGTCGATCTGGGCGGAGATCAGCGGCAGCAGAGCAAGTCCGACCGCGACGACGGCGCCGACCGCGAAGAGCACCGGACGCCATCTCGCCCGCAACGCGACCAGCAGCCAGATCGCCTCGATCGCCACCGCGAAGACGGCGAAGTAGTGACTGCAGAGGGCGAGGGCGGAGGCGAGTGCCCACAGGCCCAGGTCCAGTCCCGCATGGGTGCGCAGCGCCCGTGCGAAGAAGAACAGGGCGAGGGCGCCGAAGAAAACGAGTAGCGCATAGGAGCGGGCCTCCTGTGAGTACCAGATCAGCATCGGGCTGATGGCGACCATCGCGGCCGCGATCAGGCCGGCGCGGGTGCTCGCCAGCTCGCGGCCGATCAGGAAGGCGACCGGGACGGTGGCCGCGCCGAACAGCGCGGTCAGCGAGCGCAGCCCCACCTCGTCGGTGCCGAACGCCTTCGCCCATCCCCAGGCCAGCACGTAGTAGAGGGGCGGGTTGGACTCGCTCCCCTTCACCTGGCCGAGCATGTCGGTGAAGCTGCCGGGGATCACCCGTGCCGCGGTGATCACCTCGTCGTGGTGGTAGCTCTGCACGCCGAGGCTGGCGAAGCGGACGGCGATCCCGAGCGCGGTCAGGCCGGCGAGCGTCCAGAGGACGTTGTCACGGAGCTGTGCGGGCATCAGGGGGAACAGCGGTTCTCGGGCATCGGTCGCTCGGGGCCGAAGGAGGGCGGAAGAGCGGCGGCGGAATTGCCCCAGTCGAGGTTAGGTCGTGCCCCGAGCCGGTAAGTAAGGGTTGCCCCCCGCGCCAACGCGCAGTAGCTGGTCCAGGGCCGGCCGTAGGGATGGCCGTTGAAACGCATCCGCTGAATGTATGGGGCTCGCCGCAACGGCGTGCGCCCGGCCGAAGTGAGGATCCGCAGCTTGCGCCCGCCCGCCAGTCGCACGGTTGCCCGCTGGAAGAGGGGGCTGGCGATCGCCAGCACTCCGACGCCGGGCACCTCCGGGTAGAGGCCGAGCGCCCCGAGCACGTACCAGGAGGAGAGCGTGCCGAGGTCGTCGTTGCCGGGGTACCCGGCCGGGGTCGCGCTGTAGAGATCTCGCAGCGCCCGCCGCACCGTCGCCTGCGTCTTGAACGGACGTCCCGTCCAGTCATAGAGCCAGGGGACGTTCAGGTTCGGCTCGTTGCCGAGCAGGGCGTGATCGGCGCGGGTCGCCCCCGTGCCGCCGTTCAGCTTGCGCAGGAAGCGGTCGAGCCGGGTCGCAGTCTTGGCCCGTCCGCCGATCGCGGCGAAGAGGCCGGCGGGGTCGTGGGGCACCATCCACGTGTACTGGACCGAGTTGCCCTCGGCGAAGCCGGCGCCGCGAAGGTTGTCGTAGCCGTTGGGAAAGGAGCCGTCCGCGAAGCGCGGCTCGACCAGGTGGCTGCGAGAGTTGAGCAGCTTGCGCCAGTTGGCCGAGCGCGCCATGAAGGAGCGGTAGGTGGCGCGGTCGCGCAGGGCGCGCGCCGCGAACTGGGCGATCGAGAAGTCGGCAACCGCGTACTCGAGCGTCGTCGCCGCCGAGGCCCAGACTGCCTCGGGATCGCCGAACAGCGAGTTCGCGTTGCGGCGTTTGACGTCGATGTCGAAGGGAACGTAGCCAAGCGCCTTGTACTCGGCGAGACCCTGGCGCTGGACATAGCTGCCATCGGCGCTGCGACAGTCCCCGCTTGCCCCCTTGACCATCGCCGCCAGGGCGACAGTCTCGTCGAAGCGGCGGGCGCCGAAGGCGGAGGCGGAAGCAATGATCGGGTCGGCCGGATCGCCCACCATCGTCATGCTCTGACCGTTGGCGTAGGACCAGCGCGGCAGGCAGCCGCTCTGCGCGGCAGAAGCGAGCATCGAGGCGACGATGTCGCTTGCGCGGCGTGGCATCAGCATCGCCAGCAACGGGACCTGGGTGCGGTAGATGTCCCAACCGGACAGGTCGGCGTACTGGGTACGCCGACCGCTGTCGTGGAGGAGCCCGTCCATGCCGATGTAGGCGCCACCGGCGTCGTCGAAGGTCCGCGGCGACATCAACGCGCGGTAGAGAGCCGTGTAGAAGGTCTCGAGGTCTCGCCGCACGCCGCCGCTCACCCGGATCGACCCGAGGGCGCGGTTCCAGCGCCCCTCCGCCGCGGCCGCGAGGCGGCGGAAGGAGGCACCGCGATTCTCGGCGGCGAGGTTGGCGCGGGCACCGGCGACGCTGACGAAGGAGATCCCGACCCTGACCCCAACGAGCCGGTTGCGCTGCGTGTCGAAGCTCGCGTAGGCGCCGGCCTGTGCGGTGCGCAAGGGGATATTCGAGGGCGGCCTGCTATCCGACGCGGCGGTCGCGCCCGGGCTCAGCCTCTGGCGCGTCCAGGTGCCATAGGTGTCGAAGGAACGGTCGAAGACGGCCGCGAAGTGGATCTTGTAGCGCGGCCGCTGGGCACAGAAGTAGCCGCTCGATGTCGAGCCGGTGATCTCACGTCTCGCGGGGTCGATCTGGACCTCGGCGAAATCGTTGGCCTTGGCGCTGCCGCCGGCGTCGATCAGAACGCTCGCGTGCGGGGAGCGGGGAAAGGCGAAGCGCGCCATCCCCGTGCGCGTGGTCGCGGTCAGGTCGACGCCGATAGCGGCCCCCCCTACTGGGTTGAGGCGTAGCGAGTAGCGACCCGGGCTCGCGCGCTCGTGGCGGTGCGAGAAGCCGGGCTCGAAGCGTCCGGCGAGGCCGGCGGTGTCGGGTGGAGCCGGCGAGGCGTCGAGCGGCTCGGTCGTCGGCAGGAACGGGAAGTCTCCATACAGCGAGCAGCCGGCACCGTTGAGGTGGGTGAGGCTGAAGCCGGTGATGTGGCGGTCGCGGTAGTCATAGCCGCCGGAGTGCCGGTCCGAAGGAGTGGTGTCGGGCCCCCACTGGACCATGCCGAAGGGGACGGTCGCCCCTGGAAAGTTGTGGCCGCCCCCGAAGGTCCGCGACCCTGGCTGGGTACCGGAGAGAGGCTTGACGTGATCAGTGAGGTTCGCCGCGGACACCGGAGGGAACGCGAAAGCGACGATCAGTAGCGCTCTCAGGGTCTTGATGAGCGCTTGTCGCACGAAAAAACACGCTACAGGCCCGCCGGCTGAGTTTCAGGCACTTGTGCCTGAAAACCGGAGCGCGAAATTCAGGGGCGATTGGAGAATCCTTGAAGTACAGAGGCCCCGCTGCAGGAGCTTTGGGCGATGGAGCTAGCCGGACTCGAACCGGCGACCTCCTGGGTGCGATCCAGGCGCTCTTCCAGCTGAGCTATAGCCCCGAGTGCGCGGCTGGGAGGATCGTCCCAAGGCCCTCGCAAGAGCAAGAATAACCGCATAGTCTTTAGCGTCCCCGAACGGGATTCAGCGCATGGGCATTCTTGACGAGGCCATCCGGGAGCATCTGGAGCTGAAGCGCCAGCACGGCGCCGATGACTCCGAGCTGCAGCAGCTCGAAGACGAGGCCTTCGGGCCGCCCGGCCGTCCCGGGGATGAGGAAGCGCCCCCGGATCCGTTCGCCGAAGCGCCGACCGAGTTCATGGCAGCGCCTGGCGTTGAAGAGGAGGCAACGCCGGAAGCAGGCGAGGAAGCACCGCCCCGCCGTTCGGCCCCTGACATCGCCGACCTGCAGGAGGCACCTGAAGAGCCGACCGAGGAGCCCGAGGAGGATGGAGCGGAGGAGCCCGAACCGGCTGCGGAAGAAGAAGAGGTCTTCGAGCCGGTCGAGGAAGAGCAACCGGCGATGGAGCACGAGATCGTGCCGGAGTCATCGGGACCGGCCACCGAGGAGCGCGAGGCGATCGCGGACCAGCCGACGGAGATGTACGACGTTGCGGCGGAGCTGGCCGCGCCGCTGGATGAAGAGGCGGAGATGGCTCCTGACGAGTCGGCCCTCGAGGATGAAGAGGGCGACGAGGACGATGAGTTCTGGAATGAGCAGCGCCTCTCCGACGAGTTGAACCAGGCGCTCGAGGCTCCGGTGGAGGAGGCGGAGGTCGAGGTCGAGGAGGAAGTGGCCGACGAGCCCGAGGAGCGGGAGGAGGACTTGGGCCCCGAGCAGGCTGAGGAAGCCGACGACGAGGACATCCTCGAGGACACCCCGGACTTCCTCGAGGACTCCGAGGACGACCAGCTCTGGTTCGAGCAGAAGCCTCCCAAGGACTTCGACTTCGACGATTAGTTCGAGCGGCTGCCGGCGGGTCGGTAGGTTCCGCTCTCGATGAACGACGCAGCGGCGATAGAGGCCAGCGAGCTGCGCAAGTCATATGGCGACGTGGTCGCCCTCGCTGGGATCGACCTCAGCGTGCCCACCGGCAGCGTGCTGGGCCTGCTCGGGCCCAACGGCGCCGGCAAGACGACTGCGGTGCGCATCCTCACTACCCTCTTGCGCCCCGATGGGGGCAGCGCCCGAGTGGTCGGTCTGGATGTCGAGAGCCAGGCCGGCGAGCTGCGCTCCCAGATCGGGCTGGCCGGGCAGTACGCGGCGGTTGACGAGAACCTGACCGGGGCCGAGAACCTGGAGATGGTGGGGCGGCTCTACCACCTGCCGAAGGGCGAGCCGCGCCGCCGCGCCGCCGATCTGCTGGAGCGCTTCGGCCTCAGCGAGGCCGCCGACCGTCTGGTGCGAACCTACTCGGGCGGGATGAGGCGGCGGTTGGACCTCGCCGCGGCGCTCGTCGCTCGCCCTCCGGTTCTCTTCCTCGACGAGCCGACTACAGGACTGGACCCGCGTAGCCGAGTCGACCTCTGGGAGACGATTGAGGGTCGGGTCGCGCAGGGGACCACGGTGCTGCTCACCACTCAATACCTCGACGAGGCCGACCGCCTAGCCGATCGGATCTCGGTGATCGACCGCGGCCGGGTGATCGCCGAGGGCAGCTCCGACGAGCTGAAGGACCAGGTCGGGGGAGAGCGCCTCGACGTCACCCTCGAGGACCGCTCCCAGGCGGAGGCGGCAATAGCCGCGCTGGAGCCGATCGCGGCCGAGTGCCCGGAGATGATCGACGGGGTCGTGCAGATGCCGGTTCGGGAGCGGCGCGGGGCGATCGCGGAGGCGGTGCGACGGCTCGACGAGGCGAAGATCGGGATCGATGACGTGGCGATGCACCGGCCGACGCTCAACGACGTATTCCTTGCCGTCACCGGTCGTGCGGCGGCGCAGCGCGATGAGGAGGACGACGCGGAGGGGGACGTGAAATGACCGCCCTGCGCAACAACCTCTCCGACACGCTGGTCCTGGCCCGCCGCGCCTTCCTGCGCATCCCGCGCGCGCCCGACCTGCTGCTCGCTTTCACGGTGCAGCCGATCATGTTCGTGCTGCTCTTCGTCTATGTCTTTGGTGGCGCAATCAGCACGCCTGGCTATGACTACGTCGATTTCCTGATGCCGGGGATCATCGTGCAGACGATGGCCTTCGGCGGCTTCGTCACCGCTCTCGGCATCTCGGAAGACCTGAAGAAGGGGCTCGTCGACCGCTTCCGCTCCCTGCCGATGTCCCGCTCGGCGGTCCTCGCCGGCCGCACGCTCGCCGACATCGTCACCAACGCGATCTCGATCGGGATCATGATCGGGGTCGGAGTCATCGCCGGCTTCTCGTTCGATGCCCCCCTTGCGCACATCGTCGCCGGCATCCTTCTCCTGCTGCTCTTCGGCTACGCCTTCTCCTGGGTCTTCGCCTTCATCGGCCTCACCTCGTCCTCGCCGGAGGCCTCGCAGTCGCTCGGCTTCATCCTCATCTTTCCGCTCACCTTCGTCTCTTCGGCCTTCGTCCCGGTCGACTCGATGCCCGCCGCACTGCAGACCTTCGCCGAGGTCAACCCCTTCACGATCGTTGTCAACGCCATGCGCGCCCTCTTCCTCGGCGCGCCGGCCGACAACTACGTCTGGGAGGCGGTCGCTTGGTCGATAGCGATCGCCATGGTCTTCTCGTTCCTCTCCGTCCGCCGTTACAAGCGCGCCGTCGCCCAGTAGCGGGGCGAGACAACGGCACGCGTCGCGCCTAGACTTCCAAGTACGGGGCCATAGCTCAGCTGGCAGAGCGTCGCGTTTGCAACGCGAAGGTCGCCGGTTCGATCCCGGCTGGCTCCACTGCTTTCACTAATCCAGCACCGCCGGCTAGGCCTGACCGTTCGCCCGGAACAGGTCGTCCGGGTCGTATTTGACCTCGCGCAGGCGGGCGCAGGTGTCCGCCAGGTTCCAGGTGGCGCGGGCGGCGTCCCAGTCCTTACCGGGTCCGACAACCGACCCGCTGACCGTCGCAGCCAGTTCGGCGAGATCTGGCTCGGAGTCGCTCACTGCGGGTTAGCCGACCGCTGCCGCTGGCAGGTTCTGGTCGGCGTGATAGCTGCTGCGGACGAGCGGCCCGGACGCGACCGACTCAAAGCCCATCTCATACGCCGCCTTCTCCAGCGCTTTGAACTCCTCCGGGTGCCAGTAGCGAGCGACGGGAAGGTGGTTCTCGGTCGGACGCAGGTACTGGCCGACGGTCAGCACCTGGACGCGGTGGTCGCGGAGGATTTGGAAGGCTTCCAGCATCTCGTCGAACTCCTCGCCGAGACCGACCATCAGGCCGGACTTGGTGACCACGTCCGGCCCGCCCATCTCCTTGGCCATCCGCAGCACCCGGGCGGAGCGCAGGAACTGCGAGCCGCGGCGCGCCTTCGGGTAGAGGCGGGGCACGGTCTCGACGTTGTGGTTGAAGACGTCGGGGCGCTCGTGGATCACCTTGGCCAGCGGCATCTCCTGGCCGCGGAAGTCGGGGGTGAGGACCTCGACCTTGCAGCCGGGGGCGATCGTCCGGATCGAGCGGATCGTGCCGACGAAGGCGCCCGCGCCATAGTCAGGCAGGTCGTCGCGGTCGACTGAGGTAACGACCGCGTGGCGCAGTCCCATTCGCTTCACTTGGTTGGCGACGCGCAGCGGCTCCAGCGGGTCGTTCCAGCTGGGCTTGCCGGTCTTCACGTTGCAGAAGCCGCAGCGGCGCGTGCAGACGTCGCCGAGGATCATGAAGGTCGCCGTGCCCCGCTCCCAGCACTCGCCGACGTTGGGGCAGTTCGCCTCCTCGCAGACGGTGTGCAGCCCCTCGCGGCCGATCTCCGCCTTCAGGCGGCGGTAGGTCGGGCCGCCGGGTGCCGGAACCTTCAACCACGGTGGCTTGCGGGCGCGGCGGAACGGGACCGCCCCGTTGGCTGCCGCCTCGCTGCCGCCGGGCTTGGCGCGGGAGCGGGTGACGTGTACGCGCTCGGGCGTTGCGGCGGAATCGCTCATTGGACCCCGAGCCTAGCGTTGTGCAGCCCGAGGTCGGCGGGATCGGCGTGCAGCGGTTCGCGGTCGAAGACCTTCCCGAACTGGGCGACCACGGTGGCGGCGAAGACAGCGAGGTCCTGCTCGTCGCCGAGTTCGCGGCTGAGCGACGTCATCCGCACGCCTTCGATCCCACAGGGAACGATCCAGTCGAATGGCTGCAGGTCGTTGTTGACGTTGATCGCCAGGCCGTGGGTGGTGACCCCGCGGCTGACGTGGACCCCGATCGAGCCGATCTTATGTGCCTCGTCCGGTCCCGCCGAGCTGCCGGGCGCCTCGCCCAGCGTCCAGATCCCGGTCAGGCCTTCGATCGTCTCGGTCTCGACGCCATGGGCAGCCAGCGCGGCGATCGCCACCCGCTCCAACCGCCGTACGTACTCGTGCACGTCGTCGCCGTAGGGCTCCAGGGAGACGATCGGATAGGCGACCAGCTGGCCGGGCCCGTGATAGGTGACGCGACCGCCGCGGTCGGTGTCGCGGACCGCTATTCCCTGCATCTCGTACCACTCGGCTGCCATCGGCAGCTCCTGAGGTGTGGAGCGCCGCCCGCGGGTGTAGACGGGCGTGTGCTCCAGCAGCAGCAGCACGTCCGGGATCGAGCCGTCCTGGCGCGCCCCCACCAGCCAGCGCTGGGCGACGACGGCCTCGTCGTAGGGGACCACCCCACAGTCGACAACCAGGATTTCCGAGCTCATGCTCGAAATCGTTGCACGTCGCCGTTCTATCCTTGGCGCGCTTCCCATGGACCAGTCAAAGGCCCTCCGACCCGACTGGCTTCCCGCCGTAGCGCTCAGCGCCGCGCTTGCCACCGCGATGCTGGCCTGGAACCCGCAGGTCGGCGATCTCGCCGCGCAAGTGTTCCGCACTGAGTTGTTCGAGCGGGCGGGCCTGGCGATCTGGAACGGCAGCTGGTACGGAGGCCACTACACCCTCACCTACAGCGTCCTCTTTCCGCCGCTTGCCTCGTTGTTGAGCCCCCAGGGGGTGGGGCTGCTCTCCGTGATCGCCTCCTCCTACCTCTTCGATCGGCTGGTGCGTGATCGCTGGGGCGCGGCGGCGCGCTGGGCGACGCTGTGGTTCGCGGCCGGGGTGGTGACGCTGCTCGCCGACGGGCAGTTGACCTTCGCGCTGGGGGTGGCATTCGGGCTGGCCTCCTTGCGCGCCCTTCAACTTGGCCGCCCGGCATGGGCGCTCCTGGCCTCAACAGCCTGCGCCCTCTCCAGTCCCGTCGCCGCCGCCTTCCTCGCCGGGGTCGTGCTGGCGGGCGCCCTGGCAGAGCGAGGCCGCGCGCCGCGTGCGGCCTTCTGGGTCGGCGGCCTGGCGCTGGCGCTGACGATCGTCCCCAACCTCGCCTTCCCCGAGCCTGGGCATTTCCCGTTTGCCTTCTCCTCCTTCGTCGCGATCCCGCTGTGGTGCGGATCGGCGCTGTATGTGACACGCGGCCTGGAGGGCCGCGAGCGGCAGCTCCGCTGGGTGATCGCCGGCTACCTGCTCGCCTCGATCGCGATCTGGCTGGCGCCCAACCCGCTGGGGGGCAACGCGGTGCGCCTCGGCGCCCTTTTCGGCGGCCCGGTGTTGGCCGCGGTGGTTCTGGCCCGGCGGCCGCGCGTCGCGCCGTGGTTCCTCGCCCTGTTCATGGTTGGCGGCCTGTACTGGCAGTTGACCGCGAGCGTCGCCCAGATCGCCCGCAGCGTTGGCGATCCCTCGACCACCGCCGACTATTTCCACCCCGCCGCTCGCTGGCTCCGCGACCACGGGGCGGAGGGGATGCGGATCGAGGTGCCGCCGACCGCCAACCACTGGGAGTCCGCTTACCTGGCGTCCGGCTTCGACCTGGCGCGTGGCTGGTTGCGTCAGTTGGACACGACCCGCGACGACATCTTCTACCGCGACGACGAGCGTCTCACCGCCGCGGCCTACGGCAGTTGGCTGCGGCGCAACGCAATCTCCTACGTGGCGCTGCCCGATGCTCCGCTCGACTACTCATCGGCGGTGGAGCGGCGGCTGATCCTCGGTAACCCGTCCTTCCTCGACCTGCGCTGGAGCACGCCGCACTGGCGCATCTACCGGGTGCGCGATCCCAAGCCGTTGGTTGAGCCCGCGGGGGACGCGGCGGCGCGGGTGCTCTGGGTGGGTCGCCAGGGCTTCGCCCTCGACGTCTCCCGCCCGGGGGAGTTCCTGGTCCGGGTCAGCTTCACTCCCTACTGGTCGATTGCCCGCGGCGGCGGCTGCCTACTGCGCCACGACGACTGGACCCTGGCCCGCGTCGATCGCCCGGGCGTCTTCCGCGTGGCCGCCGACTTCTCCTTCAGCCGTGCCTGGAAGGCGGCCACCGGCGCAAAGAAGACCTGCTGATCGGAGCGCTTGGGAGTTGCGACGCTTCGCCTGCGCGGAGGCGGCGCAATATGCGTTGATTAATGCCGATTCCGAGTTGATCTCGGGGTACCGTCAGGGAGATGGGCGCCACGGCCCCCCCGAGAGGCACGGCCGCGTTCGCAGCCGACGCGGAAGCGGGCCTTGTCCGGTCCGCCGCGGCCGGGGATGGGAGCGCGTTCGCGACGCTCTACCGGCGGTACGAGTCGCGTGCCTACAACCTCGCCTACCGCATCACCGGCTCCGAGCCCGATGCCGCGGATGCCACCCAGGAAGCCTTCCTCAGGGCGATGCGGCGGTTGCCGACGCTGGAGGATCCTGAGTCGGCATTCGGTCTCTGCCTGTTCGCCGCAACGCTCAATGCCTGCCACGGCCTGATGGAGGAGCGCCGTTCCACCCAGCCGGGCGACGCGAGGCCCGAGGCCCAGCTCCGGCGGGAGGAGGTTCGCGACGCGAGCATGCGCCTGTCCGAGCACCAGCGCGAAGCGCTTGCCCTGTGTGAGCTGGAGGGTCTCTCCTACGAAGGGGTCGCCGCGATCATGGAAACCAGTCGCAACGCGGTCGCCCAGCACATCTACCGCGGCCGCATCAACCTGTACGAGGAGATGCGCGGCACGGTGCTGGCCACGGCCGCCACTCCCTCGCCCGAGTGCGATCGGGCGCTGCCACTGATAGCGGCCCGCCAGGACGGGCAGCTCGAGGACGGCTCCGACGACGATGCCTGGCTCACCGGGCACCTGACCTCCTGCGAGCGTTGTGGGCGCGGGGTAGAGGTGATGCGTCAGGCCGCCGCCTTCTACAGAGCCTGGGCGCCGCCCCCCGCGGTGCCGTGGCTGTTCGAGGAGACGATGGCAAAGGCGAGCGCGCTGGCCGACGCCGACTGGGGTGACGAGATCGCCGAGGCCACCGCTCCCCGCACCGGAACCCGGCTCTCGCGCCGCCGTCGCGCGATCGTCGCGGCCGGGCTTGCCGCGCTGCTGGCCGGGGTCGGCATCGCCGCCGCGCTTGCCGGGACCGGGCCATCCTCGATCCCCGACCGACCGACCGCCGTCGCGCATCTGGTGGGGGGCGTGCCCGCGCCAACGCCGCGGAAGAGGGAGAAGCGGCGCGGGCTCCCCAAGCACCCCCGAACGAAGCCCGTCTCGCAGCCGCCCTTGACCGTCGCGGCCTCACCTCTGGAACAGGTGGCGGCAAGCACGCCGCCGCCGTCACCGTCGGCGAGTCACCAGGGAGCGTCGGGTGTCCAGCCACCGCAGGCGATCTCCACGCCGCCGAAGCCGAAGCCGAAGCAAACGTCGACGCAAAACACCTCGTCGCAGCCCGTTGCCGCTCAAGTTCCCCCGCCCACGACTCAGCCGCCCACCGCGTCGTCGACCGAAGGCACTTTGCCGGAGCACCCGGGGAAAGGAAGAGGCCCCCCGGGCGGGGTGCCGCCCGGGGGCGGGAAGAAGAACTAGAGGGCGAGGGCGAGCGGCTCCTCGAGGAGGGAGCGGATGCGGGCGAGGAACTCAGCCGCGGGAGCACCGTAGAGGATGCGGTGGTCGCAGGCGAGATTGACGTGCATCCGGTGGGCGGTGCTCACCTCGCCGTCGCGGACAACGGGACGCTCCTTGATCGCGCCCACCGCGAGGATTCCCGCCTGCGGCGGGTTGATAACCGCGGCGAAGCTGTCCATCCCGTACATCCCCAGGTTGGAGACGGTGAAGGTGGCGCCCGACAGCTCGGGTGGGGTGATCTGGCCGTCGCGCACTCGCTGGGCGAGCGCCCGCGACTCGGAGGCGATCTGGCGCAGGCCCTTGCGGTCGGCGTCGAAGACCGTGGGCACGACCAGGGCGTCCCGAGCAGCGACGGCGATGCCGACGTTGACCCGTGAGTACAGCTCGAAGCGCCCGTCGCGGTATGCGCCATTGGCGCGGGGGAACTCCCGTAGGGCCAGCGCGCACGCCTTGACCACCATGTCGTTGAAGGAGGGGACGACCTCGCTCTCGCCCGCCGCCGCCTTGATTCGCGTCCGCGCCTCCACCGCCCGGCTCATGTCGATCTCCGCCTCCAAATAGAAGTGGGGTGCCGTCGCCTTGGATTCCGCCATCCGCCGCGCGATCGTGGCCTGGAGTTTGGAGGGCTCCTCAACCTGAACCTCGCCCCGAGCGGTTTCCACCGCGGGTCCTGTCACAGGGGGAGGGGGACCTGCGGGCGGGGGCAGGGCCTCCGTTCTCGGCCCCCCTCCCCCTGTGCCACCCGCGGAAGACACCGCCCGTTCCACGTCCGCCTTGACGATGCGTCCTCCAGGACCCGAACCCTGAAGCCGGCTCAGGTCCAAGCCGCGGTCCTTAGCTATGCGACGTGCAACGGGGGAGGCTTTCGGACGCTCGCCGTCGCTGGGAGTGGGGGGCGCTTGGACCGTCCCCTCCGCGGGTGGCGCGGGCGATGGGGGGACCGAGGACGAGACCTCGCCCGTAGCCGCCCCCCCATCGCCCGTGTCAGGACCCGCGGCAGAGGCGCCTGGACCCTCACCGACAGGACCTGCGGCCGGAGCGTTGGTTCCCCCGCCGTCAACCTTCGCGATGGTCGACCCGATCGGAACCGTCTCTCCCTCCTGCACGACGATCTCGGCGAGAGTGCCGGCGACATCGGACTCGTACGCCATGTTCGCCTTGTCGGTCTCGATCTCGACCAGCTCGTCGCCGACCGCGACCTGGTCGCCAACCTTCTTCAGCCACTGCAGGATCGTCCCCTCCTCCATCGAGTCAGACAGCCTCGGCATCGGCACGTCGGGCATCAGATCGCTCCTTCCAGCGTTGCAAGGGCCGCCTTCACCACGTGCTCCTCGTGCGGGATCGCCGCCTGCTCCAGCCGTTTGGAGTACGGCATGTGAACGTCGGCGCCGGTGACCCGCTGCACCGGCGCGTCGAGGTGGTCGAAGGCCTGCTCGGTGATCAGCGTCGCCAGGTTGGCGCCGACCCCGCCGTGCGGCCATCCCTCCTCGACGATCACCGCGCGGTTGGTCTTGCGCACCGACTCGAGGATCGTGTCGAGGTCGAGTGGGCGCAGCGTGCGCGGGTCGATCACCTCGGCCTCGACGCCGTGCTCATGAGAGAGCTGCGTCGCCGCTTTCTCGGCGACCTGCGCCATCTTCAGTACGCCGACCACGGTGACGTCGCTGCCCTCGCGCCGCACCGCCGCTTTGCCGAAGGGCAGTACTTCGTCACCGTCGTCGGGCACCTCGCCGCGCGATCCGTACAGGCTCTCGTGCTCGATGAAGATGACGGGATTGTCGTCGCGGATCGCCGCCTTCAGCAGCGCCTTGCCGTCGGCCGGCGTGGATGGGCAGGCGACCAGCAGGCCGGGGATCTGGAGGTAGAGGGCCTCGAAACTGTGCGAGTGAGTCGGGCCGAGCTGGTGTCCGCCGCCGCCCGGCATCCGGATCACCATCGGCACCCGGGCCTGACCGTTGAACATGTAGGGGATCGCGGCGGCGTGGTTGACGATCTGATCCAGCGCCAACAGGGAGAAGTTGACGGTCATCAGCTCGACCACCGGGCGCAGCCCGCCGATCGCCGCGCCCACCCCGGTGCCCACGATCGTGTTCTCGGAGATCGGCGTATCGTGCACCCGCCGCTCGCCGAATTCGTTGAGCAGCCCCTCGGTCACCTTGAAGGCGCCCTGGAAGACGCCGACGTCCTCCCCCATCACGAAGACCGCCTCGTCGCGGCGCATCTCCTCCGCCATCGCATCGCGAAGCGCCTCCCGCATCCGCAAGGTCGCCATCAGCTCTCCTCTTCCTCCGGCTCCTCAGCCTCGCCGGCCACCTCCGGCTCAACCCCTTCCTGGGCGTCGCCGTGGCGAGCGGGGTTGGGGCGCGCCCCGGGTGCCGGCTGCCCCGCATACGCGGCTCCAGCTTCGGCCAGCTCGCGCGCGGTTTCCGGCATCTGCTCCTCGTGCTCCCCGCGGTGCGGCTGCGGGCTGCGCTCGTCGACCGCGTACCAGCCCTCGGTGTCGGTCACCGCGTAGAGGTTCTCGTAGAGGGTGTCCAGCGCCGGCTCGGGGGAGGCTTCGGCGAACTCGACCGCCTCTGTCACCGCCGCCTCGGCCTTGTCGCGCACCTCCTGCACCTCGCGCTCGCCCAGCACGTCCGCCTCCACGCAGCGCCGGGCGAAGGTCTCGATTGGGTCTTTCTGCCGCCATTCCTCGACCTCCTCGCGCTCGCGGTAGACCTCCGGGTCGGCGGCGGAGTGGCCGCGATAGCGATAGGTGAAGGCCTCAACGATGGTGGGCCGCTGCTCCTCGCGCGCGAGGCGGATTCCCTCGGCGACGCCCTCGCGCACCGCGATCACGTCCATCCCGTCGATCCGCTCGCCGCTGATGCCGTATCCCTCCGCCTTCTTGGAGAGATCGGTCTGGGCGGAGTGACGCTCGACCGAGGTTCCCATCCCGTAGAGGTTGTTCTCGACCAGGAAGAAGACCGGCAGCTTCCAGAGCGCCGCCAGGTTCATCGTCTCGCCGAAGTTCCCGGTGTTTGATGCGCCGTCGCCGAACATGCAGACGGTGACCGTGTCCTCACCCTTGTAGTCGGAGGAGAGGGCGAGGCCGGCGGCGATCGGCAGGTTGCCGCCGACGACCCCGTAGCCGCCCATGAAGCGGCGCTCGCGGTCGAAGATGTGCATCGAGCCGCCACGCCCGCCGCTGGTGCCGTCGACCCGGCCGAACAGCTCCGCCATCACGTTCTTGGGGTCGGTGCCGCGGGCGATCGCGTGGCCGTGGGTGCGGTAGGTGCCGATCAGGTAGTCGTCCTCGCGCATCACCGAGGTGGTGCCGACGATTGTCGCCTCCTCGCCGATCGCCAGGTGCAGGAAGCCACCTGCCCGCGCCCGCTGGTACTGACGCCCCGCCTCCTCCTCGAAGCGGCGGATCAGGGTCATCCGCGCGAGCAGGTCGTAACAGGTTGCGGCGTCTGGCAGGTCAGCCATCGCAGCCACCTTAGCTCGCTAGCTCGCCGCCGCGACCGCCTCTTCGAGCTTGTCGTCCCCCCAGAAGACCCGCTCGCCGACGAGCAGGGACGGGACGCCGCGAACGCCGGCCTCAGCCGCGGCGTCGGTCGCCTCGCGCAGAGCGCCCTTGACCACGTCGGTCTCGACTGCCTTCAGCAGCGCCCTCGGGTGCAGCTCGCAGGCGGCGGCGGCGAGCAGCACGTTGTCCGGCTCGGTCAGGTCGCGACCGGCGGCGAAGGCCTGGCGGAAGGCGGCGAGGGAGAAGGAGACCGTGCGGCCGGTCTGCTTGGCGAAGGTGGCCACCCGCATCGCGAAGAGGGTGTTGCCGGGCCAGGGCTCGGGCCAGGAGATCGGCGGCAATCCGTAGGAGGAGGCGCGCCTCTCGACCTCGGCCATGCCCTCTTCGCGTTCGGGGCCGTTCCCCCAGGAATCGCGGCCGAAGTGCTTGAACAATCCGCCGAGCAGGATCGGCTGCCACTCCGGCTGCTCGAGCCCGGCCTCGGTGAACAGGCCGCTGATGCGCTCCGCGGTGAGATACGCGTAGGGCGAACCCAGATCGAAGTAGAACGTCGCCCTAGGCGTGGGTGGCCCAGCCATCTACTGCCCGTGCCGCGTCGAGGATCGCCTCGGAGATCGTCGGATGGGGGTGGACGACCCGAGCCAGCTCCTGGTAGCCGCCCTCCAACTCCATCGTCGCGACCAGCTCCGCGATCATGTCGCAGGCCCGGTTGCCGACGATGTGGGCGCCGAGGATCTCGCCGTACTTGGCGTCGACCACGAGCTTGACGATCCCATCTTTGTCGTCGTAGACGGTGGCGGCACCGACCCCGCCCAGCTTCATCTTGCCGACCTTGACGTCGTTCCCGGCCTCCTTGGCGGCCGCCTCGGTCAATCCGACGCTGGCAACCTGGGGGTGGCAGAAGGTTGCGCCGGGGACGAGGTTCTGATCGACCGGGTGGGTCTCGACGCCGGAAGCGTGCTCCACCGCGACTACCCCTTCCTCCGAAGCCTTGTGGGCGAGGGCCTTGGCGTTGACCAAGTCGCCGATCGCGTAGACCTTCGGGTTGGAAGTCCGCTGGTAGGAGTCGACCTTCACCTTGCCGTTCTCCTCCAGCTCGATGCCGGCATCGGAAAGCCCGAGGCCCTCGACATCGGGAGCGCGGCCGCCGGCGATGCAGAGGTAGTCGACCTCGGCCGAGTTGTCGCCATAGGTGAACTTGACCGATTTCTTCCCCACCTCGACGTTCTCGACCGGGGTGCCGGTGGAGACCGTGATGTTCTGCTTTTTGAAGGCGCGCTCGACGACGCGGACGACGTCCTTGTCCTCGGCGGGGAGGATCTGGTCGAGCATCTCGATCAACAGCACCTCGGTGCCGAAGCGGCCATAGGCGGAGGCGAGCTCACAGCCCGAGGCGCCGGCGCCGACCACGGCGATCTTCTTCGGCTGCTCGGGAAGAGACCAGGCCCCCCAGGTGTCGAGGACACGATCCCCGAACTCGACCCCGGGGATCGGCAGCGCGGTGGAGCCGGTCGCCAGCACCACGGCGCCCGCCTCGTAGACCTCGTCGCCGACCTTGACGCCACCCTCGGCGGTGAGCGATCCATCGCCTTCGATCATGGTCACCTTGTTTTTGTCCCAGAGCATCTTCACTCCGCTGGAGAGCGACTCCGAGACCGCGGCGCGGCGCTTGCCGAGCGCGTCCCAGTCGAGCGAGGCGTCCTTGACGACCAGTCCCAGCTCGGCGCTGTTTTGAGCCTGGTCGTAGAGCTCGGCGGTGTGGAGGACTGTCTTGGCCGGGATGCAGGCGTAGTTGAGGCAGCGCCCGCCCGGCTTGTCGCGCTCGACGACCGCGGTTTTGCGGCCGAGCTGCGCGGCGCGGATCGCGGCGACGTAGCCACCCGGGCCCCCGCCGATGACGATCACGTCGAACGAATCTGCCACGGTCGGGGAGCCTATAGAAGCGGAAGCGCTAGCCCCGTTTGGGCATCTGAATCCGTGCCATCGCCTTGACCATGAAGTAGAAGAAGCTGCCGGAGACGGCGAGCAGGCCCAGCGTCGCGGCCACCTCGGCGAGGGAGGCGGCCTGCACGGCGAGGCCGAAGACGGCGCTGAAGATCAGGAAGACGAGAATCAGCTGGAAGCCGAGCACGGCCCAGTAGCGGGCGTGCCACATGCCCCAGGCCATGATTCCCATCAGCAGCGCGGGAGCCAGGGCCTGCGCCAAACGGGGCTGCTCCCCGTTGACCTCAACCCCGGCGACGTAGCCGGCGAGGATCGAGAGGGCCAGCAGGCCCGAGAGGACGGCGCCGATCGTCACCACCAGTGGGCGCTCGCCGGCGTCCAGAGGCTCCAGCGCTTCCCGTACCGCCCGATTGCGCTCCTCGGCGCGGGCGTAGCCGCGCTCCATTCGCTCACGCGGGGTCCCCTCGCCCCGCTGCTTTCGCTTTCGCTTGGCGTCAGCCACCCGGGGCCACGTCTCCCAGTGCCGCGAAGGCGGAGCGCAGGCGCTCGGCCGCCGCGGCGGGATCGTCCGCATCGCGGATCGCCCGCACCACGCAGAGGCGCTCGGCGCCGGCCGCAACCACCTGCTCGGCGTTGAGCGGGTCGATGCCACCGATGGCGAAGAAGGGATGGACAGCACTCTCCGCGGCATGGGAAACCAGCTCGAGCCCCACCGCCGGTCGTCCCTCCTTCGTTGGCGTCTCCCAAATCGGCCCGACGCTGACGTAATCCACCGGCGCCTCGTTCGCCGCTGCGAGCTGCGCTTCCGAATGAGTCGAGAGGCCGACGACCGCCTCCGGCCCGAGCAGCTCGCGCACCCTCTCCACGGGCATGTCGTCCTGCCCGACGTGGACGCCGTCGGCATTGCAGGCGCGGGCCAGGTCGGGATCGTCGTTGACGATGAACAGGGCGCTGTGGGTGTCGCAGAGGCGGCGGAAGGTGAGCGCGGCAAGCTCGATCTCGCGGCGGGGCAGGGTCTTCTCTCGCAGTTGGACGATGTCGACGCCGCCGGTCAGCGCCGCCCGCAGCAGGGGTTCGGGGTCCTGGCCGTCAGGGCGAGCGTCGCAGCAGAAGTAGAGCCGCGCGGTGCGTAACCGCTCGCGGCGCAGCGGGCCGTGAGCTTCTGGGGTGGCGAGGCTCATATGAACAATCATCGCGCTTTTGGTGTTGCGGCTAGGCGCAGTTGGCCGGAGGGGTAGCATCGCTGTGTACGGGAGCCAACGAAGGCTGAGAGGGTGGCAGCGAGGCCACCGACCGTTTGGACCTGATCCGGGTAATGCCGGCGGAGGCAAGATGACCGAGAGCTCTAAGCGAAGTTTCGACGCGATCGTCGTTGGTGGAGGAATCATCGGACTCGCCTGCGCGTGGCGCGCGGCGCAGCGCGGGGCGAAGATCGCGGTGCTCGACCGCGAGCGGCCGCCGGCCGGCGCGACGCGGGTCGCAGCGGGAATGCTGGCGCCTGTCGGCGAGCTGACCTTCGGCGAGCCCGAGCTGCTGGAGCTGACCCTCGCCGCCTCCGAGTTGTACCCGGGCTTCGTCGCCGAGCTGGAGGCGGCGAGCGGGATGTCGACCGGCTACGAGCGTTGCGGCGCTTTGCACATCGCCCTCGATCGCGACGAGGCGGCGGAGCTACGCCGTGTCCACGACCTGCAGCGCTCGCTCGGCCTCGAAGCGGAGTGGCTGCCCCCGCGCCGCTGCCGCGACTTGGAGCCGGGGCTGACCCCTTCTTTTCACGGTGGCGTGTACGCGGCGGGCGAGGCCGCCGTCGACCCACGCACGCTCACCGCCGCTCTGTGGGTCGCCCTTGAGGATGCCGGGGCGGAGCTGCGCAGCGGCGTCGAGGTCTCGGCCGCGCTGTTCGAAGGCGAGGCGATCGCCGGGGTGCGCACCGTCGACGGGGAGGAGCTGCGCGGAGCAGCCGTGATCCTCGCGACGGGAGCCCACTCGGGCCAGACCGAGTGGCTGCCCGAGGAAGCCCGGCCCCCCGTCCGCCCGGTCAAGGGGCAGGTCGTCGAGCTGGCGCCGCTCGACCGCGAGCCTCCGATCACGCGGATCCTCGCCTCCGAGCGCGTCTACCTCGTGCCACGCCCCGACGGCCGGCTGATCGTCGGGGCCACGGTCGAGGAACTCGGCTTCGACACGACGGTCACCGCCGGGGGCGTCCACGAGCTGTTGCGCGAGGCATATCGCCTGCTTCCCGAGGTGGCGGAGATGGAGCTGGTCGAGGCGATGGCCGGGCTGCGGCCGGGTACGCCGGACAACCTGCCCCTGGTCGGTCCTGGCGCAATCGACGGTCTGCTCTTGGCAACCGGGCACTACCGCAACGGAATCCTGCTGGCGCCGATCACCGCCGAGCGCGTCGCCGAGGCCTTGCTGGGGGTGGCGGCGTGAGGATCGAGCTGAACGGCGAGCCGTGTGAGCTGGCAGACGGCGCGACCCTGGCCGATGCGGTGCGCGAGTCCGGCGTCGATAAGACGGCCCGGGGGGTGGCGGTCGCGGTCGACGGCGAGGTTGTGCCCCGCGCGGGTTGGGATTTGACACCCCTCAGCGAGGGGAACAAGGTGGAGGTGCTCGCCGCGATCCAGGGGGGAGCGGTCGACGAGCCCACCGCGGTAGCGGCGCAGACCTGGTCGCTCGGCGGACGCGAGTGGACCTCTCGGCTGATCGCCGGCACCGGCGGCTTCCGCTCCCTGGAGCAGATGGAGGAGGCTCTCGTCGCCTCCGGCACAGAGATCGTCACCGTCGCGCTGCGGCGCATCGACCCCGACGCCAAGGGCTCGGTCCTCGACGTGCTCGATCGCCTCGGCCTTTTCGCTCTCCCCAACACCGCCGGCTGCTACACGGCCCGGGACGCGGTGCGAACCGCCCAACTCGCCCGCGAAGCGTTTGGGACGGACTGGATCAAGCTCGAGGTGATCGGGGACGACCGCACGCTGTACCCCGACGCGGTCGAGCTGCTCGACGCTGCCGAGGCGCTGGTCGCCGACGGCTTCACGGTCCTCCCTTACACCAATGACGACCCGATCCTCGCCCGTCGGCTGGAGGAGGCGGGCTGCGCCGCGGTGATGCCGCTCGGCTCGCCGATCGGCTCGGGCGCCGGCATCCGCAACCCCTACAACCTGGCGATAATCGTCGAGCGCGCCGCCGTCCCGGTCATCCTCGACGCCGGCATCGGCACTGCCTCCGACGCCGCTCTGGCGATGGAGCTTGGTTGCGATGCGGTGATGGCGGCCAGCTCGATCTTCGGCGCTCAGAACTCGGCGGCGATGGCCGCCGCCCTGCGTCAGGCGGTTGAGGCCGGCCACGCCGCCCACCGTGCCGGCCGCATTCCGCGTCGCACACACGCCGAAGCATCGACTCCCGATGACGGCCTGCCCGAGCTGTCTTGACCTACGATGGCCCTGCTGCCCCCGTAGCTCAGTTGGTTAGAGCGGCGGCCTTTTAAGCCGCGCGGCCCGGGTTCGAGTCCCGGCGGGGGCATAGACTCGCCCGGTATGGCTGTCGCAGCCCTGGTTGTTTCAATTATTTCCGCGTTGACAGCGATTGCGGCCGTTCTTGTCACTTATCGCGTCCACAAAGAGCAGGGGAGCCTGCTGCACTGCGAGTTCAAGACGGCCTACAAGCTGTCTGCCGAGGAAGCCGAGAAGCTCAGAGGAGATCCCAGTCAATGGGGCGATCAATACGCATCCGTTGTTGCGATCAACAAGGGCCGCTCATCGACGACGATTGCCGGCTGGGGATTCGCATTTCTCGATCCGTACGGAAAGCCCACGGACAAGACCATCGTCTCTGTCAAGAACGCAGAGGGGTCGCCCCTATTGCCCTACCGACTCGAAGGAGAGTCCTCAGACTCATGGGAGATGCCTGCGGAAGACCTCAATCGTGAGGTGTCCCTACATAAGCAGTCCGATTCGTTCCATGGCGTTGTGGCATTCATTAGGTCGGGAGACGGCCGAATGATCTATGCGCCCGAACCCGTGCGGTTCGAGACAGAATCGTAGGCGGGGGGCTGGCCGGGTCAGGGTGGAGCTTGCGGCGGGGCGGCTCAATCGACGACGCCCGCTGTGAGCGGCGTGGAGGTGACCGCGAAGATGTCCCATTCGTCGGGCATGCCTTTCAGGGTGCGTTGGCCGAGCGAGTCGAAGCCAATGCCCGAGCCGGTGGCGAGGTCGCGCACCGTTCGCGAAGCGAGCACCTGCCCTGGGCCGGCGAGGGCGGAGATTCGCGCGGCAACGTGGACCGCGATGCCGCCCACGTCATCGCCCATCAGCTCGACCTCTCCGGTATGCAGGCCGGCGCGTACCTCGATGCCGAGCGACGGCATGTCATCGGCGATCGCCCTGGCGCACTCGACCGCCCGCGTCGGCCCGTCGAAGATCGCCAGAAAGCCATCGCCCGTGGTCTTCACCTCGCGTCCATCGAAACGCTCGAGCCATTTGCGGACCACCTTCTGGTGCTCCTCGAGAAGGTCGCGCCAGCGGCGGTCGCCCAACTCCGTCGCGAGTTGGGTGGAGTCGACGATGTCGGTGAACAGGACGGTTGCCAGCACTCGCTCCGGCGCCGGCCCGGGGCGCACTCCCGTCAGGAACTCCTCGATCGCCTCCAGCGCCGCGTTGCTGTCCCCAACCCATGGGAAGTGGTCCTTGCCCTCGAACTCGATGTAGCGGCTGTCCGCGATCTGCTCCGCCAGCCAGCGCGCGGCGCGATGGTTCACGGCCGGGTCGCAGCGGCGGTGCAGGACCAGGGTTGGGGCCTGGATCAACGGCAGCACGTCCCGCACGTCGGTGTCGAGGAACATCTCCAGCAGCTGCCGCACCCGCAGAGGGCTGGCGGCCTGGCGCTCGAAGCGCGCCTGCAGCTCCCGTGCGCGGGGGTCGTCGGCGACGCTCGGCGCAAAGATGTCCACGGTCGCCCCCTGGCCCCAGAGCGGGGCGATCAGCTCCGCCTGAGCCTCCTCGACGGCCTCCTTCTCGGGCGCCCAGGGGTAATCCGGAGCGGCGGTGGACCTCGCCATCGCGCCCCAGAGGACCAGCGCCGATGTGCGCTCGGGGTAGGTGGCGGCGAAGAGCATGCACATCGTCGCTCCCTCCGACATGCCGAGCAGGGCCGCTCGCTCCGAGCCGGCCGCGTCCATCACGGCGCGGACGTCGTCCATCCGCTCCTCCAGCGTCGCCGCGCCGTCGACCGGATCGGAGAGGCCCACCCCGCGGCGGTCGAAGAGGATTATTCGCGCGAAGGAGCCCAGCCGCCGCAGGAAATGCGCCTGGGCGGGGTTCTCCCACAGCAGGTCGAGATGTGAGACGAACGGGAAGGCGATGACGAGGTCCATCTGTCCTTCGCCGAACGCCTGGTAGGCGATCCCGACCTCCCCGCTACTCGCGTATCGGGTCTCCGGTCGCATCGCCGTTCACATTACGCCTTCCCGCGAGGTCGATCTACGTTCAGGTCTCCAGCAGCAGAGTCACCGGGCCGTCGTTGATCAGGGCGACGCCCATGCAAGCGCCGAAGACCCCCTTGGCGGCATCGAGCCGGTCGCAGAAGCGGTCGTAGAGGGGCTCGGCCAGATCGGGACGGGCGGCCTCGATGTAGCTGGGGCGGTTGCCCTTGCGGGCGTCGCCGTAGAGGGTGAACTGGCTCACGCAGAGAACCTCTCGGTCGCCCAGCGGCTCGTTCATGCGACCCTCCGCGTCGTCGAAGATGCGCAGTGCCCGCACCTTGTCGGCGAGGCGATCCGCCTCCCCCTCGCCGTCGTCGACTCCGACCCCGAGCAGGACGAGCAGTCCCGGCCCGATCTGGGCGACGCGCTCGCCCTCGACGTCCACCGCGGCCTGGCTGACTCGTTGGACGAGCGCCCGCAAAAGCCGCTCGCTCAGTGCCGGAAGTGGCGGTGCTTGGTGAAGACCATGGTGACGCCGCCCCCGTTGCAGGCCTCGATCACCTCGGCGTCGCGTTTGGACCCGCCGGGTTGGATCACGGCTGTGGATCCGGCCTCGATCGCGGCCTGTGGCCCGTCGGCGAAGGGGAAGAAGGCGTCCGAGGCGACTGAGGAGTCGGCCAGCAGGGCCTCGGCGCCCTCGCCGCGGGCGTCGTTGCACTTCTCGACCGCCAGGCGGACCGAGTCGACGCGGCTCATCTGCCCGGCGCCGATGCCGAGTGTGGCGCCGTCCTTTGCGATCACGATCGCGTTGGAGCGGACGTGGCGGACCACGGTCCAGGCGAAGAGCATGTCGCGCCATTGCTCCTCGCTGGGTTGCGCCTCGGTTACCACCTCCATCAGCTCGCGCGGCTCGGGATCGCCGTCGCGGTCCTGGATCAGCAGGCCGCCCAGCACCCGTTTCGCGTCGCGCTCGGCGGCGTCCGGCTCGCGGCGCTCCTCGTTGCAGAGGATGCGGATCGCCTCCTTTTGCTGGAGCACGTCGAGCGCTCCTTCCTCGTAGTCGGGCGCGATCAGCACCTCGACGAAGTTCTCGTGCAGCGCCTCGGCCAGCTCGACGCCGATCGGCCGGTTGAGCGCGATCACTCCGCCGAATGCGGACATCGGGTCGCAGGCCAGCGCCTTGCGGTAGGCGTCGAGCGCTCCCTCGCCCAGTGCCACGCCGCAGGGGTTGTTGTGCTTGACGATCACGCAGGCGGGCTCGGCGAAGTCGTCGACGAGGCTGCGCGCGGAGTCGAGATCGAGCACGTTGTTGAAGGAGAGGGCGCGGCCATGCAGCTTCGCGACCCGCGAGAGCACGTGGCTGCGGATCCCCGCCTCCGAGTAGAGCGCCGCGCGCTGGTGGGGGTTCTCGCCGTAGGAGAGGTCGAGCACCTTCTCGTAGGCGACCGCGAGGTGCTCGGGGAACTCCTCGTAGGAGGTCGAGAACCAGCGGCTGATCGCCGCGTCGTAGCGGGCGGTCTGGGCGAAAGCCTCGTTGGCGAGCCAGTGTCGGGTCGAGGCGGAGACCTCACCGCCGGACTCCTCCATCTCGGCCAGTACCGCGTCGTAGGACTCGGGCTTGACGACAACCGCTACGCCGTCGTGGTTCTTGGCGGCGGCGCGGATCATCGTCGGGCCGCCGATGTCGATGTTCTCGATCGCCACCTCAGGAGCCACGTCGTGGGCGGCGACGGTCTGCTCGAAGGGGTAGAGGTTGACGCAGACCAGGTCGATCGGCTCGATCCCCTCGCGCTCCAGCGTCGCCATGTGCTCGGGGTCGTCGCGCCGCGCCAACAGCGCCGCGTGCAGCCGCGGGTGAAGCGTCTTCACCCGGCCGCCGAGGATCTCCTCCTGGCCGGTGAACTCGGCGACGTCGGTCACCTCGAGCCCGGCCTCGCGAAGGGCGGCCGCGGTGCCGCCGGTGGAGAGGATCTCCACGCCGAGGGCGGCCAGTCCTTTGGCGAAGTCGGCGACGCCGGTCTTGTCGGAGACCGAGATGAGGGCGCGGCGCACTCGGATCGCGCCGTCGTTCACGGCCTCTGATCGGGTGTCTGCTGGAGCCTCACTCATCGACGACGACCGCTCGAGGGTCGCTCGGGTCGATCCTAGCTTTGCCCCGCGCGATCATGCCGATTGCCTCCGGATACAGCTCGTGCTCGACGGCATGGACCGCCTTCTCCAACGCGGCGCGATCGCGGTCGGCGGGCACCGCGACCTCGCGCTGGACGATCACCGGGCCGGTGTCGACTCCCTCATCGACGAAGTGCACCGTCACCCCCGTCACCTCCACCCCGGCCTTGAGCGCCTGGCCGATCGCGTCGAGTCCGGGGAACGACGGCAGCAGGGCGGGGTGGACGTTGACGATGCGCTGGCGGAAGCGGGCGACGAACTCCGCGCTGAGCAGCTGCATGTAGCCGGCGAGAGCGATCAGGTCAGCGCCAAGGTTCTCGATCCAATCCCCGAGCGCCGCGTCACGCGCGTCGCGCTCGGGGTAGTCGTCGCGTGGGAAGACCGCGGTTTCGACCCCGGCCTCGCGTGCTCGATCCAGCGCCTTCGCCCCCGGCTTGTCGGAACCGACCCCGACCACCTCGATCCCCTCCCGGCCGTGCAGGGTGTCGAGGATCGCCTGCAGGTTTGTTCCACTGCCTGAGGCGAGGACGACGATGCGGAAGCTGCTCACCGGCGCATCTTCGCGCAGTAACGTCCAGCGCGATGAGCGATCACGATCTCTGGCAGGGGGTGCTCTACCTCCACCTGCTGGCGATGGCCTTCTTCGTCGGCGGCCAGCTTGTCTTCGGCATCGCCGTGGTGCCGGTCCTGCGCGGGGATGTGGACCGCGAGCGGATGCGGGCGGTCGCGCGGCGCTTCGGCTATGGCTCGCTGCTCGCTCTCGGCGTCCTGATCGCTACCGGCTGGGCGATGGCCGCCCACTACGACCTCTTCGGCGACTCGACCCTGCAATGGAAGCTCGGCTTGGTCGGCCTGGTGATCGCGCTCACGCTGGTCCACCTGCGACGGCCGAAACTGCACGCTCTGCAGGCCGCGGTCCTGCTCGCCTCGCTGGCGATCGTCTGGCTCGGCGTGGACTTGGCCTGACCGCGGTCTACGCATCTCTATGTCCTCGGTCGCTCACGTGCAGAGCACGCTTCGCTCCCTGCGTCCTCGACCTGCTTGACCGCGGTCAGGCCGATTGCGTGACGGTTTCGAGGGCGAATTTGCCGTCGGCGTTATCCGGGTCGTCGCCGAGTGGGTAGCGGCCGGTGAAGCAGGCGTCGCAGTGGTCTTCGGCGGGGGTGCCGACAGCCTCGTAGACGCCCTCGATCGAGAGGTAGGCGAGGGAGTCGGCATCGAGCTCATCGGCGATCTCCTGCACGCTGCGATTGTGGGCGATCATCTCTTCGCGGGTCGACATGTCGACCCCGTAGTGGCACGGGTGGCGGATCGGCGGCGCGGAGATCCGCAAGTGGATCTCGCTGGCGCCGGCGTCGCGCAGCATGCCGACGATCTGCCGCGTCGTGTTGCCGCGCACGATCGAGTCGTCGACGACGACGATCCGCTTGCCGGCGACGATCTCCGGCAGCGGGTTGAACTTCAGTCGCAACCCGTGTTTGCGCAGCTCCTGCCCGGGTTGGATGAAGGTCCGCGCGACGTAGCGGTTCTTGATCAGCCCGTCGTCGCGCGGCAGCCCCGAGGCGCGCGCGAACCCCGCCGCCGCCGGGTTGCCGGAGTCCGGCACGGAGATCACCAGGTCGGCGTCGACCGGCGCCTCGCGCCAGAGGATCTCCCCCATCCGTCCGCGCACCTGCTGGAGCACCTTGCCCTCGAGCCGGCTGTCGGGACGTGAGAAGTAGATGTGCTCGAAGACGCAGGTGGCGGGCCGCTCGGTCTTCACCACCTGGCGGGTTTCCAGGCCGCGCTCGGTGAAGGAGACCATCTCCCCCGGGTGGACCTCGCGCAGCAGCTTGGCGCCGATGATGTCGAATGCGCAGCTCTCCGAGGCGACGACGAAGCGCTCGCCAAGCTTTCCGAGCGAGAGTGGCCGAACCCCATGCGGATCGCGGAAAGCGACGATCGCGTGCTTGGTCATGACCACGGTCGAGTAGGCGCCCTCCAGCCGCGGCATCACCTCGGAGACGGTGTCTTCGATGAACTTGCCGTCGCTGGAGGAGAGGAGCGCCGCCATGATCTCGGAGTCCGAGGTGCCGCGGAAGGAGATGCCGCACTCCTTCAGCTGGGTCCACAGCTCGACCGCGTTGGTCAGGTTGCCGTTGTGGGCGAGGGCAAGCTCACGCCCGTCGTCGCGCCAGACCGGCTGCGCGTTCTCCCAGGAGCCGCCGCCGGTGGTCGAGTAGCGGACGTGGCCGATCGCCATGTCGCCCTCCAGCGCCCGCAGCTTCTCTTCATCGAAGACCTGGGAGACGAGACCCGAGTCGCGCATAGTGGTGATGTGGCCCCCCTCGCAGGTGGCGATCCCGGCCGACTCCTGGCCGCGGTGCTGCAGCGCGTAGAGGCTGAAGTAGGCGAGGCGGGCGACGTCGTGGCCGGGTGCGAATACGCCAAACACACCGCACTCGTCGCGCGGCCCGTCGCGATCTGTAAGGGACCCCTCGGCCAGAGTCAAAAGCGCGTGTTTCCTCGCGTTTTGGAAGGACGTGACGCGCAGGCGGACTGCCTACCCCGGCAGGGTACCAGTGGCCGCAGGTCGCCTCTTTCAGCGCGCGTCCGCGAGCAGGCGATCGAGCGCCTCGCCGAGCCCCGCAATCGCCGAGTCGAGCGGACCTTCGCTGCCCGCGGCACGGGCGCGCAGCAGAGCCCCCTCGATCGTGGAGACGACCAGGCCGGCGAAGTCCTCGGCGCTCTGCATGTCCACCCCCTCATCCCTGAGGCCGGCGGCGATCGGCGCCTCCCAGCTGGTGAAGGCCTCCGTGGCTGCCGCGGCCAACGCAGGATCCTCCGGTCTGGCGAGGGCGGCTGCCGCAACCGGGCAGCCGAGCCGCTCGGGGTGGTTCTTGACCCGGCGGCGGAAGACCTCGCCGAACATCGCCAGGGTCTCCTTCAACCCCTTCTCCTCCAGCGAGCGCTCGATCGTCTCGCGGATCGTCACTCCCTCGAGCTCCGCCGCCTCGATCGCAAGCTGGACCTTGCCGCCCGGGAAGTGGTGGTAGATCGAGCCGCGCGGCGCTTCGCCGCGCTCGGCCACGTCGCGCAGCTCCATCCCCGCGTAGCCCTTCTCCGCCAGCAGCCGCCGGGCGCCGTTGAGCAGCAGCGCGCGGCCATCGCGCCGCTTGCGCTCCACCGGCTGCCCATCCGCGATTCGCGCTATGCCCATGGACATAGTCTATAGTCCGCTCCGATGTATGACCGTGGTCATAGAAGCGCAGTGGCGATTGCCTGCGCGGGCGCCTTCGTCGCCTTCCTCGACACGACGATCGTCAACATCGCCTTCCCCGACATCTCTCGCTCCTTTGCGGGCTCTGGGCGGGACGCCCTCTCCTGGGTGCTCGACGGCTACTTCGTCGTCATCGCGGCCCTGCTCGTCCCGGCCGGCGGCCTCGCCGATCGCTTCGGCCACAAGCGGATCTTCCTGCTCGGCGTCGCCGGCTTCACCGCCGCCAGCCTGCTCTGCGCGGTTGCGCCCAACCTTCCCCTGCTGATCGCGTTTCGCGTCCTGCAGGGAGTCGGCGCGGCGCTGATCGCCCCCACCTCGCTGGCCATCGTCCTCGACAGCTTCCCGATCGAGAAGCGCTCGACCGGCGTCGGCCTCTGGGGCGCCGCCGCCGCCGCGGCGGCGGCAACCGGCCCCACCCTCGGTGGAGCGCTGGTCGAGCTCTCCGATTGGCGCCTCGTCTTCCTCGTCAACCTGCCGCTCGGCGTTGCGATCCTGCTTGCCGGGCGCCGCCGCCTGCCCGACCCCGTTGTTGCCGACAGCCGCCTGCCCGACCTGCCGGGCGCCCTGATGCTCGCCCTCTCCCTGGCGCTGATCACGCTGGGGATCGTCGAGGGCAACGACTGGGGGTGGACCGCCGCCGCCACGCTTGCCTGCTTTGCCGCGGGCGCGGCGCTGCTCGCCGCGATGGTCGTCCGCAGCCGCAGCCATCCGCGGCCGATCGTCTCACCCGAGCTGTTCGCCCACCGATCCTTCCGCATCGGCAACCTCGGCACCCTGCTCTTCGCCGCCGCCTTCTTCTCGTTGATCCTCGGCAACGTCGTCTTCCTCACCTCGATCTGGGGCTACACGGTGCTCCAGGCCGGTGCCGCGACCCTGCCCGGTCCGGCGATGTCGACGGTCGTCTCCGGCCCCGCCGGCCGGCTCGCCGACCGCTTCGGCCATCGGGCGGTGGTCCTGCCCGGTGCGCTGTGCTTCGCCGCCGGGGTGATGATCCTGCGCTCCGCCGGCGCGGAGCCCGACTGGCTGGGTCTCTGGCTGCCCGGCGCGATCCTCACCGGAATCGGAATCGGCCTCGTCTTCCCGACCCTCGGCTCCGCCGCCGTTCGGGACATCCCCGATGACCGCTTCGCCACCGCGAGCGCGGTCAACGCCGCCTTCCGCCAGGTCGGTGCAGTGTTCGGCACGGCGATCCTGGTCGCGATCGTCGGCGACCCGGCGACCCTCGCCCAGGCGCTCGACGTCGCCGACAGCGCCTATCTCTTCTCCGTCATCGCTGCCCTCGCCTCAGGCGCCGTCACGCTCGTCCTGACACCCGCTACGGTGAGCCGATCCGCAGGCGGGCGATCATCCATGGGCGTGTTCAAGGCGTCTTCTTTCGCGACACCACGCGCCGCCGAGCCGCTGAACGGGGAGTCGCCGGCTGGGTTCGCAATCGGCCCGACGGCACGGTCGAGGCGGTCTTCGAGGGAGATCCCGACGCGGTCGAGGCGCTGATCGCCTTCTGCCGCGAGGGCCCGCGTGGAGCCGCGGTCGAACGGGTCGAAGTCAGCGAGGAGAGGGTGGAGGGGCTAAAGGGGTTCGAGGTCCGATGACCCCCGTAGCGGTGGCTATGGGTCGAGCCGCTCGCCAAGCGAGCGCCAGGCCCGCTCCGCGTCGGCCACCGAAACGGTGAGACTGTGGTCGCCGGCGGCGATCTCGACCAGATCTCCACCTACCTTGCCGAGGAGGATGACCTCGACGCCTTCTTCGGCGAGGCTCTCCAGCTGCCGGAGTTCCCCGCTCGCCACGAAGCCACCCACGCCTTCGCCAAACAGGGCCTCTTCCGGTGAGCAGCCGCGCTCGCGCAGGTGCTGGAGGTCGACCTGGCAGCCGATTCCCCCACCGATCGCGCACTCCGCCAGGGCGGTGGCGAGGCCGCCGTCGCTGACGTCGTGGGCGGAGGAGAGCTTGCCGGCGCGGACTCCATCGCGGATCGCCGCGCAGGCGACGCCGACCGCGGCAATGTCGGCCCGGTGGAGCCCGGCATCCAGCTCCCCCCGCTGCTTGGCCAGCTCCGAGCCGGCGAGCGAGGGAGCGAAGGGGCCGATCAGGGCGATCGTGTCCCCCTCTCCGGCGAAGGCGCTGCCCGCGACCTGCGCCGGGTCGGGCAGCTCGCCGACCATGCCGACCACCGGCGTCGGGTAGATCGGACCGTCGGGCCCCTCGTTGTAGAGGGAGACGTTGCCGCCGACGACCGGGACGCCGAGCGCCTCGCAGGTATCGGCGAGGCCGCTGACGGCGCGGTCGAGCTGCCAGGCAGGCGCGGGCTTTTCGGGGTTGCCGAAGTTGAGGCAGTTGGTCAGGCCGAGCGGCTCGGCGCCGACGCAGGCGAGATTCTGGGCACACTCGAGCACGGCCTCGACCGTCCCCGCGTAGGGGTCGCAGGCAACGCGACGGCCGTTGCCGTCGATCGAGACTGCGATGGCGTTTCCCGCTTCGGGAATCTGCAACACGGCTGCGTCGGCCGACTCCGGGCGCCGCACCGTGCGGGAGCCGACCACCGAGTCGTACTGCTCGAAGGCCCAGCGCTTGGAGGCGACGCTGGGTGAGGAGAGCAGGGCGAGCAGCGTGTCCTCGGCCGTGGCGGAGCGGTCGAGCGTCACCCGGTTGTCGTAGATCCATCCGTCGGGCGCGGCCGGGCTGAGGTCATAGAGCGGACAGCCGTCGACCAGGGCCTCGACCGGCATCTCGCCGACGACCTCCTCACCCCGCAGCACGCGCACCTGGCCGCTGTCGGTGACGACACCGATCTCCGCCGCCCCCGTCTGCCATTTCTCGCAGACGGCGATCACCTCGGCGACCCGCTCCGGCTCAACCACCCCCAGCATCCGCTCCTGGGACTCGGAAACCATGATCTCGAAGGGCTCCATGTCCGCCTCGCGCAGCGGCACCCGCGCGACGTCGAGGTCGATGCCCACGCCGCCCGCAGAGGCCATCTCCCCTGCTGAGGAGGTCAGGCCCGCCGCGCCGAGATCCTGCAGCGAGACGAGCAGCCCCTTCTCCAGCAGCTCCAGGCAGCACTCCAGCAGCTTCGACTCCTCGAAAGGGTCGCCGATCTGCACCGTCGGCCGCTTCGCGTCGTCCCCCTCGCCCAGCTCGGCCGAGGCCAGCACCGAGGCGCCGCCGATCCCGTCGCGCCCGGTCGAGGCGCCCATCAACACGACCGCGTTGCCGACGCCGGCCGCCGCCGCGCGCACCATCTCCTCCTGCTTCGCCAGCCCCACGCACATCGCGTTGACCAGGCAGTTGTGCTCGTAGGGAGCCTCGAAGTAGATCTCGCCACCGACGGTCGCGACGCCGATCGAGTTGCCGTAGTGGCCGATGCCGCGCACCGCGCCGTCGAGCAGGTGGCGGGAGCGCACCGAATCCAGCTCGCCGAAGCGCAGCGAGTCGAGGATCGCGATCGGCCGCGCCCCCAGCGCGAAGACGTCACGCAGAATGCCGCCGACCCCCGTCGCCGCCCCCTGAAAGGGCTCGACCGCGCTGGGGTGGTTGTGGGACTCGACCTTGAAGGCAACCGCGTAGCCGTTGCCGATGTCGACCGCGCCGGCGTTCTCACCCGGTCCCATCACCACCCGCTCGCCCTCGGTCGGCAGCCGCCGCAGCAGCTTGCGCGAGTGCTTGTAGGCGCAGTGTTCGGACCAGAGCAGGCTGAACATCGCCAGCTCGACGTCGTTGGGCTCACGGCCCAGCTTGTCCTGGATCAGCTCGAACTCGGAATCGGTCAGTCCCAACTCGCGATGCTTGGCGACCTCCACGGTCACACCCGCGCTCCCGCGACGGCCTCGAAGACGCGGAGGCCGTCCGTCGATCCCGCCAGCGGATCGACTGCGTGCTCGGGGTGGGGCATCAGGCCGAGCACGTTGCCGGCTTCGTTTCGCACCCCGGCGATGTCGCGTGCCGACCCGTTCGGGTTCTGTCCCGGCGCGTAGCGGTAGGCGACCTGTCCCTTCGCCTCGATCTCGTCGAGCACCTCGTCCGGCGCCCAGTACCTACCCTCGCCGTGCTTGACGGGGATCGACAGGGTTCGAGTGGTCGTTTGACCCACGTTTGCGGTGGCAAAGTGACCATCCGCCCCGCTTTCGGGGATCAACTCGACCTGGCGGCAGTGGAAGCGCAGGTCCTCATTGAGCAGTAGGGCGCCGGGGAGGAGGCCCGCCTCGCAGAGGACCTGGAAGCCGTTGCAGATCCCCAACACCGGTCCGCCCGCGGCGGCAAACTCGGCCACCGCCTCCATCGCCGGGGAAAAGCGTGCGATCGCGCCCGCCCGCAGGTAGTCGCCATAGGAGAAGCCGCCGGGAACGACCACCGCGTCGACGTCGCCGAGGTCGCTCTCCTCGTGCCAGACGAGCCGCGCATCGCCGATCAGCGAGCAGGCGTGCAGCGCATCCCGCTCATCGCAGGAGCCGGGGAACTGGAGCACCCCCCAGATCACAGCTGCTCTATCTCGAAGTCCTCGATCAGCGGGTTCGCGAGCAGCTTCTCGCAGAGCTCGGAGAGCCGCTCGGGATCGTCCGCCTCCAGCTCGACCATGCGGCCGACCCGCACGTGCTCGACGCCCTCGAAGCCGAGAGCCGGCAGCGCCCGCTCGACCGCCTTGCCCTGGGGGTCGAGGATCCCCTCCTTCGGCCGGATCAGCACCCGCGCCTTGGCCATCAGAAGCGACGCTCCGTGATCCGCTCGTAGGCCTCGACGTACTTGGCGCGGGTCTGCTCGACGATGTCGGGAGGCAGCTCGGGCGCCGGCGGGCTGTGGTCCCAGCCGGCCTCGTCGGCCCAATCGCGGACGTACTGCTTGTCGAAGGAGGGCTGGGTGCGCCCCGGCTCGTAGCGGTCGGCCGGCCAGAAGCGCGAGGAGTCGGGGGTCAGCACCTCGTCGGCCAGCACGACCTCGGCGCCGGCGTGGCGGCCGAACTCGAACTTGGTGTCGGCGAGGATGATCCCGCGCGCCGCGGCGTGCTCGGCTGCGTGGGTGTAGAGGTCGATCGACACCCGCCGCAGCTCCTCCATCAGCGCCCTGTCGCCGACGATCTCCGCCGCTCGCTCGAAGTCGATGTTCTCGTCGTGCTCTCCCAGCTCCGCCTTGGTCGCCGGGGTGAAGATCGGAACCGGCAGCCTGTCGGACTCCAGCAGCCCCTCGGGAAGCTCGATCCCGCAGACCGAGCGGTTCTGCTTGTACTCCTTCCAGCCCGAGCCGGAGAGGTAGCCGCGCACCACGCACTCGACCGGATACATCTCCAGCTTGCGCACGCGCAGCGCCCGGCCTTCGACCTCCTCGGGCACGTCCTCGGAGAGCAGGTGGTTGGGGACGATGTCCCCCGTCGTCTCGAACCAGAACACCGACATCTGGGTCAGCACCTTCCCCTTGTCGGGGATTGCGGTAGGCATCACCACGTCGTAGATCGAGATCCGGTCCGAGGCGACCATCAGCAGGTCGTCCTCCCACTCATAGATCTCGCGGACCTTCCCCGAGGAGTGGAGCTTCAAGTCGGCGACGGTGGGCATTAAGCCGATGCTAACTACCGCGCAAGCGGAGCATCGGCGCGCTCGGTCTCTGCGATCCTGTTCGGCGTGCTGCCTCCGGAGCCAAAGAGCCCTCCTCTCGTGCAGACCCTGCGCTGGGCGTTCAGGCCATTGCCCTTCATGCAGGAATGTCGGGAGCGCTACGGCGACTCGTTCAGCGTCAGATTCCTCGGCTTCGAGCGGCCGATGGTGATGATCTCCGACCCGGCCGCGATCAAGGCCCTGTACACGGAGCGCGAGCACGGGCTGCCGCCGGGGCGCGACGTCATCCTCAAGCCGATCCTCGGCGCCCGCTCGCTGCTGCTATTGGAGGGCACCGACCACCTCGCCCACCGCAAGCTGATGCTGCCCGCCTTCCACGGCGAGCGGATGCGCTCCTACGGGCCGATCATGGAGGAGATCGTCGACGCCGAGATCGATTCCTGGCGGCTGGACGAGGAGTTCGCGATCCACCCGCGCATGCAGGCGATCACCCTGGAGGTGATCCTGCGCGTGGTCTTCGGCGTCGCCGAGGGACCGAGGCTCGAGCGGCTGCGCCCTCTGCTCACCAATGTGTTGGAGGAGACTTCCTCGCCTCTCACGCAACTGATCGGCCTGGCGACGCGCCGTTTCGGGGGAAGACCTTGGGCCAAATTCGAGGACCGGCTGAGAGAGGTCGACGATCTGCTCTACGCCGAGATCGCCGAGCGGCGCACCGAGGGTGGCCTCGAGGAGCGCGACGACATCCTCTCGGTGCTGATGCAGGCGCGCTTCGAGGACGGCGGGAGTATGAGCGACACCGACCTGCGCGACCAGCTGATGACCCTGCTGCTTGCCGGTCACGAGACGACCGCGACGGCGCTGGCCTGGACCTTCGACCTGCTGCTCCGTCACCCACGCGAGCTGGGCCGGCTGAGGGACTCACTGGAGGCGGGCGAGGACGATTACCTGCGGGCGACGATCTCAGAGTCGCTGCGCCTGCGTCCGGTGGTGCCGCTCGCCGGCCGCCGCCTCAACGTGGACCTCGTCGCCGACGGCCTCGAGTTGCCGGCGGGCACCGACGTCACTCCGGCGATCTGGCTCGCCCACACCCGCGCCGACGTCTACCCGGAGCCATTTGCCTTCCGCCCCGAGCGCTTCCTCGAAGACTCTCCCGAGACC
This sequence comes from Solirubrobacterales bacterium, assembly GCA_036381235.1. GTDB lineage: Bacteria > Actinomycetota > Thermoleophilia > Solirubrobacterales > 70-9 > DASVDE01. The sequence goes on along the minus strand of DASVDE010000032.1, from coordinate 20,537 downwards.
TACGCCTGGGTGCCCTTCGGCGGCGGCGTCCGTCGCTGCCTCGGTGCCGCCTTCGCCGAGTTCGAAATGCGGATCGTCCTGCGCGAGGTGCTGACCCGCTGCGAGTTGCGCAAGGCCGACCCTGCGCCGGAGAAGATCGGCCGCCGCAACATCACGCTCTCGCCGCGCCGCGGCACGCCGGTCGTCGTCACCGCCCGCCGACCCACCCGGCAGCTAATCGCTGCGTAGAGCCACCCCTACCGGGATTGGCTCTTTGCCACGGGGTGCTCGTTCGCCCAGCGGGCGATCGTGCCGGACCCGGAGATCACCTCGCCGTCGTCCAGCACTAGGATCGGCACCTCGTTGGCGCCGCTCAGCTTTCGTACCTCGGCCCGCTCGTCGTCGCGGCTGCCCCAGGTCCAGGGCATAAGCCGGTAGCCACCGACGGTGCGGATCTCGTACTCATACCCCGCGTCGTCGAGGGCTTTCCCCGCCTTGGCGCAGGGATGGGCAAAAGCCGGGCCCCGTTTCTTCTGACCGCACGTGTAGAGGATCATCGGCGCGCACCCTAGCTGTTTGTCAGCGCAGGGACTCGAGCCGCTCGAAGACCTCAGGGACATGGGTGAGGTAGGCGTCGTAGTCGAAGACCGCGTCGAGGTCGAGCTCCGGGGCGGCCTCGGCGAGCAGCTCGCGGAAATGGGTGCCTGTGTCCCAGGCGCGCTGGGCGTTCTCCTGGACGACCCGGTAGGCGTCGTCGCGGGTCATCCCCGACTCGACCAGGGCGGTGAGGGCGCGCTGGCTGAAGAGGGCGCCGTGGGTCAGATCGAGGTTCTCCCTCATCCGGTCGGAGCGGATTGCCATCCCGCTTGCCACCTTCGCCGCCAGGTCCTGCATGTAGTCGAGGGCGATCGTCGCGTCGGGGATGATCACCCGCTCGGCGCCGGAGTGGGAGATGTCGCGCTCGTGCCAGAGGGCGATGTTCTCCAGGCCCGTCTGGGCGTAGCCGCGCAGCACGCGGGCCAGGCCGGTGATCCGTTCGGTGCGGATCGGGTTGCGCTTGTGGGGCATCGCGGAGGAGCCCTTCTGACCGACACCGAACGGCTCCTCGACCTCGCGCACCTCGGTGCGCTGGAGGTTGCGGACCTCGGTGGCGAAGCGCTCCAGCCCGGCGCCGGCGATCGCGATCGCCGAGGTGAGGACCGCGTGGCGATCACGCGGGACGACCTGGGTCGCGACGTCCTCACGCTTCAACCCAAGCCGCTCCATCACCCGCGCCTCGACCGCTGGAGGGATCGAGGCGTAGGTGCCGACCGCGCCCGAGAGCTTGCCGTAGGCGAGCTGGTCGAAGGCGTCGGTCAGGCGGGACAGGTTGCGGTCCGCCTCGAAGGCGAAGCCGGCGAGGCGCAGCCCGAAGGTGGTGGGCTCGGCGTGGACACCATGGGTGCGCCCGACGCAGAGCGTTGTGCGGTGCTCCAGCGCACGCTCGATCAGCGCATCGCGGTAGGCGCGCGCGCCGGCGAGCACGACCTTGCCCGCCCCCCGCAGTTGCAGGGCCAGCGCCGTGTCGAGCACGTCAGAGGAGGTGAGGCCGTAGTGGACCCAGCGCCCGTGCTCTCCGACCGAGGCGGCGACGACGTCGACGAAGGCGGCGACATCGTGGTCGGTGACCTTCTCGCGCTCCTCGACGGCTTCGACGGTGAAGGCGGCCTTCGCTCGCGCGGCTTCAGCGGCTTCCTTCGGAACGGCCCCCTCTTCCGCCCAGGCCTCGGTGGCGGTCAGCTCCACCTCGAGCCAGCACTCCAGCTTCCGCTGAGCCGACCAAACCTCACCGATCTCCGGACGTGTGTACCGAGAGATCACGCGTTGATGATTCTCGCGGCCAGGATCCCGGCGTTCTTCGCGCCGTCGATAGCGACGCAGGCAACCGGGATCCCGGGCGGCATCTGCACCGCGGAGAGCAGCGCGTCGAGGCCGCCGAGGCTCTTGCCGAGGATCGGCACGCCGATCACCGGCAGGTCGGTGTGGGCGGCGGCGACTCCCGGCAGCGCCGCGGACATCCCGGCCCCGGCGATGATCACCTTCAACCCGCGCAGCCGCGCGTTGGTGCAGTACTCGCGGACCATCTCGGGGTCGCGGTGGGCGCTCATCACCCGCACCTCGTAACGGATTCCGGCGTCGTGCAGGGCAGCGCCGGCCGGCTGCATCTTCGGCTTGTCGTTCTTGGAGCCCATGATGATCCCGACCAGGGGCTCGTCGACGTTGATCTCCTCGAAGGCCTCCTCGACTGCCGGCATCGCGGTCTCGCCGGTTGGCTGCGGTTCCTCTGAGATCTCGCTCATCTGCTCCTCTCCAGGTCTCATCCGGGTACACGCGCGGCGGCGCGCGCGGCGATGTCGGTTCGCATCTGCATTCCATCGAAGGAGATGCGCCGGGCCGCATCGTATGCGCGATCGCGCGCCTCGGCCGGCGAAGCCCCCACTGCGGTCACGTTGAGCACCCGGCCCCCCGCCGTGACGATCTTCCCGTCGCGCTCCGCGGTGCCGGCATGGGTCACCTCGGCCAGCTCGGCTGCATCGGCGAGGCCGCGGATGACGTCGCCCTTCGAAGAAGAGGCGGGGTAGCCGGCCGAGGCGAGGACGAGGGTCACCGCCCAATCCTCGGAGAAGTCGGCGGTCATCCCGGCCAGCCCACCCGGCTCGCGGGATGCGAGGCATAGATCGAGCAAATCCGAGCGCAGCCGCGGCAGCACCGCCTGCGTCTCGGGATCGCCGAAGCGGGCGTTGAACTCCAACACCTTCGGCCCCTCGGCGCCGATCATCAGCCCGGCGTAGAGCACCCCGTGGAAGGGCCGGCCGCGCCGAGCCATCGCCGCGACGATCGGCCTGTGAACGGCGTCGACGATCTCCTCCACCTCAGCCGGCCCGAACCCGGCCACGGGGGAGTAACTTCCCATGCCGCCGGTGTTGGGCCCCTCGTCGCCGTCGAAGATCCGCTTGTAGTCCTGGGCGGGTGCCAGCGGCACCACGTTCTCCCCGTCGCACAGTGCCAGCAGCGACAGCTCCTCCCCCTCGAGGAACTCCTCCAGGACAACCGGCGTCTCGCCGAAGCGGCGCTCGGTGAAGAAGACGTCGGCGGCTTCCCGGGCTTCCGCCTCCGATGCGCAGACGATCACTCCCTTGCCCGCCGCCAAGCCGTCGGCCTTCAGCACCGCCGGATAGGTGACACGGGCGAGGTGCTCGTCAGCCTCCTCGCGGCTGCGCAGCAGCCGGTGAGAGGCGGTCGGCACGTCGGCCTCCTTCATCAGCTCCTTGGCGAATGCCTTCGACCCCTCCAGCTCCGCGGCGGCGGCGCTCGGCCCGAAGGCCGGTATTCCCGCCTCCTCCAGCGCGTCGACCGCGCCGGCCACGAGCGCCGCCTCGGGGCCTATCACGACAAGGTCGACCCCCCGCTCCCCCGCGGCGCCGACGATTGCCTCCACGTCTTCGGCGCCCACCCCCGCGAGGCACTCGGCGTGGGCGGCGATCCCCGCGTTGCCGGGAGCGCAGAGCAGCTGGGGCGAGTGCGTGGAGCGACCGAGCGCACGCACGATCGCGTGCTCGCGCCCACCCCCGCCGACGACCAGGACCTTCAAGCGCGTGCCCTAGAGCGAGCCGGCAAGGTCGTCTGCGGGCATCGCGGTCAGAGTCTGACTTGTCATGGTGCCGCGCGAGCCGAGCTCAACCGAGACCTTGGCCATCGTCTGCTCGTCGGGCGCCTCGACGATCGTCACGAAGTCGTACTGACCGAGCGTCGCGTATTGCGCCACGACCTTGGCGCCGATCTGCTCGACCTCCTTGTTGACCTCGGCCACCCGTCCCGGATTGTTCTTCAGGGTGCGGACGCCGTCGGCGGTGAGATTCGTGAGCATCACATAGGTGGGCATGGAAATCTCCTCTCGCGGGGGGGGTTCGCCCTACGTTACGCGAGTACGAGCGCTTCGAGCAAGGACCCGGAGACTCGGGTCCCCTTAACCGTCGTAGCCCGCGTGCACGTGGTCGCAGTGATCCGCGCGCGCGAAGGCCGGTCCGGGGCCGTCGAGGTCGAAGCAGTAGATCAGCTCGGTCGGGTGTGCCGGCGCCGGCAGGTAGGCGAGGCTGCGGCCGAGGGTGGCGCAGGGAGCGTCAGCCGCGGTGTCGGTGCAGGACACCCCGTCGACGGCGGCGATGTCCATTGCCCGACCGAAGTAGTGGTTGGAGACGTTGCCGTCGACCGTGTACTGGGAGTGGTCGGAGCGCAGCGAAGAGAGAGTGATCTGGTGGTCCTGGGTCATCGCCCCGATCAGTCCGACGATTCGCGGATCGATCGCGCCGGTGGTCAGGTCGCGCAGCTCGAGGTCGTTGGAGAGGATGAGGTTGTCCCAGTTGATCGGCGCCGCGACAGCATTGGGGAGGGCCATCGACCAGTCGATCGACTCCACCTCGCAGCTTCCCGCGAGCCGATCGGCCTCGGCCAGCGCCGCCTCCACGTACCAGTCGGCCTGGTTGTGGGCGAAGACCCCGGCGCGGATGCTGCCCTCCGACCAGATCTCCCGGGCCAGCGTGGCAGCGGAGTCGGCGGCGCCGGCGTGACGGATGTTCCCGTCCTCGTCGCCGTCGACCGAGTAGTGGCGCCACTCGGTTCCGTCGAGCCCGAGCGGCCCGTAGCGGTCCAGCTGCTCTTTGCTCATGCCCTCGCCGAAGTTCGACTCCAGTCGGGCGATCGCCGCCAGCATCCAGACCCCGCGGGGGCCCAGGTCGTAGCGGGTGGCGGCGTCCTCGAAGGCGGTCATGTACTCGGCGGGCACCTTCTCGCGCCAGGCCGGGGTCGGGTCGCAGCTCAGCACCTGCAACTGCGGCGTGAGCGCGAAGGCGCCACTGACTCCGCCGCCGAGAGAGCCGTAGCAGGCGGCGTTGGCGAGTACGTCGGCGACGTACCAGTCGGCGTGGTTGTAGGCGAAGATCGCGCCGTAGGTGTCGGCCGGCATGCCGGCCGCGCTGAGGTAGCTCGCGGCGGCGAAGATCGCGTCCTCGGGGTTATAGGGGTCCTTGACGCCGTCGCCGTTGGCGTCGACTCCGTAACCGTCCCAGGTCGAGGGCAGGAACTGCATCCAGCCGATCGCCCCGGCCGACGACGGCCCCATGTTGGTGCCGAAGGCGCTCTCGATGCCGTTGATCGCAGCGAGCACGCTTGGCCCCTGCGGGCCGAGGCTGTAGGTGTCGGAGGCCGCCTGGTAGATCGGGATCAGGATCGGCGGAACCCCGGAGACGGCGCAGCTGGAGGTGGGGATCTCAGGGATCGCAAAGGTGGGCGTCGAAGATGAAGCCGTCGGGGAGGCACTGGCGTCGGGCGCCGAGGCGGGCGGGGGATCCTCTTTCTCCTTGAAAGGCGAGGTGCCGCCACTGGGCTGGGGATCGGCGGGGGGCGCGGTTAGAGTCTCTCCCTGTTTCAGGATGGGAGGCGTCTCGGCGGGCGCCAGCTCTCCCTGAGGCTGCGACGCGGAGGGCACCGGCTCGGCTGCCGCCGCGCTCGTCGCAGCGAGCGCGAGGCCGGCCACGGCCAGGGCGAGCATGTCGCGTAGGCGCCTCATCATCCGAGAACGCTAGTGACCCTGGTGCCCTGTTTGGTTTTTTGAAGGTCGATTCGCAACTCGCTTGTCACGCCGACACGCAGCAGCGAGGCGCTGACCGTGAAGGTTCCGCCGAGGCGCGGCCCCGGCACCACATTGAGGACTTTGGCCTTCGGCACCTTGATGTTCTCCGGAAGGCGGGGCGGCCGGCGCAGCAGCGAGCGGGCAAGCTCCGGCGTCGCTGTCTCATGGAAGACGGAGCGCACCCGCTTGTCTCCTTCTCCGATCTCATAGAGGACGAAAGCGTTGGCGAAGCGCTTCGCCACGGCGAGCGCAGCCGGCCCGCCGGGGGCGGTGGTGGCAGCCGCCGCCCGGGTGGTGGTTGTCGCCGTGGCGGGTGTGGCCGCCGCGGTCGATTTCGAATTCGTGGCCGTGGCGTTGCCGACGCCTCCAGCCACCACGCCGCCATCGGCCTCGGGCTTGAAGATGGGAGCCGCCCCCTGCAGAGCGGGCTTCGCTCCCCCCGACGTCGGTTCGGGTGTCGGCTGGGTCGAGAGCAGCCCCATCAGCCCACCGGCTTGGGTGCTGACCGGCGCTTCGTCGTCCTGCCCCCCCGAAGCCCAGATCACGCCCGCGGCGCCGGCGCCGATCACCGCCGCGACGGCCAGCAAGGCGGCGCCGGTCCGAGCCGCCGGGCTCCACTCCGCGGCCCTCTCCGCGACCGGCCAGATCAGCCAGCGCTCGGCGGCCCACGCGATCCGCTCGAACGGCCACTTGATGACGTCGACAACCCCGCGCAGGATGTCCGCTCCCCCCCAGACGACCCTGTCCTCGATCGCCCAGGCAGCGTTGGTGAGTGCAGAGCGCAGCGGAGCCTGTCCTGTCATTGAGTCGGAATCGTGTCTGCGTCGCATCGGAATCGCTCGAATTCGCTGAAGACTATGTCGGAACTCTGCTTGTTTACTTGAATTCCGCCCGTTTGGGTTGCGAATCTCAACCCTCTGGCTCGTCGGGCTCCGCCACAGTTTGAGGCATTCCGATAACCGCATTGGCCATCTGTTGATGCGGCGTCGTCCGGCCGAGGCGTCTATGCCGGTGCGGAGGCCCGCTCGGAGGCCTTCTCGAAAGTGAGCTCGCCGTCGACAGCATCCACCCGGACGACGTCGCCCTCGGCGAACTCGCCCTCGAGCATCTTCAGGGCCAGCTTGTCGACCAGCTGCTTTTGGATCACGCGCTTCAGCGGGCGGGCGCCGTAGGTGGGGTCGTAGCCGAGGTTGCCGAGCAGAGTGCGCGCGTCTTCGCTCAACTCGACCTCGATTCCCCGCTCGCGAACGCGGCCGATGAGCTGGTCCACCTGCAGCTCGACGATGCGGCCGATGTCGTCCTTGGAGAGGCGGTGGAAGATCACCGTGTCGTCGATCCGGTTGAGGAACTCGGGCTTGAAGGTCGTCGCGAGCACCTCCTCGATCTGCTCACGGATTTTCTCGTCGACCGACTCGGCGACGATCCGGTCTGAGCCCACGTTCGAGGTCATGATCAGCACCGTGTTGGTGAAGCTGACGGTGCGCCCCTGGCCGTCGGTGAGCCGCCCGTCGTCCATGATCTGAAGCAGGGTGTTGAAGACGTCGGGATGGGCCTTCTCGATCTCGTCGAGCAGCACCACCGCGTAGGGTCGCCGCCGCACCGCCTCGGTCAGCTGGCCGCCCTCCTCGTAGCCGACGTAGCCGGGCGGGGCGCCGATCAGTCGCGCCACCGTGTGCTTTTCCATGTACTCGGACATGTCGAGGCGGACGATCGCCTGCTCGGAGTCGAACATGAACTCGGCCAGCGCCTTGGCCAGCTCGGTCTTGCCGACCCCGGTCGGGCCGAGGAAGAGGAAGGAGCCGATTGGCCGGTGCGGGTCCGACAGCCCCGCCCGCGAGCGGCGCAGCGCGTTGGAGACGGCGGCCATGGCTTCGTCCTGGCCGATAACCCGCTCGTGCAGGCGTTCCTCCATGTGGATCAGCTTCTCGACCTCGCCCTCCATCAGGCGGCTGACCGGGATGCCGGTCCATTTCGCGACGACCTGGGCGACGTCCTCCTCGGTCACCTCCTCAGTCAGCATCGTGCCGCCCTCGGCATGCAGCTCGGCCAGGCGGGCCTCCTGCTCGACGACGGTCTTCTCCAGCTCGGGAATCTCGCCATAGCGGAGCTTTGCCGCCCGCTCGAGGTCAGCGTCACGCTCGGCCCGCTCGGCTTCCCTCCCGGCCTCCTCGAGCTTGGCCTTGGCGGCCTTGATCGCTTCGATCGCCTCCTTCTCGTTCTGCCAACGCGCCTTCATCTCGCCGGAGCTCTCGCGCAGCTCGGCCAGCTCGGCGTCGAGCGCCCCCAGCCGCGCCTTCGAGGCCTCGTCGCTCTCCTTCTTCAGCGCCTCGCGCTCGATCTCAAGCTGTTGGATGCGCCGCTGCACTTCGTCGATCTCGGTCGGCATCGAGTCGATCTCGATCTTCAGCCGCGAGGCGGCCTCGTCGATCAGGTCGATCGCCTTGTCGGGCAGGAAGCGGTCGGCGATGTAGCGCTCCGAGAGGGCGGCCGCGGCGACGATCGCCGAGTCGGCGATGCGCACGCCGTGGTGGACCTCGTAGCGCTCCTTCAGCCCGCGCAAGATCGCGATCGTGTCGGCTATGTCGGGCTCGCCGACGAGGACCGGCTGGAAACGCCGCTCCAGCGCCGCGTCCTTCTCGATGTGCTTGCGGTACTCGTCGAGCGTGGTGGCGCCGACCGCACGCAGCTCGCCGCGGGCGAGCATCGGCTTCAGCAGGTTGGCGGCATCGACCGCGCCCTCGGCGGCGCCGGCGCCGACGATCGTGTGCAGCTCGTCGAGGAAGAGGACGATCTGCCCCTGCGCCTCCTGGACCTCGGAGAGCACCGCTTTCAGGCGCTCCTCGAACTCACCCCGGTATTTGGAGCCCGCGAGCAGCGAGCCGATGTCGAGCGCGATCACGCGCCGGTCGCGCAGGCTTTCCGGCACGTCGCCGTCGACGATCCGCTGCGCCAGCCCCTCGACGATCGCCGTCTTGCCGACGCCGGGGTCGCCGATCAGCACCGGGTTGTTCTTGGTGCGGCGGGAGAGGACCTGGATCACGCGGCGGATCTCCTCGTCGCGGCCGATCACCGGGTCGAGCTTGCCGCTCTCCGCCTCCGCGGTCAGGTCGCGGCCGAATTTCTCCAGCGCCTGGACGCTGTCCTCGGGGTTGGGGGAGGTGACCTTGTGTGGGCCGCGCACCTCGGCGATGGCTCCCTCCAGCGAGGCGCGGTCGGGGAGGATGTCCGCAATCCCCGACTCCTTTTCAGTCAGCGCCAGCAGGATGTGCTCGGTGGAGATGTACTCGTCGCCGAGCTTCGCCATCTCCTTCTCGGCTTGACGCAGCGTCTGCGCCAGCGCTGTCGACATTCGCGGCTCCTGGCTCGCGTCGCCCAGGGTCGGCAGCGCTTCGATCACCTCGTGGGCTTTGGCGCCGACCGCCGCCGGCTCCTCGCCGAGCTTTTGCAGGATCGGTGCGACAAGCCCGTCCTCCTGGACGAGCAGGGAAACCAGCAGGTGCGCCGGCGTGATCTCCGGGTTGTGGCGGGCCGAGGCGAGCTGCTGCCCCGCGGCGACCGCCTCCTGGGACTTGACCGTGAACCTGTCAGGTTGCATCAGCCGCTCCTATCTCTCATCTGGCGTTGCAGCTCTTCGGCGCGGCGGCGCATCCGCTCCAGCTCGCCCCGCATCTCCTCGACTCGCTTCTCCATCTCCAGCACCGCCTCCACGCCGGCCAGGTTCAGCCCCTCCTCGGAGGTCATCCGCTGGATGCGGCGCAGTCGCTCGACGTCACGCTGGGAGTACAGGCGCGTGTTCTTCGGCGAGCGCTTCGGCTCGATCAGCCCGCGCGCCTCGTACATGCGCAAGGTCTGAGGGTGCATGTGGGCCAGCTCGGCGGCGACCGAGATCATGAAGACGCCGCGCTCGTCGTCGAACGTCGCTTCGATGGTGTGGCGGCTGATCCGCCGCGGCCCGCGCGCGCTCACTGCGCCTCCCGCATCAGCTTCTCGCGCGGGTTCGATCCGTTGAGCGTCTCGGCCAGCTTCTCGGCTGCCTCCTTCTGCTCGTCGGTCAGCTTCTGTGGGATGTCGATCTCAAGCCGGTAGCGGACGTCGCCGCGCCCCCTGCCGTTGGGCTTCGGTGCGCCCTCGCCGCGCAGCCGCTGGACCGTGCCGTGCCTGGTCCCGGCCGGGATCTTGATCTTCTTCGTTTCCTCCAGGGTCGGCACCTCGATCGTGGCGCCACGCAGCGCCTCTGCGATCGTGATCGGAACCGTCACCTCGAGGTTGCCGCCGTCGAGCCGTTTGAAGACGGGGGAGGGGGTGACGCGGGTGGTCACGAAGAGGTCCCCGGGAGGCCCCCCGCGCGGCCCCGCCTCGCCCTTGCCGGCGAGGCGGATGCGCGATCCGTCCTTCACCCCGGCGGGAACGTTGATCTTGTAACGCTTGTTCTGCTGGGTGAGGCCGGAGCCACCGCAGGTGGCGCAGGGGTCCTCGATGATCTCGCCTGCCCCACCGCACTGCGGGCAGGGTTGGCTGATCGAAAAGAACCCCTGGCTCTGGGCGTCGATCCCGCGCCCGCCGCAGCGAGGGCAGGTCGTCGGGCGGGTCCCCGGCTTGGCGCCGCTGCCGTGGCAGGTCGGGCAGCGCTCGGCCTTTGGCACCGTGACGCTCAGCTGGGTGCCGTTCACCGCCTGGTCGAAGCTGAGGCGGACTTCGGTTTCGAGGTCGCGACCGCGCTGCTGCTGGCGCTGCGCGCGACCGCCGCCTCCGCGGCCGAAGAGGTTGGAGAGGACGTCGCCGAAGTCTGCGCCGCCGAAGCCCCCGCCACCGCCTGGCCCACCGGGCCCGAACGGACCGCCGCCTCCGAATCCCGCGAACGCTCCGCCGGAGTCGTACTCCTTGCGCTTCTCGGGGTCCGACAGCGTGTCGTAGGCGCCCTGAATTTCCTTGAACTTCTCCTCGGCCGCGGCGTCGTCGGGATTGCGGTCGGGGTGGTATTTGCGCGCCAGTTTGCGGTAGGCCTTCTTGATCTCGTCGTCCGAGGCCTTCTTCGAGACACCCAGCACCTTGTAGAGATCCTCAGCCAAGGCGCCCCTTACTCCGCCACCACCACGCGAGCGGGCCGGATCAGCTGTTCGTCGAGGCGGTAGCCCTTCTGCAGCGTCTCAACGACGACGCCTGAGTCGAGCCCCTCTACGGGCTGGGTGGAGAGAGCTTCATGCGATTGCGGATCGAACTTCTCCCCCTTGGGATCGACTGCCTCGATCCCATTCCGCTGCAGCGCCTCTCGCAGCGAGCGGAAGACCAGCAGAACCCCATGAGCCAACCCGTCGTCGGAATCCCCCTCGGGATCCAATCCGGCCGCCTCCAGCGCCCGCTCCAGGTCATCGAGCACGGGGATCACGTCCCGCGCCAGCTCACCCCGCCCGCGCGCGACAGAGGCTTGTAGATCCGCGGCGATTCGCTTCCGGTAGTTCTCGAAGTCGGCTTTGGTCCGCTTCGCCAGGTCGAGGTAGTCGTCGCGCTCCTTGAGCAGGGCTTCCAGATCGTGCTCAACCGCATCTTCCGCGGGTGGCGCGGACGATGGGGGGGCCGAGGACGAGACTTCGCCCGCAGGCTCCCCCCCATCGGTCGCGCCAGGACCCGCGGCTGAGGGGTTTGTCCCGAGGTCGTCTTGAGGCGCTCTCACTGATCGTCGCCCTCATCTACGACTTCGGCGTCGACGACCTCCTCCTCCTCGGAGGACTCACCCTCGGCAGAGGCTCCGTCGCTCGACGCGGCCTCCTGCTGCGCCGCGGCGTAGATCTGCTCGGAGACTTTCTGGAAGGCGGCGGTCAGCGCCTCGGTCTTCGCCGTGATCTCCTCAGGGCTCTCCGAGGTCAGCGACTCGCGCACCTCCTTGATCGCCGCCTCGATTTCCTCCTTCGAGGACTCATCGACTTTGTCGCCCAGCTCTTCGAGCTGTTTCTCGGACTGGTAGGCGGCGTTCTCGGCGAGGTTGCGGGCTTCGGCCAGCTCGCGCTGCTTGCGGTCCTCCTCGGCGTGGGCCTCGGCGTCGGAGACCATGCTCTGGATCTCCTCCTCGGAGAGGCCGGAGCCGGATTTGATCTCGATTTTCTGTTCTTTTTCGGTTCCCAGGTCTTTGGCGGTGACGTGGAGGATGCCGTTGGCGTCGATGTCGAAGGTGACCTCGATCTGCGGCAGGCCGCGCGGCGCCGGCGGGATGCCGGTCAGCTGGAACTTGCCCAGGCTCTTGTTGCCGCTCGCCATCTCCCGCTCGCCCTGCAGGACATGGATCTCGACCGAGGGCTGGTTGTCGTCGGCGGTCGAGAAGATCTCCGACTTCTTGGTTGGGATCGTCGTGTTGCGCTCGATCAGCTTCGTCATCACGCCACCTTTGGTCTCGATCCCCAGTGTCAGCGGAGTGACGTCGAGCAGCAGCACGTCCTTGACGTCGCCGGCCAGCACCCCGGCCTGGATCGCGGCGCCGACGGCGACCACCTCGTCGGGGTTGACGCCCTGGTGGGGCTCCTTGCCGGTCAGCTCCTCGACCCGCTCGCGCACAGCCGGCATCCGCGTCATGCCGCCGACCAGAACCACGTGGTCGATCGAGGCGTCGGCGTCGCCGAGGGCTCGTTTCACCGGACCGACGATCCGCTCCAGCAGGTCGGCGGTCAGCTCGTTCAGCTTCGAGCGGGTGAGCTTCATGTCGAGGTGCTTGGGCTGTCCCTCGACGGCGGTGATGAAGGGCAGGTTGATCTGCGTCTCCTGGGTGGAGGAGAGCTCGATCTTCGCCTTCTCAGCCGCTTCGTAGAGACGCTGCAGCGAGTTCTTGTCGGCCGCCAGGTCGACGCCCTGGTCGCGTTTGAACTCGGCGACCAACCAGTCGACGATCGCTTTGTCCCAGTTGTCGCCGCCGAGGTGGTTGTCGCCGGCGGTCGCCTTCACTTCGAAGACGCCGTCGCCGATCTCCAGCACCGAGACGTCGAAGGTGCCGCCGCCGAGGTCGAAGACGAGGATCGTGTGGTCGGCCTTCTCTTTGTCGAGGCCGTAGGCAAGCGAGGCCGCGGTTGGTTCGTTGATGATCCGCTTGACGTCGAGGCCGGCGATTTTGCCGGCGTCCTTGGTCGCCTGTCGCTGATCGTCGTTGAAGTAGGCGGGGACCGTGATAACCGCGCTGTCGACCGTCTCGCCCAGCTTTGCCTCGGCGTCGGTCTTCAGCTTCTGCAGGATCATCGCGCTGATCTCCGGCGGGCTGTACTGCTTGCCGCGCGCGTCGACGCGGACGTCGCCGTTGGGGCCGGCGACGACCTGGTAGGGGACGATCGCCTCCTCCTCTTTGACCTCTGCCTCCTTGCGGCCCATGAAGCGCTTGATCGAGAAGATCGTGTTCTCGGGGTTCATCACCGCCTGGCGCTTGGCGACCGTGCCTACCAGGCGCTCACCGCCCTCGGTGAAGGCGACCACCGACGGCGTCGTCCGCCCTCCCTCTGCATTCTCAAGAACCGTCGGCTCGCCGCCCTCCATCACGGCGACACAGGAGTTGGTCGTGCCCAGGTCGATCCCGATCGTCTTTCCCACTTCGTGCGTACCTCCAGGGGTTTCGTAAGTTCAGCTTAAGAAATCTAAGTGGCAGTATCGCAGATCATAGAGCGATTGCAAATCGGCCGCGTATAGTGAGAGCTGCGGGCAGGGAGAAAGGAATCGCGTTGATTCGTCGCCCGCCTCTTTCACTTCGCAAGGTCGTTGTGCAGACGCTCCTCGCAGTGCTGGTGCTCGGACTCCTTCCCGGTATAGCAGGGGCAAAGCCAAAGCACCGGGACAAGGGGAAGGTCGTCAACGTGATGACCCGCAATCTCTATCTGGGCGCCGACCTGACGCCGGCGATCTCCGCCCCGAGCATCGGTGCCTTCACCGAGGCCAACGGGGAGATTCTGCGTGAGGTGACCGCTAATGACTTCCCGACCAGGGCGAAGGGCCTGGCCAAGGAGATCCTCGAGCAAAAGCCCGACCTCGTCGGCCTCCAGGAGGTATCCCTGTGGCGCACGGGTCCGCCCAGCCTGACGCCTGTCCTCTCTCCAAGCATCGGGCCGACCGCGACGACGGTTCGCTACGACTATCTGCAGCTGCTGCTGGATCAGCTCAACAAAGGAAACAGGGGCAAAGGCAAAGGCAAAGCCAAGGGTAAAGTCAACTACCGGGTCGTGATTTCCCAGGACGAGTTCGACTTCGAGGCGCCCGCCAATGAGAACGGCGTCCCGGGGGACGGCCCGAACGGGCTGATCCCCAATGCAGAGATCAACGGGCGCCTGACGATGCGCGACGTGATCCTTGCCAGGACCGGAGCCGGTGTGACCACCAAAAACCCAAAGTCCGGCCACTTCGCCAACCTTCTGGTTGAAACCGTCTCCGGGGTGCCGGTCACCGTGACCCGGGGCTGGAACAGCGTCGACGCGAAGGTGCGCGGCAGCAAGACGTTCCGCTTCGTCAACACGCACTTCGAGGCGTTCGACGACCCCAACCAGGTGCCCAGCATCCGCGCGCTGCAGGCCGGTGAGCTTGTCGCTCCGGGAGGGCCGGCGACGAGCAAACTGCCGGTCGTTCTGGTCGGCGACCTCAACTCCGACGACGACACCGTCGACGTCGGCGATCGCCAGGCCTACCAGACGCTGGTCAACGCCGGGATGCGAGAGCGCAGCACCAACAAACCGCTCAGCTGCTGCATCGCCTCACCGCTGTTGGCGATCGGCGCCGGTGGCACCGTCTCGCAGTTCGATCACCAGGTCGATCACATCATGACCAGGGACCCGAAACAGGTGAAGCTGAAGTCCTCGGCGGTCACCGGCCGCCAGCCGGTCAACGGCTTCTGGGACTCAGATCATGCCGGGGTGTTCAGCGCGCTGAACTTCCTACGCTGAGGGGCGCCCGCGGCCGCGGTTGTCTAGCCGCGGCCCGCTGTTTGGGCCACGAACTCGGCAACCTGGTCGGCCTGCTGGCCGGAGAGGATGCCGCCGGGCATGCGGCCCGGGGTGGTGCTGTCGACGCCGTTGTCGATTGCATTCAGCACGCGGCCCTTGGTCGCCACGACCGTCTGCTGCGCGGTGTCGCCGCTGGGCGGTCCCGACGGGGCCAGCAGCAGGTCGAGGTTCGGCGCGAAGTTGCCGTCGGTGCCGGCGGCGTAGAGCGTATGGCAGTTGCCACAATTGGTCTGGAAGAGGGACTGCCCGGCTTGCAGATCGGCGGGCACCTCGCGCGCTCCGGTCTCCGCGTCGCCGTCCGCCCGGAAGGCGAGCCAGGGGATCAGGACCGCGAGGAAAAGGACCAGCAGCCCGAAGATGACGAAGGTCTTCTTGCTCATTTGCGCCCGGCACGGTACCAGGGGCACATACGTCGAAGCTCGCACTCCCCGCAACGAGGTTTCGGACGGCACAGCTGACGCCCGTGTCGGATCAGGTTCATGTGCAGCTCATAGGCGTCCGCGGGGTCGACGATCGCGAGCATCTCGTCGTGGGCGCGGTCGTACGAAGCCCTCGGCGGGAACAGCCCGAGCCGCCCCCCGACTCGGTGGATATGGACGTCAACGGGGATCTCCGGGATGCCCCAGGTAAAGATCAGGACGCAGGCTGCGGTTTTGCGCCCAACGCCGGGCAGGGAGAGCAGGAACTCAAGCGATTCTTCGCGTGGCGCGGTCTCGGTCCAGTCGAGGTCCGGGGGCTCGCCCAACCGCTCGAGGATCGCCTGGATGCGCGGCGCCTTCTGCTTCGACAGTCCGCCGACGCGGATCGTCCCCTCCAACTCGTCGACCGGCGCGTCGCGCACCTCTTCCCAAGTCGGGTAGCGCTCCCGCAACGCAGCGAATGAGCGGTCGCGATTGCGATCGTTGGTCGCCTGCGAGAGCACCGTCTTGACCAGCTCGGCGATTGGATGGCCGTGCGGCTCGTTGATCGGTTGCCCATACATCTTCCGCAGCCGATTCCGAATCGCCCGCACTCGTCGTTTGTCCGGTCGAGCCCACTCCATCGGCGGGGCACGCTACCCGCTCCTCGTGCGCCGGGACGGCATATGGTTCCGCTGATGGCGGGTGCGGTCGAAGAAGCGGAGCTGGTGATTGATGGCGTGCGGATTTTCTACCGGCGGGTGCCGGGGGACGGGACGCCGGTCGTGTATTGCCACGGCAATCCGACCCACAGCGAGGACTGGTTGCCGTTCCTAGGGTGTGGGGGGTCGGCAATCGCGATCGACATGCCCGGCTGGGGTCGGTCGGATCGGCCTGACCCGGCGCGGTTCGACTACTCGATGCACGGACTCTCGGCCTTTCTGGAACGCTGCTTGGACGAGCTCGGTGTGCGCGAGCGCAAGCTCGTCATGCACGACTGGGGGTCGCTGGCCCTGATCGGCGCCCAGCGCCGCCCTGAGCTGGTCAAGAAGCTGGTGCTGCTGGACTCGGTGCCGTTGCTGCCCGGCTACCGGTGGAACTGGGTCGCTCGCTACATCTGGAGTCGCCGTGGCGTCAACGCGCTTTTCAACCTGCTCAGCACTCGTTTGGGCCTGGACCTGGCGATGCGCCAAGCGCGCGGCGACCGCAGCCGGATGCCCGCCGAGTTCATCGACATGGTCTGGGACCACTGGGACGCCGGCACCAACCGCGCGATCTTCGCCCTCTACAGCAACGCCGACCCGCCTCGCCTCGCGGCGGCCGGTCGTGACCTCGGACGCCTGAGCTGTCCGGCGCTCGTCCTCTGGGGTGACCGCGACGTCTATCTGCCAATCCGCTTTGCACGGGCCTACGCTGATGCTTTGCCTGCCGGTGAGCTGGAGATCGTCGAAGGTGCCGGGCACTGGCCCTGGATCGACGACCCCTCAATCATCGACCGGGTCGTCGGTTTTGTGGGGCAAGACGGCTGAGGGAAGCCACGTAAGCGTTAACGGGCGGATTACAATTATCCGGTGTCTCGCGCTTTCGCACGAGTAACCGCCAAGCTGCCTCAAGGCTGGGGCGACCTGGGCCGCCAGATCGGTTTGCTGATCCTGGTCGATCTCGCCTACGAGACGGTCCGTGGCTTGGCCGAGGGCCAGCGCGCAGTCGCCTTCGCCAACGGCCAGCGGATCATCGACTTCCAGCAGGCCACCCATACTTTCTTCGAGCCTGACCTTCAAGCCTTCTTCGTGCGCTTCGACTGGGTGATCGACTTTGCCAACCAGGTCTATATGAACAGCCAATTCGCGGTCGTCATCGCCTTCTTCTTCTGGCTCTACATGTTCCGCAACGACTCCTTCTACTTCGTCCGCAACATGTTCATGGTCTCGATGGGGCTGGCGCTGATCGGCTACACGCTCTACCCGGCCGCGCCACCGCGGCTCTTTCCCCAGTACGGCTTCATCGACACGATCAACGACTTCTCCAACGTCAACCACGACTCGGCCCTGGTCAAGGTCTTCATAAATCCCTACGCGGCCGTTCCGAGCATGCACTGCGCCTTCTCACTGATGGTCGGGCTCAGCGCCGCGAGGCTCTCACGCCACTGGTACACGCGAACGCTCTGGTCGATGTGGCCGGCGCTGGTGATCTGGGTCGTGATCGTCACCGGCAATCACTACTGGGTCGACGCGGCGCTCGGGGCACTGGTCGCCGCCACCTCGGCACTGGTCGCCAGCCGCCTGCTGGCCCGCGCCCGTCCCCACGCCTGGTCTTGGCGAACGGGTCCCCTAGAGGCAGAGGCTTAGCCCCCGGGCGGGCTCGAATCATTTAGCCTCATCGCAATGGAATCGTCGGCGCCCCCGAGGGCCCCGGATGGTCGTCGCAACGGCCGCGGAGCCCGCAACGGCCAAGAGCTTCGCGCCTATGCCCGCGAGCGGCTGATCGAGTCCCGGCTCACCCCGAACGCGATCTCGATGGTGGGCCTTGCCGGCAACCTGATTGCCGCGGTGCTGGTCACCCAGCGCCTCTTCTTTCTCGCCGGCGTCGCCTTCATCCTCGGCTCGGTGATGGACACGCTCGACGGTCGCTACTCGCGGATGTCGGGCAAGGGAACGTTGTTCGGTGCTTTTCTCGACTCGACTCTGGACCGGATCGAAGAGGGAATCGTCCTGGCTGCGGTCGCCGGTTATTTCGCGGCGACGGGCGACGATTTCGCCGCCGCGATGTGCGTCGTCGCCGTGCTCGGCTCGCTGATGGTCTCCTACACACGCGCGCGCGCCGAGGCGCTTGGCGTCGAATGTAAGGTCGGCCTGGCGACGCGGCCGGTCCGAGTAGTCATACTCTCCGTCGGCCTGGTCTTCGCCAAGGGCGCCGGGCTCGGCCATTTCGAGCTCCTGGCCCCTGCGGTCTACCTGATCGCGGCGCTGACCATCGTCACGACGATCCAGCGTGTATGGCACGTCCGAAATCAGCTTTCAAGCGAGGCGGCATCCCCGCCCGACCTGTAACCAGTCCCGGCGCTGGGTGTGCTTTGCCACCTAGCCCGAGCGAGGAAGGACTTCGAATTCCATGAGCGATAGCAACGGAGCAACTGGCAGCAACGGCGCCGGCCGCGCGGAGGACAAGGTCCGGGTCGCGATCGTCGGCGTCGGCAACTGCGCCAACTCCTTTATCCAGGGCGTCCAGTACTACAAGGACGCTGACCCCTCCGAGCAGGTTCCCGGCCTGATGCACGTCGATCTCGGTGGTTACCACGTCCGCGACGTCGAGTTCGTCGCCGCTTTCGACATCGACGCCGAGAAGGTCGGCAAGGACCTCTCCGAGGCGATCTGGTCGGGCCAGAACGACACGATCAAGTTCGCCGAGGTGCCGAACCTCGGGATCAAGGTCGAGCGTGGGATGACTCACGACGGGCTCGGCAAGTACCTGAAGCAGAAGATCAAAAAAGCGCCGGGGGAGACCGCCGACATCGTCGGCATCCTCAAAGAGACGAAGGCTGACGTGCTGGTCTGCTACCTGCCGGTCGGCTCCGAGGACGCGACCAAGTGGTACGTCGAGCAGGCGCTGAAGGCGGGCGTCGGCTTCGTCAATTGCCTGCCGGTCTTCATCGCCCGCGAGGACTACTGGGACAAGCGCTTCCGCGAGGCTGGCCTGCCGATTATCGGCGACGACATCAAGTCCCAGGTCGGGGCGACGATCGTCCATCGCCAGCTCGCGCGGCTCTTCCACGACCGCGGGGTGCGGATGGAGCGGACCTCGCAGCTCAACGTCGGCGGCAACATGGACTTTTTCAACATGCTGGAGCGGGAACGACTCGACTCGAAGAAGATCTCCAAGACCAATGCGGTCACCTCGATCATGGGCCATGAGCTGCCCGAGGAGGACGTCCACGTCGGCCCCTCCGACTACGTCGCCTGGCTCACCGACCGCAAGTGGGCGCACATCCGGCTCGAGGGCAAAGCGTTCGGCGATGTGCCGCTGAACGTGGAGCTGAAGCTCGAGGTGTGGGACTCGCCCAATTCGGCCGGCGTCGTGATCGACGCGGTACGGATCATCAAGCTGGCGCTCAACAACGGCATTGCCGGCCAGCTCGACGGCCCCTCCAGCTATCTGATGAAGTCGCCGCATACCCAGCGTCCCGACGACGAGGCCCGCGAGCACACGGAGGAGTTCATCTCCGCCAATGCCCGCGGCAAGAACCCGGTCGTTGCCAGTTCCTGATCAGCTTTCGATTGCGCAGGTAACGCCCTACAGAAGGGGCGCCGAGCATCCGGTCAACGAGTTCGTCGATCGGGTCTCTGCCGAGCTGGAGCGCCGCGGCCACCGGCTGCTGACCATCGGGGTCGGCGACCCGGTCAAACGACTGCTCGGGTCCGAGGAGCTGGACATCGTCCACGTCCACGAGCCCTTCGCCCCGAGTGTTTCCTCGGCCGCTCTGCGCCACTCCTTCTCACTCAACGTTGCCACCTTCCACGCTCCACAGGAGCGTGTGCTCTCGACCCAGGTGGCGCGGCCGCTGGTTGAGATCTTCTTCGGCCGGCTCGACGCCCGCACGGTGACGAGCAAGGCGACCGCCGATCTGCTCGACGGCTACTTCCCGGCCAGCTATGAGCTGGTCGAGCCGGCCGGCCTCGACCGCGATTGGGCCGAGGTCGCGACGCAGCTGGAGTCCATCTACCGAGCTCTGGTCGCCCGTCGCCACGACCCGTCCGGCGATTCCGAGTTGAGTCGCCGTGTTTCCCGCAACGAGCTGATCGAGGTCGACCTGCACATGCACACCGACCACTCGCCCGATTGCGCGACGCCGGTCGAGGTGCTGCTGGAGACGGCGCGCGATCGTGGCCTGGGCGCGATCGCGATCACCGATCACAACGAGGTCTCCGGTGCGCTGGAGGCGCGCCGGATAGCCGCCGAGATGGGCGACATAAAGGTGATCGTCGCCGAGGAGGTGAAGACCGCCGAGCAGGGCGAGGTGATCGGCCTCTTCCTCGAGGAGAAGATCCCCCGCGGCATGACGATGGCGGAGACGATCGCCGAGATCCGGCGCCAGGGCGGGATCGTCTACGTCCCGCACCCCTTCGACCGCCTGCACTCGGTGCCCGACTACGAGCACCTGCTCGAGATCGTCGAGGAGATCGACATCCTCGAGGTCTTCAACCCGCGCGTGGCGCTGACCTCGTTCAACGAGGAGGCCGAGCGCTTCGCCCGCAAGTACCGGATCGTCCCCGGCGCGGGGTCCGACAGCCACGTCGCCCAGGGGCTGGGCAGCGTGCGGGTCAGGATCCACGACTTCGACGGGCCCGCCGAGTTCCTCGAGGCGATGCGGGACGCGGACATCACCCGCAAGCACAAGAACCTGGTCTACGTGCAGGCGCTGAAGCTGCTGCAGACGAAAGGACGGCAGAAAGCTGCGAAACGCCGGGTCCCGGGCGCCAAGCCGGCCCGTGGGGGGCGGCCGCGGCGGCCGGTCTCGAAGCGTCGCGCGGCGGA
>DASVDE010000031.1:0-12011 GCA_036381235.1 Solirubrobacterales bacterium | reverse complement strand
CTTGCGCATCCCGCCGGAGAGCTCGTTCGGCATCTTGTAGGTCGCCTCGCTGAGACCCACCTCTTTGAGCCGGCGGTTGACGATCTCGCCGATCTCCTCCTCGCCTTTGTCGGTGTGCTGCCGCAGCGGGAAGGCGACGTTGTCGTAGACGTTCATCGAGCCGAAGAGCGCCCCGTCCTGGAACAGCAGGCCGAACTTTTTCCGCACCTCGAAGAGCTCGTCGTCGGTCATGTTGGGGATCGATTCCCCATGCACGAGGACGTCGCCGGAGTCGGGGGCGAGCAGGCCGACGATGTGCTTGATCAGCACGCTCTTGCCGGTCCCCGAGGGGCCGAGCACCATCGAGACCTGGTCCTCCGGCAGGCCCAGGTTGAGGCCGTTGAGGATGCGGGCGCGGCCGAACTGCTTGACCAGGTCGATGATCTCGATCGCGTCCTCGCCACCGTGGTCGCGCTTGCGGCCGGTATGGAACCGGTAGGGATCCGGCTCGGCGGGGTCGACGCCCGGGATGATGAAGTCGCGCCCCATCACCGAGCCGTCCTCGCTGGTGTAGGGGCCGGAGGGCCTCTCCTCTGCCTGCCTCGGCTCGTCCATCGACATATCCTCCCTCATCCTCCTATCGGCGCTCTCGGGTTGGCGCCCCAGAAGATCAGGGTGCCGAGCATCCCGATGATATGGACCAGAACGATGTTCAGGACCATCGACTTGGCGGTCGCCGTTCCCACTCCGACCGGCCCTCCCGCTGCCGTGTAGCCGTAGTAACAGCCGACCAGCACGATCGCGGTCGCCATGAACATCCCCTTGACCAGGCTGAAGAACAGGTCGGGCGGGTTCTGGAACATCCAGAAGATGAGCAGGTAGCCCCCCGAGGAGACGTCGCCGATCTGCTGGACCACGGCGAGGTAGCTCGCGAAGTACATGATCCCGATGCCGACCAGGTACATGAACGGGAACGCCATCCAGGCGGCGAGGAGGCGCGTCGCGCAGAGGAAGGTCACCGGCTGCACGCCCATCACCTCGAGCGCGTCGATCTCGTCGGAGATGCGCATGGCCCCGAGCTCGGCGACGATCCCGGTCCCGACCTTGGCCGAGAGCATGTAGCCGAAGGCGTAGGGCATCACCTCGCGCAGGTCGCACCAGGCGGTGAAGAGCCCGGCGTAGGCGGGCGCTCCCTGCGCCCGCAGCAGGTAGGCCCCCTCGATCCCGCACTGGAGGCCGAGGATGAAGACGAGCCCCCAGATGATCAGCGCCGAGCCCAGGATCAGGATCCCAGCCTGGCGCAGGCTCTCGCCGAAGAACTTGAGGACCCGCCCCGAGTAGACGAGGCCCGCGACCCGCGAGCCGAAGCGGGCGATCTCCCCGAAGGAGTCGAGCCAGCCGCGCGGGACTGCAAGCCAGCCGGTCACGAGCGCCACTCCCTGCACAGCTCAATGGCTTCGTGCTCGCTCGGTCGCATAGAACCAGGTTGCCTTGCTCCCTCGCTCACACTCGCCGGCGCGCTCATCGGATCGACTGCAGCTCGGGATTGGTGGCCAGCAGCGTCTGGGTGAAGGCGTAGTTGAAGGCGAAGACGCCCATGAAGGAGATCACCACCGCCTGGTTGACGGCGCGACCGACCCCGGCGGCGCCACCCGAAGCGGTCATCCCCTTGTAGGAGCAGACGACCGCGATGATCGCCCCGAACAGGGTGCACTTGATCACCGACCCCCAGAGATCGGTGACCGAGGCGTTCGAGAAGAGGGTTGCGAAGAATCCGCCCAGCGGCTGGCTGTAGAGCATCTCGGTGAGGATGCCGCCGCTGATCCCGAAGACCAGGGCGTAGATGTCGAGCAGGCCGGTGATCAACATCAGCGCGAGGAAGCGGGGCACGACGAGGTTCTTGATCGGATCGACGCCGAGCACCTGGAGCGCGTCCAGCTCCTCACGGATCTTGCGAGCGCCGAGGTCGGCGGTGATCGCGGTGCCGGCGACGCCGGCGACGACGACGGCGGTCACAAACGGAGCGAACTCACGGATCGAGGCCAGCACGAAAAAGCCGCCAAGGCGGTCGAGGGCGCCGAACAGCGAGAGGAAGTTTGCCGCCTGCAGGCCCGGCGCCCCAAAGCCGAAGGCCACGGTCGAAACCAGCAGGGGAAACCAGCAGAGCTGAAGGGCGAAGAGGAACTGCCCGATGAACTCCTCACCATAGGGATAGGGCGGTTTGACCGCGGAGACGAGCGTTCGCGCAGTGAGGATCATCATCTCCCCCACCTGTTCGAACAGGGACTTTGCGGGCAGGAATGCCCTGTCTGCCGCGGATCTAACCATCTGCTCCTCCGGAGAGCGGGGCAGCATCCACGCCGCCCCCGGCTCGGTCCTATGAGTCTATGGGATGGGTTGGCGGCGCTCCGTTAACGCAGCTTTGAGATCCGCGCGGAGGGGATCGAGACGAGCGGAGGTTCCCATTTGCCGTGGTATGTTCCGCCCGCTTTGCGGGGAGCGAGACCAAGCCGTCGTGTGACAATGCTCGGCATCGTCGTGGCGAGCTCGGCGGCGCTGCTCACCGCCTGTGGCGGTGGCTCTTCCGGGGAAGGCGACGTCACGGGGACCTACCACGCGCAGGTCGTCACCGCCGCGTTCCCGACCGGGCAGAGCCTTGGCCAAACCTCGCTGCTGCGCCTCGGAATACGCAACACCGGCGACAAGAAGATCCCCACGCTGGCAGTGACGATCTCCGTGGAGGGAGGAGAAGGACAAGCCTCCACGCTTCCCTTCGGCTTTCGCGATCCTCAGCCCGGGCTGGCCCAACCGGACCGTCCAGTCTGGGTCCTCGCGGCCGGCTATCCGAAACGGGCTGGAGACCCCTCCCCAGGCGGAGCGACGACCTCCAATGCGAAGACTTTCAGCCTGGGCGCTCTGAAACCCGGAGCGACCACCGAGTGGGTATGGAAGGTGAGCGCTGTCGAGGCAGGCGCCCATACGCTTCTCTACCGGGTCGGTGCCGGCCTTAACGGCGCCGCCAAGGTAAAGACCGCCGCCGGGGTCGTGCCGGGCGGCTCCTTCGCCGTCAATATCTCAACCTCGCCCCCCGACACGATCGTCACCGACAGTGGCGAGGTCGTGCCGATCGGCAAGGCAAAGCCGCAGAAGCCCTGAGCCGAGCCGTAGGCTGGGAGACATGAGGCGCTGGATCGCAGCGAGCGTCGCCGCCCTGCTGTCGCTGGCCGTTGCACCGGCCTGCGGTTCCGCGGGCCAAGTGGACGAGGGCAAGCAGAACCGCAGCGACGCAGCGAAGCAGCGGCGCCGCGGTGGCGTGGCCTTGAAGCGGATCGGCAACTTCGAGCAGCCGGTCTACATCAGCGGAGCGCCCGGCTCCCCCAACTTGCTGTTCGTGGTCGAGCAACCCGGCCGGGTGATCGTCCTGCGCAAGGGCCGGCGGCAGAGGCAGCCATTCCTCGACATCCGGGGTTTGGTCAATTCGGGCGGCGAGCGAGGGCTGCTTTCGATCGCGTTCCCCCCCGACTACCGACAGAGGGGGCGCTTCTACGTCTATTACACGGATGCTCAGGGCGACATCCGCGTCGATGAGTTCAAACGGCAGCGCGCGACCCGGGCGGCTCGACGCTCGCGACGCCCGGTGATCGAGATCTCCCACTCCGAGAACTCCAACCACAACGGCGGCCAACTCCAGTTCTTCGGCGATCTGCTCTACCTGGGCACCGGCGACGGGGGGTCCGGGGGCGACCCTCCGAACAACGCCCAGAATCGCAACAGTCTGCTCGGCAAGCTGCTGCGGATCGACCCGCGGCCCTCAAATGGCCGGCCCTACTCGATCCCACCCGGCAATCCGTTCGCCGGACAGCCGGGGCGGGGAGAGATCTACAGCTACGGGCTGCGCAACCCGTTTCGCTTCTCCTTCGACGATGTCACCTCAAAGCGGCCGCGCATCGCGATCGCCGACGTCGGCCAGGATCGGTTCGAGGAGCTCGACTACACGACGCTCTCGGCGGCGAAGGGGGCCAACTTCGGCTGGGACGCGTTCGAGGGGCTCTCCCCCTATCTGGACGAGAACAGCGGCACTCCCGACCCGGGCGGAACGGTGAAACCGATCCTCGCCTACCCTCACCGTCGCGGCGGAAGCTGCTCGATCATCGGCGGCTACGTGGTCGGCGACCGTCGCCTGCGATCTCTGTACAAACGCTACGTCTACGCCGACCTCTGCGAGGGGGAGCTGCGCAGCCTCGTTCCCCACCTGCGCCGAGCGGCACACGACCACAAGCTCGGAATCTCGGTCAGCACCCCCAGCTCCTTCGGCGAGGACGAGCGTGGCCACATCTATGTCGCCTCCCTGGATGGCCCGGTTTACCACCTGGTCCCTCGATAGGGGTAGAGATCCCGCCCTGACAGCTACTAGACCAGAGAGGCGAGCACCCGCGTCACCTTGGGATCAAACTGAGTGCCCGCGCAGGAATACAGCTCGGCAATGGCTTTTTCGGTCGACATCGCCTTGCGGTAGGAACGAGTCGTCGTCATCGCACTGAAAGCGTCACAGCAGGTGACGATTCGGGCTTCGATCGGGATCTCCTCGCCGGCCAACCCGTCCGGATAGCCGCTGCCGTCGTAGTCCTCGTGCGAGGCGCGGACGATCTTGCCGACCTCGGCGAGGACGCCTCCGACCCGCTGCAGCATCTGCTCACCCTCGATCGTGTGCTGTTTCATGATCTTCCATTCCTCCTCGTCGAGCGGGCCGGGCTTGTTGATGATCTCCTTCGGCACCGCGATCTTGCCGACGTCATGGAGCAGCGCGGCGAACTCGACGTTGCGCTTCTGACGCGAGTCGAGCCCAAGCTCTTCGGCCACGGCAAGAGAGAGATCGACCACGCCGCGGCTGTGGCTGCCGGTGTAGGCATCGTCGGCCTCGACCACGTCGCCGAGCAGCATCGCGGTCCCCTGGTAGGCGCTGCTCAGCTCAAGTGCTTGGTCGATACGAGCACGGCGCTCCTGGGAAAGCTGGGCGAGGACGGTCGCCAAGGGCAGGGTAAACAGACAGATCGCCGGATCGAGGGAGATCGCGGCGTAGGCGGCGAGCAGGCCGATCGGCGCCAGCGCCCCGTCGAGGGCGTAGACCGGCGCCTGCATGCGGAGCTGAGCGAGGATCGGCGTTCCGTCCAGCAGGCGGGCGCGGATCTCGGTTGCGGCGAAGTCGAAGGCAAACTGGGCTAGCAGGGCAGCAGCGTAAACAGGCCAACTCCCCCAGGAGAAGACCTGGGCGCCGGCGAGGACGATCACCAGGGCCGGGCCGACGGCGTGCCAGCAATCGCCGAACACGTGGGCCGCTCGGTACACGCTGGCCTCGCCCCTGGCCTGGTCGATCAGCTTGCCGAGTCCCCAGCTGATGCTGACGATCAGCGGCACCGCCGGGGTGGGGAGGAGGAAGAGCATCGGCACCAGAACCAGCTCGGTCGGCACCGTGTAGCCGTCGGCGATCTCGAACTGGGCGCGGCTGGTAAGCACATACAGAGCCATCAACAGTGCGAGCGTGAGCGGCTCGAGCGCCCGCGGCGAGGGCATTAGCAGCGTCATCGCCAGCGCAACGGCAACGAAGAGGCCGGCTACCGCGGCCTCCACTGCTCGTTCGCGGCCATGCGGTCGCTGCAGCGCCCGATCGCGGCCGTGGAGAACCAGGGCATCCCGCTCGAATGTTTCGGTCGTCGATATCTGCATCTCCCCGCCGTGGCATCTATCGGCCACTGCATGCGCCGGCAATAGGACGGAAAGTTCGGATGCGTCATACCGGCGCTCCCATGCCTGAAAAATGCTCAGCGAAATAAAAGCGCCTAGACGTCTGTTCGAACTTTCTAAAGGTGGGGTCTCCGGAGTCGATTACGCCCCCAACGTCACACATAAGTGAGCTGAATAAGGGCAAACCTGTCGCGAGGCAGGGGCGCAAAGTCAGAGGTCTCGGCTTTCCGGCTGAGATGGCTCAACTACCTAGCTTGGTCAACAGCCAGGCTTTTTTGCCTGCAATTTTGGAGGTTTGCCCCGAAATGAAGTCAACTCGCCGCTCGATCTGGAGTATCCCGACGAGACTGATGTCGCTGGTCGCAATGGCCCTACTGGGCACCGCGGTATTCGCCGGTGGCGCTCAGGCAGCATCCTGTCCATACTCCGGCGCGGAGAAGGTTTTCGCTCCCTGGGGTGATTACCGCAGCTACGTTCTCGCTCCGGATGGCGGCTTCGAGGCCGGCGCCCAGGGTTGGAGCCTCAACGAGGGCGCCAAGACCGTCGCCGGCAACGAGTCCTTCTACCTGAACGACGTCGCCGACGATACCTCGCTGTCGCTTCCGGCCGGCAGCTCCGCGGACAGTCCCCCCGTCTGCATGTCCATCGACACGCCGGTTTTCCGCATGGTAGCCCGCAACACCGGCGATCCGAGCTCGCGGCTGCGGGTGACGGCCAGCTACAAGCTGCTTGGACTGCTTCGCACCCAGACGATCGACACCGTGACCGCCGGCCCAGCCTGGGAGCCGACCGACCCGCACTCGACCGTCCTCACTCTTTCGACCATCATCGGGACCCTGATCCCGAGCGCGATCGAAATCCGAATCACGCCGCTTGACTCGAAGGGCCGCTGGCAGGTCGATGACCTCTATATCGATCCTTTCTCACGCCGCTAAACCCCGCCACTAAGCCTCCTGTACCCGCCCGCTCGGCGCCGGGCGGGTACAGTTGGCTGACCAGCCAAGGCGACGGAGGGAGCATCGGTGGAGAGTGGAACTGTGCAGGCCAGCAGCGAGGCGATCAACGGCGCGAGCGCCAATGGCGCCGGCGCCAAGACTTTCGACGTCCACAATCCCGCAACCGGAGGCCTCGTCGCCACCGTTGCGATCGACCCGCCGGCGAAGGTCGCCGAAACCGTCGCTCGGGTACGGGCAAATCAGGCCGAGTGGGAGGCGATCGGGATCGAAGGACGCCGCCACTGGCTAGGCAAGCTGCGTGACTGGCTGCTGGACAACTCCGACCGAATTGCCGACACGATGCAGTCGGAGACCGGCAAGGTGCGCGCGGAGGCCACGACCGAGGCGATCTACCTCACCGACCTGATCAACTTCTACGGCGCCAAGGCGGCGAAGTTCATCGGCGACGAGACCGTCCGGCCCCACTCCCCGCTGCTCGCCTCGAAAAAACTGACCGTCCAGTACCGGCCCTACCCGGTGGTCGGGATCATCAGCCCCTGGAACTTCCCGCTGACACTGGCGCTCGGCGATGCGATCCCGGCGCTGCAGGCGGGTGCAGCGGTGGTGGTCAAGCCCTCCGAGTTCACCCCGCTCGGCCTGATCGAGGTGGTCGAGGCGTGGAAGCGGGAGATCGGGGGACCCGATGTGTTCGACTGCGTGCAGGGGACCGGCGAGACCGGGGGTGCGCTGATCGACGCCGTCGATTTCATCCAGTTCACCGGCTCCGACCGCACCGGGCGCAAGGTGATGGCCCGCGCGGCGGAGACGCTGACTCCGGTCAGCCTCGAGCTCGGCGGCAAGGACCCGATGATCGTCCTCTCCGATGCCAACATCGATCGCGCTGCAAACGCCGCAGCCTGGGGCGGGATGATGAATTCAGGCCAGGTCTGCATGTCGGTCGAGCGGATCTACGTCGAGGAGCCCGTCTACGACGAGTTCGTGCAGAAGCTGACCGCTGAGATCCGGGGGCTGAGCCAGGGCGCCGACGGCAAGGGCTATGGCAAGGACGTCGGCGCGATGACCTCTCCCAATCAGTCGGCGGTGGTCGAGGACCACGTCAACGACGCGCTCGCAAGCGGCGCCAAAGCGCTCACTGGCGGCAAGCGGGTCGAGGGCCCCGGCGACTACTTCGAGCCCACCGTTCTCGTCGACGTCGACCACTCGATGAAGGTGATGCGCGACGAGACCTTCGGCCCGGTCGTCGGAGTGATGAAGGTGCGCGACTCCGAGGAGGCGCTGCAGCTCGCCAACGACACCCGCTACGGCCTCTCCGGCTCGGTCTTCGGCGAGAAGGAGCGGGCGGAGCGCGTCGCCCGCCGGGTCGAGTGCGGGGCTGTCAACGTCAACGACGTGCTGGTCAACTACCTCGCCTCCGACGTGCCGATGGGCGGCTGGAAGGAATCGGGGATCGGCTTCCGCCACGGCGAGTACGGGATCAAGAAGTACTGCCGGCCGGAGTCGATCGTCGCCGCCCGTTTCGGCGGCAAGCGCGAGCCGACCTGGTACCCGTACTCAAAGGGCCGCCGCGGGGTCGTATCGCGGATCGCGCGGGCGTTCAACGCCCGCGACTGGCGTCGCCGCTTCGGCATGCGCGGCTAGCCGAAACCGCTCGGTAGCCTTCCCTGGATGGCCGAGCGTGACTACCTAGCCGCGACACGGGAACGAATCGTCGTCTTCGACGGCGGCATGGGCGCGACCCTGGAGCAGTTCGAGCTGACCCAGGCCGACTACGGCGGCTTGCAGGGAAAGTGTCATGAGGCGCTGGTCCTCAACCGGCCCGACGTGATCGAGGGCGTCCACGCATCGATGCTGGAAGCCGGCGCCGAGGTGGTCGAGACCGACACCTTCCAGGGCAGCCGGATCAAGCTCGATGAATGGGGGCTCGGCGAGCACACGCTGGAGATCAACACGAAGGCGGCGCAGATCGCCCGCAAGGCCGCGGGCGAAGAGCGCTTCGTCGCCGGCTCGATCGGGCCGACCGGCTTTCTGCCCGCCTCGACCGACCCGACCCTGGGAGACATCTCCTTCGGCAAGCTGGTTGAGGTCTTCGCCGAGCAGGCGACCGGCCTGGTGCAGGGCGGGGCCGACCTGCTCATCGTCGAGACGGCGCAGGACATCCTCGAGGTTAAGGCGGCGATCTTCGGCGCCCGCGAGGCGTTCGCCGCGACCGGCCGCACTCTGCCGATCCAGGCCAGCGTCTCCCTCCTTCCGCAGGGCGGCAAGATGCTTCTCGGCACCGACATCCGGGCGGTGCTGACCACGCTCGCAGCCCTCGACGTGTCGGTGATCGGGCTCAACTGCTCGACCGGCCCCGAGGACATGCGCGACGCGATCCGCTTCCTGGGCGAGAACAGCCCGCTGCCCGTCCATTGCATTCCGAACGCCGGCCTGCCCCTGCAGGGCCCCGACGGCGAGACGATCTTCCCCGAGGAGCCCGAGCCGCTGGCGGCGACGCTGGGTGAGTTCGTCGAGCGCTACGGGGTCGGAATCGTCGGCGGCTGCTGCGGGACCACGCCGGACCACATCCGCGCGATCCGCGAACGGGTCGAAGGGCGCGTGCCGGGAGAGCGCCCCGAGCCGGGATCGCCCGAGGTCTCCTCGATGATGACCTCCACCCCGCTCGCGCAAGAGCCGGCGCCGACCCTGGTCGGGGAGCGGGTCAACTCGCAGGGGTCGCGCAAGGCGAAGGAGCTGCTGCTGGCCGACGACTACGACGGCCTCGTCCAGGTCGCCGAGGACCAGGTGAGCGGCGGCGCCCACGTGCTCGATGTCTGCGTGGCGCTTACCGAGCGCTCCGACGAAGACGAGCAGATGGCGGCGGTCGTGAAGCGCGTCTCCCTCACCCAGCCGGCGCCGATCCAGGTCGACTCGACCGAGCCGGAGGTGATCCGTGCCGCGCTCGAGCAGATCCCCGGGAGGGCGATCGTCAACTCGATCAACCTCGAAGCCGGCCGCGACAAGGCCGACGTCGTCGTGCCGCTGGCCAAAGCCCACGGCGCGGCGCTGATCGCGCTGACGATCGACGAAGTCGGGATGGCGAAGACGGCGGAGCGCAAGGTGGAGATCGCAAAGCGCATTCGCGACCTCGCCTGCGAAGAGCACGGCCTCGACCCCGAGGCGCTGATCTTCGACGCTCTCACCTTCACCCTCACCACAGGTGACGACGAGTGGAAGCCCTCGGCGGTGGAGACGATCGAGGGGATTCGCCGAATCAAGGCGGAGATCCCCGGCGTCAAGACCTCGCTCGGCGTCTCCAACGTGTCGTTCGGGGTCTCACCGAAGGCGCGTGCGGTCCTCAACTCGGTCTTCCTGCATCACTGCGTCGAGGCCGGCCTCGACCTGGCGATGGTCAACCCCAACCACATCACCCCATACGCCGAGATCCCCGACGAAGAGCGCGAGCTGACCAACGACCTCGTCTTCAACCGGCGCGAGGACGCGCTGGAGCGCTTCATCTCCCACTTCGAGTCGAAGGGCGAGGAGGCCGAAGAGGAGGCCGAAGACCCGACCGAGGGCATGGAGCCCGAGGAGGCCCTGCACTGGCACATCCTGCGCCGCAAGAAGGACGGCGTCGAGGAGTGGATCGACCGCTCGGTGGAGAAGATCGGCGCCGTGCCAACCCTGAACGAGGTGCTGCTGCCGGCGATGAAGGAGGTCGGCGACAAGTTCGGCGCCGGCGAGCTGATCCTGCCCTTCGTCCTGCAGTCGGCGGAGGTGATGAAGCGTGCCGTCGCCCAGCTGGAGAACTACCTGGAGCGGATCGACGGACACACCAAGGGCAAGGTGGTGATCGCCACCGTGTTCGGCGACGTGCACGACATCGGCAAGTCGCTGGTCAACACGATCCTCACGAACAACGGCTACACGGTCGTCGACCTCGGCAAGCAGGTGCCGATCGGCACGATCCTCGACGCCGCACAGGAGCACGACGCCACGGCCATCGGGCTCAGCGCGCTGCTCGTCTCGACCTCCAAGCAGATGCCCCAGGCCATCGGCGAGCTGCACCAGCAGGGCCTCGGTTTTCCGGTGCTGATCGGCGGCGCGGCGATCAACCGCGACTTCGGGCTGCGGGCGCTGTACCCGCACGGCCGCGAGTCCGACGACGTCTACGAGCCCGGCGTCTTCTACTGCAAGGACGCCTTCGAGGGCCTGGCGAAGATGGACGCGCTCGTCGAGCCGGAGGCCCGCGAGAAGCTCGTGGCCGAGACGCGCGACCGCGCCCGGCGCCTGCGCGAGAAGGGTCCCGAGCCCGAGGAGCTGCCGACCGACGACGACTCCGTGCGCTCCGAGGCGCGCGTGGACGTGCCGGTGCCCGAGCCGCCGTTCTGGGGCGTGCGCGAGATCGACGTCGACCTCGACGAGGTCTTCCCGCACCTCGACACGCACGTGCTGTTCAAGCTGCACTGGGGCGGGCGCGGCGTGAAGGGCGAGGAGTGGCAGCGGCTCGTGTCCGAGGACTTCCAGCCGCGGCTGGAGCGCATGTGGGCCGAGCAGGACTACCTGCGCCCGCGGGCCAAGCTCGGCTACTTCCCGTGCTACAGCGAGGGCAACGAGCTCGTCGTGCTCGACCCCGACGACCGCGAGACGGTGCTCGAGCGCTTCGTCTTCCCGCGCCAGCCCGGCCACGACCGCATCTGCGTCGCGGACTTCTATCGCCCGAAGGAGAGCGGCGAGCTCGACGTCGTCGCCTTCCAGGCCGTCACCGCCGGCGACGAGGTGACCGATCTGATGGCCTCCCTCGAGCGCGACGGCGAGTTCGCCGAGCAGCTGTTCACCCACGGCCTCGGCGTGCAGTCGGCCGAGGGGATGGCCGAGTGGCTGCACGCCCGCGTGCGCGACGACTTCCAGCCGCGGCTGGAGCGCATGTGGCGCGAGCAGGACTACCTGCGCCCGAAGGCCAAGCTCGGCTACTTCCCCTGCTACAGCGAGGGCAACGAGCTCGTCGTCCTGGACCCGCAGGACCGCGAGACCGTGCTCGAGCGCTTCGTCGCGCCGCGCCAGCCCGCGCACGACCGCATCTGCCTGGCCGACTTCTACCGGCCCAAGGACAGCGGCGAGCTCGACGTGGTCGCCTTCCAGGCCGTCACCGCCGGCGACGAGGTCACCGAGCTGATGGCCCGCCTCGAGCGCGACGGCGAGTTCGCCGAGCAGCTGTTCGTGCACGGCCTCGGCGTGCAGACGGCCGAGGGCATGGCGGAGTGGCTGCACTGGCGCGTGCGCGAGTCCTACGACATCCCGCCGACGCAGGGCCGCCGCTACTCGTGGGGCTACCCGGCGATCCCGGAGCAGTCCGAG
>DASVDE010000030.1:0-47208 GCA_036381235.1 Solirubrobacterales bacterium | reverse complement strand
CTTGCGCTCGGCCTGGCGGCGCTTGGCCTCCAGGCGCCGCGCCCGCGCGGCGGCGCCGGCCGTCGTCGGCTTGCGCGGGCGGCGGACGGCCAGTGCGCGGGCCAGGCGCTCGCGCAGGCGATCGAGCGCGAGCTCGCGGTTGCGGTGCTGCGAGCGCGCGTCCTGCGACGTCGCGGTGACCCGCGGGCCGAAGCGCGCGAGCAGCCGGGCGCGCTGCGTGTCGGTCAGCGTGCGCGACGCGTTCACGTCGAAGACCGCCTCGATGCGCGACGCGGTGACGTTCGCGTGCTGGCCGCCCGGACCGGACGAGCGCGACGCGCGCAGCTCGATCTCGGCCAGCGGGAGGGCCAGGTCGCGGGTGATGCGCAGCGGGTCCTCCACGACCGTCAGTGTGACGAGGCTGGTATAGACGGGTCGTGACCACGGACCGCCGAGTGCTCGTCTGCGACGACGACCCGGACATCCGGGCGGTGCTGCGCGTCCTGCTCGAACGCGACGGCCTGGCGGTCAGCGAGGCGGTCGACGGCCGCGAGGCGCTGCGCCTCGTCCACGAGCGTCATCCGGCCCTCGTGGTGCTCGACGTCAGCATGCCGCAGCTCGACGGCTGGCAGACGCTCGAGCGCCTGCGCGACTTCAGCGACGTGCCGGTGCTGATGCTGACCCGCCGCGACACCGAGCTCGAGAAGGTGCGCGGCCTGCGCGCCGGCGCCGACGACTACGTGACCAAGCCGTTCGGCCCCCCGGAGCTGGTCGCCAGATTGGAGGCGGTCCTGCGCCGGGCCAGGTCTGAAGCCGAAGAGCCGAAGATAGTCGCCGAGGGCCTCGAGATCGACCTCGCCGCCCGCAGCGTGCGACGTGACGGCGATGAGGTCCATCTCACGCCGACGGAGTTCGAGCTTCTGCGAACGCTGGCGCGTAACCGCGGTCGGTTGATGACGCACAGCACCCTCCTCCGGGAGGTTTGGGGGCCCGCGTACGAGGACGACTTCCAGATCCTGCGCGCCCACATCGCCAACCTGCGGCGAAAGATCGAGCCGCCCGAGGCTCCTCGCTACATTCGCACCGACCCCGGCGTCGGCTACCGCTTCGCGGCCTGAGGAGCCTTCACAGGATCTGCACGCCGAAGGGCCCTCACTTCACGCGACCTTGATGCGCTCGGGCGCATCATCGGCAACGTGGACCTCGTCTCAATCGCGCTGGCCCTCGTCGCCTTCGCGGCGCTCTACGCGCTGGTCGGCGCCCTGGACCGGGTATGACGGCGCAGGGCTGGCTGCAGATCGGGATCTACCTCGCGGTGCTGACCGCCCTCGTGCCGCTGCTGGGTGGCTACATGGCCCGCGTCTACCAGAACCAGCGGGTTTTCCTCACCCCCCTGGTCGAGCCGCTTGAGCGCCTCGTCTACCGCTGCCTCGGCGTCGATCCCGAGCAGCAGGGGCAGGACTGGAAGTCATACGGAAAGACGACGATCGTCTTCAGCGCTCTCTTCTTCGGCTTTCTCTATCTGATCCTGCGCACGCAGAGCGCTATGCCGCTCAACCCCGAGGACTTCGGGGCGGGCCCATGGGATCTCTCCTTCAACACCACCGCTTCGTTCGTCACCAACACCAACTGGCAGTTCTACGGGAGTGAGACGACGCTCTCCTACTTCAGCCAGATGTTTGGCCTAGCGGTGCAGAACTTCATCTCCGCCGCAGTTGGGATGGCGGTGCTGGCGGCTGTGATCCGCGGCTTTGCCTCGCGCGCCGTCGAGGAGCTGGGCAACTTCTGGCAGGACGTGACCCGCTCGGTCCTCTACGTCCTGCTGCCGATATCGATCCTCGGCGCCCTCCTTCTCGTCTCCCAGGGAGTCATACAGACACTGGATGGCGCCTACGGCTTCAAGACGCTCGCCGGCCTCGACCAGACCCTGGCGCTCGGTCCGGGCGCCTCGCAGGTCGCGATCAAGCAGCTGGGCACCAACGGCGGCGGCTTCTTCAACGTCAACTCGGCCTTCCCCTTCGAGAACCCGACCGGCTTCTCAGACTTCGTCGAGAGCATTTTCATCCTCCTGATTCCCGCCGCGGCTACCGCGCAATTCGGTCGCATGGTCGGCAGGCGCCGCCAGGGCTGGGCCCTCTACGTAGCGATGCTCGCGATGCTGATCGGAGGCATCGCCGTCTCCTACGGCGCCGAGCAGAATGGCTCCCCCGCCCAGCACGTGGCCGGGATCGAGACCGCCGCCGCCAATGGCACCACCGGCGGCAACCTGGAGGGCAAGGAGCAGCGCTTCGGGATCGCCGACTCGACCCTCTGGGCGACTGTCACCACGGCCGCCTCCAACGGCTCGGTCAACTCCGCGCATGATTCCTACACCGGCCTCGGCGGCGCCGTGCCGCTGGCAAACATGATGACCGGGGAGGTCGTCTTCGGCGGGGTCGGCTCGGGCCTTTACGGAATGCTGCTCTTCGTCCTGCTCGCGGTCTTCATAGCCGGGCTGATGGTCGGGCGCACGCCTGAGTTCCTCGGCAAGAAGGTCGAGGTGCGGGAGGTGAAGCTGGTGCTGGTCGGCGTCCTGGTCGTGCCGCTGCTCGTGCTCTTCGCGACCGCGCTCGCGGTGGCGACCAAGTACGGAGCGCCCTCTCTCTCCAACCCGCTCCCGCAGGGCTTCTCGGAGACGCTCTACGCCTACGCCTCGCAGGCCAACAACAACGGCTCCGCCTTTGCCGGATTCACCGGCTTTCTCCAGCCCAACGCGCCAGGCAACGCCGGTTCCTACACGATCACCTTCGCCAACCTGCTCGGCGGCATCTCGATGCTGATCGGCCGCTTCGTGCCGCTGCTGGCGGCGCTCGCCGTCGCCGGCTCGCTGGCCGCCAAGCGGCCGGCCCCGGTCGGGCTCGGCACGATGCGGACCGACAGCCCAACCTTCGTCGTCCTCCTGGTCGCGACCGTGCTGATCGTTGCCCTGCTCACCTTCGTGCCGGCGCTGCTGCTCGGTCCGGTCGTTCAGTCCCTCACCACACAGCTCTTCTGATGCCGCTGCGAAAAGACATGGCCCGCTCCGCTATCGCGGTGATCGTCTTCAGCCTGCTGCTGGGGCTCGTCTACCCGCTCGTCGTAACCGGCATCTCCCAGGTGTTGTTCGCGGAGGCCGCCGACGGCAGCCGGATCGAGTCGGACGGCAGGGTCGTCGGCGCGGAGCTGATCGGCCAAGACTTCGGAGGCCGGCCGCGCTACTTCCAGAGCCGACCCTCGGCCACCGGCTACAGCGCCGACGTCACCTACTTCAACAACCTCGGGCCGAACAACCGCGAGCTGTCGCGGTACTTTGCCGAGCAGCTCGCCGCCTACCTCAAACGCGAGGGCCCCTACAACCGCGGTCTCACCCGGGCAGACGTTCCGGTCGACGCTGTCACCACCTCGGCCTCCGGTGTCGACCCCCACATCTCCGAAGCCAATGCGCGCATCCAGGCGCGCCGGGTGGCTGCTGTTCGTGGCCTCAGGCTGGATCGGGTGCGCGACTTGGTGGCCGAGAACACCGACGGGCGCTTTCTCGGCGTCCTCGGCGAGCCCGGCGTCAACGTCCTCCAACTCAATCTCGCGCTCGACGAGGAAGGTCGATGACCGACGAGACGCTTCGCAACGAGCCCCGTTCGCTGCTGGACCGCGCGATTATGCGGCGGGCGATCCGCGACTCGCTGGTCAAGCTCGACCCTCGCCATCAGGTCCGCAACCCGGTGATGCTCGTGGTCGAGATCGGCGCCGTCATCACCACGGGTGGCTGGCTGATTCAGATCTTCGGCGGCCCGCCCTTGGGCGGCGGTGACGAGCCCGTCTGGTTCGCATTCTCGATCGGCGTCTGGCTCTGGCTCACCGTGATCTTCGCCAACTTCGCGGAGGCGCTCGCCGAGGGCCGCGGCAAGGCCCAGGCCGACGCGCTGCGCTCTATGCGCACCGAGACCATCGCTCGCCTGCGCGACGACGGCGAGAAACCGGCGTCGGAGCTGCAACGCGGTGACGTGGTCGTGGTCGAGGCGGGCGAGACGATCCCCGGCGACGGCACTGTGATCGAGGGGATTGCCTCGGTCGACGAGTCGGCGATCACCGGCGAGTCGGCGCCGGTCGTGCGTGAGTCCGGCGGCGACCGCAGCGCCGTCACCGGCGGGACTCGCGTCCTTTCCGACCGAATTGTCGTGGAGATCACCCAGGAGCCGGGTCAGAGCTTCCTCGACAAGATGATCGCCCTGGTCGAGGGCGCGGAGCGGCGCAAGACCCCGAACGAGATTGCCCTCAACATCCTGCTCACCGGGCTCACCCTGGTCTTCCTCGCGGTCGTCGTCTCCCTACGTCCCTTCGCCGAATTCTCCGACGCCAACGCCTCCGTCGTCACCTTGATCGCCCTGCTCGTGGCGTTGATCCCGACCACGATCGGCGCCCTGCTCTCGGCGATCGGGATCGCCGGCATGGACCGCCTCATCCGCCATAACGTGCTCGCCCTCTCGGGGCGCGCCGTGGAGGCCTCCGGCGACGTCGACGTGCTCCTGCTCGACAAGACCGGGACCATCACCCTCGGCAACCGCGAGGCGACCCTGTTCATCCCGATGCCGGGGATCGGGGAGAAGGAGCTGGCGGAGGCCGCACAGCTCGCCTCGCTCGCCGACGAGACCCCGGAGGGACGTTCGATCGTCGTCCTTGCCAAGGAGCACTATGGAATCCGCGAACGGCAATTGGAGGCCCACGAGTCCCATTTCGTTCCTTTTTCCGCCGAGACGCGAATGAGCGGCGTCGACGTCAACGGCAGCCGCTACCGCAAGGGCGCCGGCGACGCGATCGTCACCTTCGTCACCGAGCAGGGCGGTCGTCCGCCCATCGAGCTGGGGGAACAACTCGACCTGGTCGGCCGCGAGGGCGGCACTCCGCTCGCCGTCTGCCGCGACAATCACGTGTTGGGCGTCGTCTATCTGAAGGACATCGTCAAGGAGGGCATGCGGGCGCGCTTCGACGAACTGCGGCGGATGGGGATCAGCACCGTGATGGTGACCGGCGACAACCGCCTCACAGCGGCCAAGATCGCCGAGGAGTCGGGGGTGGACGACTTCCTACCGGAGGCGACCCCGGAACAGAAGCTGGAATTGATCCGCAGCCATCAGGCCGAGGGTCGGATGGTCGCAATGGCCGGTGACGGCACCAACGACGCCCCGGCGTTGGCCCAGTCCGACGTCGGCGTCGCGATGAACACCGGCACCCAGGCCGCACGCGAGGCGGGCAACATGGTCGACCTCGACTCCAATCCAACCAAGCTCATCGAGATCGTGGAGATCGGCAAGCAACTGCTGATAACCCGCGGCGCCCTGACCACGTTCTCGATCGCCAACGACGTCGCCAAGTACTTCGCGATCCTGCCGGCGATCTTCGCCTTCACCTACGCCGCGCACCCCGGCGAGCGCGGCCCTCTGGATGCCCTCAACGTCATGTCGCTGGGAACCCCGACCTCGGCGATTCTCTCGGCGATCGTCTTCAACGCGCTCGTCATCCCGCTGCTGGTGCCGCTCGCCCTTCGCGGGGTTCGCTACAGACCGATCGGCGCGACGGCGCTGCTGCGGCGCAACATGCTGATCTACGGCCTGGGCGGCCTGATCGTCCCCTTTGTCGGGATCAAGCTGATCGACTTGGTTATCCACAACGCCCTAGGGGCATGAGATGGGAGTTGGACAGCTAAAGGTTTTCATCGGGATGGCCGCGGGAGTCGGCAAGACGTACCGCATGCTGCAGGAAGGCCACGCCGAGCAGGAGGCCGGGCGCGAGGTGGCAATCGGCTATATGGAGCCTCACAAGCGGCCGGAAACCTCGGCGCTGGCGGAGGGACTCGAGACGATTCCCAGGCGCCAGGTCGAGTATCGGGGCACGAGATTCGAGGAGATGGACCTGCCGGCGCTGCTGCGCCGCGCGCCGGAGCTGGCGCTGGTCGACGAGCTGGCGCACACCAACTCACCGGGGGTCGAACACGCGAAGCGCTACGAGGACGTGCGCGACGTGCTCGCCGCCGGGATCGATGTCTTCTCCACCGTCAACGTCCAGCACCTGGAATCGCTGAACGACCAGGTCGCCGAGCTGACCGGGACACGGGTGCGGGAGACGATCCCCGACTCGGTGCTCGGAGAGGCCGACGAAGTGGTGCTGATCGACCTCACGCCCCAGGCTCTGATCGCCCGCCTCCAGGCGGGCAAGATCTACCCCGGCGAGAACATCGAGGCAGCGCTGAACAACTTCTTCACGGTCGAGAACCTGCTGGCGCTGCGCGAGGTGGCGCTGCGCCAGGTGGCGCAAGAGGTTGAGGCGAAGCGACTTGTGGTGGAAGAGCCGCTTGGAACCCGTGAGGAGCGGGTCGCCGCCGAGGTTCCCAAGGCGGTCGGCGAACGCGTCCTCGCCCTGGTCCGGCCTCAACCCAGCTCGCAGCGGCTGGTCCGCCGCGCCTGGCGCTCGGCGCAGCGGCTCGGCGCCGGCCTCGACCTGCTCTGGGTGAAGCCGCCGGGGCAACCGATCGAAGGTGAGGTCGCACGACAGGTGACCGCGCTGCGCCACCTCGCCTCGGTCCTCGGTGCGAACTTCATGATCGAGGAGAGCGACGACCTCATTCAGGGCGCCGCCGGAGTCGTCCGCGAGCGCGGCAGCACCTACATCATGGTTGGCGAGTCGCGGCCCCAGCGCGGCCTCGCGCGCTTCCGCGAGCCGCTTCCACAGCGGCTGATGAGCGCGACCCCACCCGGGGTGGATGTGCGGATCGTTGCCCATCGCGGCCTGCAGGAGGGCGAGTGACGGTCGAGCGCATCCTGATCGGCGTGGCCTTGGCTCTCGGCCTGGTCGGCGGCTATCTGATCGCACGCGCCCGTCGAGGCGGGCGCCGCTCAGAGCGGCCTGACACCGTGCACCAGATCCTGCTGCCGTTCACGGGCGTCGAGATCTCACGCCGCGCCGTCGACGCGGCGCTGCGCCTCGCCCGCGCGGAGGACGCGACACTGATGCCCGCCTACCTGGCTGCGGTGCCCAAGAGCCTGCCGCTGGACTGTTCGATCCCAGCCGAGGCAGCCAAGGCGATGCCGATGCTGGAGGCGATCGAACAGCGCGCTGCCGGCCAAGGGGTTCCGGTCGACTCCCGCATCGAGCGCGGCCGCTCCTACCGCCATGCGCTGGCTCGGCTCTTGGAGCGTGAGCGGTTCGATCGGGTCGTGGTTCCAGCCAGCGCGACCGGCACCGCCGGTCTTTCCGGCGAGGATCTTGTCTGGCTGCTGGAGAAGGCTCCGGCCGAAGTTCTGATTCTGCGCCCCGCCCCGCAAGACACGCGCTTCGTCACCGGGTACGGCGCTCAGCCGACGTGACCGCCTGGCATGCGGTCGTCGTGGCCGCTGCAGTCCTCCGGCTGCCAGCCGGGGACGGTGTTTCCCTCGGGCGGGATCGGGTGCTCCCTGAGGATGCGGGCGAGGTGGGTGACGTTGTGGGCCATCCACTTGGCCGTCTTCTGCGTGTAGGGATGATCCTTGCCGCCCGCATCGAGGAATGAAGGGCCTGGGCCGGCGTCGCCGACCCAGTAGGTGTCGGCGTTGGGCGGGACCGCGCAGCCGAGGTGGGTGAGGTTGAACAGGGTCGTCTCGGCACAGGCGTGGGCGCCATCCTCGTTGCCGGTCACGACCACTCCGCCGACCGTGTTGTAGAGGGGGTACTGGCCGACCTCGTTGGTCGTGTTGTAGGTGCCGTCGAGGCGCTCGATGACCATCTGGCAGACGCTGTTGCGGACGCCGAACCAGATCGACATCGCCATGATCAGGATGTCGGCGGCGAGCACCTTCTCGAGGATCTGAGGCCACTCGTCCCCCTCCCCCATGTCGGAGACGACGCCGAAGGGGATGTTGTAGTCGACCGGCCGCAGGGTCTCATGCTTGACGCCCAACTCGTCGAAGTGGGCGGTGACCATGTCGACCAGGCCCTGTGTGTTGGAGGGCTCGGGGGACTTCTTCAAGGTGCAGTTGAGGATCAGCGCGTTGGGTTCCATGTGCGGCATCCTCTCCCCCACCCAGCCCCATTGCAAGGCCCGGGTGTGCGAGCTCCCCAGGTACTCTGAGAGGTTGTGGTCCTTGCCGAGATCAGCTCCGATCCCGCCGCCGGGGTTGGCATCCTCGCCGCGCTCGCAGCGGGCGTCGTCTCCTTCCTTTCCCCCTGCGTGCTGCCGCTGGTCCCGGGCTATCTCTCGGCGGTCAGCGGCGTCTCCGCCCCGGAGCTGGAGGAGGCGGACTGGCGCCGCATCCTCGGCCCGAGCCTCCTCTTCGTCGCCAGCTTCTCGGCGATCTTCATCGTCCTTGGCCTGACCGCCACAGGACTCGGTTCGGCCCTCAACGATCATAAGGAGCTGCTGACGAAGATCTCCGGCGCGTTGATCGTCGCCATGGGCGTGCTTTTCGTCGCCTCGCTGTTCGTCGCCAGGCTGAATCGCGAGTGGCACGTCGAGGCCCTTCTCGCTCGCGCCGGCAAGGGTGGCCCGATCGTCGCCGGCGCCGCCTTCGCGATCGCCTGGACCCCGTGCATCGGCCCCACCCTGGGCGCGATCCTCGCGGCCGCCTCCCTCTCGGACTCCGCCGGTCGTGGCGCCTTCCTCCTCGCCGTCTACTCGGCCGGCCTCGCGATCCCCTTCCTGCTGACCGCGGTCGCCTTCTCGCGGATGACAACGGCATTCGACGCGGTCAAGCGCCACTACCAGGCGATAATCGCCACCGGCGGCGTGATCCTGATCGCGATGGGAATTCTGATCTGGACCGGCGAGCTGACCCGACTCAACGGCGAAGCCCAGAGCTGGCTCTCGAGCCTCGGCATCGATTTCTTGAACGTCTAGCTGTCGGCCGGCGTGACGGTCTGAAGCTCCTGGCCGACGGCCTCGACCTCCTCAAGGCCCTCGCCGTCGACGTCGCGGGAGCAGACGATTCGGAAGCGGCCGGTTCCGATCTCGGGGTCGGGAATCACCGGTAGGCCGCGGATTTCCTCCCAGCCAAGCCGCTCGACCTCGAACGGGTTCATCCGCACCTCTGCCGCCGGGAAGGGGCAGTTCGAGTTGTGCTGATCGATCGCCTTGGAGATCGCCTCGAGGTTCTTCGCTTCGGCCGAGGCCACGATTTGCAGTCTAGGCCGTGGCCCGTTATCTAACCCTCGGCCGACTGTAGCCGCAGGCGGCGTGAGCTCATCGCGAAGATCGTCGCCTGCGCTGCGAGCGCTGCTGCCAGCGCAGCCGAGAACGCCGCGGGGCCACCGAGCGAGTCCAGGCCAGAGGCGAGCACGAAGCAAAAAGTGGCGAAGCCATAGAAGCCGACGAGGAAACTCCGCAACAGCACTCTGACCTGACCGATGCCACCATGGGCGTGGGTGAACACCGCCAGCACGCTGGCGATGACCGGGAACGGCGCCAGAAGCCCACTGAGGTTCGGCCCGAGGGCGCCCGAGGCAGCGGTGAGAGCGACTACCAATGCCAGAGCCGCAAGCGCCCGTGCGGGCAGGTCCCACCAGGGCGGCGCGGCGACGACGGCCGGCGTTGCCGTGGGCGCTGGGAGCAAGGCCAGGCCCGCGGCGAAGGCGGCCGCGACGAGAACCAATGCGATTCCGGGCGAAACGTCGAGCAGCTGCAGGAACGCGACGCCCAAAAGGAACGCAACCCAGCCGGCGAGCAGACTCGGCATCGGCCCGACTCGCTCCGACGCCCTCCCGTAGACGACGACGAACAACGTGAGCGCCGCCAGGCCGAGCAGCGTGCCTGCGGCCGCCTCCGCCCCAAAGGCGGGACCGTGGACAAGTGTGAGTACGACGAGGATCGGGCCGGCGACGACGGGGAGCCCACCGAGGATGCCGGCGACCGCGATTCCCCACTTGCAGCCGGCGAGCGACACGACGACCACACAGAGAGGAGCCAGCAGCAGCTTCGCCAGCACGACCGCCACCGCTCAAGCCCCGTTCCCAGTCACGTCCCGGAGCGTATCTCCGCCGAAGCTGGGCGTACCGTTGATGGGTGTCGATCGAAGACTGGCCTCGCATGGTCGCTCATCTGGATATGGACGCGTTCTACGCGTCGGTCGAGCTACGGCGACGACCTGAATTGCGGGGGAAGCCGGTCATCGTTTGCGGGTCGGGGCCCCGGGCAGTGGTGACGACGGCGAGCTACGAGGCTCGGAAGCTGGCCGGGATCCACTCGGCGATGCCGGCGGCCATAGCGCGGCGAAAACTGCCTGAGGCCATCTACCTGAAGCCGGACTTCGGCGCCTACCGCGAGGCCTCGGGTGAGGTGATGGCGATCCTGCGCCGCAACGCGGAGACGGTCGAAGTCGTCGGCCTCGACGAGGCCTATATCGAGCTGACAGGGCTGTTCTCCCCGAAGGCGACCATGCGGCGCATCGCCTCGCAGATCGGCGAGGAGACGGGACTGAGCTGCTCGATCGGGATCTCCGAGAATCGGCTCTTGGCGAAGATCACCAGCGAACTGGGCAAGCCGGCCGGCCTGGTGGTCCTCTCGCGTGCGGGGGCGCTGGAGCGCTTCGCCGCAGACTCCCCCGGCCTCGTCCCCGGGATCGGGCCGAAGACTGTCGTCAAGCTGCAGCAGCTGGGGGTACGAACCCTGGCGGAGTTGAGGGCCGCGAACGCGGAGAAGCTGGTTGACGCGTTTGGGCCCCGCATGGGGCGCTGGCTGATCTCCCGCTCCCACTTCGAGGACGACACCCCGCTGACGGTCATCCGCGAGGCGAAGTCGCAATCGGCCGAGACCACATTCGACGAGGACCTTGCCGATCCGACAGAGATGGCCAGCCATGTCTCCTCGCTTTCTCGGGAACTGTGCCGGCGC
This sequence comes from Solirubrobacterales bacterium, assembly GCA_036381235.1. Taxonomy (GTDB): domain Bacteria; phylum Actinomycetota; class Thermoleophilia; order Solirubrobacterales; family 70-9; genus DASVDE01. Next base: position 36,359 of record DASVDE010000030.1, on the reverse strand, counting down.
CTGCGCTCGCGCGATCTCGAGGGCCGCACGATCGGGCTCAAGATCAGGCTCGACGACTGGACCAACGTCACCCGGTCCCACACGCTGAGGGAGCCGACCAACGACCCCGAGGTCGTCGCCCCGATCGCCCTGGAGCTGCTCCGGGCCTACGCGCCGTCCCGCCCGGTGCGCCTGCTCGGCGTTCGGGTCGCCTCCTTCGAGCGGGAGGACCAGGAAACAGAGGACGCCTCCCCGCAGGACCAGCTCCAGCTCGCGCTGTCCGATTGACGCCCCTCGGCTGTCTGCGAAGATTGTGCCGTGAGTGCGGATCGGCTCAGCGGCCTCGACGCCTCGTTCCTCCACATGGAGCGGGCCGGGGCACACATGCATGTCGCGTCGGCGATCGTGTTCGAGGGCCCGGCGCCGAGCCACGAGGAGTTTCGCGATCACATCGCGGCCAGGCTGCACCTGGTACCCCGCTTCCGCCAGAAGCTGCGCTTCGTGCCCCTCGCCCAGGGCCGGCCCGTTTGGGTCGACGACCCTCATCTCAACCTCGACTACCACGTGCGGCAGACCGCGCTGCCGGCGCCCGGCTCCGAAGAGCAGCTTCGCAACCTGGCGGCGCGAATCTTCTCCCAGCAGCTGGATCGCAGCAAGCCCCTCTGGGAGCTGTGGCTGGTCGAGGGTCTGCACGGCGGCCGTTTCGCGGTGATCGGCAAGAGTCATCACGCGCTGGTCGACGGCATCTCCGGCGTCGACATCACCACGGTGCTCTTCGACGTCGAGAAGGACCCCGCGAACCCTCCCGCCAAGCCCCCCAAGTGGGCGCCCCGGCCCGAGCCCACCGACCTGAAGCTGCTCGGCGACGCGCTGCGTGAGCGGGCGACCAGCCCGCGGGAGATCGTCCGCGGCTGCCGCGCGGTGCTGCGCGGGCCGCGACAGGTGCTCAAGGGGCTGACCGCCACCGGGGAGATGATCGGCGCCGGGATGGCGGCGCCGAGCACCCCCTTCAACGTCGAGATCGGCCCTCATCGGCGAGTTGCCTTCGTGCGCGCGGACCTCGATGACCTGAAGCGGGCCAAGAACGCGCACGGCGGCACGGTCAACGACGTAGTCCTCTCGGTGGTCGCCGGGGCGCTCGGCAACTATCTGCGAGCCCGGGGCCACGACACCGAGGGCCTGGAGATGCGCGCGATGGTGCCGGTCAGCATCCGTGCGCAGGAGGAGCGGGGAGCGCTCGGCAACAAGATCGCGGCGATGATGGCGCCGCTGCCGGTTGGCTGCGAAGACCCGGTCGAGCGGCTGCGCCTGGTGACCGAGTCGATGGGGGACCTGAAGGGCTCCGGCCAGGCGGTCGGCGCCGAGATCCTCACCCGGATCACCGATTTCGCGCCGCCGACGATCGCCGCCCAGGCGGCGCGCCTGCAGCCCGCCCAGCGCTTCTTCAACCTGGTCGTCACCAATGTCCCCGGGCCCCAGGTCCCGCTTTACGTGCTGGGCAGGAAGATGGAGTCGATCTTCCCGATGGTGCCCTTGGCTCGCCGCCAGGCCCTTTGTGTGGGGATCATGTCCTACAACGGCCAGGTCGACTTCGGTTTGATCGGCGACTACGACGCAATGGCGGACCTGGACAGCTTCGCGCTCGACCTCGAGGGGGCCGTGCGGGAGATCGTCGAGGCGACCCCGAAGCCGAAGCCTCAGCGCACGACGCGCGCCCGGACGCCAAACGGCGCGGTGTCGGTCAAGTAGTCCCAGTCGAGGCGGCGAGAGCTGTAGCCCTGGGCATCGGCGTCGGCGTTGACCAAAACGGCGGTGATCCGCGTGAAACGGCTGGGATGCGCGAGGCGCACGGACATCCTGCCGCCGTGCGCCTTGAAGCGCAGGCGTGAGACGACCCTGCCGTGGCGCTCCCTCCCGATCCTCCCCACCAGCGCCACCCCCGCGGAGAGACCGCGAGGCGCGACCGCGCGCACGACGATGGCCTTGCCGCGGCGGACCGGGATGCGCAGCAACTGGAAGGTCGTGTGGTTCAGGGCGCGCTCGACCGGCTTGCCGTCGAGCGGCAGGGTTCCCTGGCGTGAGACATCCGGGTAGAGCGGGCCCTCGCGAAAGATCGACCCCGTACGCCATTCGGCCAGGTCACGGGCGAAGCGGGCGAAGTCACGGCTGAAGTCCGAGCGCCCCGCTGCGGCGATCGCCGAGTTGTAGGCGGAGACCGAAAAGCCCCCCGGCCGAGTGTGAATCGCCCGCGCCCATGTCTTGCGCACGATCGCGCGGCCATAGCGCCGGGTCAGCCATTGGTTCCACACGGCGGATCCGTACTCCTTGATCGAGGTGGCGGTGAGCGGCGTGTCGAAGCGATGCACCCAGCGCCGCACATATCGCAGGTAGTCGTCGACCTTGCCGTAGACCTGGTCCTCCATCCAGACGGCGGTGGCCTCCGCGAACCATGCGTCCTGGTAGGCGTCGTAGCCGAACTGGAGGATGTGGTTGTACTCATGGGCCACGGTCACCTCGAGCACCTCGTTGGGCTTCGTTCCTGGAAACTCAAAGGAGTCGTAGTCGTTGTCGAGGACGAGGTAGCCGTATAGGCGCCTCGGCAGGTGGTGGCCTTTTCGGGCCTGGTTGCGATCGGGTGCGGCGTAGCCGAACAGAGCGCCGCCGATCTCTTTCAGGTAAACGTCGGTCTTCCCCTTGCCGCCTCCTATCCTGCCGTCGGACTTCGGATCGCGCCAGCCGAGCTTGCCGTTCTCGACCGAGTAGACGTGCTCGGCGACAGACTGCACGCGCTCGACGAAGTCGGGAATCCCGTCGCCGTCAGCCACCCCGTTTGCGTCGGTGGGATTGGGCGCATCGATCCCGATACCCACCCAGTGCACGCAGAAATTGCGTGTGCAGGCGGGTGAGCTCGGCGCTTCGGGGACCGTGTAGGAATTCCGGTTCGGGTCGGGATGGTCGGTCGGCCTCGCCGCCCCTTCGGTGGGGCGCCCCTGAGGGGCTTTGAAGGGCCTCGTCGCCGCCGAGGACGAAGCGGCTGGGATCAGCACGCCCAGCGCAAGAGCCGCGAGCGAGGCACCGATCAGCTTGCGGCATCCCCGCATCGAAAGCAGGCTACCTGGAGACCGCGACCTCAAAACCATCCTCGGCGGCGATACTTCGCGGCGATGCGCATAGCCCTCGCCCAGATCGACCCCACGGTCGGTGACATCGACGGAAATCTCGCCAAGGTCTCCGAGTGGATCGACCGCGCCCGTGAGCAGGACGCCGATCTCGTCATCTTTCCCGAACTGTGCGTTGCCGGATACCCCGCCGAGGACCTCTACCTGAAGCGCCACTTCGTCGGGGCGTGTCAAAGGGGTGTCGAGGAGCTGGCGAGGAGCGTCAGCGGGATGGTGGTGTTGGTCGGCTATCCCGAGCCGGTCGCCGACGGCGGCGACTTCCGCCACGCCCACAACTCGCTCGCAGTCCTCGCCGAAGGTGAGGTCAAGGACGTTTACCGCAAGTGCCGACTTCCCAACTACTCCGTCTTCGACGAGCAGCGCTACTTCGTCCCCGGCGACACCGGCAAGACGATCGATGTCGGCGGAATGAAGATCGGCCTGACGATCTGCGAGGACGTTTGGTCGGAGGGGCCGCCTGCCTCGACCGAAGCGGAGGCGGGCGCGATATTGATCGCGAACCCCTCCGGCTCTCCATACCACCGGGGCAAGGGGCGCGAGCGAGAGGCGATGCTGTCCGCACGCGCGCGGGCCTACGGCACCCATTTCGCCTTCTGCAACCTGGTTGGGGGACAGGACGAGCTGGTCTTCGACGGGCAGAGCTTCGCCATCGACCCCGCCGGTGAGGTGGTGGCCCGTGCGGCTCAGTTCGAAGAGGAGCTGCTCGTCTACGAGGTTCCCTCGCCGAGCCCTCCTCGCCTTGCCACGCCGCTGAGCGACCTGGCTGAGGTCTACCGGGCGCTGGTCCTTGGACTGCGCGACTACGTCGCAAAGAATGGCTTCCGGCACGTCGGCATCGGTCTCTCCGGCGGAATCGACTCGGCCCTCGTCGCGCTTCTTGCCGCAGACGCCGTCGGTCCACAGAACGTCAGCTGTGTGGTGATGCCCTCGCCTCATTCCAGCAATGAAACACAGGCGGATGCCCGTACTATCGCCACCAACCTCGGCTGCGAGCTGATCGAGATCCCGATCGAAGAGGCGATGTTGGCCTATGACGCCGCCCTCGCCGAGTCCTTCAGTGAGGGCGAGGACCTGGAGGCCGAGCCTCTGCCCCGAGATCCGGCCAGGCCCTCGGAGCCCGATCTCGCCGCCGAGAACATCCAGGCGCGGATCCGCGGCAACCTGATGATGGCCCTCTCCAACAAGCACGGCTGGTTGGTGCTGACGACCGGCAACAAGAGCGAGATGTCGGTTGGCTACGCAACGCTGTACGGCGACATGGCGGGCGGCTTCGCGGTGATCAAGGACGTGCCGAAGACACTCGTCTACGAGCTGGCTCGCCATCGCAATGCGGAGGAGGGCAGCGACCTGATCCCAGCCACGGTGCTGGAACGGGCGCCGTCGGCAGAGCTGCGCCCCGACCAGCGCGACAGTGATTCGCTGCCTCCCTACGAGCTGCTGGACAACATCCTCGAGGCCTACGTCGAGCGCGACGAGGGTCGCGAGGAGATGATCGCCGCCGGGATGCCGGCCGGCGTCGTCGACGAAGTGATCGGGATGGTCGACCGCTCCGAGTACAAGCGTCGTCAGGCTGCCCCCGGGATCCGGATCACGCCGAAGGCATTCGGTCGCGACAGGCGCTTGCCGATCACAAACCGCTTTCGGGGATAGGCCTGACGGCGATGGTCATCTGCGCGAGGGCGCAGAGGCGGTCCTCGGCGTCGCGGACCTCGGCGTCCCAAACCCAGGTTGTGCGGCCTCGGTGTCGGGCACGGGCGGTCACCTCGGCGTGTCCCTCGGTGATGGGCCGGATGAAGCTGACGCCGATCGACTGGCCCATGGCCAACATGCCGTCGCCGAGCACGGCCAGCGCGGTGGCGCGTGAGCAGACGCTTTCGATCAGGGTCGACATCACGCCCCCATGCAGCAGGCCGACGGGTTGGCGCAGCTCGTCGCGCATCGCCACCCGGACCCGGGCGTGGTCGGGGTCGTCGTCGAGCCACTCGGTGCCGAGCAGCGCGTCGAAATGGGAGAGGAGCCCGTGGAGATCGTCGTCCATCGCGATCAGACCCTACCCGGCAAAGCCACTGCCATAGGCTTCCAATTCGTGGCACTCAGCGACGATCAAAAGGCGATGCTCCGGCTGCTGGCGCAGCGCGAACAGGGCTACGAGGACCTCGCGTCCCTGATGGGGCTGAGCGTCGAGGAGGTTCGGGCCCAGGTCAAGGATGCGCTTGCCGAGCTCGAAAGCGACGCGCCGGCGCGGGCAGAGCAGCCGAAGGCAAAGCTCGAGCCGTCCGAGCCCAAGGCACCGGCGCCTGCCCCGAAGCCATCCACACCGAGATCCCGGCCCAAGCTGACGCTGCCCGATGACCGTCGCCTACGCATAGGCGGCGTTGCGGCGGGGGTTGCCGTTCTCACCTTCGTCGTCCTGCTGATCGCCGGCGTTTTCGGCGGCGGCGATGACAATGGCTCGAGCGGCTCCTCCCCCACCGCCGGCGGAAACGCGACGAGCGCTTCGGCCAATTCCAGATTGGCCGGACTGACCCGAGCGGTGCTCTCACCGACGGACGGCAGCGACGCCCGAGGACGGGCTCTGTTCGGAAGGGTTCGAAAGAACGTCGTCCTCCAGGTCGTGGCACAGGGGCTGCAGCCATCGCCGGCGGGCTCCTCCTACACCATCTGGCTCTACAAATCGCCCCAGATCGCGCTGCGCATCGGGGCCGTCAAAGTCGGCAAGCCCGGCGTGCTCGACGCACAGCTCCCCGTTCCACTCGAGTTGCTCAGCTACGTCTCCAGCGGCGGCTTCGATCAGCTTGACATCGCCCTCACCTCGGATGCCGCATACGAAGCCGAGGTGGCGAGTGCCAGGCAGGAGAAACGCCTTCCCGCCTACACGGGGACCGGTGTTCTGCACGGCAGGATCGTCGGCCCTCTGACCAACCGCGCCGCCAACCGCGGTTAGCCCGCCGGCGGCAACAGCTTCCCCGGATTCATGATGCCGGTCGGGTCGAGTCGCTCCTTGACCGCGCGCAGTACCTCGAGCCCCGTCTCCCCCACCTCCGCCTCCATATAAGGCGCGTGGTCTCGGCCCACCGCGTGATGGTGCGTGATCGTGGCGCCTGCGGCGACGATCGCCTCCGACGCGGCGCGCTTCACGGCTCGCCATTGCTCGACCTCTTCGCCCCGGCGAGCGCGGGAGATGAAGGTGAAGTAGAGCGAGGCACCGTCGGCATAGGCGTGGGAGAGGTGGCAAAAGACCAGTCCGGGCGTGCCCTGGGAGGCAAGCGAGTCGCGGATCGCAGCCCCGACAGTCGCGTGCAGCTCTCCCAGTCGCGCCCATGTGTGCGAGGTCTCGAGCGTCTCGACCATCGCGCCCATGTCCATCAGCGTGTCGCGCAGGTAAGGACCCTGGAAGCGGCCGTGCTCCCAGGAGCGCCCGGCGGCCTGTCCGATGTAGGCGGCGCCTCCTGCTCGCAGCTCCCGCGCGGTGAGCGCTCGGCGCCGGGCCACCGACTCCGGCTCGCCCTCGACGCCGACCACGATCAGGCAGCCATCGCGCTTGCCGCGCAACCCCAGGTAGCGGTCGAACAGCGCCCGCGCGAGGCCGCGTGGGCCGGATAGGGCCAGTGAGATCCGGGTCTCCTCCTCGTCGGAGACCCGGATGATGTCCGGCAATCCGGGTCCCTGGGCAAGCTTTCGAACGATCTCCGCGCCGGCCTCGAAGCTCTCCGCGATCCAGGCTTCGTAGCGCCGCCGCTCGGGTGCCGGGCGGACGCGCACCCTCACCTCGGGGATAACGCCGAGCGTTCCCTCAGAGCCTACGATCAGCTCGCGCAGCGCCGGGCCCGCGGCTGTGTGCGGTGTCTCCAGGGTCCGCAGCTCACCGGCCGGTGCGATCAACCGGGCGGAGCTGACCAGTTCGTCGAAGCGGCCATAGCCGCTGGACGCCTGCCCCGCCGAGCGGGTTGCGGCAAAGCCACCGATCGTGGCGTACTCGAAGGACTGCGGAAAGTGGCCGAGCGTGACGCCGCGAGCGCCCAGGGCCGCCTCGGCCTCCGGGCCGCGCAGTCCAGCCCCGAGGCGCGCGGTCAGGGAGCGCTCGTCGAACTCGACGTCGCGCAGGCGGCTGAGGTCGAAGCTGATCAGCCGCTCGTGGTCGCCGCGCAGCGGTTCGATCCCCCCCACCACGCTGGTGCCGCCCCCAAAGGGAACTACTGCGACGCCTTCGGCAGCGCACAGCTGCAGAACTCGTTTCACTTGCTCGGCATCGCCGGGCAGGACAACCGCGTCGGGAGCGGCCTCCAATGCCCCACTGCGCAAACGGGCGAGGTCGGCGTAGCCGCAACCGGTGGCGTGACGGAGACGGTCTTCCGTGTCGGTGAAGACGTTCTCCTCGCCGACCGCATCGACCAGCGCTGGGGGCAGCGAAGCCGCTGCAGGCAGGGCAAAGTCGGCCGGGGAGGCAACCACCCGCGGTGTGGGCTCCAGAGCGCCGACGTACTCGCGCAAAGTCGCCAGCGCTTCGGCGTCCAATTCAGGCGCGATCGACGGGTCCCCCCATCCCCACCACTTCGAATCTCGCCTCGGCGGAGTCATTTTTCGCCCCCGGTCAGCGTTCGTTCGAGGCCGTCCAAGGCCTCGTCGAGAATGGCGCCCTGGCCGCGGCCCATCAGGGGGGAGCCAAGGCGGGAGAGGCCTCTCAGCGTTTGCCTGGCCTCGATCTCGACCTCGGTGTCTCCCCCTTCGGGCCGCAAGCGGATCTCCACCTCAGAGTTGCGCAGGTGGCGTTCGAACGGAGAGCCGGCGAGCTGCTGCTCCCACGCGTAGCGCTTCCCCTCGGTCGACCCGATGCAGCGGTAGTCGGCCCGCACCCCGCGTCCCTCCGCAGTCTCCAGCACCTTCGTCCACTGGCTGCGGGCGCCGGCGGGCTTGCGATCGACGTTCTCCACCCGGGAGGTGCGCGGCCACCAGCGGGGCAGGCTGTAGGGATCGGAGACCAGCGCCCATACATCGCTCGGGGGCGCGGCGATCGTGCGACGTCGCGTTGCTCGTGGCACCGGCCGGCCGTCAGTCGCCGGCGAGGCGGCGCAGGTCCCGGATCAGCAGCAGGTGCTTGAGGTGGCTGACCGTTGCCGCCAGGCTCTCGAGGCTGGCGAGCGCCTCCTTGCGGCGCTCGGGGTTGCGCGAGCGCAGAGATGGGCCGAGCAGCGCCTCGAGCAGGTTTGCCTCGCGATCGGCGGAGGAGCGGAAGACGCGCAGGTTGCGAGCGCCGACGCCGAAGCGGGAAAGCTCGTTCGCGGCGCGGATGATCTCGCGGTCGGTCTCGTCGTAGACGGTCTTGCCGTCCCGTTTCTCCGGTTGGACGATGCCGAAGTTCTCCAGCTCGGCGACCAGCTCCTCGCGGGAGCCCGTCTCCTCGATCACCTCGTCGAGCGTCAGATATGCGCTTGAGGTGTTGACGAGGATCGCTCGGCGCACGCCGCTGCCCCCGGAGCGCTTCTCCGCACTACCGCCGAGGTCGATGTCCCCGCCCGCCGCCAGCTCCTGTCGGATGACCCTCAGCGGCAGGAACTCGTCACGCTGGAGGCGCAAAATCGTGCGCAGCCGTTCGACATCGGACTGGCTGTAGAGGCGGTAGCCGCCGGAGGTGCGGCGCGGGGAGAGAAGCTTCTGATCCTCGAGATAGCGGATCTTCGAGATCGATACGTCGTCGAACTCGCTCTGCAGGATCTTGCAAACGGCGCCGATTGTCAGCGCCTTGCGCGGCCGTGAGTCTCGTTGGCGGACGTGTGTCTCCGAAGCGGCCATCCCTACTTCTCCAGATAGCTCAGCTTGTACTTGCCGACCTGTATCTCGTCGCCGTCGGCAAGCTTGTGCGACTCGATTCGTCGGCGGTTGACGTAAGTGCCGTTGAGGGAGCCGAGGTCGTCGATGTAGAGGCCGTCGCGGCGGCGAACCAGCAACGCGTGATTGCGGGAGACGGTGACGTCGTCGAGGAACACGCCGGCGTCCGGGCTGCGGCCGATGCTGACCCGGTCATCCTCGACTGTGAAGCTCTCCCCGGCCCGCCCGCCGCCGGAGCGAATCACGAGCGCGGCACCCGCCTCGGCGACGACCTCGTCGATGTCAACCGGCTGCATGTCGCCGGTGTCGTCGACCCGGTAGGTCATCGTGGTCGGCTCCTCGCCGCTCTCCGAGCGCGCCAGGTAGGCGCCGCACTTCTGGCAGTAGTTGGCGCCTTCGGGGTTGACGAACCCGCACTCGGGACAGTGGACCGCCATCGCTCTCCCCTCCCACCGGTCGCTCTCAGGCGCCCGGCTCGTCCTCCGGCGATCCCTGCGCCTTACCGGCGAGGATCTCGGTCAGCTGCTGGACGTCGTCGCCGGAGATCAGCGAGGCGCCGCTCTCCCGTTTCTGGCGCAGCCGGTTGACCAGCTCGGCACGGAGAATGTCGATCTTGCCGTGCAGAACCCGTCGCTTGTAGGAGATCTCGTTTTCCTCGGTGGTGAGATCGTCGATCAGCTGCTTCAGCTCCTTGTCGCTGAGGGAGCCCAGGTCGGGAAAGGTGTCCTCCATCTCACTCCTTGATCGGGAGGCGCCTGCCTCCGTTGGCCGCTTCGATCGATTATAGGTCGCGACAGGCCAAAGGTTCAACTGAAGGTTGAAGGTTTATGGAGTCTGAGAGCCGGCTTGCGCGGCGCTTTGGGCCGCGCGTATCGCGCGCAAGCCGGTGCGGGCATAGAGCGCCGTGGCAATCAGGGCCAGGATGAGCCCCACGATCAGGAGCGCCGCGGGAACCCAGCCGGCGAAGACCATCGCGAAGAAGATCCCTCCCATAATCGGGAAGACCGAGATCCGTCCCGGCCAGTTGACCTCGAGGTCGACCCCGTGGCGCAACCCGTACTGGGCGAGGAGAAGCATCGCCAACTCACGGACAGCGAGCAGCGCGAGGGCCCAGTGCGGCAGCAACTCGAAGTGCCAGCAGACGACCGCGCCGGAGAGAATCGTGAGGCGATCGATCAGCGGGTCCATCAGCGCCCCGAGGCGGCTGTACTGGCCGGTCACGCGCGCCAGGAAGCCGTCGAGGTAATCGCCGGCGGCGATCAGCCAGAAGACGGTCGCAGCAGCAGCCGAGCGCCCATCGCCGGAATCGAAGGCAAGCCACAGGAAGAGCGGGATCGCGGCGAGGCGGAGGTAGCCGATCAGGTTGGGGATCGTCCAGGGGCGTAGCGGCTCCCCCTTGCGGGTGGAGGGCGGCGGCGGCGCGCTCCGATCGAGGCCGAAGAGGCGGCGCACCCGGCCGCGGCCGAAGGGGGCCGTCTCAGCCATCGAGCGCCTGGAGGATCTCGGCCGCCCCTTTAGCGGCCTCCTCCACGGGCAGGCGGTGCTCAACACCCGAGGCGCGCTCGTTCGCTTCCACTGCCCCCTCGGCGAGCCCGCGGCGACCGACCACCAGGCGCAACGGGCAGCCCAGCAGCTCGGCGTCGGTGAGCTTCTCCCCCGTGCCGGAATCGCGATCCTCGTATAGGACCTCGCTGCCCAATTCGGCGCGCAGCTGGTCGTAGAGGCGGTCTGCGGCCTCCCGCTCCGGCTCTCCGTCCTTGGCGAGCGAAACGAGGTGCGCCTGCCACGGAGCGAGCGCCTTTGGCCAGACGATGCCTCGCTCGTCGGCGCCCTGCTCGATCGCGGCGGCGACCACGCGGGCGGGACCGATCCCGTAGCTGCCCATCACGATCGGCCGCTCGGCGCCCTCTTCGTCCAGGAAGGTCGCCCCCAGCGGCTCCGAGTAGCGGGTCCCGAGCTTGAAGATGTTGCCGACTTCGATCGCCGGTTCGATCTCGATCGTGCCTCCCCCGGGCGCAGTGTCGCCGGTCTCCACCGTGCGCACGTCGACTTCCTCAAACTCGAAGTCGCGCCCCGGTCGCACCCCGCGCAGGTGGGCGTCGGCCTCGTTGGCGCCGGCGGCATAGGAGTCGCCCTGGATCGCGGCATCCTTGAGTACGGGCAGGCTCGCGCCGACAGGGCCGACGAAGCCGACGGGCCCCAGCTCGGCCTCGATCTCCTCGGGCCGCGCCGGCCGGAACTCGGCGCCGAGCGCATTGCGCAGCTTGATCTCGTTGAGACGGTGGTCGCCGCGCAGGAGCACCAGCGCCATTCCGCGACTTTCGATCACGACCGGCATCGCCTTGATCAGCGCGCCTGTGGGGAGCGCCAGCGCTCCCGCGACCTCCTCGACGCCGGTCAGCCCGGGCGTCGAGACCCGTTCAGGCGCATCCAGCGCCGCCGGCAGCTCCACCGGCTGAGCCTCTGCGGTGGCGATCTCGACATTGGCGGCGTACCCGGGGGCGAGCGCCACCTCGTTCTCGCCCGCCGGGCAGGGGGCCATGTACTCGTGGGCGCCGGAGCCTCCCATCATGCCGACGTCGGACTCGACCCGGTACCAGCGCAGCCCGCAGCGATCGAAGATCCGCGCATAGGCCTCGCTCTGCAGCTCATAGGAACGAGCCAACCCCTCCTCGTCTCGATCGAAGGAGTAGGCGTCCTTCATCGTGAACTCGCGCGTGCGCAGGACACCTGCCCGCGGGCGCGGCTCATCGCGCTCCTTGGTCTGGATGTGAAAGAGCATCAGAGGCAGGTCGCGGTAGGAGCGCACCTCGCGCGCCACGTGGTAGGTGACGCACTCCTCGTGGGTCATCGCCAGCACCATCGGGGCGCCCCTGCGGTCCTCGAGCTTGAACAGCTCGTCGATCGCGTAGCGCCCCGTCGTCTCCCACGGCCCGGCCGGCTGCAGGACGGGCATCAGCATCTCCTGGCAGCCGATCGCCTCCATCTCTTCGCGGATCACCGCTTCCACCTTGCGGTGCACCCGCCACCCAGCGGGCAGATACGTCCACAGCCCGGCTCCCAGCTGCCGAATGAGGCCCGCTCTGACCATCAGCTTGTGCGACAGCGCCTCCGCGTCGGCGGGGGCGTCCTTGAGGGTGGGCAGGAAGGCTTGCGAGAGGCGAGTCACGCGAGAAACCTATCCGCACGACTCAGTCGGAGTAGAGCGCCTCGATCTCGGCCGCGTACTTGCGTTCGATCGGCCGCCGCTTCAGCTTCATCGTCGGCGTCAGCTCGTCTCCCCCCGGCTGCCACTCGGCCGGCAGCAGCTGGAAGCGCTTGATCTGCTCGACCCGGGCGAGCGCCGCGTTGCCCCGCTCGACCGCGGCGGCGATCTCCTCCAGCACCGCCGGCTCGGCGGCGAGCGACTCCAGCGAGCCGTCCTCGATTCCCTTGTCGTGGGCGAAGGCGGGGGCGGCGTCGGGGTCGAGCACGATCAGGGCGACGTTGTAAGGCCGGTCGTCGCCGATCGCGCAGACCTGGCCGATCAGCGGGCTGGCCGCCTTCAGCTGCGACTCGATATTGGCCGGCGACATGTTCTTGCCGGCCGAGTTGATGATCAGCTCCTTCTTGCGGTCGACGATCCGCAGGTAACCGTCCTCGTCGAGCTCACCGACGTCGCCGGTGTGCAGCCAGCCCTCGGGGTCGATCGCCTCGGCGGTCTTCTCGGGCGCGTTGCGGTAGCCGGGCATCACCACCGCGCCGCGAAGCAGAACCTCGCCGTCCTCGGCCAGCCTCAGCTCGATTCCCGGCGCCGGTACGCCGACGGTGCCGATCTTCACCCGCCCGGGCCGGTTGCTGGTGCCGGCGGCGCAGCTCTCCGAGAGTCCCCAGAGCTCCGCCAGCGGCAGGCCGAGGGCGTGGAAGAACTCGATCACCTGCACCGGGGTGGGCGCGGCGCCGACGTTGAGCGCGACCGCCTGGTCGAGCCCGATCCGCTCGCGAATCTTCGAGAGCACCAGCTCGTCGGCCCTTGCGTATTCCTCGGCGAGCTCGGCGCTCGGCTCCTCTCCGGCCTGCTCGGCCTCGACCTTGCGGGCGCCGACGCCGATCGCCCACTCGATCGCCTGCCTGCGGTTCTCGTCCTCGGCGGCGAAGCCGATCTCCATCGCCGCCTTCAGCTTCTCCCAGATCCGCGGCACGGCGAAAAACCAGCTCGGGCGTACTTCGGGCAGGTAGGCGGCGATCTGGCGCGGGTCGGGGCAGCAGGTCGTCTCCAGCCCGTAGGCCATCGGCAGGTAGTGGCTGGCGTTGCGCTCAGCGACGTGCGCCATCGGCAGCCAGGAGATGACCCGGCCCCCGACCGGCAGCTCGATCACCTCGTCGAAGCTGCGCAGCGCGGCGACCAGGTTGGCGTGGGAGAGCTGGACGCCCTTGGGCGGGCCGGTCGTGCCCGAGGTGTAGATCAGGGTCACCAGGTCCTGTGGCTGGACCGCGCGCCAAGCGGCCTCGAAGTCGAAGTCATCGGCGCCGCGTTCCTCCAGTTCGGCCAGCGTGATCGTCCCCTCGCCCGGATCGCCGTCGACGACGACAATCGTCTCCAGCTCCGGAGCTTCGCCGCGCGCCGCCAGCACGGCGTCGAGGAAGGCCGCCTCGGTGAACAGCACCCGGTTGGCGGCATCGCCCAGCAGGTACCCGATCTGCTCCGGGGTCGAGGTGTTGTAGATCGAGAACGGCGTCGCACCCAGGTGCATCGCCGCCGTGTCGGCGAAGTGGAACTCGGGCCGGTTGGAGAGCATGATCCCGACCGTGTCGCCGCGGCCGACGCCGCTTGCGGCAAGCCCAGCGGCGATCTGGCGCACCCGCTCGGCGTATCCGCCCCAGCTGATGCTGAACTCGTCCCCCCCGGTCCGGATCGCCGTCTTCTCCGCGTGTTCGGCGGCGGTCAGCTGGAAGCCCTCCACCACCGTCGTCGCCTCCTCCAGTGCCCGTGTCTTCGCCATGCTCAGGCCCGGGTGAAGCGGCGGCCCGCGGTCGGAGACGCCTCCTCGTCCAGAAGCACCTTGTCGGACTCGCCCTTCTCCGCGGCCTCATGCTCCAGCTGCGCGATCCTCTCGGGCGTGAGATCGCCCGCGTTCTCCTCCTCGATCTTCGCCAGCCACGCCGCCCCCTCCCCGGCCTTGGCCGCGTCCACCTCGACCTCGCCGCGATCGAGCGACTTGTCGATCTCCTCGAACAGGGCGTCGACCAGATTGGCCTGCGGCACCTTCCTCAACGGCTTCCCGTGGGCGAAGATCAGGCCCTCGTTCTTGGCCCCGGTGATGCCGAAGTCCGCATGGCTCGCCTCGCCGATCCCGTTCACCGCGCAACCCAGCACCGCGACCTCTATCGGCTCGACATACGCCTCGAGGCGCTGCTCTATATCCGCCACCACCGAGTCCATGTCGAACTGAAGCCGCCCGCAGGTGGGGCAGGCGATCAGAACCGGACCGCGCTCGCGTAGCTGCAGCGCCTTGAGGATCTCCCAGGCGACCTTCACTTCCTCCTCGGCGTGAAAGGTCGAAAGACTGATCCGGATCGTGTCGCCGATCCCGTCGGCGAGCAGGGTCCCCAGCCCGACCGAGGACTTCAGCGAGCCCGACCATTTCGTCCCCGCCTCGGTGATTCCCAGGTGCAGCGGGTAGGGGATCTTCTCGGCCAGCATGCGGTTGGCGGCGATCGTGTTGGGAACGTTGGTCGACTTGATCGAGACCTTGAAGTTCTCGAACTCGAGGCTCTCCATCAGCTCGACGAACTCGACCGCAGCGGCGACCAAGGCTTCCACCGGTGCCTCGCGCTCCAGCTCATGAAGGTGTTTGGGGAGCGAGCCGGAGTTGACCCCTATCCGCATCGGCACACCGGCCGCGGTTGCCTTCAGGGCAACCTCGGCGACTTTCTCGCGCCCGCCGATGTTTCCCGGGTTGAGCCGGATGCAATGGGCACCCGCGTCGATCGCTTTCAGTGCCAGCGTGTGGTTGAAGTGGATGTCGGCGATCACCGGAATGGGCGAGTCGCGCACGATCGTCTTCAACGCCTCCGCATCCTCGTCACGCGGCACCGCGACGCGGACGATGTCCGCCCCGGCGTCGGCGACCTTGCGAATCTGCTCCATGGTCGCAGGCAGGTTCGCCGTCTCGGTCTTGGTCATCGTCTGCACGGCGACCGGGGCGCCACCGCCGATCGGCACCCCGCCAACGAATATCTGCCGCTTCGAAGCCATGGTCGAAGGGTATCCGGGCTGCGCGGCGGGGCGGCTACCGAACGGTGAACCCGTCGCCCGTGATGCGGCCGATGTCGTTGCTGAGGCCGATGAAGAAGAGCATGATCACCAACACGAAGCCGAGCGCCCCGGCACGCTCCATAACTCGGAAGGGCACCGGTCGACCGCGCACTTTCTCCACCAGGCTCCAGAAGATGTGGCCGCCGTCGAGCGGCAAGAACGGGAAGAGGTTGATCAGCCCGAGGGAGAGGCTGACGATCGCCAGCAGGATCAGCGACTCCTGAGCACCAATGTCGATTGTCTGGTTTGCGACGTCGCTTACCCCGACTATCCCCGAAACCTGCTTGCGCTGCTCGGCGTCGAAGATGTTCGCGAAGACGGTGAGGGTCTTGTGGGTGACCAGCCACATGAAGCCGGTGGAGCGGTCGACCGCGCCGCCGACGCTGAGGTTCGCGGGCTCAGAGCCATAGGAGAAGCCGATCCGCGTGCGGCGAATCGCCGCGTCGTACTCGGGACGAACCCGAATCGTGCTGAGCTGGCCGTCGCGGCGCACACGCAGGATCACCGGAGTCGCCGCCCGGCAGCCGTCCACCTGCTTGCCGGGGCAGCGATGAGAGGCAACCTCGCCGGCGAAGCGGGTCAGTCGCGTCTCGAGGTCGGCGGTTGGATAGGCCCTTCCGTCAACTGCGACGATTCGGTCGCCGGGCTGCAGCGCGGCCGCCGCCGGAGAGCCGGGGATGATCTCTCCCACGGACTGGGTGGCGTTGCGGGCATCGAGCGAGACGGCGAAGAGAATCGCGAAGGCGAGCACGATGTTGACCGCGGGGCCGGCGCCGATCACGACGATTCGCTTCCAGACCGGCTGGCGGTAGTAGCCGCGATGCTCCTCCCCTTCAGGCAGTTCCTCGTCGGGGTTCATGCCGCTGATCTTCACGAAACCCCCCGCGGGGATCGCCCCGATTCCGTACTCGGTCTCCCCTCTCTTCACCGAGACCAGCTTCGGTGGGAAGAAGAGAAAGAAGCGCTCGACGCGCATCCCCGTCGCCTTGGCAGCGAAGAAGTGGCCCGCTTCGTGCAGGATGATCAGCGCCGAGAAGCCGAGGAAGATCAGAACCCAGTTCATGCCGGTGTCAACCCCCCGATCTCCTCTTCGGAGCGGCGGCGCGCCTCCCCATCGGCGAGAAAGAGATCGTCGAAGTGGCCGATCGGGGCGGCGGGCATCTGCTCCAGCACCCGCTCGATCACCGCGGGGATGCCGGTGAAGGGGATGCGGCCGTCGAGGAAGGCATGGACTGCCACCTCGTTGGAGGCGTTGAGAACGCATGGGGCCGTACCCCCCGTCTCGGCCGCTACCCGCGCCAGGCGCAGCGCAGGAAACGCCTCCAGGTCGACGGGCTCGAAAGTCAGGGCGCCCTCCGCAACGAGGTCGACCGGCTCCAGCGGCAGATCGACGCTCTGACCGCCATGCAGCGCGTAGGAGATCGCAACCCGCATGTCGCGTGGGCCGATGTGCGCCAGCATCGCGCGATCGGCCAGCTGCACGAGGCCATGGATCAGCGACTGCGGGTGGACGACCACATCTATCCGCTCATAGGGCGTGCCGAACAGGTGATGGGCCTCCATCAGCTCCAGCCCCTTGTTCATCAGCGTCGCCGAGTCGATCGTGATCTTGCCCCCCATCGCCCAGGTCGGATGGGCGAGCGCGTCCTCGATGCTTACCTCGGAGAGGTCGTCGAGGCTGCGCCCGCGAAACGGCCCGCCGCTGGCGGTGATGGTCATGCGCTCGACGCTGCCCGGGGGCTGTCCGGCGATCAGCTGATGCAGAGCGGTGTGCTCGGAGTCGACCGGAGTGATCACGGCCCCGGTGCCTTCCGCAAGCTGCATCACCAGCTCGCCACCCACCACCAACGACTCCTTGTTTGCCAGCGCCAGGTCGATGCCTTCGCTCAGCGCCACCACCGTGGGACCGAGGCCGGCGGCGCCGACCATCCCGTTCAGCACGAGGTCGGCGCCTGAGGTGGCGATCAATTCGCGAACCCCCTCTTCGCCGGCGAGGACGCGTCCGCTCCAGGCCTCTTCCGCCTGTCGTGCGGCCTCGGGATCCGCCAGGGCAACGACTGGGATGCCGTGCTGCCTTGCCTGCTCCAGGGTCGCCTCCCAGCTCGACCCTGCCGCCAGCCCAACGACCTGAAGCTCCTCGGAGGAGGCGACGATCTCCAGCGCCTGGGTCCCGATCGACCCGGTGCAGCCCAGAATTACGACCTTCTTCATCTTCCAGAGAATAGGCCTGGTCGCCTAGTAGACCAGCTGGACGGCCAGGTAGTAGCCGACCACCACGGTGAAGAAGACCGCGTCGAGGCGATCGAGGAGGCCACCGTGGGCGCCGAACAGGGTTCCCGTGTCCTTCCTTCCCAGATCGCGCTTCAACATCGACTCGAAGAGGTCGCCCACCGGGCCGATCGCCGCCACCGCAGCGCCCATGATCAGCGCATCCACGCCCGAGAGCCAGTCCTGGTAGAGGCCGGCGAACCAAAAGGCCATCGTCCCGATCAGGAATCCGCCGACCAGGCCCTCCACCGTCTTGTTGGGAGAGAGGCTGGGTGCGATCGGGTGCGAGCCGAACATCCGCCCGGTCGCGTAGGCGCCGGTGTCCGTGGCGAAGGTGCCGACCAAGACGTCGACCAGCAACGCCGCTCCGTGGTTGGGCAGGTCGCGCAGCAGGACGGCGTGGACCAGCGGAATGCCGATCCAGATCACGCCGAGCAGAGTGACACCCATGGACACCGTGATCCCGTCTCGGTGCTTGCGATCGGCGCCGAACGCGAACAGCAGGGGAAATGTCGCGGCGCCGATCAGCAGAACGTTGAACGCCGTGCCGAAATGCGCGGCAAGAACCAGGGCGGCAACCGATATGTAGGCGGCGACCTCGATCGGCCGCATCTGCTCCGCCATCACGAAGTACTCCCGCAGGCCGAGCATGCCTATCGCGATCATCGCCACCGCGAAGGGCAGGCCGCCGAGCACCGTGATCGTGATCGCGAAGGCGATCCAGGGAATCGCCACGATGACTCGCTTTGCGGTCTCACCGCGGAGCCTGCTGCCCCGCCGGCGCGGGGGACGGGGAGGCCGTTTGGGAGGAGGCGGCTCCTCCTCGAACATCACGTCATCGAAGAGGTCCACGGTCAAACCCTCGACCCAAAGCGGCGCCGGCGCTCCTCGAACTCGCGCAACGAAGCCTCCAGCGCCTCACGGCTGAAATCGGGCCAGAGCTCGTCGCGGAAGACCAGCTCCGAGTATGCGCACTGCCATAGGAGGTAGTTGCTGATTCGCCGTTCGCCGCTGGTCCGGATGAGGAGATCGGGATCGTGCATGTCGGGCGCGTAGAGATGGCGGCGGAAGTCCTCCTCGGAGCCCCTCTCGAAGCTCTGCGCCGCATCGACTATCTCCGCCCTGCCGCCGTAATTGAAGGCGACGAAGAGGGTGATCCGCTCGTTTGCCTCGGTCGTCTGCTCCGCCCACTCCATGCGTCGGATCAGCGCGGGGTCGACCCCCTCGCGACGTCCGATGAAGCGCATCCGCACCCCCTCGGCATCCAGCTCGGGTGTCTCGGCATCGATGCGCTCGCCGAACATCCGCATCAGCCCTTCGACCTCATCCTGCGGCCGCGACCAGTTCTCCGTCGAGAAGGAAAACACGGTCAGCTCTTCGATCCCCAGCTCTGCGGCATCGCGCAGCCGCGCCTTGACCACATCGGCGCCGGCGCGGTGTCCCTCGACGACCGGCAGCCCGCGCTGTTGCGCCCAGCGTCCGTTGCCGTCGGTGATGATGGCTACGTACCGGGCGGCGCTCAAACTTCGAGGATCTCCTCTTCCTTCCCCTTGAGGAGCGAGTCGATCTCGGCGATCGCCTCGTCGGTCTGCTTCTGGAGGTAGCCCTCGGCGCGACGCTCGTCGTCCTCGCCGGCCTCCCCCTCCTTCTTCAGCTCGCGCAGGTCCTGCATCACGTCGCGGCGCACGTTGCGGATCGCGACCCGTCCCTCTTCGGCGACGCCGTGCACGACCTTGACCATCTCACGACGGCGCTCCTCGGTCAGCTCGGGGATCTGGAGCCGGATCACGTTGCCGTCGTTGTTTGGCGTCAGCCCGACGTCCGAGTCGAGGATCGCCTTCTCGATCGCCGTTATCGAGCCCTTGTCGAAGGGGGTGATGGTGAGCAGGCGCGCGTCGGTCGTAGCCACGTTGGCGAGCTGCTTGAGCGGCGTCGGCGTTCCGTAGTAGTCGACCGCGATCCGATCGAGCAGATGCGGAGAGGCCCGCCCGGTGCGAACGGTGGCAAGCTCGTTGCGGCTGGACTCGACGGATTTGGCCATCCGCTCCTTGGCATCTTCGAGCAGTTCGTCGATCAGCTCCACTGGGTCCCGTCCTAGCCTTCGGTGGGCGCGCCGGATACCAGCGTGCCCACCCTCTCGCCGGTGACGATCCTATCTATGTTGCGCTCGTCCCCCATGTTGAAGACGTAGATGGGCAGATCGTTGTCCATGCACAGCGAAAGCGCCGTGGAATCCATCACCTTCAGCCCGCGCTCGATCGCCTCACGATGGGTGATCGAGGGGATGAAGCTCGCCTCCGGGTTGGTCGCCGGATCGGAGTCGTAGACCCCCTCAACGCCGTTCTTCGCCATCAGGATCGCCTCGGCGTGGATCTCGAGCGCCCGCAGCGCCGCCGCGGTATCGGTGGTGAAAAACGGATTGCCCGTGCCCGCCGCGAAGATCACGACCCTCCCCTTCTCCAGATGTCGCATGGCGCGGCGGCGGATATAGGGCTCGGCGACCTCCTTGACGTCGATCGCCGACATGACCCGGGTGTGAGCACCCAGCCTCTCCAGCGCATCCTGAAGAGTGAGCGCGTTGAGCACGGTCGCCAGCATCCCCATGTAGTCGCCGGTGGCGCGGTCCATCCCGTCGGCCGCTCCCTCCAGCCCGCGGTAGATGTTGCCCGCGCCCACCACGATCGCCACCTCCACCCCACGCTCGCGGATCGCTCCGATCTGCTTGGCGATCCGGTTGACCTCGCCGGCCTCGGTTCCGTAGTCGCGGCCACCCATCAGAGCCTCGCCGGAGAGCTTCAGCAGGATGCGCCCGAATCGGGGTTCGGGGGTCATGACCGTTCGACCTTACCCGCTACCCGCCTACGCGGAAATACGCGAAGCGCGCGATGCGGACGTTCTCACCGGTCTTGGCGGCCAACTCCTGGCGCAGTTGTTCGATCGACTTGCCCTCGTGCTTGTCGGCGTTGACGTGGTCCTGATCGAGCAGGGCAACCTCCTTCGCCCACTTGGCCAGCTGCCCATCGACGATCTTCTCGACCACGTTGTCGGGCTTGCCCTCCTCCCTGGCCTTCTCCTCGAAGACGCGACGCTCCGCCTCCCGCTCCTCCTCGGGGATCTCATCCGCGGAGACATACTTGGGCGCGGTCGCCGCCACGTGCAGGGCAACCTCGTAGGCGAAGGCCTTGAAGTCATCGTTGCGGGCGACGAAGTCGGTCTCGCACTGCACCTCGACCATCGCCCCCACCTTGTCGTTGGCGTGGATGTAGGAGGAGACGACCCCTTCGTCGGTGCCCCGGCCCTCGCGCTTGGCGGCCGAGGCCTGTCCCTTGACCCGAAGGATCTCGATCGCCCGATCCATATCCCCATCGGACTCGCTCAGGGCCGCCTTGCAGTCCATCATCGCGGCCCCGGTCCGATCCCGTAGCGCCTTCACATCGGCAGCAGCAACGCTCACGATCCGCTCCCCTCTTTCGAACCCTCTGAGGGGCCTGCCTCCACAGCTTCGGGCTTCGGGGCTTCAGACGGCTTCTCCGCGGGTGGCGCGGGGGTAGGGGGGGTCGAGGACGACCCCGCCCGCAGCGCCCCCCCTTCCCCCGTGCCAGGACCCGCGGGCGGAGAGGCCTGAGCCTGAGCGGCTTCTGCCTCAGCGGCTTTCTTCGCAGCCTCCTCAGCCTCAACGCGGGCTTTTTCCTCCTCCTCGCGCTTGCGCCTTTCCTCTTCCTCCTTGCGGCGCCTCTCCGCCTCTTCGGCGCGGCGGCGCTCCTCTTCTTTGCGCCAGGCGGAGGAACCCGTCTCGACCGCGGCGCCGATCGTCCCGATGATCAGCTCGCAGGAGCGAATTGCATCGTCGTTGCCGGGAATCACGTAATCGACTGGTGTCGGGTCGCAGTTGGTGTCGACCAGGCCGATGAGCGGAATCCGCAGGCGAGCGGCCTCGCGAACGGCGATCTCCTCGGTTTTCAGATCGGTGACGAACACCGCCTCGGGCAGGCGGTCCATGTCGCGAACGCCGCCGAGGTTGAACTCGAGCTTGGCCAGCTCGGCCTGCATGCCCATCCGCTCCTTGGTCGGCAGCAGGTCGAGTTTTCCCTCCTCTTGCCACTCGGTCAGCTCGTGCAGGCGGGCGATGCGCGCTGACATCGTGTTGAAGTTGGTCAGCAGGCCACCCAGCCAGCGCTGGTTGACATACGGCATCTGACAGCGATCCGCCCACTCTTTGACGGCGTCTCGCGCCTGCTTCTTCGTACCGACGAAGAGCACGGTCCCGCCGCCGCTGGAGAGCTCACCGGCGAAGACTCGGGCTTTTTCCAGCAGCTCCTCGGTCTGCAGAAGGTCGATTACGTGGATCCCGTCCAGCTCGCCGTCGATATAGCGGCGCATGTTCGGGTTCCAGCGGCGCGTCTGGTGACCGAAGTGCACTCCGGCTTCCAGCAGCTCTTTCAGGCCTGCCTCTGGCATTGCGTGATCTCCTTGTTTGGCGAATCTTCGCCCGTCGCCCTAAGCGGGACCCGGCTGTCTTGCCGGGCAGGCCCCGTGTCGGTACGGCGGGGATGGTTGGTTGAAAGGCCCCGGGATTGTAGAGCGGAAGCCGAATTGCGGCGCTCAGGCAGCGCGCGCCGCCTGCAGTGCGGAGACAAGGTCCGGCGGAAGCTCGGAGGTGAGCGCGAGCGCCTCGCCGCTCACCGGGTGCTGAAAGGCGAGCCGGTGAGCGTGAAGGAACTGGCGCTCGAGCCCATACTTCGCCGCGCCGCCATAGGTGGTGTCACCGACGAGCGGGTGACCGATCGCCGCGAAGTGAGCGCGAATCTGATGGGTGCGCCCGGTCTCCAGGCGCGCCTGCAGGTAGGTCTCGGCGGAGAGCAGCTCGAGCACTTCGAAGTGGGTGCGCGCTTCGCGTGAGGCCGCGCCGGAGACCGCCATCCTGTGGCGTTGGCGCGAAGCTCGCCCGATCGGCGCGTCGATCGTCCCGGTGCGCGATGCGACCCTGCCAGTCGCCAGCGCCAGGTAGACCCGCTCGACCTCGCGACGCTGCACAGCTGCCTGCAGCGCCGCGTGCGCCTCGTCGGTGCGGGCGACGACGAGCAGGCCGCTGGTCCCCTTGTCGAGGCGGTGGACGATGCCCGGCCGCTCGGGATCTCCTCCTCCGCCGAGGATCTCGGCGAGCCGATCGACGAGAGTCGGGCCGCTGTGAGAAGGAGCGGGATGGACGACCAGGCCGGCCGGCTTGTCGATCACGGCGAGGTGCTCGTCGATGTACACGACGGGAACCGCTTCGGTCATCCCGCCTCCTCGCGCAGAAAAAGCGCCGCCAGCAGCACGACCCCGGCGACGATCGCCGCGTCGGCCAGGTTGAAGGGCGGCCAGATCGAAGGGTCGAGGTAGTCGGTCACCTCTCCGGCGCGCACCCTGTCGATCAGGTTGCCGAAGGCGCCGCCCGCCAACAATCCGACCGCAACCCACATCCAGGGACGGGCCGGGTCGCGGGCGAAGACGTAGAGGACAAGGCCGACCGCAGCGACCGCCAAGACGATCAGCCCGGCGCCCCCTCCTCCCGCGAGGCCGAAGGCGACGCCCTTGTTGTGGGACAGAGTGAGGCTGAGCGGGCCGAGCAGATCCACCTGTTCGCCGGCGGCGAGGTTGTGCTCGACGAGCGCCTTGGCACCCTGGTCGAGGGCGACGATTGCGGTGCATAGCGCGATCGCCAGCCACCACGCGCGAGAGCCTTCGTCGCTCACCCTGCGATCAAGCCCACGACCAGGGTCTGCAACACCAGCAAGACGAAGATGCCGATCACCGGGCTCAGGTCCAAGGCAAAGCCGCCGCCCCCGATCGGCGGCAGGAAGCGGCGGAAGAGGTTCAGGTACGGATTGGTCGTTTCGGCGACGAAGTCGAGCACCCCCCGAAGCACGCGGTTGTAGGGGATGCGAGGCAGCCAGGAGATCAGGATGTTGACGAAGATCAGGATGATGTAGACGGTGAAGAGGGCGCTGACGTAGTCGGCCGCGTCGCCGCGGGTGAGAGCAAAGAGGATCACCCTCGCATCCTTTCCAGCGAAGCCCGCACCGCAGCGGCGAACGCCTCTCTGGCGCCCTCGCGATCCAGAGCCTGCAGCCCGGCTTCGGTGCTACCCCCCGGTGAGGCCACCGCCTTGCGCACGTCAGCCGGGTGCCGGACTCGCAGCAGCTCTGCCGTCCCCGCAGTCGTCTCGACGACCAGCTCGCGGGCCAGCTCCCGATCGAGGCCGTCCTCTGCCCCCGCATCGGCGATCGCCTCCACGGCCAGGGCCAGATAGGCGGGCGCGCAGCCCATCACCGCGGTGGCGGCATCGAACTCCTCGTCCGGCAGATCCACCACATGGCCCAGGATCTCGAGCATCGCCCGCACCTCGGGATTGCCCTCTCCGGCCAGGCAGAGCACGCCCCTGCGAACCTCGACTCCGACGTTCGGCATCACCCGCAACACCGAGGCATCTGGAAAGGCAGTGGAGACGCGCCGCAGCGAAGTTGCCCCCAGCAGCGAAATCACGACGGAAGCCGACTGAAGCTCCTCGGCAACCTGGTCCAGCATGGCCGGCTTGACGGCCAGGACAACGACGTCGGCGGCTTCCGCCAGCTCCCGGTTCGAGCCAAGGGCCTGCCCGTCGACCTCTCCCGCCAGCTCTTTGGCCCGACCCGACCCGGAGTCCGTGAACAGCATTCGCTCGGCGTGGCCGATCCACCCTTTCGCCATGGCCGCAGCCATGCTTCCCGCCCCAACGAATCCGATAACCATGGCTGGAGCCTATCCAGGACTCCCCCACGCTAAGACTGGTTGAAGAACCCCTTGTCGATCAGACGAGCCTTCTCCTCGGCTGAGACCTCGACGTTGCGAGGCGTCAGCAGGAACACCTTCTCGGCGATCCGCTGCATACCGCCATCCATCGCGTAGGTGAGCCCGGAAGCGAAATCGATCAACCGCTTCGAGAGCTCGTGATCGGTCGTCTGCAGGTTGAGGATCACCGGCACCGAGCGCTTGAACTGGTCGGCGACCTGCTGGGCGTCGTTGAAGTTGCGGGGAATGACGAGGTGAACCTGGACGTCCGAGCCGCCGTTGCCGACCGGACGCAAGACGCTGGTTCGGGAGGCCGAGATCGGCTCGTCGTCGGCAAAGATGTCGTCGATCTCGTCATGGCGAGATCGACGTGAGGTCGGCAGTCGCCGGACCTGGCCGGACTCCCTGCCGTGGGCGTCGAAGACTTCCTCGGAGCCGGTCTCGGGCTCATACCCCTCGTCGTATTCGGGGCCATAGTCGTGATCTTCGGCCAGGCCGAAATAGACCAGCGCTCTATGCCAGGTGTCGCGTAGGGCCATGGTTACCGCGTGTTTCGGCCTTCAGAGGCCGACTCCTCTACAAGATTATTCCCAGAGTAGCGTCGATTCACACATACAGCGCCGTGCCGAGACGCACGATCGTCGCCCCCTCCTCGACCGCGACGCGCCAGTCCTGGGAGGTGCCCATGGAGAGGCGCTCCAACCCGTGCTCGGCAGCCAGCTCCGCCAGGCGGGCGAAGTAGGGCCGCGAATCCTCCGGATCCTCGCTGAACGGCGGCATCGTCATCAGACCGGAGACGCGCACCGGACAGCGTTTCAGGAAGCGTCCCAGTTCGGCGGGGGCAACCCCGCCCTTGCCCTCCTCCCCTGAGATGTTGACCTCGACGAGCACCTCGGTCGCCGGTCCGCCATGGCGGCTCAACTGCTCCAGCGCCGAGTCGGTCGCGACAGAGTGGATCAACCGGCAGAGGGGAAGAATCAGCCTCACCTTGCGGCTCTGCAGGTTGCCGATGAAGTCCCACTCGAAAGCCTCGCCCCAGCGCTCGTGCTTGCGGGCGAGGTCCTGCTGGCGGTTCTCGCCGACGAGCGTGATCCCGGCTTCGGCGAGAACACCCATCTCCTCGGTCGGCACGTACTTGGTCGCGGCGAGGATCTCCACCCGCTCCCCCGCCAACTCGCGCACCCGCTCGAGATTGGTGGCGATCCGCGCCGGGTCAAGGCCGTGGATTAGGCCGGGCATGGGTCCTGACCCGCTTCCTCCTCGAGCCAGACGACGCCCGCCTGGCGACCGGGGCCAGCGTCACGGCGATGAGAGAAGAACAGCTCCTCCTCACAGCAGGTGCAGAGAGTGGCGGCCTCGATCTCCTCGACGCCCGCCTCCCACAACAGCCGGCGCGCGACCGTCGGCAGGTCGAGCATGCGCCCGGAGGCGACACCGTCGCCCAGTCCCGCGAAGGCGTCGAGCACCTCGTCGCCGACCTCGTAGCAACAGGGACCTATCCCGGGACCGATGGCCGCGTGGGTGGCGCCAACGGCCTCGGCCCCGCGAGCGACTATCCCCGCGGCCATCCCGCGCCATCCGCAGTGCAGGATCGCGACGCCGTCGGGGCCGGCCACGGCGACGGGAAGGCAGTCGGCGACGAACACGAGCGCCGCCATGCCGGGCTCGGTGACGACATGGCCGTCGGCTTCGGGGGCGTCAAGGTCGGCGCCGTGGACCTGGTGAGCGGTCGCAATCCGATCCGGGGGGAAGGCCAGCGCGGCGGAGAGCGGCTCCAGGCTCTCCTTCACGGAGCCGGCAGAGCGGGTGGAGAAAACCGCTTTCGCGCCGGGGAGGTCCGCCTCCAGCCAACGGATCCCGTCGTTCTCAGCCCACCTCATCGACGCTCCTCGCCGCTTCCAGCGCCGCTTCCAGCTCCTGCTCACGGCCCACGACCTCACCGTCGAGCTTGCGCCGCAGCGCTTCGCGCAGGCCACGACCCAGAGCCGGGCCCTGGGCCACCCCCGCGGCGATCAGATCCTCGCCGTCGATCTCCAGCTCGACCGAGCGCCATTCCTCGAGGTAGCGGTCCAGCCACTCAGCGCCCATGGCCCGGGCGAGGACAAGCTCGACCGGGCCATGCCGATCGGCGAGCGCCACCGCGTCCGACGGGCGTTCCGGAGTTGCCTCGGCGAGCTCGACCTCGCCGTCCACCGGCCCGAGCGCCGCGACGAGAAGGGCGCGGCTGCGATCGGCGACCTCGTCCCAGGGCGGGGACGAGAGCAGCTCGGCGACCCGTGTCGCCAGCTCCACACCCCCCTCGCGCGGCTCGACCATCCCCCATTCGGCAAGCAGTTCGAACGCTCGCGGGGCCTGCGGCTCGGCTGCGGTCCGAAGCAGCTCGGCCTCGCGGCGGTCGTCGGAGACGGTTCCCAGGTCGGCTTCCCGCAGGAGCTCGTCGGTGCGTGGCTCCGGGAGAAAGCCGAATCGCGCCGCGTAGCGAGCAGCGCGCAGCGCCCGGGTCGGATCGTCGACGAAGGAGTTCTCGTGCAACACGCGCAGGACGCCGTCTTCGAGGTCGGCATGGCCATGGCGTGGGTCGATCAGCTGCGGCTCGCCCCGCAGGGGGATCGCCATCGCGTTGATCGTGAAGTCGCGGCGGGCCAGGTCGTCGTCCAATCCTGCCGGTCTCACCTCCGGTAAGGCGCCCGGATGCGAGTAGGTTTCCGCCCTCGCTGTCGCGATGTCGACCTCGTGGCCGTCCAGGCCGACCTTGGCGGTGGCGAAGCGCTCGTGCTCCACAGGGTCGGCGCCCAGCTTGGCGGCGAGAGCGGCGGCGTCGCCCTCGACCACCAGGTCGATGTCCGCTCGTCCACGCCCCAACAGCAGGTCGCGCACGGCGCCGCCTACCAGGTAGACAGGCTCCTCGTCCGCGGCCTCGCGCACGGCGTCGAGCTCGGGGTAGGCCACGCGCATCGCCTCCCCCAGGTCTTCCCCCCGCCCCAACATCAGAGACGTACGGGAATTCCGTCGGCGGCAAGGCGCTCCTTCGCCTCGCGTACCCGGTAGGACCCGTAGTGGAAGATCGAGGCACAGAGAACGGCGTCGGCGCCCCCGTCTGCGATCGCTTCGCTGAGGTGCTCCAGCCTGCCGGCCCCCCCCGAGGCGATCACCGGCACCGAGACGGCCTCGGCAACGGCTCGAGTCAGCTCGATGTCGTAGCCGTCGTTTGTACCGTCGCGATCCATGCTGGTCAGCAGCACCTCCCCCGCCCCGCGCTCCACAGCCTCTTCTGCCCATGCGACGGCGTCGCGTCCCTCGACCTTCTTGCGCCCTCCGTTGACATAGACGCCCCAGCCGCCGTCCTCGCGTTTGGCGTCGATCGCGATCACGACACACTGCGCCCCGAAGTGACCCGCCAGCTCGGTCAGCAACTCGGGCCGCGCCAGCGCGGCAGAATTGACCGAGACCTTGTCGGCGCCGGCGTCGAGCACCGCCTGGGCATCCTCCACGGAGCGAATGCCACCGCCGATCGTGAAGGGAATGAAGACGTTGTCGGCGGTGCGCCGCGCCAGCTCGACGATCGTCTCCCGCTGCTCGTGAGAAGCGGTGATGTCGAGGAAGACGAGTTCATCGGCGCCTTCCGCGTCATAGCGCTCGGCAAGCTCGACCGGATCGCCCGCGTCGCGCAGGCCGACGAAGTTGGTGCCCTTGACGACGCGTCCGGCGTCGACGTCGAGGCACGGTATGACCCTCTTCAAGACCATGAGGGGAGCCTAGACCCCCATCTCGGTAGGGGTTCCACTTAACTTTTTCTGAAAATAGTTTGCGACTGCCAGCGGGCGTTCGCGCAGAAAAAGTACAAGACGTTCCACCCCTACCGGGATGGGGGTCTGTGCAGCGCCGCGATGGCCTCGGAAACGGTGAACTTGCGCTCGTAGAGGGCGCGGCCGACGATGACTCCTTCGATGTTGCCCGGCGCCTCGTGCGCGAGAGCTCTGAGATGAATCAGCTCCCCTACTCCTCCTGAAGCGATCACCTGAGCCTCGGTCGCAGCGGCGATCCGTGTCAGCTCTCCGAGCGCCGGCCCCTCCATCGTCCCGTCGACCTCGATCGCGGTGCAGAGAAACCGTGCCACGCCTTCCTCACTCAGCGCCGCAACCGCTTCGACCACTCCCGCCTCACCTGCTTCTGTCCAACCCTCCAGTGCGACTCTGCCGTCACGGGCGTCGACCGAGACCACCAAGCGCTCGCCGTGCCTCTCAAGCATCTCTTCGAGAAATGCCGGGTCGCGCATCGCCGCCGTCCCGATGACCACCCGCTCCGCCCCGGCTTCCAGTACTGCCGCGACCGACCCCGCGTCCCGCAGCCCCCCGCCAACCTGAATCGGGCAATCCACCGTGGCCGCGATCCGCCCCACCGCTTCCAGATTCCGCGGTTCCCCCGTCTTCGCGCCATCGAGATCCACCACGTGCAGGAACTCGGCCCCGTCATCGGCCCAGCGCTTCGCCGCCTCGGCCGGGTCCGCGTCATAGACCGTTTCCCTCGCATAGTCGCCCTGCAGCAGCCGCACGGCGTGGCCGTCGCGGATGTCGATCGCCGGGTAGAGGATCACGCCGGCACGGAGGCGCAGACCCCGGCGAAGTTGGAGAGCAGCCGCAGCCCCGCGGCGCTCGACTTCTCCGGGTGGAACTGGACGCCGAAGACGTTGTCGCGTTCGGCGGCGCAGGCGAAGCGCTCGCCGTAAGCCGCGGTGCCGAGCAGGTCTTCGCCGGACGGCCGAGGGGCGAAGGAGTGGACGAGGTAAAACGGAGTTTCGCTCTCGATCCCCTCGGTGAGGCGCGACTCCTTCTCCCAGCGCACGGGCGACCACCCGATGTGAGGGACCTTGAGGCCGGGGGCTTCCAACTCTGCGACTCCTCCGGACAGCAGGCCGAGCCCAGCGGCCCCACCCAACTCGGTTGTCGATTCGAAGAGGAGCTGCAGGCCGAGGCAGATGCCGAGTATCGGGATTCCGGCATCGCGGCGCTCGGCGATCATCTCGTCGAGACCACGCTCACGAATCCGCTCCATCGCTTTCGGGAACGCTCCCACGCCTGGCAGGATCAGGCCGTCGGCGGCACCGATCTGCGCGGCATCGGCGGTGATCGTCGCGGTTGCGCCGACGTGCTCCAGCGCCTTCTCAACCGAGCGCAGGTTGCCTACTCCATAGTCGAGAATCGCGATCCGGGTCATCACTCGCTCAGGGTTCCCTTCGTCGAGGGAACCCCACTCTCCTCGGGGTCGACCGAAACCGCGACCCGCAGGGCGCGGGCGAAGGCCTTGAAGGCGGCCTCGATCATGTGGTGTGCGTTGGTCCCGTAGCGAACCGAGATGTGCAGGGTCAGCTTGGCGCTATTGGCGACAGCACGGAAGAATTCCTCGGCCAGCTCGGTGTCGAAGCCGGCGATCGAGGTGGCGGGCAGATCGGCGTCGAAGACGCAGAGCGGGCGGCCCGAGATGTCCAGCGCGCATTCGGCGAGGGACTCGTCCATCGGCACCAGGGCGGAGCCGTATCGTCGGATCTGAGCCCGATCGCCGAGAGCCTCGTCCAGCGCCTGGCCGAGGACGATCCCGACGTCCTCCACCGTGTGGTGGGCCCCGGTCTCGAGATCGCCGCTCGCCTCCACCTTCAACCCCAGCCGGCCGTGGCGGGCCAACAGGTCCAGCATATGGTCGAGAAAGCCGACTCCGGTGGAAGCGCTCGACTCTCCCCCATCGAGGTCGAGCGAGAGCTTGATCCGGGTCTCGGCGGTGCTGCGTTCCTTTTCGGATGTCCTGGTCATCTGGTCCTAATCATCGCCGACTCGCCGTGGACGGGGAATCCTTCCGCGCGGGCGAGGGCATCGACATGAGGCGCAAGCTTCGCCGCCGCCTCAGCGGGCACCTGCACTGTCGCGATCTTGCGCCGAAAGGCACCGGGGGAAAGCGGCCCCGAAAAGCGCCCGGTCCCACCGGTCGGCAGAACGTGATTGGACCCGGCTGCGTAGTCGCCGAAGGCAGTGGCGCCGTAGCGCCCGGCGAAGACACATCCCGCCGTCGTCACCCGGTCGGCAAGCAGAGCTGCGTCCTCCTCCATCAGCTGCAGATGCTCGGGCGCGAAGGCGTTGGCGAGGTCGACGGCGTCGCTCAGGTCGGGCACCTGAACAAGGGCAAGGGGCGCGTCCCCGATCCCGGCGCGTCCCTTCGATGCCCGCTCGGTGGCGGCTGCGACTGCGTCGAGGACGGCCTCCTCGACGGCAACAGCCACGAGTGGGCCCTCCGCCCCGTGCTCTGCCTGTGCGCACAGATCGAGCGCCACCCATTCGGAGTCGGTGTCGTGACCGGCGACGATCATGAGCTCAGACGGCCCCGCATAGGAATCGATGCCGACCCGTCCGTAGACAGAGCGCTTCGCCTCCTGGACCCAGGCGTTGCCGGGTCCGACGATTACGTCGACGGGGACGACGGTCTCCGTTCCATGCGCGAGAGCGAAGATCGCCTGCGCGCCCCCCATCGCGTAAACCTCATCGACTTCGCAGAGCGCAGCGGCTGCGAGCATGACCGGGGAGACCTCGCCGTCCGGGCGGGGCGGCGTGGCGAGGACGATCCGGCGCACCCCCGCAACTCGGGCGGGGATCGCGCACATCAAGACGCTGGAGGGATAGGCCGCCCGGCCGCCCGGCGCGTAGACGCCAGCGCTGTCGACCGCAACCTCCCGCACCGTAACCGTGTGGCCCTGCGGTAGCTCGACCGCTCGTGGCTCGGCGACGATCTGCGCCTCGGCGACAGTGCGAACGTTGGCCGCCGCCAGCTCCATCGACTCTCGCAAAGCCGAGTCCAGCTTGTCGAGCGCCGCGGCCGGCGCGCCGACCGGGACGCGGAGGCTCTTGGGCTCCACTTCCGTCGCGTCAAGCTGGGCGGTAAGCCGAAGCACGGCAACATCCCCTTCGCGTACCACCTCCTCCTCAATAGCGCTCACGTTGCGTGGTCCCACCGACCACGACGTCCAGGCGCGCAGCTCGTCGGCCACCTTCTTGGCGTCGCTCCATTCGAAGCGCCGCACTCTCATTGCTCCACTCCCTCCCGCAGCTTTGCGGTCAGGCCGTCTACCTCCGCCGCCCGCAGCTTGTGGGCGACCCGGTTGGCGACGAAGCGTGCCGTGCACTCGACGATCTCCTCGCGGATCTCGAGGTCGTTCTCCTCCAATGTTCGCCCGGTCGCGACGAGGTCGACGATGCCGTCGGCGAGGCCGATCAGCGGCGCCAGCTCGACCGAGCCCTTCACCTCGATCGCCTCGACCTGCCGCCCGGTGCTCTCGAAGTAGCGCTCGGCGATCCGCGGGTACTTGGTCGCGATCCGCATCATCCCCAGGCGCCGCTCGGCTTCGCCCAGTCGCTCGTCGCCCTTGCGACCGGCCAACACCATGCGGCAACGGCCGAAGCCCAGGTCGAGCAGCTCATAGACCATGCGGTCGGACTGCTCGAGCAGCACGTCCTTGCCTGTGATGCCGACATCCGCCGCACCCGCCTCGACATAGGTGGGAACGTCGGAGGGCCGCATCGTCACCAGGGTGATCCCGTCGCCTTCGAAAATCAGCGACCGCGACTCACCCCGGACCTCGGCGGTGTCGATCCCCGCGGCGTCGAGCGCGTCCAGGGTTCCCTCCAACAGAGCCCCCCGCGGGACCGCAAGCTTCAGGGGTCCGTCGGCCTTGGCGCGACCCAGCCCGGCGACCTCGACGCTCACGAGCCCTCACCCCTTCGTGACTCCTCCTCCATCTGCGCGACGTGG
Source organism: Solirubrobacterales bacterium (assembly GCA_036381235.1). GTDB lineage: Bacteria > Actinomycetota > Thermoleophilia > Solirubrobacterales > 70-9 > DASVDE01. Next base: position 4,208 of record DASVDE010000030.1, on the reverse strand, counting down.
ACCCGCTCCAGGTAGAGGGCGAAGCCCGCCGCCGGCAGATCGACGCCGAAGCGCTTCAGCAGCCCGTCGTAGCGGCCGCCGCCGCCCAGCACATGACCGAGCGCCGGGTCGTAGACCTCGAGGATCGCGCCGCTGTAGTAGCCGAGGTCGCGCAACAACCCGAGGTCGATCTGCACCCGGTCGGCGACGCCGCGTGACTCCAGGGCATCGAAGGTCTCCTGGATTCGGGCCGTGGCGCGCTCGACGGCGTCGCCACCCAGCTCGCGGGCGAGATCGAGCACCTCATGGCCGCCGCGAAGCTGGGAGAGCGCGACGCAGGTCTGCGCCTGCTCTTCGCCGATCCCCTCCAGCTCGGAAAGCTCGACCTCGAGGCCGACGAGATCGTGCGCGGCGAGCCGCTCCAGGATCGAGTCGCGCGCCGCTCCCTCGATACCGAGCTCGGCGAGGAGCTGGCGGTATAGGTCGGCGTCACCGAGCCCGATCACGGCGCGGTCCAGCCCGGCGGCGTCAAGCGCCGCCTCGAGGACCTCGACGACCTCGGCCGTCCCCTGCGGCGCCGAAGCGCCGATCAACTCCACCCCGGCCTGCGCGAACTCGCGCATCTGGCCGCGCTGCGGACGCACGGCGCGATAGGCGTTCGCCAGGTAGCAAAGGCGCAGCGGTGGCTCGGCGGTGGCGTAGCGGGAAGCGACCAAGCGCGCGATCGGGATCGTCATGTCGGATCGCAGCGCCAGCAGGTCGCCGCGCTCGTCGAAGAAGCGGTAGGCGGAATCGGCCGTGCGGCCCCCTCCACGCGCCAGCACCTCGTCGTATTCGATCGCGGGTGTCGCCACCTCGCCGTAGCCGCGGCTCTCGAAGACGTCGATCAACGCCAGGTGCAGGCGTCGCAGCTCCCGCATCTCGTCGGGGAGCACGTCTCTTGTCCCGGGTGGGATTGGGTGAATCATGCGCCTGACCTTACGAGAGACGGGCCCGAAAGCCTGCTACGCGGGGATCTCTGCAGAGGTCCGTTCGATCCGGGCGCCAAGCGCGCGCAGACGTTCGTCGATCTGCTCGTAGCCACGATCGATCTGACGAATGTTGCCGATCTCCGAGGTTCCCTCCGCCGCCAGAGCGGCGATGAGCATCGCCATCCCGGCGCGGATGTCGGGGCTCTCGACTCGCTCGCCGTGAAGCCGGCTCGGACCGCTGACGATCGCCCTGTGGGGATCGCACAACGTGATCCGAGCGCCCATCGCAACCAGCTTGTCGACGAAGAAGAGGCGGTTCTCGAACATCTTCTCGAAGATCAGGATCTCACCGTTCGCCTGCGTTGCGAGGGCAAGGGCGATGGAGGTGAGGTCGGCCGGGAAGGCGGGCCAGGGCCCGTCCTCGATCTTCGGGATCGCGTCGCCGACGTCTGCCTTTATGCGCAGCTCCTGACTCGGTGGGACGATCACGTCGTTGCCCTCGATCGTCGACTCGAAGCCGAGCCGACGGAACTGGCGTCGAACCATCACCAAATCGGCGGGCTCGGCGTCGCGTACCCGCAGCTCTCCGCCGGTGGCGGCGGCCAGTGCCATGAAGCTGGCGACCTCGATGTGGTCGGGGGAGATCGTGTGCTCGGCGCCGCCGAGGCGATCGCGGCCATGGACCGTCATCACGTTGGAGCCGATGCCGTCCACCTCGGCACCCATCTTGGAGAGAAGCCGGGCGAGGTCCTGGACGTGCGGCTCACAGGCGGCGTTGCCGATCGTCGTCGGGCCGGGGGTCAGCGCCGCCGCCATCAACGCGTTCTCGGTGCCCATCACCGAGGGCTCGTCCATGAAGATCGCGCAGGCGCGCAGACCGGCGCCGGGAGCGGTCAGCTCGATCCAGCGGTCGCCGTCGACCTGGGCACCGAGGTCCTTGAAAGCGTCGAGGTGGGCATCGAGGCGCCGGCGGCCGATGAAGTCGCCGCCCGGCGGCGGCATGCGCGCCTCACCGAAGCGAGCCAGCAACGGCCCGGCGAGCAGGAACGAGGCGCGGATCTTCTTCGAGAGCTCCTCGTCCACCTCGGCGGCGGAAACCGCAGAGGCGCAGAGGCGCAGGCTGTTATCGCCAACCCAGGCGACCTCCACCCCGAGCCGCTCCAGCAGAGCGATCTGGGCCTCTGTGTCGCGGATCCGCGGCACCCGGTGCAGCAGCAGCTCCTCCTCCGTCAACAGGCAGGCGGCGAGGATCGGCAAGGCCGCATTCTTGTTGCCGGCGGCGGTCAGCTCACCCGAGAGCGGCACCCCACCTTCGATTACGAACTTCTCCATGACTGGGCTAGGGTAACGACCGGCATGCGCAGGGGGTGGAAGATCTTTATCGGCGTCGTCATTGCCCTGGTGGTCCTGCTCGGGCTGAACGCGCTGGTCACGGACCGCGAGACGAAGAGCGCAGAGGTGACGGTGCCGGGTGGCAGGATCCTGCATCTGCAGCGGGGCGACCTGCAGGTCGTCGAGCGCGGCCCCCGGGACGGATCGCCGATCGTGCTCATCCACTGCTTCACCTGCGCGACCGACTGGTGGGATGAGATGGCTCCGGCCCTTGCCCGGCGACACCGGGTGATCGCGCTCGACCTGCTCGGCCACGGCGGCTCGGAGAAGCCCGACTCCGGCTACTCGATCGAGAACCAGGCGGACCTGATTGCCGAGGCCCTGGGCCGCCTCGACGTGCAGCAGGCCGAGGTCGTAGGGCATTCCCTTGGCGGCCCCGTCTCGATAGCTCTTGCCGAGCAGTCGCCCCAGCTGGTCGAACGGCTGGTGATCATCGACAGCGTTCCCGATCGCACCTACGGGGACGTGGGCTTCATCGGCGAGCTTCCCTTCAAGCCGGTGATCGGCCAGGCGCTGTGGCGAATCAAGCCGGACTTCTCGATCCGCGACGGCCTCGAGGTCGCATTCGCCCCCGGCTTCCCGGTCCCCGACGCATTCGTCGAAGACGTCAAGCGGATGACCTACAGCTCCTATTCGGGATCCCACGACGCCTTCGAGGAGTACACCGACGAGGAGCCCCTGCCCCAGCGCGCCGCCGCAACCGGCAAGCCACTGCTCGCGATCATGGGCGCCGAGGAGCAGATAGCCAACGACCCCCGTGCCGCCCTCGCCGCCTACCGCGATGCCGTCCCCGGCGTTCAAACCGAGCTGATGCAGGGGGCCGGCCACTCTCCGAATGTCGAAAAGCCTGCTGAGACGGCGGCCCTGGTCCTGGACTTCTCCAGGCATGAGATGCAAGAACCCGTGCAGAAAAAACGTGCCGTCCGAACCCGTCCGTAAATTCGAACCCATGTTCGATTCGAGAAAGACATCCACCGAGCGTCTCGCCGACGTCGCCGACCTGGTGATCGACTTCGCCACACTCGGCGAGTACGGCCTGGAGCCGGTCGAGGGGCCTGCTCCGTCGTGTGAGGGTCGCCGCCGCAGCGGCAATCTGCGCAGCGTCGGGACCTGGAGCTCGGCCATCGACCGCTTCGCCGTTCAGCGCTAGAACGAAAACGGGCCGCCCCGAAGGGCGGCCCAAAGGCAGAACCGGCGGCGACCTACTCTCCCAGGGGGTTGCCCCCCAAGTACCATCGGCGCTGAGTGGCTTAACTGCTCTGTTCGGAATGGGAAGAGGTGTCTCCCACTCGCTATGCGCCACCGGAAATTTTGCGAGACCGCCCCCGGTGGAGCTTGAAAACCGCACAAGACCTCAGAGTAAAAATATCCGTCAAGCCCTCGACCCATTAGTACCGGTCGGCTGAACGCATCGCTGCGCTTGCACCGCCGGCCTATCAACCTGGTGGTCTACCAGGGGTCTTACTCCCTCAAGGGGATGGGAGAGCTCATCTCGAGGACGGCTTCCCGCTTAGATGCTTTCAGCGGTTATCCGTTCCGTGCGTAGCTAACCTGCGGTGCCCCTGGCGGGACAACAGATACACCAGCGGCACGTTCATCCCGGTCCTCTCGTACTAGGGATGACTCCTCTCAACTCTCCAACGCCCACAGAAGATAGGGACCGAACTGTCTCACGACGTTCTGAACCCAGCTCGCGTACCGCTTTAATGGGCGAACAGCCCAACCCTTGGGACCTACTCCAGCCCCAGGATGCGACGAGCCGACATCGAGGTGCCAAACCGTTTCGTCGATGTGGACTCTTGGAAACGATAAGCCTGTTATCCCCGGAGTACCTTTTATCCGTTGAGCGACGGCGCTTCCACTTGC
>DASVDE010000029.1:0-84527 GCA_036381235.1 Solirubrobacterales bacterium | reverse complement strand
GCACCGGCACAGCGCGATCGCGCGGCCCTCGGGGACCGCGAACTCCGCGCCCTCGGCGTCGACGATCCGCACGGGGCCCGTCACCTTGTACGGCCCGTTGTCACGGACCTTGATCTCGACCAGAGGCTCCTCGCCCACGCCGGAAGCTTACGGCGCGGGAGAGGAGTGAAGCCTGGTCGAAACGCCTACTCGCCGGACTCGGCCGGCGGCGCCGGGCGGTCGCCGTCGGCGGCGTCCGGCTCGCTGGAGCCGCCGCCCTCGGCGCCCACGCCGACCGGCGTCTTCGGCGCGCCGTCGAGCAGCGTCAGCTCGATCTAGGCCCCGTCGTGCTCCGGCCCCTGCGGGACGTCGGCGAGCACGATCTGGTTCGGCTTGAGCTCCGACCGCAGCACGAAGTCCGCGAGCGGGTCCTCGATGTAGCGCTGGATCGCGCGGCGCAGCGGCCGGGCGCCCATCGCCGGGTCCCACCCCTTGTCGACGAGGAAGTCCTTCGCCGGCTCGGTGAGCTCCAGCTGCAGCTCGCGCTCCGCCAGCGAGCCCCGGATCCGCAGCAGCAGCAGGTCGACGATCTGCTTGATCTCGTCCTTCTGCAGCTTGTGGAAGACGATGACGTCGTCGATCCGGTTGAGGAACTCAGGCCGGAAGACCTTCTTGAGCTCGCCCATGATCCGGTTCTTCATGTCGTCGTAGGTCAGCCCGGTCTCGTCGTCGGAGACGGCGAAGCCCAGCGGCGTGTTGCGCGCGATCTCGGACGCCCCGATGTTCGAGGTCATGATCACGATCGCGTGCCGGAAGTCGACCGTGCGCCCCTGGGCGTCGGTCAGCCGCCCGTCCTCGAGGATCTGCAACAGGATGTTGAAGACGTCGGGGTGGGCCTTCTCGATCTCGTCGAGCAGCAACACGCTGTAGGGCTTGCGCCGCACGGCCTCCGTCAGCTGGCCACCCTCGTCGTAGCCGATGTAGCCCGGAGGCGAGCCGACCAGGCGGCTGACCGCGTGCTTCTCCATGTAATCGGACATGTCGATCCGCACCAGCGCCTCCTCGTCGCCGAAGAGGAACTCGGCGAGGGTGCGAGCCAGCTCGGTCTTGCCGACCCCGGAGGGGCCGAGGAAGATGAAGGAGCCGGCCGGGCGCTTGGGGTCCTTGATCCCGGCGCGCGAACGGCGAATCGCCTTGGAGACCGCGGTGATCGCGACCTCCTGGCCGATCACACGCTTGTGCAACTCCTCCTCCATGCGGATCAGTTTCTTGGTCTCGGCCTCGGTCAGCTTGAAGACCGGGATCCCGGTCCACATCGAGACGATGTCGGCGATCTCCTCCTCACCGACGGCGGGGCGCTCGCTGCCGTTCTCGCCCTCCGCCCACTCGTCCTCGAGCTGGCGCTTGCGGGTCGTCAGCTGGCGCTCGGTGTCGCGCAGGTTGGCGGCTTTCTCGAATTCCTGAGCCTCGATCGCGGCCTCCTTCTCGCGCCGTGTGGTCTCGATTTCCTCCTCGAGGTCGCGATAGACGGGCGGGGCGCTCATCGACTTGATCCGCATCCGCGAAGCGGCCTCGTCGATCAGGTCGATCGCCTTGTCGGGCAGGAAGCGATCGGAGATGTAGCGGTCGGCCAGCTCGGCAGCGGCGCCCAGCGCGTCGTCGGTGATCTGCACCCGGTGGTGCTGCTCGTAGCGCTCGCGCAGCCCTTCGAGGATCTTCACCGTGTCCTCGACCGAGGGCTGGTCGACCTTGATCTGGGCGAAGCGCCGCTCCAGCGCGGAATCGCGCTCCAGGTATTTGCGGTACTCGTCGAGCGTGGTGGCACCGATCGTCTGCAGCTCGCCGCGGGCGAGCGCCGGCTTCAGGATCGAGGCCGCGTCGATTGCGCCCTCGGCCGCGCCGGCGCCAACCAGGTTGTGCAGCTCATCGATGAAGAGAATGATGTCGCCGCGCTGGGTGATCTCTTTCATCACCTTCTTGAGGCGCTCCTCGAACTCGCCGCGGTACTTCGAGCCGGCCACCAGCGCCGCCAGGTCGAGCGTGTAGATCTGCTTGTTCTTGAGCAGCTCGGGGACCTCGCCCTTGTTGATGCGGGCGGCCAGGCCCTCGACCACGGCGGTCTTGCCGACACCCGGCTCGCCCAGCAGCACCGGGTTGTTCTTGGTGCGGCGGGAGAGGATCTGCATGATCCGCTCGATCTCGGTCTCGCGGCCGATCACCGGGTCGAGCTTGCCTTCCTCGGCGAGCTTGGTCAGGTTGCGGCCGAACTGGTCGAGCAACTTCGAGGACTTCTTGCCCTCGCCGGCGCCGCCTCCGCTCCCCTGGCCCTGACGGCGACCACCGGGACCGGAGAGCATCCGGATCACCTCGTTGCGGATCTTGTCGGAGTCGGCGTCGAAGTCGAGCAGGATGCGGGCGGCGACACCCTCGTTCTCGCGCACCAGGCCGAGCAGGATGTGCTCGGTGCCGATGTAGTTGTGGCCGAGGGAGAGGGCCTCGCGCAGCGCCAGCTCGAGGACCTTCTTGGCGCGGGGCGTGAACGGGATCTGACCGGAGGTGACCTCCTCACCGGAGCCGACGATCCGCACTACCTGGGCACGGACGCGCTCGACGGTGATATCCAGCGACTCGAGGACGCGAGCCGCCAAGCCCTCTTCCTCGCGCAATAGCCCGAGCAGGATGTGCTCGGTGCCGATGTAGTTGTGCTTCAGCGTGCGCGCCTCTTCCTGCGCCAGGACGACTACTTGACGGGCCCGCTCTGTGAATCGCTCAAACAAAAAGTCCCTCTCACCTAGTCAAAACGCAGTTGGCCTCGGGAAGTACCGCAGGCGCCCTTCGATTATCGGGAGGCGCCTATGTGTCCTTTAAACGATACCGAGAGCGCCCAACCGGCCCGGCACCGCAAATATCCGCTAGGAGCGGCCTTTTGGGCCTATTTCAGGTGCGCATCGCCGGAAAGAGGACGACCTCGCGCAGGGTTTTCGCCCCGGTGAGCATCATTGCCAGGCGATCGATGCCAAGTCCCACCCCGCCGGTGGGGGGCATCCCCTGCTCCAGCGCCTCTACGAAAGCCTCGTCATAGGGCTGGGCCTCCTCGTCGCCACGCTCCAGCTCGGTCGCCTGCTGCTCGAAGCGGCGGCGCTGCTCGTCGGGATCGTTGAGCTCTGTGAACGAGTTGGCGATCTCGACCCCGCCGGCAAACGCCTCCCAGCGCTCGACCAGCCCCTCCCCGGAGCGATGCGCCTTGGCGAACGGGGACAGCTCGACCGGGTAGTCGAACACAAAGGTCGGTTGGATCAGCTCCGGCTCGACCGACCTGGAGAGCAGGCCGTCGACGAGCTTTCCCCAACCCTCGGCCGGATCGGGCTCGGTCTCCATCGCGGCGGCCAGCGCCTCGCGCGTCGGATGCTCGGCGATGTCGATGCCGGAACGCTCGCGGATCGCCTCGCGCAAAGTGATCCGCTTCCAGGGCGGCGCGAAGTCGATCTCGACCTCACCGCGCTTCACCTTCGTAGTCCCCAGGACCCGCTCGGCGACCTCGGCGACCAGGTGCTCCAGGTCGTGCGCGGTCTTCAGGTAGTCAGCGTAGGCCTCGTACCACTCGAGCATCGTGAACTCGGGGTTGTGCTTGTGGGAGACGCCCTCGTTGCGAAAGTCCTTGCCCAGCTCGTAGACCCTGTCGATCCCGCCGACCACCAGTCGCTTCAGGTACAGCTCGGTAGCGATCCGCAGGTAGAAGTCGCGATCCAGCGCGTTGTGATGGGTGACGAAGGGACGGGCGAGAGCGCCGCCGTAAAGGGGCTGAAGGACCGGCGTCTCGACCTCGACGAAGCCACGCTCATCGAGCCAGCGGCGCACCTCGGAGATCGTGCGGGAGCGGGTCGCGAAGATCCGCCGCGTCTCCGCGTTGGCGATCAGGTCCAGCTCACGCTGGCGGTAGCGGGTCTCGGTGTCCTCGAGGCCGTGGAACTTGCCGGGAGGCGGACGCAGGCTCTTGGAGAGCAGGCGCCAATGGTCGATCGCCAGTGTCAGCTCACCGCCGCGCCGGGTGGCCAGCGCGGTTCCCTCGACACCGACGATGTCACCCAGGTCGAGGTGAACGAGCAGCTCAAAAGCCTCCGCGCCGAGCAGGTCCTCCCGGGCATGCAGTTGGATCTGCCCCGTCGCGTCGCGGAGATCGAGGAAGGCCGCTTTGCCATGACCGCGCCGAGCGACGATGCGCCCCGCGACCCGGTGGCGCGATTCGGTCTCGATCCCGGGTGCCAGACCCTCGTGCGCGGCACGCACCTCGGCGATGTCTTCGCGTTCCTCGAAGGCATGGGGAAACGGCTCGATCCCCGCTTCCCTCAGGCGATCGAGCTTCTCCCGCCGATCCCTGAGGACGTCAGAGAGCTTCTGCTCCTCGGGCTCGCTCATCGATGCGAGCCTATTGGACCGCTACGCCGTCTCGATCTTGGTGATTTTGAGTTTCTTCCGCGGCCCGCGCGGAACCTCGACGGTGACGACGTCGTTGCGCTTGTGACCTATCAGCGCCTTGCCGATCGGCGACTCGTTGGAGAGCTTGTGCTCCAGCGGGTTCGCCTCGGTCGAACCGACGATCTGGAATTTCTGCGAGTCGCCCGTTTTTTGATCCTTGACGTGGACGATCGAGCCGAACTTGACCTCGTCGGTGCCGAGCGCGGTTTCGTCTATCACGGTGGCCCGGCGCAGCCGCTCCTCGAGCTGAGCGATTCGCCCTTCGAGCAGCGCCTGCTCGTTCTTGGCGTCGTCGTATTCGGCGTTCTCGGCGATGTCGCCGAACTCGCGAGCTTCCTTTATCCGCTCCGCGACCTCGCGCCTTTTGGTGGTAGAGAGATGCTCGATCTCCTCTTTGAGCTTCTCCAACCCCTCTGGGGTGATTACGGACTGGCGACTCACGTGTCCTGACCTCGCTGTCGGTTGCAGGGAGCGCGGAAATATAGCGAGGTGGATTGACCGCTCAGGAAAATGCGGCCACCGGTTCAGCGAGGCCGGCGATCAGCTCCTTTGCTCGCGGGATGTCCGCGCTGCGCTGGAGCTCGTTCGCAACCGCCGACGGAGCGTCCAACGGCTCCATATACCAGGGGTAGAACTTGCGCAAATAGCGGGCTGCCCGCTCAGCCCCAAAGTGCTCCTCGGCCCGATCGACGACCCAGAGCAGCTCCGCGATGACCTCGTCGCGATCGGGAGGCTCGGTCCGGCGTCCCGTCAGCTCCGCGAAGACCCAGGGATTGCCCAGCGAGCCACGCGCGATCATCACCGCGTCGGCGCCGGATTCCTCGTAGGCGCGGCGGGCCGCTTCAGCCGAACGCAGGCCGCCGGAAACGATCACCGGCACCTCGACCCGCTCGACCAGCTCACGGGTCAGCGCGTAGTCGGGCTCTCCCTTGTGGCCTGACTTGGCGGCACGCGGATGGAAGCCGACCGCGGCCACGCCGGCCTCGGAAACGAGACGGATGGCCAGCTCGAAGCCGGAGCGATCGCCGGACTCGATCCCGGAGCGCAGCTTCACGGTGACCGGCAGACCGCTTCCCTCCGCCGCGCTTCGGGCGAGCGCCAGTGCCAGCTCGTGGTCGCGCAACAGCTCGGCGCCGGCGCCGGTCTTGCGCACCTTGCGCACCGGGCAGCCCATGTTGATGTCGATCAGGTCGGCGCCGGCCTCCGCGGCGATTGCAGCCCCTGAGCGCATCACCTCCGCGTCGTGGCCGAACAGCTGCACGGAGACGGGGTGCTCGTCGGGGTGGATCCGCATCAGCTCGCGCAGGGTGCGCTCGTTGCGGTGGTGCAAGCCGAAGCTGGAAACCATCTCCGAGACCGCCAACCCGGCCCCGTGCCGTTTCGCCTGCAGGCGCACGAACCAGTTGCCGATCCCGGCCAGCGGAGCGAGCAAAACCCGGTTGGCGATCCGAATCCCGCCGATCTCAAACGGCTCTGTCAAAGCCGCCCCCGGACGCGGGAGCGAGGGCCTGTCCATATCTGTTTCTTCAGGCCCGAGCGAAGGCAGAGGAGGCGGCGTTTTATGCGTTGCGCTCATGGATCAACCTCAGACCCTTCAGAGTAAGCAGGTCATCCACCTCGTCGATCATCTCGGTAAAGGGGACGATCGCCTCGGCGAGGCCGCCGGTGGCGAGGAAGCGCGCCTCGCCCAGCTCCTCCTCGATCCGTCGCGCCACGCCGTCGATCAGACCGGCGAAGCCGAAGACGACACCGGACTGGATCGCGGCGCGGCTGGAGCGACCGATCGCCGACTCGGGCGCCGCCAGGTCGATGCGGGGGATCCGGGCGGCGCGCTCGACAAGGGCGGTCAGCGAAACCTCCAGTCCGGGAGCGATCGCGCCACCCAAATACTCCCCCTCCGCTGAGACCGCGTCGAAGTTGATGCCGGTGCCAAAATCGACGACGACGCAAGCCCCGCCCACTCGCTCGTAGGCGGCGACGGCATTGACCAACCGATCGGCGCCAACCTCAAGCGGGTTGTCGATCCTGATTGCCATCCCGGTCTTGATCCCCGGCTCCACCAACAAGCAGGTCGCGTTCTCGAGATAGCGCTCGGTCAGTTGCGCGTACTGGGCTCCGAGCGGTGGAACCACGGAGGAGACGCAGACCGCGCCGAGGTCGCTCAGTCCCATCCCCCGCAGCGCCAACAGGCCACCGATGCGTTCCGCCAACTCGTCGCCGGTCGCCCCGGCGCGCGTCTGAAAACGCCAGTGCTCGGTGAGCCGCTCACCGTCGAAAGCGCCGAGGTGGGTTTGGGTGTTGCCTACGTCTATTGCCAGGAGCACGGCTGCGATTATCACCGTCGCAAGAAAATTGTGCGCGGGCCATGTCTTTGCACATAGGATGCGGCGCTGTGAACGTCCGGCTCTACACGATTCCGGGATCTCACCCCGGGGTGGCGGTCCAGCTGATGCTGAAGCGGAAGGGCATTCCCTTCAAGCGCACCGACCTCTTCCCGGTGATCTCACGGCTGGTCGTCCGCACCCTTCGCTTTCCCGGCCCCACCGTGCCGGCGCTGAAAATCGACGGCCGGCGAGTTCAGGGCTCACTCGAGATCTCCCGTGAGCTGGATCGCCTGCAGCCCGAGCCGCCGTTGTTCCCGGCCGATCCCGAGAGGCGAGCGGCGGTCGAAGAGGCGGAGCGCTTTGGAAGCGACGAGCTTCAACACCCGATTCGCCAGATCATCTGGTGGGCCTTCCAGCAGGACTCATCGCCGCTTCGCAGCTACTCGGAAGGAGCGAAGCTGGGAATCCCCACCGGCCTGGCCGTACGCACAGCCGGCCCGATCATCGCCATGGAGAAGCGCATCAACGAGGCGACCGACGAGAACGTCCAGGCCAATCTCGCCGCCTACGGCGGGATGCTGCAGCGAGTCGACGAGCTGATCGCGGCGGGGACCATCGGGGGCGAGGAGCCAAACGCCGCCGACTTCCAGATCGCGCCCAGCATTCGTTTGGCGATGACCTTCCAGGACCTACGCCCCCTGATCGAGTCGCGACCGGCCGGCGAGTTCGCCAAGAGGATCCAGCCCGAGATCGCCGGCGACTTCCCGCCCATTTTCCCGCCCGCCTGGCTCGAGCCACTGCGCGGCGTGCCCACCGCGGCCTAGCGGCTAAAGAGAGCCGACCCGCTCCGCCCGTTGGCCGGGGCCGAGGGACGCGAGCGCCTCGTCGAGGCGGGTGCCATCCGGTAGAGCAAGCTCCGGATCCAGCTCCAGCAGCGGAGCGAGGACGAACCGGCGTGTCATGACCTCGCGATGGGGCAGCGTCAATCGCCTCGTCTCCAGCTCGAGCTCGCCGAGCAGCAGCAGATCGACGTCGAGCGGGCGCGGGCTGTGGCGGGGGGCGTCGAGGGAACGGCCGCGCTCGGCCTCGATCTCCTTGCAGAGATCGAGCAGGGCCTCGGGCTCCAGCTCGGTTCGGATCCGAATCGCCGCGTTTAGGAAGTCTGGCTGGTCCAGCACTTCTCCAACCGGCTCGGTCTCATAGGTCGAGGAGAGAGCGTCGACGCCTACCCCGCGCTCCCGAAGCATCTCGATCGCGGCCCTCAGGTGCTCCGCCCGATCGCCTACGTTCGAGCCCAGGCCCAGATAGCCGATTCGCTCCACGGCCTACTCGTCTTCGTCGTCTTCGGAGTCCTCGTCGACGGAACGCTCGTGGGTGACCTCCACCGCGACCTCCTGAATCGCGAGCGGCAGCGGCGGCTCGGGCTTGGCGGCCCGCACCCGGACCGATTCGCAGCCGTAGCGCTCCATCAGCCGCTCGCCGATCACCCGGGCGAGGCGCTCCAGCGTCTTGTAGCTGCGCTCGGTCGCCGCCAAGGCGACTATGTCGCAGACCTGCGCATAGTCGACGGTGTCCTCGAGCCGATCGGTGAGAACGGCGTCGCAGTCGGGCACGTCGAAGGAGACGTCGAACTCGAGCCTCTGCCCCACCTCCTGTTCGGCCTCGCTGACCCCGTGGTGGGTGTAAATCGAGAGGCCGCGCAACTCCACCTCGACGCTTGACTCGAACCCATTCTCATGCGACTCCATTGATGGCAAACCTACTCGCTGGGCGTGAGGACGGCTGTGGCGACCGCGAGCGCTTGAGCGGCTTCGGCAACGTCGTGGACGCGGAGAATGTCGGCGCCTTCGGCGACCGCGAGAACGGAGGAGGCGATCGTGCCTCCGAGGCGCTCCGTCGCCGATGAGCCGTCAACCTTGCCGATGAAGCTCTTGCGGGAGGTGCCGATCACAAGGGGCCGTCCCAGCGTGCGCAGCTCGCCGAGCCGGCGCAACAGCTCCAGATTGTGTTCGAGCGTCTTGCCGAAGCCAATTCCGGGATCCAGCCAGATCCGATCCTCGGCCACGCCCGCGCCCACCGCCGCCTCCATCCGCTCAGCGAGGAAAGCCTTGACGTCCTCGACGACATCGTCGTAGACGGGATTCTCCTGCATAGTGCGCGGATTCCCCTGCATGTGCATCAGCACCAGTCCCGCACCGCGATCCGCGCATAGGGGCCCAATCTCCGGGTCATGGCGCAGCGCGGTCACGTCATTGACGATCGAGGCCCCCCGCTCCAGCGCCGCCTCGGCCACAACCGCCTTCGAGGTATCGATCGAGACCGTGTGCCCCAGCGCCGCCAGGTCGGCGACCACCGGCTCAGTTCGGGAACGCTCCACCTCCGCGTCTACCTCTGCCGCCCCGGGCCGAGTCGACTCCCCCCCCACATCCAAGATCTCCGCACCCTCTCGCGCCAGCTGCTCCCCATGAGCGATCGCCGCCTCGGGCTCGAGGTACAGCCCCCCATCCGAAAACGAATCGGGGGTTACATTCACCACCCCCATCAGCTTGGGCTTGGCACCCACCAGCCTGGGCTCCAAGTTCATCGGGAAAGCATCACCAGCTCTTGAGAAGGGTCGCTGAATCCCTTCCGAACGGGCGGATACTCAAAGTCGTCGCCTCATTAGGCGACGACTTGTCCGGGCGGGAGGGATTCAGTGGCCCTTCCCGTCAGCTGGCGTCTCCCCCGGCAAACCCTGGGCGCGGGCGCGGAGTGGCGCGGGGGCCTTCCCGCTGTGCTCGCTCGGGCGCGGGGACTGGCTCGGCGGGCTGCGCCGGCTCCTCATCGTCGACGAAGACCTCGGATTCGGGCTTGCCGTCGAGCAGGGCTACGAACTGCTCCGCGTCGATCGTCTCCCGTTCCAGCAAGATCTTCGAGATGTTGTCCAGCTCGGCGCGCTTGTCGGTGAGTAGGTCCTTGGCGGTCTGGTGGGCGCCCTCGACGATGCGACGGATCTCGTCGTCGATCTCGCGCGCGATCTCATCGGAGTAGTCGGGCTCGGCGGAGAACTCGCGGCCGAGGAACGGCTGGCCGCGGTCGTGGCCGAAGACGCGCGGGCCGAGCCGCTCGGACATACCGAAGCGCATCACCATCCGCTTCGCCGTCTCGGTCACCTTCTCGAGGTCGTTGGAGGCTCCGGTCGTGATCTCGCCGAAGACGATCTCCTCGGCGGCGCGACCACCGAGGGTCATCGCCATCGTGTCGGTCAGCTCGGCGCGGCTGGTGAGGAACTTATCCTCGGTCGGCAGGCTGATCGTGTAGCCGAGCGCCTGGCCGCGGCTGATGATCGAGATCTTGTGGACCGGGTCGCAGTTGGGAAGTAGGTGCCCGACGATCGCGTGCCCCAGCTCGTGGTAAGCGGTGATCAACCGCTCCTTCTCGCTCATCACGCGGGTTTTCTTCTCCGGCCCGGCGATCACCCGCATGATCCCCTCCTCCAGCTCGTGCATGGAGATCTCGCGGTTGCCGGTGCGAGCGGTGAGCAGCGCCGCCTCGTTGATCAGGTTGGCGAGATCGGCGCCGGTGAAGCCGGGCGTCTGGCCGGCCAGCGTATCGAGGTCGATCTGCTTGGCGAGCGGCTTGCCTCGGGTGTGCACCTCGAGGATCTTCTTGCGGCCCTTTCGGTCAGGCCGGTCGACGACCACCTGGCGATCGAAGCGGCCGGGCCGCAGCAGCGCCGGGTCGAGGATGTCGGGCCGGTTGGTGGCAGCGATCAGGATGATGTTGTCCTTCATCTCGAAGCCGTCCATCTCGACCAGGAGCTGGTTCAGCGTCTGCTCGCGCTCGTCGTGGCCACCGCCCATGCCGGCGCCGCGATGGCGACCGACGGCGTCGATCTCGTCCATGAAGATGATGCAGGGCGAGTTCTGCTTGGCCTGCTCGAAGAGGTCGCGGACGCGGCTGGCGCCGACCCCGACGAACATCTCGACGAAGTCCGAGCCGGAGATGGAGAAGAAGGGCACCCCGGCCTCGCCGGCGACGGCGCGGGCGAGCAGCGTCTTGCCGGTGCCCGGCGGGCCGTAGAGCAGTACCCCCTTGGGGATCCGTGCCCCGAGGCTCTGGAATTTCTTCGGGTTCTCGAGGAACTCTTTGATCTCGTGCAGCTCCTGCACCGCCTCGTCGACCCCGGCGACGTCGCGGAAGGTGATTTTGGGAGCGTCGACCGACATCCGTTTGGCTTTCGACTTGCCGAAGTTCATGACCCGGGAGCCGCCGCCCTGCATCTGGTTCATCAGGAAGATCCAGAAGCCGAAGAAGAGGACAAAGGGCAGGATGTAGGTGAGCAGCGAGAGCAGGCCGCCGCCGCCGGTGCCGTGCACAGTCGTCTTCACGTTGGCCTGCTCGATCGTGTCGATCAGGCTCTGTTCGGTGTTGGGCGGATAGCCGGTGGAGAAGCTCTCGCCGTTGCGCTGCTTAACCTCGAGCGTGTTGTCCTTCGTGTTGATCGAGATCTCGTCGACCTTGCCGGTCGCGATCAGGCCCGTCTTCGACTTGATCAGCTCGTTGTAGGGGGGCGCCTCTACGCCCGAGCCGGGGCTGATCAACCGCTGGGCGATGAAGGCCAGAATGACCACCAGCAGGATCGGGAAAGCCGCGCTTTTGAAGAAACGCCTCATTGAGGTGAAAATCAGCGTACCAGGGCGGTTTTGCGCCTCAGTCCCGTAACGCTGCGACGTAATCGAGGTTGCGGTATCGCTGTGCGTGGTCGAGGCCGTAGCCGATCGCGAAGCGGTCGGCTATTTCGAAGCCGACGTAGCGGGGAGAAAGGTCGACGCGAAGGCGCTCCGGCTTGGTCAATAGCGAGCATGCCTCAAGCGAAGCGGGACGGCGCGCGTTGAGGTTGCGCATCAGGTACTGGAGGGTGAGGCCGGAGTCGATGATGTCTTCGACGATCAGCACGTGGCGATCCTCGATCGGTGCGTCGAGGTCCTTGAGAATCCGCACTACGCCTGAGGAATCTGTCTGCGAGCCGTAGCTGGAGACCGCCATGAAGTCGATCTCGCAGGGAACGGTGAGGTGGCGCATCAGGTCGGCCAAGAAGAGGACGGCGCCCTTGAGGACGCCGATCATCACCATGTCGCGGCCCTCGTAGTCGCGGCTGATCTCCTCGCCCAGCTCGGCGACGCGCCGCGTCAGGTCCTCGCGGGAGACGAGGGTCTCTCCAATCGCGTCGTTGCTCGCTCGTTCCGCGCTCACAGCGCGCAGTACAGCACGCCGCGCTCGACGACGGCGCGGACGCCACCTCCCAGGTCAAGCATCGCGGTGCCTGTGCGGCGCAGGGCCGCAACCTCGTCGGCGTGGTTGGCGGCGCCGGGGACAGGACGCCCGGCGGCCCGGTCGGCGAGGCGCTGGACGACGAGCCTCCGCAGCGCCGGCGGCAGCTCGGCCAATCGCTCCAGGGTGAGCGTGCCCCGCTCGCCCTCGCCGTCGATCTCCGCGTCGACCAATGCCTCCAGCACCTCGGCCTCGTCGCGCAGCAGCGCCGCGGTGCGAAGCACGTTCTCGGCAGCCGCGGGGTGGATCGCCTTCAACGCAGGCACAAGGCCGTGGCGGACACGGCCGCGGGCGAAGGTCAACTCGGCATTTGTCGCATCGTCGCGCCAGACCAATCCCCGTTCTTCGCAATAGGCAGTGGTCTGCTCTCGGGTGAAGCCGAGCAGCGGGCGCGCCAACTTTCCGTCATGGGGACGCATTCCCAGCAGAGCGCGGCGGCTGGGCGAGGACGCAAGCCGGTAGAGGATCGTCTCGACTTGGTCATCGGCGGTATGGCCGGTGACGATCGTCGCGCCGGCGGGCAGCGCCAGGCGGGCAGCGGCCGTGTAACGCGTGTCGCGCGCCCAGGCCTGGAGGTTGCCGGGGCCCTCCGGCCGGCGCGGGCGCTCGATCTCCAGCCCCACCCCCAATCGCTCGCAGAGAGCCGCGCAGTGGCGCTCGTCGTCGCCGGAGTCGTCGCGCAACCCGTAGTTGACGTGCAGCGCGGTGACCATCGCCGGGCCGAGCAGCCGTACCACGAGGTCGAGCAAACAAACCGAGTCGCGCCCCCCGGAGAGCATCGCCACGACCGGCTCCCCGGCCGGCAGCAAACCCCCGCTCCGCACCTCCTCCAGCATGCACTCACTCCCGGTGTCGACGTCGCGCTCCATATATAGAGCGAGTGTACGGCCGCGCGAGGGGCGATCCCGGTAGGGGTGAAGCGTCTTGTACTTTTTTGCCGCAAGCGCCCGCGGTAAGCCGCAGGCGACCTCAAAAAAGTTAAGCGAAACCCCTACCGGGATCGCCCCATCACTCGGCGCTGCGCACCACAAACAGCGGCGTCGGCACAGGGAAGCCCTTGAGGCTGACCTCGCCGATCGGGTCGAAGGCCAGCCCGTCGCGATCCTCGATCGCCTCGACCACCCGATCGGTGACGAGCAGCTCACCGGCCTGAGCGCTGCTGACCACGCGATGGGCGAGGTTGACCTGGCTGCCGAAGTAATCGCCGTCGCGGTAGACGGCCTCGCCGCAGTGAATCCCGACGCGCGGGCGGGGACGCTCGGGGAAGCGACCGAGGAATCCTGCCGCCCACTCGGTCAGCGAAGCGGCGTCGGGGGAAACGACCATCACCTCGTCGCCGATCGTCTTCACGATCGTCGCCTCCGGCGGCAGCGTCGCCTCCACCGTCTCGACGAAGTGCTCGACAAGGTCCAGCGCTTCGAGGTCGCCCTCCTCCTCGGTGAAGCGAGTGAAGCCCGTGATGTCGATGAAACAGAGGACGATGGTGACCTGGCCCAACTCGCTCGCCCGCGAGCCAAGCTCGGACTCCATGTGGCCGACCACGTCCTGCTCGAGGAAGAAGCGCAGATAGCGGGTATGCAGGTACTCGGTCAACGGCGCCGCCAAAGGCAGGATGTCGCCGGCCAGCTCCCCCATCTCCTCCGCCATCTCCAGCTCGGGAACGGCGTCGCGGATCATCGGCTCGTGCACATAGAGGTGGAACAGCCGGACCTCGGCGTCGGCGATTCGTCGCAGGGACTGGACGTAGACACGGACCAACTGCAGGAAGGCGACGAGCGGCAAGCCGGAAGCCAGGACACGGGCGCAGTGACGCAGAGCGGCGACGTCGCTGGGTCCGAGCAGGCGCTCGCGGCCGAGCGGGGTGCCGAGGATGACCAGGATGCGCTCGATCAGCTCCGGCTCCAACCCGGTCTCCTCTGACACCTCCTCGACCGTCACCCGATCGTCCGGCTCGGCGAACAGCTCCTCGGCGAAGCCGAAAGCGAGCCGGCCCTCGCGACCCGCCCGCTTCAGGTCATACAGCGAATGGCCACGCTCGCGCATGCGGGCGACGACCCTGGCCTGGGCGGCGGCGGCTGCGGTCCAGCGGCCGCGACGCACCGGGACGATCTTCTCCTCCGCCCAGCGCTTCAGGGTGGAAGACGACACGCCCGACCGGCGCGAAGCTTCATTCAGCGATATCCGCTCATCGGGCATCTACGCCTGAGGCTAGACACCGAGGACGACGAGCAGCAGCGAAACGTGAGGGCCCATCCCGGTAGGGGTGAGCCCCCGCCGGGATGGGCCCCTCAGCTCACGCGGCCGGTATCTCCTCCTCGGAGTGTGCCTGCAGAACCGGCTCTCCGTCCTCACCGGTGCGGATGCGAATCGCCTCCTCCACCGGGATCACGAAGATCTTGCCGTCGCCGACCTCGCCCGTGCGGGCATGCTTGAGGATCGTCTCGACGACGAGACCCTTGTCTTTGTCCTCGACCACGACCTCCAGCTTCAGCTTCGGCCGGACGTTGACGGTCAGGGTCGAGCCACGGTACTTCTCGACTATGCCCTTCTGGCGGCCCGAGCCCTTGGCCTCGAGGATCGACAGAGAGGGGAACCCTTTGTCGAGCAACTCGGCCCGGATCGGCTCGAACGCCTCGTGACGGATGAACGCCTCGATCTTCTTCATGCGCTCGATCCTCCTATTTGGGGTCGGTAGTGGACATTGGACTGACCGTCGCAGCCGTGGCTGTCGCTCCGGTCGGAAGCGGCGTGCCGAACTCCAGGCCGGTCGAGTACTCGGGTCGTGGGATGAACTGCTCCGGATATCCATACATCCCGTGCTCGGAGATATCGAGCCCGGCATCTTCCTCCTCGGCGCTGACCCGCAACCCGATCGTCTTCTTGATCAGGAAGAAGATCGCAAAGGAGGTAACGAACACACATCCAAAAGCAACCGCAATCCCCAGGGCCTGGGCCCCGAGCTGAGAGAACGAGCCGCTGTACCAGAGGCCCGGGTCGCCGACCGCGTTGAATTCGGCCAGACGCGGGGAGGTGAAGATCCCGCAGGACAACGTCCCCCAGATGCCGGCAAGGCCGTGGGCTGAGAGAGCCCCGACCGGATCGTCGATCAACTTCTCGATAGCCAACACGCCGTAGACGACGATCACACCGGCGACCGCGCCGATGATCGGCGCCGCCCAGTACTCGACGTAGCCGGATGGCGCGGTGATCGCGACCAGCCCGGCGATCGCGCCGTTGCCGGCCATACCGATGTCGATCGTCCTCGTCTTCAGGTACATGATCGACACCGCCGCGACGACGCCCGCCGCCGCCGCCAGGTTGGTCACCACGACCACCTCGGCGAAGCGGCCGCCGATCGCCCCCAGGGTCGAGCCCGGGTTGAACCCGAACCAGCCGAGCCAGAGGATCAGCACGCCGAGGCCGACAAGCGGCATCGAGTGGCCCGGGATAGCCCGCGGCTTACCGTCGGGGCCGTACTTGCCGATGCGGGGGCCGAGCAGCAGCAGCGCCGCCAGAGCGCCGGTGGCGCCGATCAGGTGGACCACCGTGGAGCCGGCGAAGTCCTGCATGCCGATGTTGACCTGCAACCAACCGCCGCCGAAGATCCAGTGGCTGAGGATCGGATAGATGACTGCGCTGAAGACGATCGCGTAGATCACGTAGGCACCGAATTTGATCCGCTCCAGCGTTGCGCCCCAGACGATCGCCAGCGAGACCGCGCAGAACACGAACTGGAAGAACATGAACGCGGCCGGGCTGATCGAGTACGTCTCGACGAACGGGATGCTCTGCCCCGCCTGCTCGATAGACGAGCCGACGTCGAGGAAGAACCCGTGAGTCCCCGCAATCTCCCCCAACCCGCCGAAGGCGAGCGCGAAGCCGCATGCCCAGTAACAGAGCGACGCGATCGAGAAGTTGACCAGGATCTTCGCGACACCTGCCCCTGCGTTCTTGGCCCGGGAGAACCCGACCTCCAAGAGCAGGAAGCCCGCCTGCATGAACATCACCAGGACGCCGGCGACGATGACCCACATCGCGTTGATGCTTGCGTCGGGCGTATCCAGGATCGGCGTGGCGGCCCCGAAGGCCACCCCCGGCAGGACGAGCGAGGCAATCGCGGCCACCGGGCCTGCGATCAAGAGCCTCTTTTTCATTCCGATTTCCTCCTAGCCCGCCGGAGATCGTGCCCCGGCGGTCGCGGTTTGGCGATTGGGGCCAAGGTATGAATGGCGCGACGGGCTGTGTTTGGACGGCTGGAGTAAATCCAGGGGGCGGGTTTCTCACGAGTGGCAAGATGGGCGCCGCCGATGCCCGCTCGCCTTCGCCCCACCGCACCGATCGCCGCCGACGCGGTGCTGGTCGGCGACCCCGGAAGGGCACTGCTGTTGGCCCAAGAGCTTCTCGTGGAACCGAAGATGAGCAACCACGCGCGAGGGCTGTGGGGGTATTCAGGCCTGACCCCTGGAGGGCGGGAGCTCACGATCCAGTCGACCGGCATGGGCGGGCCGAGCGCGGCGGTGGTGCTGGCCGACCTGGCGAAGCTGGGCACGAAGAGAGTGGTCCGGATTGGCACCTGTGCTGCGCTCGATCCGGCGCTGGCGCCCGGCGATCTGCTCATCGTCGAGCACGCGGAGGCAGCGGGCGGCAGCGGCAGGGCATTTGGAATCGGCAGCGGCGAGGTCGTTGCTCCCGACCCCGCCCTTACGGACAGCCTGAAGCGGGAACTGGCCGACGCGCCTACGGTGACGATCGCGAGCTTCGACGTCCACGACGAGCACGAGGCTCCACCCGCCGGAGCCATGGCTGCCGATATGCAGACCGCGACCATCCTGGCTCGCGCCCGGCAGCTGAAGATAGCCGCGGCAGGGGTGCTCGTCGTCGAGAGGAGCGCGGTCGGGGAGCGAGTCGCCGACGAGGTGCTCGAGGCCGTCGCGAGACGGGCGGGAGCCGCCGCCTCTGGCATACTCTCTACCTAAACTAGAAGGTTAGGGTTTGCTCTTTGGAGCGGGTTTTCTGGCCGGCTTTGCGAGCTTGCGGCGGATCTCCGAGACATCTCGCGCCAGCGCATCGATCTGCTCCTCGACTTCTTCGAGCCGCTGCGAAAAGGAACGCAGGCGACGCTCAAGTCTCTCGACGTCGGTAGACGAAGGCAGGTTGAGAGCGCTCATAGCGGCCTGTTGGGCTTCCTGAGCCTTCTCGCGAGCGCCGAACGCAGCTGCCAGGGCGTTCTCGAGCATCGGGCTGTCGGCCAACGCCTGGGCCAGATCCCCGAGCGCCTGCTCGCTTCGGGCCCGCAGGCCGTCGAGCTCTTCCTGCTCATCCCGCCGGCTGCTCATCACATCAGCTTAACGAGCACATCCGGGCGACCTGGGATCCTCCAGCCGCAGGCATGGAGAGAACGTTGATTAAGGCCTTGTTGGGGGGTTCCGCGTTTTATTGCGGACCCCTTTGCGAGCCAGTAGCTTGGGCGAGCCTGTCGTGCGGGGAGGTGGCGGCACTGGGTTGCTACGCGATCCGCGCCGACGGGAATCGAGGCGCCGTCGAATGAGACACAAGCTCGTACTGACCATCGCACTGGCAGGGTTCGTGGCCGTAACCGCGCTCGGCGTGGGCATGGCGGGAGCCGAGACGCTGGGCGCATCCAGGCCAGCGCAGCTGTCCAACGCCGCCAGCGTGGCTCCCTCGATCCCCTCCCCTCAAACACCGGCCTGCTCGAACAGCGCCGACGACGATGGCGACGGGCTGCTCGACCTGAGCGATCCCGACTGCGCCGAGGACCCGTCCGGCGTCAGCGAAGCGCCGAGCGGCAGTGACAGCTCCTCACCCCCAGTCGACACCGGCAGCGAGATCCAGCAGGGAACCAGCCTCAACGCCGCCGACGCCCAGAGCGGAGGGGGTGGCGTAACGCAAAACCAGAGCATCGGTGGAACCGGGGGGGGCGGAGTGACCGCCCCAACCCCGGGCGCCACCGGCGGCGACCAGCCTCAAGCTGGGGTCGAGGATGGGGGTTCCCAATTCCAAGAGGGCGGCGCCCCCACCGGCAGCAACCCGACGACGACGATCGCCTCCTTCGGCCCCGCGCCCATCGGGGTGCCCAACTTCGTCATCGACTCCTTCGAGATCCCACCCTTCCTGCTGCCGATCTACCAGGCCTGCGGGACCGAGTACGGAATCCCATGGGAGGTGCTCGCCTCGATCAACAAAATCGAGACGGGCTTCGGCACCAACCTCAACGTCTCCAGCGCCGGCGCGGTCGGCTGGATGCAGTTCCTTCCCTCTTCCTGGGAGATGTACGGGCTCGACGCCAACGGCGACGGCCGCAAGGACCCATACAACCCGGTCGACGCGATCTGCGCCGCGGCCAGCTACCTGAAGGCCGCCGGCGGGAACGAGGATCTCTACAAGGCGATCTTCGCCTACAACCACGCCGACTGGTACGTGCAGGAGGTGCTGCTCTATGCGCGGGCCTACGGCAAGCTCCCGTCCGACCTGGTCGGCTCATTGACAGGTCTGACCGAGGGGGCGCACTTCCCGATCGCAGCCGACGCCCGCTACGCCGACGACATCTCCGCCCGCGAGGCGTTGAAGCGCTCGCGGCCCGGCGCTCGCGAGGGGTACGGGAACGCCGCCGACGTGATCTCCTCCTCCCCCACGCGGCGCGGGATCAACATCTTCGCCGCCGAAGACTCTCCGGTCGTAGCCGTCAACGACGGCACGATCCTGAAGTCCGGGAACTCGAAGAAGCTGGGCCGCTTCGTCGTCCTCGAAGACGCCTACGGCAACCGCTACACCTACGCGAAGCTGGGCCGGCTCGTCCGCGACCACCGCACCGTGGTGATGCCGACCGGCAAGGAGAAGCGCGTTCCGGTCGACAGCCAAGACATCAGGCCGCGGCTGCGCGCCCTGCCGGGGCGGGCCGGCGAGCGCGAGGGAAGCGCTCCGACCCAGAGGGTCGACTACGCGACCGCGATCGGCGCTGACGGAACCCTCAAGGTGGGGTCGAAGGTTATAGCCGGGACGGTGCTGGCCCGAGTCGGTGCCGCCGAGGACGGCATCGACTCGCACATCAACTTCTCGATCCGCCCGGCCGGGCGCGGCGCCCCGCGAATCGATCCGAAGCCGATCCTCGACGGCTGGAAGCTTCTCGAGGCAACGGCGATCTATCGCGCCAAGGGCAAGAACCCCTTCAAGGTCGAGCTGAGCGGCGCGGGAGTGCTGCTCCTCTCCAAGGAGGAGCTGGAGAAGCGCGTCCTGGCGGACAAAGCACTGGACATCTACGGGTGCGGCCGCACCGATATCGCCAGCGGCCAGATTGACCGCCGCGTCCTGGCGATGCTGGAATTCCTGGTCGCCAAGGGCTACCGACTCACTGTCACCTCGCTGAAGTGCGGCCACAGCATCTACAGCGCCTCGGGGTACGTGTCCGAGCACAGCACCGGCGACGCGGTCGACATCCCGGTGATCAACGGCGTCCCGGTCACCGGGCACCAGGGCCCCGGAACGCTGACCGACGAGCTGATCCACACCGTGCTGCAGCTACAGGGGACGATGCACCCACATCAGGTGATCTCACTGGAGGACCTGCCGGGGCCGACCAGCTTCGCTCTCTCCGACCACTACGACCACGTTCACGTCGGCTTCCAGCCGACCACGGGCCCGTTTGGCCAGCAGTTCTACGCGCTGCTGAAACCCGGGCAGTGGCAGCTGCTGACCGACCGCCTCGGGGAGATCGACAATCCGAACGTGCCGACCAAGCCTTCGGAGTACTCGCTACCGGACAAGAAGAAGCAGGTGGCCAAGTCCGGTGGCTCAGTCGCCGGCGACTGAGCTTCTCATCTAGGAGAATCGGGTCTTCTGGCCCCCCTCTTCGGATTCGCACAGTTTGAGTTTCCCGGCGCTCTCGCGGTGGCGGACGGTCGCTACCTGGCGCGCGCAGGAGGCGAAGAGAACGGTGCGCAGAGCGTGCTGGTCGTCGAGACGCTGGGGGCACCACCGCCTCCTTCCCGTCGCCGATCGAAGCCCCGACCGAGCCAGGTCGGCGCAGGGCCGAGCCCCCTGCCCCTGACCCGAGCGACCGCGGTGCGCGCCTTTGAGCCCTTCGATGCCGAGCCGGCGGCGGTCCGCTGGCTGGAGCAGACAGCGGCGTCCGAGGAAGCAGTCGAGGGGGTGGTCAAGGAGGGGATCGGCCTGCTCAACCTCGCCCTGCACGCCCAAGCAGCGGCAAGCGGAGACCCTCATGTCCACGAGCTGAGCCCAACCGCCGCGTCGGCAGTCCGAATCGGCTACGGCAGCGGCGAAGAGGTCGCAGCCGGTCGCTTCGCCGTGGCGAGAGAAGTCGATGTGAAAGAGCCCGCTGCATTGCGTCGCAAACGCCGCGAGCAGGAGCTGAGCCCACAGGAGCGGGTCGCGGCGGTGCTCGGTGGCCGGGAGCGGATCGATGCCTGCGAACCGCTCCTGCTCCGTGCCCGGGCCGACCTGGACGCGGGACGCATCCGCGAGACAGCTCTACAGCTGCGAGTCGGGCTCGAGGCGCTGCTGGTGGAGATGCGCGGAGCGCTCTCCGACCCCGGGCACGAGGAGGACATGGCGGCGCTGGAAGCTCGCCGCAGCGAAGCCGGAGACGCAGCGAACATGGCCCTCAAGGGGGGGTTGGATCCCGAGCGCGAGCGCGCCGTACAGGAGCTGCTCGAGATCAGCGAACGCGTCCTCCGCCGCCGCCGCGTCCTAAGGGGATGAGGTAGAGACACCCCCGAACTGGCGGATACTCAAAGTGCCGGTCTAATTAGACCGGCACTTGTCAGGGCGGGGGTGTCTCTACTGCATCCCCTTACAGCACGAGATGGTGGGCAACGACCTCGTCGAGCAGCGACTCGGCGATGTGATGTGCCTCTTCGAGGACCATCCCGTCGATCGAGGGAATGCCGATCACAGTCAGCCCGGCGGCACGCGCAGCCGTGACGCCCGTCGGCGAATCCTCCAGCGCAATCACCGCGAGGCCGGGCTCGATTCCCAGGCGGCGGCAGGCCTCCAGGTAGGGGTCGGGCGCAGGCTTCGGCGCCGCCACCTCATGTGCGCTCAGCACCACGTCGAAGCGGTCCTCGAAGCCGGCTATCTCCAGCGACCGCCGCACGAAAACGAGCGGCGAGTTGGATACAAGGCCGATCGGCGTGCCGCGCTCTTTCAATCGGTGCAGCAGTTCGCGAGCGCCGACCATCGCCTCCACCCCATGCTCCAACTCGGCGACGACCAGGGCGTTCAGCTCTTCGATCAGCTCGTCGGCACAGCCGGGCTCGGCGAGTCGTCGCTCCAACACCCGGCCGGCTATCTCTGCCGAGGTGCCGACCAGCTCCCGCTTGTGCTCCGCGGTGAACTCGAGCCCTCGTCGCTCGAACAGGTCCTGCTCGGCCCGAGTCCAGACGGACTCGGTGTCGAGCAGGAGGCCGTCGTTGTCGAAGACGACCGCGTCCGGTGCGTTTACTTGCCGCTCCACTTCGGGGTGCGCTTGCCGAGGAAGGCGCCGATGCCTTCCTTGGCGTCCTCGCTCTGGAAGGCGGTGGCGAAGCCTCCCTTCTCCGCCTCGATCCCCTCGTCGAGGTCGCCCTTGTGGGAGACGAGCTTGATCTGCTCGACCGCGAGCGGCGCCTGGGCGGCTAGCTTGCGACCCCACATCAGCGCGGTCTCGAACAGCTCGTGGTCGGGCACGACCCGGTTGGCGAGGCCATACTCGAGCGCCTCCTCAGCGGAGATCGCATCGCCGACGAGGTTCATCTCCAGCGCTTTGCTGGGGCCGACCAGGCGCGGCAGCCGCTGGGTGCCGCCGAAGCCGGGGATGATCCCCAGCTTGATCTCCGGCTGACCAAAGACGGCCGATTCCGCCGCAATCCGCACGTCGCAGGCCATCGCCAACTCGCAGCCGCCGCCGAAGGCGATCGCGTTGACGGCGGCGATCGTCGCCACCTTGGCCTGACCGAGGTCGCGCAGAAGCGCGTGGCCGGCGTGGATCAGCTCCTCGCCGGCCGCCTCGTCCATCTGGGTGAAGGCCTTGATGTCGGCGCCGGCCGAGAAGACGATCGGCACCGAGGAGGCGATCACCATCGCGCCGATATCGCCGGAGGTCTTGACCTTCTCCCAGACCGTGCCGAGGTCGCGGATCACGTCGGGGGAAACGGCATTCATCGGCGCGTTGGCGAGCCAGGCGATGGCGACGCCGTCGCGGGTCTCCAGCTTCACCGTCTCCGCCTGCTCGCCATCGTCGGGCTGCGGGTAGGGGTAGAAGCCCTGGCCGGAGGCGATTCCGAAGCGGCCCTGGGCCACCAGCCGCTTCAACGTGACTGGAGGCGCGAAGCGCTCGCCGTGCTTCTCCTCGAGCTGCTCCATCCGCTCCAGGACCTTGTCGAGCCCCTCGACATCGGCTTTCCAGAATGGCGGCAGCAGGCCGCGGCGCGGGTCCAGCCCGGCGCCGGCCATCATCCCCACGTCGATGTCGCGGACTGAGCAGACGCCCTCCTCGACCAGCCGGCAGGCCTCGATCAGCGCCCGGCTGGTGAACAGGGCGACCAGCTCCTCGGCGTCGGGGTCGGCGTCACCGGGCACCGTCTGCTCACCCTCCTTGAAGAAGCCCTCGCCACCGCTCTTCGCGCCGAGCTTGCCGTCGGCGACCAGCTGCTTCAGGCCCTGGTGGACGTAGAAGGTCTCGCCGTAGGACTCGTTGAGGTGCTCGGCGACGTGCAGGACCGTGTCCAGCCCGAGCAGATCGGTGAGGAAGAAGGGGCCCATCGGCGCCGCCTTGGCGGCCGCGATCGCCTCGTCGATCGCCTTCAGGGAGAGGCCCTGCTCCTCCTGGGCGCGCCAAATCTCGCCGATTGTCGCCATCAGGATCCGGTTGACGACGAAGCCGGGAACCTCGCCGCAGACGATCGGCTGCTTCTTGATCGCCTGCGCGAAGTTGTATGAGGCAGTCGCAGTCTCGGGGCTCGTGTCGTCGCCAATGATCACCTCAACCAGGGGCATCACCGAAGCCGGGTAGAAGAAATGGAAGCCGACCACCTTGTCGGGGCGCAGCGTCGCCTCGCCGATCTCGGTGATCGAGAGCGAGGACGTGTTGGAGGCGAGGATCGCGTGGCCCGGGGTGGCAGCGTCCAACTCGCGGAAGACCGCCTGCTTGATCGCCATTTTCTCCGGCACCGCCTCGACGACGAAGTCGACGTCGCCGAACTCCTCGTAGCCGGTCGTCCCGGTGATCAGCCCCATCACCTCAGCGAGGCGCGCGTCGGCCCCCTCCTGGGTCAGCTTCTCCTTCTTGACCAGGCGCGCGAGCTGGCCCTCGGTGACGGCGCGCGCTTTCTCGACCGCGGCATCGACGAACTTCTGGTCGATGTCCTTGACGACGACGGGGATGTCGGCGGCGGCGATCGCCTGGGCGATCTCACCACCCATGGTGCCACCGCCGACAACGGCGGCCTTGGATACGAACATTTCGAGGGATTCCTCCAGATCGGGGACCGGGCGAAGGCTATAGCTGACCGATCGCTGAAGGATCTTGGGGCCGATAGGTCCATCGATCCTTCGCTCTTCTCCCGGACAAAGGGCCGGGACCGAACGTTGTACGGCTGTACAAAGACATCTTCGGCGCGCGGGCATTAGGCTGCCTTGGCTCTTCATAGGGAGTGAGACCGGTAATCACGCGCCCCCGCAGCGGGCGCCGCCAAGTGAGGGACTGACACAGCGATGACTCGTATCCGCCAGCAGAACGTGACCGCCGCGCAGTGGAGCTCCAACGGGGAGGCCCTTGGCGCGCTCGACCTGACCCTTCCGGAGAACAACCCCTTCGGCGCCAACGTCTTCTCCGTCGCCGTGCAGCGCGACCGCCTGCCCGCCGACGTCTTCGAGAAGCTGCAGGCGACCCTGGCCGGCGGCGAGGCGCTCGACCCCAGCCTCGCCGACGCCGTCGCCGAGGCGATGAAGGAGTGGGCGCTGGAGAACGGCGCTACCCACTTCACCCACATGTTCCAGCCGTTGACCGGCTCGACAGCGGAGAAGCACGACTCCTTCTTCGAGCCCGGCGACGAGGGAACCTCGCTGGCCGGCTTCTCCGGCAAGGAGCTGATCCAGGGGGAGCCGGACGCCTCATCCTTCCCGACGGGCGGCGTGCGCGCCACCTTCGAGGCGCGCGGCTACACCGCCTGGGACCCGACCTCCCCCGCCTTCATCCTCGAGAATCCGAACGGGGCGCTGCTCTGCATCCCGACCGCGTTCGCCTCCTGGACGGGCGAGGCGCTCGACGCGAAGATCCCGCTGCTGCGCTCGATGGACGCGCTCTCGCGCTCCGCGATCAAGGCGCTGCGGCTGCTCGGCGACGCCGACAGCCAGCGCGTCTTCACCACGGTCGGCGCCGAGCAGGAGTACTTCCTGATCGACGAGCAGTACTTCTTCGAGCGTCCCGACCTGATCAGCACCGGCCGCACCCTGTTCGGCGCCAAGCCGCCGAAGGGGCACGAGCTGGACGACCACTACTTCGGCTCGATCCCCGAGCGGATCCTTGCCTGCATGCTGGAGTCGGAGCTGGAGATGCGCAAGCTCGGCATCCCGGTCAAGACCCGTCACAACGAGGTGGCGCCGAACCAGTACGAGATCGCGCCGGTGTTCGAGAACTCGAACGTCGGCTCCGACCACCAGCAGCTGATGATGCAGGTGCTGGAGAGCGTGGCGCGCCGCTACGGGCTCGTCTGTCTGCTGCACGAGAAGCCGTTCGCCGGCGTCAACGGATCCGGAAAGCACAACAACTGGTCGATGGGGACCGACACCGGCTCCAACCTGCTCGACCCGGGCGACACCCCGGCGGACAACGTTCACTTCCTGTTCTTCTGCGCGGCGGTGATCCAGGCGGTCAACAAGCACCAGGGCCTGCTGCGCGCCTCGGTCGCGAACATCGGGCAGGACCACCGCCTCGGCGCCAACGAGGCGCCGCCGGCGATCATCTCGATCTTCCTCGGCGGTGAGCTGGAGAAGGTCTTCGAGGCGATCTCCACCGGCGAAGGGGACCCGCACACACCCGCTTCCTTCCTCGAGCTGGGCGCGACCGTGCTGCCCTCGTTGCCGATGCACGGCGGCGACCGCAACCGGACCTCGCCGTTCGCCTTCACCGGCAACAAATTCGAGTTCCGGGCGCTGGGATCGAGCATGTCGCTCGCCTTCCCCAACACGGTCCTCAACACGATCGTCGCCGAGGCTATCGACGAGCTGGCCTCCAAGCTGGAGGAGAAGACCTCCGGCGGCGCCGACACCGCCACAGCCGTGATCGAGATCGTCAAGGAGTCCTACACCGCCAACAAGCAGGTCTGCTTCGGCGGCGACAACTACTCCGAGGAGTGGCACGCGGAGGCCGAGCAGCGGGGACTGAAGAACCTGCGCACCACCCCCGACGCGCTTCCCGAGGTGCTCGACGAGCAGACGATCGCCGCCTTCGAGAACTACAACGTGCTCTCCAAGCGGGAGCTGGAGTCCCGCTACGAGGTCTGGCTCGAGCAGTATGCGATCCGCGCCAACATCGAGGCGGAGACCACCTTCTCGATCGCCAAGACGATGATCTTGCCGGCGGCGCTGCGCCACCTGGCCCTGATCAAGGATTCAGGGTTCAGTCAGGCGGCTGGGGAGATCGAACGGCTCACCTCCGATCTGGTGGCTGCGCTGGAGGCCTTGGAGAAGGCCAACGTCGACGACTACCCCGACACCGAGGGGCTGGAGCTGGCGACCTACGCCCGCGACCACCAACTGGCGGCGATGGACTCGGTCCGCGAGGCCGCCGACAAGCTGGAGAAGGTCGTCGCCGACGACCTCTGGCCGCTGCCCAAGTACGAGGAGATGCTGTTCATCAAGTAGCTCCTCGTCTGCGGGGCAGCACTCGCATCTCCAACCCGCCCTTCGGGGAGAGGGTCGGCATCTGCCGAATCCGCATCGTGCGGCCGGGCATCGCGTCGAGGCGCAGCTTCTGCAGCAGCATCGTCGCCACCAGCTTCACCTCGGTCTGACCGAAGCGCTTGCCGATGCAGATGCGCTGGCCACCGCCGAAGGGAACGTAGGCGCCGCGTGGCAGGGCCGCCTTGCGCTCGCGGGTGAAACGCTCCGGGATAAAGGCCTCGGGGTCGGGGAAGACCTCGGGGATCCGGTGGCTGGCCCAGGAGGAGTAGTTGACGTATGCGCCCCGGGGCACGGAGTAGCCACCGAACTCGAAATCGCGGACGGCACGGCGTGGGCCGATCCATGCCGGCGGGTAAAGGCGCAGAACCTCGTCGAGAACCTCGTCGAGGTAGGGCATCTCTCGCTCCAACTGCTCGACCGTGGGAACCGCGCCGCCCAGCACCTCGTCCTGCTCCTCGCAGAGGCGGGTCAGGACGTCGGGGTGTCGCGCCAGCTCGTGCATCATGAAGGTGAGGGTCGAGGTGGAGGTGTCGTGACCGGCGAACATCAGGGTCATCACCTGGTCGCGGACCTCGCGATCGGTGAAGGCCTCGCCCCCCTCGCCGCGGGCGCCGATCAGCAGGCTGAGAACGTCGCGGCCTCCCGCTTCGGTCCGATCGGCCCGGCGACGGGAGATCTCACCGAAGACGATCTCGTCGAGAACCTCCCGCGAGGCGTTCATCCGCCGCCAGGGAGAACCGGGGCCGCGCAGCAGCCTCAACGGGTAGTCGATGCCGTAGAAGCCGAGCGCGCGCTCGAAGTGCTCAGCCGCCGCGGCCCCCTTGCCCGCCTCGTCGGGATCGAGGCCCAGAAGCGCCCGCATCGCGATTCGCATCGCCAGATTGCGCATCCAGTCATAGAGGTCGATCACCCGGCCGACCTGCAGGCCCGCGATCGACGCCTCGGCCTCGGTGGCCATCGCGTCGACCATCGCCCCCAGCTGCTCGCGGTGAAAAGCGGGCAGCATGATCGCCCGCGCCCGGTCGTGGTAATCGTCGTCGATCGTCAGCAGGCCGTCGCCGAGCAGCGGGATAAGGTCGCCGAAGCTCGACTCGCGCCAGTGGAAGTTCTCCGGATGGGCGACGGTTATGAAGTGGTTGGCCTCCGGCCCGAGCATGAAGACGACCCTGGTGTGAAGCAACCGCAGGCTGAAGATCGGGCCGTGCTTCTCGTAGTTGGAGAGCAGGATCGGCAGCGGATCATGGGCGATCCGGTGGGTGCGGGAGACGCTGAAATCGCCCGGCCCCGGAGGGAACTTGCCCCTCCCCCGCCATTCCGCACGCATGTCGTCGACGATCCGCCGCACTGGGCTGTCGGACATCTGCGGCGGCTTGGCGACGGGTGTTTTCGTGTCGACAGGCACGGCGGCTGATCCTAGTTGGCTGACCGGCCAAGGAGGTGCAACGTGTTGTACAGCTATTGCCTGTCGAACGCGTTACACCTGCTCAGGCGCCGGCGGCGAGCTGGCCGCAGGCGGCGTCGATGTCGCGGCCGCGGGTGAGGCGGACGGTGGCGGTGAGGCGGTGCTCGGCGAGGATCGCGCGGAAGCGCTCGATCCGCTCCGGCGAGGAGCCGTCATAGGCGCCGGTCGGGTTGTAAGGGATCAGGTTGACCTTGTAGACGCGAGGATCGAGCAGCTCGGCGAGCTGGCGAGCGTGCAAGGGGAAGTCGTTGACGCCGTCGAGCATCACGTACTCGACGAAGACCTTGTCGCGTCGGCGAGCGCGCCAACGCTCACAGGCGGCAAGCACCTCGGCCAGGGGATAGCGGTCGTTGACCGGCATGAGCTGGGAGCGCAGGCCGTCGTTGGGCGCGTGCAGGGAGAGGGCGAGGCTGACCGGCATACCGCACTCGGCGAGGCGGTCGATCCCAGGCACCCAGCCGACGGTGGAGATCGCCGTGCGGCGGTGGGTGACGCCGAGGTCGGGGAGCCGCTCGCAAGCCGCCAGCACCTCGTCGAGGTTCATCGTCGGTTCCCCCATCCCCATGAAGACGACGTGGTCGATCTGCTCGACACGGCGGAAGTGGAGCGCCTGGTCGAGGATCTCGTCGGCGCTGAGGTTGCGACCGAACTTCATCTTCCCGGTAGCGCAGAACGTGCAGGTCAGCGGACAGCCCGACTGGGAAGAGAGGCAGACCGAGCGGCGACCGTCGCGGTAGCGCATCAGCACCGCCTCGATCGGGCGTCCATCAGCGGTGTGAAAGAGCGCCTTGACCGTGCCGTCGTCGGAACGCGCCTCGGCCTCGAGGGTCAGCGTCGAGAGGGGTACAACGTTCTCGAGGCGCTCGCGCAGCGCCCCCGGCAGATTGGTCATCTCCCCATAGGAAGAGGCCCCGCGCGCCACCCACTCCCACACCTGGGAGGCGCGGTAGGGGGGCTCGCCGGCGTCGGCCAGCGTGCGTTCGAGGAGCGCGCGATCCACCGGGTGAGTCTAGGTCAGGCCCGTTGCGGGCCCTGCGCTTCCCTCGCTATGCGGTCGGCGGCTGTTGCTGCTCGGGCGGCAGCGGCGGAGGCATCTGATCCGAAGGCGCCGGCGGCGGCTCCTGGCCGGCCAGTGGCTCGGCCTCCTGGAGCCATACGTCGTTCAGCGACACCTGGATGTAAGCCCAGAGCCCCGGGGCCAGCAGGACATAGAGGATGATCGCGATCCAGCCGTTGAGCGGCTCCTTGCCGGCGAGGCGGGATGCGCCTATGACGCGCTTGACTCCCCTCCAGTAGGTGACCAGCGCCGGGACGATGATCAGGGCGCCGGGAAAGAGGGCCAGTACCGAGTTGGTCGGGTTCTGGCCCAGGTCATAGCCCTTCGACTGGCCATAGTCGCGTAACTCGCGATTGATCCGGTACCACCAGACGAGGTGGTAGATGCCGAGGGTGACGAGCGGCAACAACGCCGCCGCCCACGGGCTGCGAACCTTCACTTCGTCCTGAGTGCCACGGATCTGCATCTCGTAGGCCATCGGATCTCCTTGTAGTGAGTCGCGCGGGTCACAGCCGACACTACCCCACTCCACGGTGCCTGCCCAGGGCAGATGCTCAGGAGTGGATCTTCTCCCCCCGCTCGAGCATGCCGATGAACTTGCGCAGCCGGCGCTCACGCGTCTCGTGTTTTTTCGCGTCGTTCAGCCGGTAGACGATCGCGTAGCGATTGGCGCCGTCGAGCGTGTCGAAGAACTCGCGGGCGCGCTCGTTGGCATCCAGCTCCCGCCGCAGATCCTCGGGGACCTTCGCGTTGCGTTGCCCCTCGTAGGCGGCCTCCCAGCGACCGTCGGCTTTGGCCGCCTCGACCTCGACCAGGCCGGCCGGGCGCATCGCCCCGGCGGCGATCAACGCCTCCGCCTTGTCGCGGTTGATCCGCGACCACCTCCCGCCCGGGCGGCGCGGGGTGAAGCGTTGGAGGAAATGCTTCTCATCGAAACCCTTCTTCTGGCTGTCGATCCAGCCGAAGCAGAGCGCCAGCTCCAGCGCCTCCCCGTAGGTGACGCTCGACACGCCCGACCCCTTCTTGGCGATCTTCAGCCAGAGCCCCTCCGGGTTGGAGTGATTTGCCTCCAGCCAAGCCTCCATCTCGGCAGGCGAGGGGAAGAGAACGATCGGCAGCTCCTCGGTCATGACTGAATGATCGCGCCTCTACGAACTCCGGGTAAGGGCCTTCCGAAGGGTTGAGTCATCGACTCCCTCGACACGGATCAGCTTGTCGCGGGACTTCTCGCCGCGCACGACGCTGACACGCGACAGGGCGACACCGGCGCGCTTGGCGATCAGCTTGCAAAGAGCGCGGTTTGCCTTGCCGTCGACCGGTGGTGCCGTCACCCGTGCCTGGAGCACGCCGTCGCGCATCCCGAGCAGTTCGTCCTTGGGGCCGCGAGGTCGCAGCCGGACCTCGATCAGAGCCTCGGGCACGACGGCTACCGAGGCCCCCGCTCGCCCAACACCTCGGCGGCGGCGCGATCGCCGGCCTGCAGGGCGCCCTCCATGTAACCGCTCCAGATCGTCGCCGTCTCGGTCCCTGCCCAATGGATACGGCCGCTCGGCTCGCGCAGGGCGGGGCCGGCAGCGGTCCAGCCGCCGGGGCCGAAGTTGGAGGTGGGCCCGCCTCCCGACCACTCCTCCTCGCTCCAGACCTGCTCGACGTAGTCGATCGGCGCCGTGGCGCGGGGGCCGTAGAGACGTGCGAAGCAGGCGAGGACTGCGGCGCGGCGCTCATCGGCTCCCATGCGGTCCATGTCACCCACCTCCGGACCGCCGACGAAGCCGAGCAGGACGCCGGCGGAGCCGTCGCGGGGCGAGCTGTCGAAGGTGAGGGTGACAGGGCCGGCGTCGGTGACCGACTCGCCGGTGAAGCCGTCTTCCCGCCAAAACGGCTTCTCATATAGAGCGATGCACTTGCTCAACCGCCCCGGGCGCATCCGGCGGGCGAGGTCGGCGCGCTGCTCGGAGAGGCCCGGCTCGAACTCGATACGTGCGGCGATCGCCGGAGGCACCGCGACGACGACGCGCTCCGCCTCGAGCTCGGTGCCCTCCGCGACGACACTGACACCATCGCCACGCTGCTCTATCCGCCGCACCGGTGCCCTGAGGCGTACCCGGTCGCCGAGCGACTCGGCAAGCCCGAGCGCCAGCAACTGGGCGCCGCCGTCGAGGCGGTCCTGCTGGGCGCCCCCCTCGGTGTCGATCAGCTTGTCGAAGCTCCCCGCCGAGTTGACGTAGAAGAGAACGTGGAGCATCGAAAGCTCGTCGGGACCCGTTCCCCACACCGTGCGGCCGGTCAGCCCGATCAGCTCTCGCGCCATCGGGGTGCGCACGTTCTGCTCGATCCAGGCGGCGAGCGTCTGCCCGTCGAGCTCCGCGGCCCGCTCCGCCGCCCAGGGCTCCTCGGCGGAGACTCCCCGCGCCAGCCGATCCAGGCGCCGCCGGGCGAGGAAGATGTCCCAGAGGATGCGGGGACCGAGGCGCGGGATCGTGCCTCGGTAGAGGCGGCGCGTCCCGGCCACGTCGACCAAGTTTTTCCCCTCTCCGAACTGGGGGAAGATCTCCAGGCCCAGCTCACGGGCCAACCCCCGCGCCCGCTCGTGGTCGTCGCCTATCCATTGGCCGCCGACGTCGACCGTCACCCCGTCCCCGAGCGTTGCGTTCAGCAGCCTGCCGCCGACCCGGTCGCGCGCCTCCAGCACGACGACCTCACGACCGGCGTCGGCGAGAACGCGCGCGGCGCGCAGCCCTGACAGTCCCGCACCGACGATCGCGACGTTGGCTGCCACGATCAGAGGCCGACGGCGTCGGCCAGCAGGTCGGCCTGCTCGGGGTCGCTTGAACAGGGGCAGAGGACCAGCTCGTCGCACCCCGCCTCCTCGTATGCGACGAGATACCGCTGAATCGCTTCCGCATCCAGCGCGACGCTTTTGGCGATCATCTCCGCGATCTCCCCCCCGAGGAACGCGTAGTAGTCGGTGGCGTAAGCGCGGGCGTCTTCAAAGGCGCGGTCGCCAAGCGAGAAGTAGGCGAGCGCCATCAAGTGGAGCTCACCCTCGCGGCCGGCCGTTGACCACGCAGCCTTCGCCTTCTCGGCACCCTCGGCGAACTGCTCGGGCCCGGAGGCGGCGGCGATCCAACCGTCGCCAAAGCGGGCGGTGCGGCCGAAGGAGGCCATCGCATGGCCGCCGAGGACAAGGCGAGGCGCACCGGCGATCGAGGGCCCGACCTCCTCGCCGGACCAGATCTGGATGATTCGCTCGAGCATCGCGTCGAGGCGGTTGCCCCGACCGCTCAGCTCGACCCCGCTGACGTGGTAGTCGTCGTCCCGCGCGCCGAGCCCAATGCCGAGCGTGAAGCGCCCCTCGGAGAGGGCGTTGACGCTGAGGGACTGCTTGGCCAGCTCGACCGGGTTTGTGCGCAGCGGCCCGAGCAGGACTGTGGTGGCCAAGCCGATCCGCTCGGTCACCGCCGCCGCCGCGGCCAGCGCGACGAGCGGCTCATAGTTGTCATAGACGATGCGATCGATCGTCCCCAAGCTGGAGAACCCCCGAGCCTCGGCGCGCCGCGCCCACTCTGTCATCTCCGCTCCCCTCGTCCCCGGCACGGCATTGGGAAGTCCGATCCCGACATCCATCTCGCAGCCCCCTCCTCACTGGTTTCGGTCGAGACACCCTAACCATGCCCTTCGCCCAGTCCGGGGCAGATGACGCAGCGGGCAATGAACTACAGGAGACCGGCGAGCAGCTCGTCCAGCTTCTCGTAGCCCTCGCTTATCCCCCGCTCCATGCCGGCCCCCAGCATCGCGTCGCGCGCCTCGGTCGACTCGAAGGTGGCGGTCGTGACGATCCGCGTGCGATCGTCGCCGAGATCCTCGAATTCGACCCGATCGACCGAGGGCGGATCCGGGTTCCCCTCCCACTGAAAGGTCTGCACCAGCAGATGCGGGGGTTGCACCTCGAGGAACTCGCCAAAGAAGACAAACGGGGCGCTGTCTGAATCGTCGGAGCTGAGATGCGTGTAGCGGTAGTAGCCGCCGGCTCTGACGTCCATCTCCTGAACCGTCATCGTCAACCGGCGCGGCCCGAGCCAGTTGGCCAGCAGCTCGGGTTCGGTGTAGGCCGCCCAGACCAGATCGCGGGGCGCATCGAAATCCCGCTCGATCCGGATCTTGGTGGCGCTCGGTGTGGTGACTGCTGTGGGATGGCTCATGCTCATGATCTACCCGCAACCATAGGGTTGAGTCATGCCACAACCGCTGCTCGCCGTCGACGCGCCTTCGATGCTCTTCCGGGCCTTCTACGCGCTGCCGAAGACGATCGTCGGGCCCGATGGAGCATCGGTGAACGCGCTGCTGGGAACGGCGAACCTGATCGTGCGCGAGGTGGAAGCATATGACCCGCGCGCCGTCGTCCTCTGCTTCGGGCCAGACGCGGCGAGCTACCGCACCGAGCTGTATCCCGCCTACCACGCCGAGCGCGAGGCGGCCATGCCCGAGGAGCTGGCGCCGCAGTTCATCGCCGCCCGCGACTTCTTCGGGGCCTTCGGCTGGACGGTCGCAACCAGCGAGGACCTCGAGGCCGACGACCTGCTCGGCACCTACGCCCGCCGCGAGGCCGAAGCGGGCGGCCAGGCCCTTCTGCTGACCGGCGATCGTGACATGTACCAGTGCGCCGCGGAGCGGGTGATCGTCCTCTACGTGAAGACGGGGGGCAAAGGCGCCGAGTGGGTCGGCGCCGACGAGGTGCGTGAGCGCTACGGGATCGGCCCCGAGCTGGTCCCCGACTTCATCGCCCTGCGCGGCGACCCCTCCGACGGCTTGCCTGGCGCCAAGGGCGTCGGCCCGAAGACCGCTGCGGAGCTGCTGCGTCGCCACGGCTCCCTCGAGGCCGTGCTCGAAAATGCCATCCGCGAGCCCCGCCCGAAGCTGCGCGCGGCGCTGATCGATGCCCGCGAGGACCTGCTCGCCTTCAAGGACATCGCCACCCTGCGCGACGCCGGCGTAGAGCGCCCGCCGGACCGCCCGACCGACTGGGCCGGCGCCGCCGCGGCCGCCCGCGAGCGGGGAATGAACCGCCTGGCCGAGCGGCTCGAGAGCCACGGGTGACGCAAGGGCTCCGCGCACAAGCGGGCTCCTAGGCCAGAGCCAGATCCACGCGCTCGAGCTTCACGTCGCAGGAGGCTGAACAACCTTCGCAAGCGCCTCGACGAGAGCCCGGCCGCAGGCGCGCTCGGGGTCCTTCTCCGGGTTGTAACAGGCGAGCGAGGCACCGATCAGAGCCGGGGATGAGAGCAACGGCGCGATGACCTCGCGAAGCTCGGCCCAGGTCATCCCGCCCGGCATCAGGTAGTCGGTCGCCGGAAAGACATCCTGGTCGAGGACATCGACGTCGAAGTGAAGCCAGAAAGGATGTGACGCGCCGATCTCGGCCGCCACCCGCGCCCCCACGTCACCAGGTCCCTCAGCGCGAACGTCCTCCACGGCGCGATGGGTGAGCGGCGGGCTGAGCTGCCCGGGCTGGCGCATCCCGTAACGCAGCGACTCCTCCTTGTCGCGATAGCCGATGATCGCGGTCCGCTCCGGTGCCGTCGAGGCGCCCCCGCAGGTCTCCACCCAGGCCTCCGGACCCAGCCCCAGCGCGACGCCGACGGGCATGTCGGCTGCCTCACCGGTTGGAGAAGTGGAGCCGTCGTAGAGGTCGAGATGGCCGTCGAGGTGGACGAGGCCCACCTCCCCCAACGCATCCCGCGCACCCGCCAGCGCCCCCGGCAGCTCCGCACAGCACCCTCCCATCAGGAACGGGCGTGCGCCCGCCGACGCCTGCTCGGCTACGGCGGCGCGGATCGTCGCGGTGCTCTTCAGCACATCCGAGCTCCCGAGCAGCCCGGTGCCGGAGTCCCGCTCCTCGCCGCGAATCCTCACCTCCAGATTGCCGTCGTCCTCGGCTCCCAGCGCGGCGGGGAAGCCCAGCTCCCGCAACGTCGCCGGGGCAAACTCGGTTCCCCCCGAGCGACTCACCGAGTCGATCGGGACACCGATCAGCCTCATCGCTTTCACATACCGAGGATAGGAGCCCGGTGGCTCAAGTCCCGCGCTGCGGCGCCGATGAGGCCCGCGTCGCGCGCCCGCGCTCTCCCCTCTTCGCCCGTCGAGTGGTCAGTTGACCCACGCATCCGGTGGTAAAAGGTTCAGTCGACCCCAGTCTTCGCCGCCCGGGCACGCCTCACGGTCTTGCGCAGGACCTCCCGCACGTGGCGCGGGTCGTACCGCACCTGCCAGTGGGAGAAGCGCAGTGGCCACATGCCGGCCGCGAGATGGACCTGGTCGCGCTCCAGCGCCCGTTTCTGCTGTGACGGGGTGCGGTGGTAGCGCAGCCCGTCCGTCTCGATCACGATTCCCAGCTGGGGCCAGTAGAAGTCGACTCTGTAGCCATTCACACGCGCTCTCGTCTGCGGAGCGGCGGGCAACCCGGAGGCGCGCGCCAACGGGCGCATGAACACCTCCAGGTCGGAGTCGCTCAGACGGAAGGTGAGGGGATCGAGGAGCGCCCGTAGCGGTGCCACCCCGGGTTGCCCGCGATAGCGGTCGAGTGAGGCGTGCAGCACGTCCGCTCTCACCCGCTCGAGTTTGTCGGCCTCGTTGACATACCGCTCCAGCCGCAACGGGTCCAGATGCGTCGCCTCGTCGATCAGCGTCAGCGTCGGTGAGGTGACGGGGATGCCTTGGTGGTCTGTGGTGTCCTCCGGCTTCAACGCCGTGCGCCGATGGGTGCGGATTCCCGGCCGTCTGCAGCGCCTTCCCGCCGGAACCGAGATTTCCACCACGCCCGCCGGCTCCTTCCCAAACCCCCACAGCGCCGCCGCGCTGCCGTGGCACAGCACAGCCCCCGGCCCGCCGGCGAGCACCGCCGCCATCCAGCGCCCGTGCCGGCTCAGCTGCGGCCGTCCCACCGCGTAGATGCCGCGCCAGACCGGATGCAGCCGCCCGGAGGCGATCCGCCGCTCGATACGCCGCGCTCCCAACCCCAGCCCCAACAGTTGCTGCCGCGCCACCACGCCGTGCTGGCGGTTGACCAGCACCCAAACCGCGGCGTCGCGTGCCCGCGCTCCCCCCTCTTCGCCCGTCGAGTGGTCAGTTGACCCACGCATCCGGTGGTAAAGGGTTCAGTCGACCCGTCTTCTCCCCCTTTTATTCCGAGAGGACCTCACAAGCCCTCACCCCGCCCCGTTCTTCCCAGAGACGCCGGCCGCCGGGCCGGCCCGATCGAAGGAGAACGATGGCCAGCTTCGTCCTCATCCACGGCTCATGGCACGGAGCCTGGTGCTGGTTCAAGGTCGAAGCGAGGCTGCGCGAGCGCGGCCACGAGGTGATCGTTCCCGACCTCCCCGCCCACGGCCGCGACCGCACGCTGCCGGGCGAGGTGACGCTGGAGGACTGCGTCGAGCGGATTGTCGAGGCGATGTCCTCCGCGGCCGAGCCGGTGACGCTGGTCGCCCACAGCCGCGGCGGCATCCCCGTCACCGCCGCCGCCGAGGCGCGGCCGGACCTGATCGGCGGCCTCGTATACCTCGCCGCCTTCCTGCCCCGCAGCGGTGAGAACGTGCTCGACCTCTTCCCCAAGGACACCGACTCCCTGCTGCCGCCCAGCCTCGACGCCGACTTCGATGCCGGCTGGGACATGCTGCGCCAGGAGGCATTCGAGCCGGCGCTCTACCACGACTGTCCGGCCCAGGATGTCGCCCTCGCCACCGCCCTGCTCACCCCCGAGCCGCTGGCGCCCTCGCTGGCGCCGATCGTCACCACGGAGCGTTTTGCTGCTCTCCCCCGCGCTTACATCGAGCTGACCGAAGACCGTGCCGTCACCCCCGCCTTCCAGCGCTACATGCACTCCCGCACTCCATGCGATCCGGTCCTCTGCATCGCCGCAAGCCACTCCGCCTACTTCTCCAAGCCCGACGAACTGGCCGACCGGCTGGAGGAGCTGGCGAACGCCCTGCCAAGATAGGGCGCGTGAAGCAGCGCGTCAGCCTGATCACACTGGGAGTCGGCGACCTCGGCCGCGCGCGGCGCTTCTACGAGGCCCTCGGCTGGACCACGGGCGCCGCGCCCGAGGACGATGTCGTCTTCTTCCAAGCGGGAGACATGATCGTGGCGCTGTGGGATCGCACCCGCCTCGCCGAGGACAGCAGCGTCGATGACCCGGGCGGCTGGGGCGGCATCGCCCTGGCGCTCAACTTCGCCTCCCGTGAGGAGGTCGACGCGACGATCGAGGAGGCTCGCGCCGCCGGCGCCACCATCGGCCGCGAGCCGGCCGAGACCTTCTGGGGCGGCTACAGCGGACTCTTCATTGACCCCGACGGCCACCCTTGGGAGATCGCCCACAACCCCCACTGGACCGTCACCGAGGACGGCGGCGTCAGGCTGTCCTGAGCATCAGCGATTCGCACCCGACGAAAGGAGAGGCAGATGGCAGCAGAGAGCACCGCGACGACGGTTTGGGAGGGCGACCTCGCCCATGGACGCGGGACGACCAAGGCGGCAAGCGGCGTCCTGCCGGAGGTAGAGGTGACTTGGGCAGCCCGCACCGAGCGGGCGCCGGGAACCACCAGCCCCGAAGAGCTCCTCGCCGCCGCCCACGCCTCCTGCTTCTGCATGGCCCTCTCCCACGAGCTGGGCGAAGCCGGCAACGCCCCCGAGCGCCTCGAAGCCACCGCAACGGTGACCTTCGTCCCCGGCGAAGGCGTGAAGTCCTCGAAGATCGCCGTCAACGGCCAAGTGCCGGGGCTCGACCAAGCCCGCTTCGCCGAGGCGGCACAGAGCGCCGGAGAGAACTGCCCGATCTCCCAGGCGCTCCAGGGAATCGAGATCGAGGTTGAGGCGACACTGGAAGGCTGAGGCGAGCACGAATCAGGAGGACCGCGATGCGGAAGGTGATCTACTCGATGGGAGTGTCGCTGGACGGCTTCATCGCCGGGCCCGGCGGGGAGATCGACTGGTCTGCTCCGGACGAGGAGCTGCACCGGTTCCACAATCAGCAGACGCAGGAGATTGGCGCCCACCTCTGCGGGCGGAAGCTCTACGAGGTGATGTTGTACTGGGAGACTGCCGAGGAGAACCCATCGCTCCCGGAGACCGAGCGCGAGTTCGCCGGCATCTGGAAGGACCTGCCTAAGATCGTCTTCTCAACGACCCTCGAGAAGGTCGAGGGCAATGCCAGGCTGGTCAAAGACGGCGTTGCCGAAGAGGTCGCCAAGCTGAAGGGGCAACCGGGACGGGACATCGCCGTCGGCGGCGCCAGCCTGGCCTCCACCCTCATCGAGCTGGGCCTCGTCGACGAGTACCGCCTCTTCGTCAGCCCGGTCGTGCTGGGCGGCGGCACGCCCTTCTTCCCGCCCCTGGAGGAGAGGATCGACCTGGAGCTGGTCGAGACACGGACCTTCGGCTCTCGCGTGGTCTACCTTCGCTACAGCGACCAGGAGACACGATGAGCAAGCTCAGGTGTCATATCTCGATCTCCCTGGACGGCTTCGTCGCCGGCCCGAACCAGAGCGAGGAGAACCCGCTCGGTGAGGGCGGCGAGCGGCTCCACGACTGGGTGGTTCCGCTGGCCGCCTGGCGCCAATCCCACGGCAAACAAGGCGGCGAGGTGAACGAGAGCACCCGGATCGTCGAGGAATCGCGCGAGAACATCGGAGCCAGCGTGATGGGCCGGAACATGTTCGGACCGCCCGGCGGTGGCGCCTGGGGCGACGAGCAGTGGACGGGCTGGTGGGGCGACGAACCTCCCTACCACCACCCCGTTTTCATCCTCACCCATCACCCGCGTGATCCCGTGGAGATGGAGGGAGGGACCGCGTTCCATTTCGTCACCGACGGAATCGAGTCCGCGCTCGAACAGGCGAGGGAGGCCGCCGGCGGCAAAGACGTGATGCTTTGGGGCGGCGGCCAGACAGTTCAGCAGTACCTGGTAGCGGGACTGCTGGACGAGCTTGAGCTCCACGTCGTTCCGGTGCTGCTCGGCGACGGTTCTCGCATCTTCGACAACCTCGGGGACGCGGAGGTGCAGCTCGAGCAGGTCCGGGCCGTCGAGGCGCCCAGCGTCACCCACCTCAAGTACAGACTGACGACATGACTATTCAGCGGATGGACCACGTCGGCATCGTTGTCGACGACCTCCCGGCCGCAACCGAGTTCTTCGCCGAGCTCGGACTCGAGTTGCAGGGCGAGGGAACCGTGGAAGGCCGCTGGGCCGACCGCATCGTGGGGCTCGACGGCGTGCGGACGGACCTCGCGATGATGGGAACGCCGGACGGCAGCGCGAGAGTCGAGCTCGTCAAGTTCCACTCGCCGCCGAGCCAGGCCGGCGACGGGGAAGCGCCGGCCAACGCCCGGGGCATTCGCCATATCGCCTTCGTCGTCAAGGACATCGACGCCCTCGTCGCCGGCCTGCGATCCCGCGGCGCCGAGCTCGTCGGCGAACTGGAGAACTACGAGGACACCTACCGGCTCTGTTACGTCCGCGGCCCGGAGGGGATCATCGTCGAGCTGGCGGAACGGATCGGCTGAAGCGCGCCGTGCCGTTCACCCTCAGAAACCTCAAGGAGGACCTGGAGGATCTCGGGTCCAACTTCGACGGCGCGCCGGACCTGGAGTTCCGCATGGCGACCAAGGCGCTCGAACTTGAGCAATCCGGCCTGAGCTACCAGCGCGTCCCGCCCGGCTATCGCTTTCCGTACGGCCACACGCACAAGAAGCAGGAGGAGGTGTACGTGGTCCTGCGCGGGAGCGGGCGGATGAAGCTCGACGACGAGATCGTCGAGCTCAGGGAGTGGGACGCGGTGCGCGTCCCGCCCGGCACGTGGCGCGGCTACGAGGCCGGGCCGGACGGCCTGGAGATCCTCGTCTTCGGCGCGCCCAACCTCGGCGAGGATCCGCGCGAAGACGTCGAGGGCCGGCGCGACTGGTGGGCCGACCGCTGAGAGCCGCCGACGCCCGGCCGCGCCGACGCGCCGCGGTCGGCGCGCGCCGGTTTTGAGGGTCGAGTGGTCGTTTGACCCACACATCCGGTGGTAAATGGTTCAGCCGATCGAGGATCTGCTCGATCAATCGCGACACCGACA
The DNA here is from genome assembly GCA_036381235.1 of Solirubrobacterales bacterium. Taxonomy (GTDB): domain Bacteria; phylum Actinomycetota; class Thermoleophilia; order Solirubrobacterales; family 70-9; genus DASVDE01. The sequence continues at coordinate 44,888 of DASVDE010000029.1, read as the reverse complement.
TCGGCGAGAAGTTGACCAGAGGTGCCTAGAACCTCTCTCCGGCTCAACTCGTGGAGCCTGGATCGGGGAGAATGGGCCGGTGGTCCCGGAGACCTCACAGGAGCGCAAGGGGGCGGCATTTCGAATGCTGCACGAAGGGTCGCCGTTCGTCATCCCGAATCCATGGGACGCCGGCTCGGCGAAGGTCTTTGCGGCGCTCGGGTTCGAGGCGCTGGCGACGACGAGCGCGGGCTTCGCCTTCACGCTGGGACGACTGGACGGCGACGTCACCCTCGAAGAGGTCGTCGAGCACACGCGCGCGCTCGATGCGGCGACGAACCTCCCGGTTTCCGTCGACCTCGAGAACGGTTACGGGGCGGATCCCGAGGACGCTGCGCGGGCGATCTCGCGGGCCGCGGAGGCGGGAGCCGTGGGCGGCTCGATCGAGGACTACGACCCCGATGGCGGCATCTACGGGATCGAGCACGCGACTGAGCGGATCGCCGCGGCCGTCGAGGCGGCCGGCCGCCTCGACTTTCCGTTTACGTTGACGGCGCGCGCTGAGAACTATTTTCGAGGTAATCCCAACCTCGACGACACGATCGCCCGCCTCCAGGCCTACGAGCGGGCCGGGGCGGACGTTCTCTATGCGCCGAGGCTTCCCGGCGCCGACGAGATCCGGGCGATCCGCGAGGCGACCTCCAAACCCCTCAACGTCCTCGCCGGACCGGGTCTCTCCGTGGCCGAGATCGTCGAGGCCGGTGCCCAGCGCGTCAGCGTCGGCGGCCGCCTCGCCTGGGTCGCGATCAACTCGATGGCAGCCGCCGCCGAGCAGCTGCGCGACGGGGCCGACTTGTCCTCGCTAGCCGACCCGGCTCAGATCATCGAGTGGCTTTCGGCCTGAGCGTGAAGACGCCAGCGGTCGCCGGTTCGAGTCCCGGGGCGCACGCGGCCCCAGGGGACCGAGGGGCGCCCAGGGACCGGCGGGCCCGCGCGGCGGGTTCTCGGTCATCACGTAGGTGAACGGGGGCGGCGGCGCGCTCTGTGACTTCGACGTCTACCCGCGTACCGCACGAATCGGTGCAAACGGCCCAAAACGTGGCTCTAATTCAGGTTTCTGCAAAACTTCTGCAATACTCCGGCTCTGATGACCCCCTCAGTCATCACTCGCGGCTCTTCGATGCTGCTCGCATTCCGGGCCGAGAACGCTCGCTCGTTCCGCGAAGAGGTCGAGCTGTCGCTGCTCGCCACGCGCCTCTCTGACGAGGAGGTCGTGCGTGAGATCCCCTGGCGCGACCGGAATCGCCGGATCGGCGTCCTCTCCGTCGCGGGAATCTTCGGTGCCAACGCATCCGGCAAGTCGAACCTGCTCAAGGCGATGGACGACATGCGCCGCCACGTTCTCGCCTCTTTTCGTCATGGCAGGCCCAGCGGTGGGATGCCGGTCCACCCGTTTCTTCTCGGCGGCGATGGCGACGCCCTACCGACGACCTACGAAGTCGACCTCGTCCTCAATGAGGTGCGCCACGAGTACGGCTTCCGGATCGACTCCGAGCGCGTCATCGAGGAGTGGGCATACAACTACCCACACGGGCGCGCGGCCCTGCTCTTCCATCGCCGCGGCGACGAGGTTCAGCTCGGCGCGGCGGAGAGAGCCAAGGGCCGCGCGACGCTCGACATTCTGCGCCCCAACGCGCTCTACCTCTCAACCGCCGCGGCGACCAATCACCCGGTCCTCCTGCCTCTCTACGAATGGTTCATGCGCAACCTGCTGTTCGCGGACGTGAACAGTCGCGCTTTCCGACAGGCATTCACAGCCGAGATGTTGGATGAGGACGATCAAAGAGAGCAGGTAATGGACCTGCTGCGAGAGGCGGACCTCGGCATCACGGGGGCCACCCGACGCGAGCTCGACCCCGTGATGCGCGAACGAATCATGGAGGCGCTGAGCATCCTTCGCGGGGAGGAGGAGGGCTCGGGGTCGGGGTCGGGAAGCGGCGAGGACCCGATCGAGTTCGAAGACTTCGAAGTGCGACTGAAGCACAAGTCCGCCGCCGGCGACGTCGAGCTCCCCCCGATGGACGAGTCCATGGGCACGCTGGTCTGGTTCGGCATGATCGGTCCGGTGATCGAGGCCCTGAGGCGGGGGTCGGTGCTGCTCGCCGACGAGCTGGACGCGAGCCTCCACCCCACCCTCGTCGACATCCTGGTCCGGCTGTTCCAATCGACGGAGAGCAACCCCCGCCGCGCGCAGCTCATCTTCAACTCCCACGATGTGACGCTGATGGGCGACTCCGGCTCGCACACCCTGGGGCGGGACCAGATCTGGTTCACCGAGAAGGACGAGAGCGGGGGCACGCGCCTCTATCCGCTGACCGATCTAGACCCCCGCAAGGGTGAGGCGGTGGGCCGGCGCTACCTGGCCGGCCGCTACGGCGCGACGCCGATCGTCTCCGCCGGGCAACTCGAGCGAATCGTCGGAGCGATCGCCTCGGGCCCTGAAGAGTGACGCGACCGCGAAAACTGCAGCGCCGCGTCAAGGCGGACGCAGCCAGGCGCGAGTTACTCGTCTTCGTCGAGGGCAAGGTGACCGAGGAGGAGTACCTGAACTTCTACCGTAGACGTCACCGGCGCATCGTCAACGTCGAGATCCCGGACTTCCGCGGCGGGCCGCTGCAGCTCGTCGAGCACGCAATAGACGCGAAGCGGCGCAATGAGCGCGACGCCAAGCGCGGTCGCGGTCGTGCTCACGACGAGGTCTGGTGCGTCTTCGACGTCGACGAACACCCAGACCTGAACCGAGCCATGTCACTGGCTCGGGATCACGGGATCAAGCTGGCGATCTCCAGCCCCTGCTTGGAGCTGTGGTTCCTGCTCCACTTCGAGGATCAGACCGCCTACCTCGATCGAGCGCAGGCCCAGTCATCGGCCAAGCGACACCTCAGAAGCGGTAAGTCGCTCTCCCGCACCGCGCTGGAAGCCCTCGACGAGCGCTACGAAATCGCCCGCGACCGCGCGCAGAAGCTCGATACCAAACATCGCGGCGATGACTCCCGGCCGCATACCAGCCCCAGCAGCGGGATCTGGCGACTCGTGGACTCGATCAGCGAGGCACCCCCGCGCAAGAGATGAACTTCTTGCGCTCACAAATCGTGATCTCAAGTGGGTTCAGCGGGCCAGGCGGCGTAGGGTCTCTGCGTGCTTTTTGATCGCGGCGCGCAGGTCGCGGCGCTGTTCAACAGGGGAATCTGGCAGCCCGAATTTGAGCTTGGGCTTCGGGGTGGAACTCGGAGCGCGGGGCTTCATAGCTGGCCATTGTGGCGGTTCCGCCTTCGGCTACCGCTGATCAGCGGTAGCCGCCCGCGAAATCCTCGGAGAGCCGAGCCAGCTCGTCCAGCTTCGAACGAAGATCCGCTCCACCCAGGCGACGCTCGATGAACTCGCGAACTCGCGCCGGTCGGGTCGATTAGGGCCCGCCACTCCTTGAAACCCCTCGATGACCGCCTCGCGGTTGGCAAATCCACGCTCACAAGCCGGGAGCTGCGCGAGGAGCTTGGGGTCTCTCCCCAGGCCGCCTCAAACCTGCTGGCGCGCTGGCGCCGGGACGGCCTGGTCGACCGGGTCGCGCGCGGGCGCTATGCGATCCGCCAGATAGGGCTCCTGGGAACCAGGGCCGCCTCGGAGGACGTCGCCCTAGCCATCGCCGCGCTGCTCGGTTCTGAGCCCCACCGCATCGCCTATCAATCGGCTCTCGACTTCCACGGCCTCCTGACGCGGCCCGTGCGCACGATCCAGGTTGCCGTCCCGCGACGCGTCACCGCAGCCACCGTCAGCGGTCGCCCCCTGGAAGCGATCTTCGAGCACCCGGACACGATCGAGATCGGAGCCGAGCCGGCCGGGCACGGCGCTTTCGTCTCCGGCCTGGAGCGCGCGCTGATCGACGCGGCGTCCCGTCCCGATCTGGTCGGCGGATACTTCCCTCTCGCCGAAGCGCTCGTCGCCGCCAATCCAGACCCAACCCGGCTGACGGACCTCGCCGAAGAGCTTAGGGCGGCCGCCGCACTGAGGCGCATCGACTCACTCGCCGATCGGCTCGGCTTGGCAGGGCCCAGCGGTAAACCTGCGCTCCCGCAAGCCGCCGACCTCCGACCTCAACCTCGACCCGGGACTCAAGGCACACAGTGCCGTCTTCCGCGATGCCGACTGGCGGGTGCGCTGGCCGATCCATCCCCCAATACTTGCCGCCGAGCTGGCCCAGTGATCCATCCCAATCTGATCAAGCGCCGCGCCGACGAAGACCGGCTCTCAGCCGGGAGAACGCATCGGCTTCCCGCTGGCCCTCTGGCCCGCCTTCGAGCGCAAGGCACGTCACCGCGGCCTTGACCCCGACCGCTTCGCCGAGCGACTCGACGTGCGAGAGCCCGAGTGGCAGCGCCGTTGGGAGGCCGAGCTCGGGGAGTACCTAACAGGGCCCCCGCCTCCGGAGGTTTCGGCTCGGCGAGCGCATCGCGGAGTCCGTTTCGCCCCACGCAGGCGCCACGCTCTGTGACTTCGACGTCTCCTGCGCGGTGGACTCTTCGGCCGCGCAGTGCCCGCCAAGCCAGACGGTCCTCGGCGGCGGCTGGGATGACGAGAGCCTCCCGCCGGTCAGCGCCACGGTCGGCTACAACCAGCCCCTGTGCGATGCGTGCCCTGCTGGGCGAGAACTGCCAAGTTCAACACCGATCTGGCGGATGATGTACGTTGTAACGGCGTAACAGCAACGGCAATAACTGTCAGAAAGGGAGAGCAGCAACGATGGCTACCACTCCCGTCCGTATCCCCGACGACATTCACTCGGAGACCAAGCAGCTCGCAGCGATGCGAGGACAACAGCAGGGAGATCTGCTCGCCACGGCCTGGCGCGAATACCTGGAGCGCCATAAGGATCAGTTCGCCGCGGACCTCGAGCAGGCGGCGAGAATCTTGAGGGACGGCACCACCAGCGAGCTCGCGGAGTTCGCCAGCCGCAACGCGCCCGCCAGGGCAGAAGCGGCAGCGGCTCGCATTCGCTCAAAGCGCTGAGCCGCGGCCGAGCCGGCATATGAGCGCTCAGTCGAAGCCAACCGTTCCGACTGCGTGCCTCCATAGCATCACCTGCCGTGCTGCCACCAGCTCTCGTAGGCAAAACAGACCGCGGTTCGTTCATCTGCAGCGATTGGGAGCTGCGGGTGACGAACCGCTGCGTGGAGCAAGATCTCGATATGCCGGCAGGGGTCACTTTCGAAGAGCTCCGAAACCACGAAATCATCAAGGCTCTCATCAGCGACCGATCTGATCGCACCGAGAACACCCGGCAGGTTTCCCCGCTAACCAGCGGTCAGCCAATCTGGGTCCTCTCTCGCGGCCACGACCATCGAGGAGGCACATTCTTCGACGAGCAGGAACGCGTCGTTTGGCTGGTCGCCTACCGGCGCCACCGATCCGGCTCCGAGGATGACTTCTTCCCCTACTGCAAGGAGCTCGACCGCAAGGATCGCCTTCTACCTACCGCCCAGGATTACGAGCGCATGGTCCGCGATCGCGACGGCCGCATCGTCCGATCCATCGTGATCGAGGCACCGCTCATCCTCAAGGAGGCCCGCCGACAAGGAACGGAACAGAGAGCCATGCTGGGCGGCAAGCAAGGGGCGTGCATCGCAATAGAGGCCGTCGACGACCTCGAGGCGATCACAATTGCATTCAAGGTCAGCACCATCGACTTCGACCTCGTGCCGATTGTCTTGGCGGCATTCCATGACGGCGCATGGGAATCCAGCGAGCGCATGCCTTCCCGCCGGCTCGACCCGGATGAAATCGCGTTCATCCACATTCATGAGTCGGAGTGAAGCCGTGGCAACGCGCTTCGAAGTCTTGAACTTGATCGCGATGCGCATCGCGCTGGACCGTCACAACGCGCAATGTCCACTCCCTGCGCGTGGAATCCATCTAAACCCCGTCGACCGCGGACTTCTGGACTGGGGCAGCCTGTGGGGCCTTCCAGTGCTACCCGATACGCGAGTCGCAATGAAGCGCGTCCGCATCGACTGCGAAGGGTCTGCCGACAACGTCGACGAGGAACTCGAAGAGCTGCTCAGGGAGGCCGAGGAAAAAGGACTTTAACTGCGCCTCTCGTAGATTCGCAGCCTGTCGTAGGCGGCGTTACTCGCAGAACGGAGTCACCGAGGCCGCGACCCGATGGAACATCGGAGCCCAAGCCCCGAAGGTGCTCGGCGACGACGAACCCAGAACCGCAAATCCGACATTGCATTTGGTCACGAAGTAATCGACGCGTCGATCTCCCGGCACCTCGAAGACCCAGCGGGCTGCCGGGACGCCGCCGAGGTATGTCGGGCCGAAGGAGATCTCCCGATAACCGGGGGTCTGGCTGGTCTGCGCCCGAACTGCCGCTGCATCGTCCAGCGGCGACCCCGAGGAGGTATGGAGTTGGGAGTCGATCAAAACGGACGTGTTCTCGTCGCTCGGATTGCGCCACTGACTCTCATAGCGCCCCGAGATCTCTTCGTCGACCGCTTCAGGAGTCCATTCAGCGGGAATCTGTGCGGAGTAAAGGCGAGCAACAAAGGGTTGAAGGGCTATGTTCGTCGAACCGACCCCCGCGGCGCTTACATCCGCACCAGCGCTCACGTTCCCAGTGGTCACCTCTTGGGTGACCGTCGTCGCCTGGGTGCGGACTTCGGTTCTTGCCTGGCCGCCGTTACCGCCGCCGACGAGCAGTACGGCGGCCAGGGCGCCGATCGCCACGGCAGCGAGAGCGCCGACGCCAACAAGCGCCCGTTGCCCGCCACGCGACCCAGACTGACCCCGGGGCATAGCTCTGGTGGGCGCCTCACGCCAGGTGGGCGCCGCGGAAGAGGAAGGGTCGGGCGGGAGTTCAAGTGGGACGGTCTCTGCCCCGGCGGCAGCCCCACGAGCCACAGTGCGCTCCGGCTCAATGCTGTCTTCCCCTGCGGCGGCGGCTATGGCCGCTCGCCCGAGATCCCCGGCCGACGGATAGCGATCGCCTGGATCACGGGCCAGCGCCCGGGAGAGCACGTCATCGAACTGGCGCGGCAGCCCTGGTTTCAGATCGCTCGGCACTCGCGGTTCCTGGTGAACCTTGGCCCACATCAAGGCCATGTCGGAATCACGTTCGTAGGGCAGTTGTTTTGTCAGCGCCTCGAAAAGGACGCATCCCAGGGCGTAGACATCAGTGCGGGCATCGAGGCTCTTATTCTCGATCTGCTCGGGAGCCGAATAGTTGATCGAACCAAGCCACATACCCGTCTTCGTGTTGAGGCTTTGCGAGCTGAGTTCCTTGGTCAGGCCGAAATCGGTCAAGTAGGCATGTTGGTGCTCGTCCAGCAGGATGTTCGCCGGCTTCACGTCACGATGGACCAGACCCGCTGCATGGGCTGCATCCAGGCCTGCTGCCGCCTGGGCGACGATCTCGGCAGCCCGGATCGGAGATAGCGGATCCTTCTGCCGGCGCAGCAACTCCCCGAGGTCGGTCCCGGCCACGAAGCGCATCGCGATAAAGAAGACGCCGTCAGCCTCGCCCGCCTGGAAGATGGGAACGACATTCGGATGATCGATCGACGCGGCCAGCCGTGACTCGCGCCGGAAGCGGTCTTTGAATTCCTGGTCCTGTCGAAGCTCTGCCTGGATCAGCTTCAACGCCACTGTGCGATCAAGGTCAATCTGCCGAGCGCGATAGACAACGCCCATACCGCCCTCGCCGATCTGCTTCTCCAAGCGAAAGCCCGCAATCTCTGAACCCGATCTGATCTGATCACCACTCACCGACCTCACGAGACTTCGACCCCAATCATCTCCCAGAAGGCAGTTTCAGCAATTACCCTGACCCCGTACTCGCGGGCTTTGCGGGTTTTGCCTGACATCGAGTCGGGGTCAGCGACTACCAGAAGGTCGAGCTTCTTGGTTACCCGTGGGAGGACTGTAAGACCGGCGCTCGCCGCCAGCTGGGTGGCCAGCTCCCTCGTCACCAACTGCCCTTCGTGACGGCATACCAAGGCACCGGTAAAACAGACGCTCTTACCAGCCAAACTCTGGTCTCGCTCTACCTCGTCGAAGCCGACCACACCTGATTCTTTTCGCCGTAGGCGCTCTGCGACATCAGCGACTCCGAGGGCCTCAGCAACAAGGAACAGGTCCTCGCGCTCGCGTGCGGTCACCTCGCCATCGCGCCAGGCCACTTTGACGAGTCGAGCGATGTAGTCGTGGTGAAGCCGCCGCATGTGCTCCTCACCGATACCGAGCATCGCGGCAGTGGCGATCATTTCCTGTTGCTCTTGGGGGTCGAGGCGGCGATCCTCGATTGCGCGCTCTAGGACATTTAAGTAGGCCGCTTCGTTGTCGGTCGCCTCCTCGCCGTCCAGTAGACCGGCTCTCTCAATCAGCGCCGATAGTGAGCCTTGTTCCTGCTGTTGCTCCTCGGAGAAGGCGGGAGAGCGCTCCTTGGGCGTGGCACGCTGATCGCTGCGAGGCCACGATTCTGCCGCCTGCACCCGCCCGTCGATCAAGGAAACCGTGCTCGACCCATGCATCTGCAAGTACCTGACTAGGATTGCCTTACTCGCCTCGGCGTCACCAAGTGCGGTGTGGGCAGGGCCAGCGTGGACCTCGAGAGCGTCGCAGCAATCGGCCAGCCTGCGCCGGGCACCCCCTATATTCAAACGGGAGGCTAGGTCCATCGTGCAGATCGTGGGCAGCGGATCGACCTCGACCCCGCTGCGCTTTAGTTCGTGCTCAAGGAAAGCCTTGTCGAAGCGGGCGTTGTGGGCGACTACGACTCGTCCTGCGATCCGGTCGATCACTTCTCCCAGCACCTCATCAAAGCTCGGCGCTTCGAGAACCTCTCGGGCGCGTATGCCGTGAACTTCAGTCGGACCGAGGTCGCGTTCGGGGCGCAGCAGACTGCACCATCGATCGAGCGACTCACCCTGCTCGTTGACGGTGATCATCGCCAGCTCGATGATCCGATGATGTGCGCTCGGGTGCAGACCGGTCGTCTCACAATCGATCACCACAAACTCGGTCCCAGGAACACTCAGCCTGGATGCCGTAGTTGAGTTGCTAGGTATCTCAGTAACAACCCCCTTTGCCCCTTCGATGTCAAGACGCGCAATCGCGCAGTCGCGGATCAGTAGATTGGGGTCGACCAGCCAGTGGTGCTTCTCGGTTTCTAGGTTGCGAACCCCACCCGCCAGCGCGATCGGATCAGGCTCCTCACCGGGGCCGAATACATCAATCAGAATCTGATGTAGTTCCTCGGTAGGAGTTTGTGGAGCGACCAGCATCAGCCCCTCGGCGTAAACATGGTGGCCCGCCGAGCCGATGCCAAGTGCCAGGGTCGCCATCACGCGGTCCCCCGCCCAAGGGAAGTAGGCCGAGCCGCCATCGAATCCGACGATCGCCTTGCGGGAGAGGTCGAGCTCCTTGAACCCTCGTCGGCCCTGTTCGAGCAGGGTCAGCGCCTTGGAGTCTAGGAAGGTAGGCTCGGCGCGCGATTCATAGATGGCTTTCATCCTCTTGCGAATCCCATCGTGGATCTCTCCCCCGGCACCCAAAAAGCGGGGCACCCGGCCCGCTTTGGCGGCGACCACGACGATCACCTTGCGATCGTTGTCCACCTCGACGACCCGCCAGCGGCGGCCACCGAAGATCACGAAGGAGTCCTCGGTTAGAGGTGAGCTGACTGGCAACGACCCGAGCTCCTCGCCATCAGCGATCAAGCGGTACTCCTCGGTAGTGCGGAAGGCGGTATAGAAGCTGTAGTGGCCGACAATCTGGTCACCGCGCGGGCTGAGCATCAGGTCTTCGTCGCCGGCCTGCTGGATTACGTCTCGTTCGGCGAGTCCGCGAAGTAGCTGCGCAAAGGAGGCGCGGTCGAGATCAAAGGGGCCGCTGCCGCAGAGCACAGTCCAGATCTCGTCAGCGCGGGCGCCCCCGTGCTGAGCTATAACCGAGAGCACCTGTTGGACCAAGGTAGAGAGGTGAAGGGCACCGTCGATTGGCGCCTCAAACCAACCCTCGACCAACGCCTCGACGACCGCAATCGACTGGACTAGACCCTCGCGCAGCGCGTCCCCCGGCCAGACTCCCGGGTCGAGTTCGCTCTCGGTTACATACATGCGCAGGATCGAGGGATCCTCTGGTTTACGGCCACAGCGGCCGAGCCGCTGGCGAAGGGCAGCGGCCGAGAATGGTGGGTCGATCTGGCCGATGCACTTGACGCTGCCAACGTCGATCCCAAGTTCAAGCGTCGAAGTGCAGATCGCGGTTGTCGGTTTCGAAGGCTCGCGCAGCATTTCCTCGACGTCCTCACGTAGAGCTTTGGAGAGGTTGCCGTGGTGGGGCCAGAACTCAGTCGGCACCCGCTCCTGCTCGCATCGATGCCGCAAGATGTCGGCGAATTTCTCGACGTTCTCCCGCGAGTTAGCGAAGACCAGATTGTCGGTGCCGCGGAAGTGCCCGTAGAGGTGCGCGGCGATTTCATGCTGCTTGGACTCGGCCAAGCCCTCGGAGTCCTCCCCATCGCCTTCAACGGGCTCCTCCTCCGGCTTCCTTGCGAGGTATCCCCGCAGCTGCACGCGCAATTCGCGGGGATCTTCGTGCGAGTCGATCAGCCGTACCGCATCGCCCGAGCCAGGTCGCATGAACTCTGCGGCGGTGGCCATGTCGCCAAGCGTGGCACTGAGTCCAACTCGCATTGAACTACAGCGGCCAGAAAGCTCGATTCGGTGCAGGATCGACTGCAGCTGTCGACCTCGCTCTGACCCGATGAATGAGTGGAGTTCGTCGATGACGACGTAGCGCAGGGAACCGAAGAGAGTGGCCGCGCTGGTCCCGTGGTTGACAAAAATCGACTCCAACGACTCCGGGGTGATCAGCAGGATGCCGCGAGGCCGCTTGCGCACCTCGCGCTTCACCTTGGCAGGGATGTCTCCGTGCCAGCTATTCAGCTCGATGTCCGCGGCTTCGCAGAGGGTGTCAAGCCGCTGAGCCTGGTCATTGATAAGCGCCTTCAGCGGACTGATGTACAGAGCACCGAGACCCTCGGCAACCGGATCAGAGGCGAGGTTCGAGCAGATCGGCAAGAAGGCCGCCTCGGTCTTGCCGGCAGCCGTTGCGGCAGCAACGATCAGGTCTCTCTCTTGGCGCAGGATCAGCGGGATCGCCTCCTCCTGGATGTCGCGTAGGCGCTGCCACTGGCGCCGGTAGATCCAGCGCTGTACCCCTTCGTCGAGCTGCTCGAACGAAGACGACGGCGAGGCGCCCGCCTCAGATCCGGAAGGAGGCGAGCTCGTCATCGGAGTTCGGGTTCTCGTCGCCCTCGGAGTCGAGGGGCTGCAGGTCCGGGTTTCTCTCCTCCTCAAGGTTGACATCGCCAACGATGTCCGACCAGCTGACTCCGGGGTTCTGCTCGACCACAGCAAGCAGGTTGACGAACGCCTTGACGCTGCTGCGCGGGGTTCGGAAGTGGGCCTCGCCGACTTTCTCGGAGCAGTGCTTCATGAAGGCCTCGATCCCCTCGTCGGAGATCACGTAATTCTCAGAATTGCCGCTGGCCTGAACATTGCGGATGTTCTGTAGCAACACGAACATGTCTTCGGGGCTGAGGTTGGCGAGGCGCAGAACTGGGCCGGAGTAGTCCACAACGCCGTCCCGGGCAAACTGGTTTTCGGCGAGCCTGCTCTGCAACGCCTCATAGCTGTAGAGGCCCTTACGGGTGTCCATCAGGAAGTCGGGGGTGCCACCCATTAGGAACCCGACCCCGTCGCCGCCAGTCAGGGTGTCGTTGAGGATCCGAAGGATCTGCTCGTAGTTTGACTTGCGGGCCTGAGAGCTGGCGAGCTTGTAGATATTGACAAGCTCGTCGAGGCAGATGAAGAGGCCGGCGTAGTCGGCGAGCTGCACGAAGCGCGCCATCAGCTTGAGCTGGTCGTAGACGTTGGAGTCGTCGACAATCGTTCGGACCCCAAGCGCCTGGCGAGCCTCGGTTTTGGTCGCGAACTCGCCTCGGAGCCAGCGGATCGCATTGGATTGCAGATCCTCATTGGCGCTCTCGTGACCCTGGCAGTAGGCGGCGACCACCTGCGCGAAGTCGTAGCCGCCGACCATTTCGTGCAGGCTGGCGAGTCTCTCGTTGAGCACAGTTTGGGCAGACAGCCCACGGTTTCTGGCATCCAAGAGGGCGGTAGAGACGAAGCGTTCGACGATGCTCGGCATCGCGCCACCCTCGGGCTTTGAACGAGTCGAGAGGTTGTTCATCAACTCTGCATAGAGGGCTCGGGCTTGGCCACCAGTGGCGTGCAGTCGGCGATCGGGGGTCAGGTCGGCGTGCGCGGTGACCAATCGCTTTTCCATCGCCACGGACCGAATCAGCTGCAGGAAGAAGGTCTTGCCGGAGCCGTATTCGCCGATCACAAAGCGAATCGCCGAGCCGTTTTCGGCGATCCTGTCGATGTCTGTGACCAATGCCTGGACCTCGTTGGCGCGACCGACTTGGATGTGCTGCTGGCCTACCCTTGGCACGATTCCGGCACCCAGTGACTGCAGGATCGCGTCGCGCTCACGGGGCCTGATCTTCTCGCTCGGGCTCATGCCAACATCTCCTTTGCAACCTCTTCGTCGATTTCGATGGGGTCATCTCCCTCCGCGAATGGCGCGTCGCAGAGTTCGAAGGCGGCGTCGTTTACGGCCTCCAGGGCGCCGTCGATCATCATTTCGCAGCGGTCCGCGAGCGTTTCAGCCTCAAGGCGCGACCATGACCGCTGGCTGGCGAGCTCCCTGGCGAACTTGAGATGAGAGGGGCTGAGGCCGGCGGACCCCGCCGGCTCGGGAATGACCGGCTCAGCCTCGACTTTGGGCGTCTCTTCCGACTCCTCGAAAATCCCGGCGAGCAGCGAAGCGACAAGGGCGGTTTCTTCGATCTTCTCGTCGATCGCCGCGCGGTCGAGGCCGTGCGATGGTTCGAGAGGAATCGCGTAACCCTCCGACGGCGTCCGAGCCTCGCGGACGACCACCGGCCCTGAGGCCGAGCCGGAGCTCGCGGCGTGCAACTCAGAGAAGACGCTGTCGGGGTCAAGGTCGAGCAAATCGAAGACCTTGCCGAGCGTCTCGACCTCTCCCGGCGCCACCTCGCCGTCGGCCGCAGCGAGGGCGATCACGCTCTTGCCGATCGCCTCGCGCTGGGCATTGTCGAGCGGTTTCAGCTTCTTGCGCAGACCGGCGAACTTCGGCTTTGAGCGAGTCAGCCACTGGGTGTGGGCATGGAGGCGATTGCGTTCGCCCTCGTAGAGCTCCTCGACCCCGTGGATCTGAGACTCGAGCACCTCCTCCTCGACGGGACTTATCGTGCCGTCGGCGGCAGCTACCGCTGCGAGCAGGTGCAGGAGCAGGCTGGCCACCGCGTAGGCGGGAGAGGGCGCGCGTGGGTCGCCTTCGTGGATCTCGAAGAGGATCGCCTCCATCCCCGGTAAAAGCGAGGGAGCACCGAAGCGTGGGTCGGGCTCGATCCCGTAACCGAGCTTTTCGAGCAGCTGCGAGGCGATCACCGCCTCCTTTTTTGGCAGCTTTTCGCTACCAGGGGACCAAAGTTTTATCAGGGGGGCGGGGTCGAAGACCCAGGGAGCCGCGGTGCTTGAGGCCTCTTCGAGCAGGGTCCGGAGAGCGACCAGTTCCTCGGATTCAGTCTCATGCAACAAGGGAACGGGCAGGAGGGCGGCGGCCTTGAAGCTGTCGCGGTCATCAGGATTGCGGCCCAGCCAGCGGCTGAGGGCATCGAGTTCATCGCAGCAGGAATGCCCCAGTTCGCGCAGGGTGTCATCAACCTGCGGGGCTTCCACCACATCGGGTAGCCCGACCGAGTGCGCCGCGTCCGGAAGTCCGTAGTTAAGAGTCCGATACTCGATCTTGATCTGTGGCCCGCTGGTAGGCAGGTCCATGCCCTCCCCGAAACGTTCTCGATAGCGGAACACAAAAAGCTCCTCGAACTCCTGTGGGAGGCGCTGGGCGGGGGTGCGCAGGTAGGCCTCGGGGCTGGTCAGCGCCCAGCTCAACGCCCACTCAGCCGGCAACGGCTTGCCTTCGTGAGCGAGGCGCCCAAACTGAATCCGCAAGGCACCAGGCAACTCCCAGCCCTTGCGCTCACGAGGTGGCTCAAGTCTCATGGTCCCATGCGCCACCATGAGGGTTTCGAGGTAGCCAGCAAATTTGCTGACCCGATATTCGCTCTGGTAGTCACCGTTTCCCGCCTCCGAGCGCAATCGGTCAAGCTCGCCGTAGATCGCGTGCCACTCGGCCGCGGGATCGGTGGCGAGTTGCTGACCGACAAAAAGCCGACGCTCAAGCCCGGCGAGGTAGAGATGGAAAAAAGCGCCAGCGTCAGCCAAGCGACGATCGCCGGCCAGCCACTCAAGGTACGCGGCGCGGTTGCCAGTCCCTAAATCCGCATAGGAGAGCGCGAATCCACGAGCGGGAGCGTGTGTTGGCCTTGCGGCCACACGTAGTGTCGGGTCAATCAAGGCTGGCTCGACGTCGAGCCAGTATTCGTTGATCGCAGGCTTCAGGCCGCTGCCCAAATAGAAGAGCCCGCCGGGAATCGTCCTGCCGGCAACCTCAACGACCTGCTCGGGGCCGACCCAGCACTCAGCTTCGGTGCCATTGTGCCGGACGGCGCCCGCCATCATTCGGTCAAGTAGCCCCATCAACGTTCCCCTCTCCGACAGCGCCTGCCACTGCCTTCCTAGCAATCCTCACGTCATGCATGAGACCCATGAAAAGAGGAAGGTTGAAAAGGTGGCGCGGGCAAAGAAGATAATCGTCAGCCCTTCCCTACTGGTGGGTGGCATCCCGTCGCCGTTACCCTAAGCGAAGTCGATTGTTCTTGGAAGGCAAAGCGCTTCACAGCGATCCCGCTTGATTCCCGCTGATCAGTCAGGATGTCGGGGTTGACCGACGAGCCGTACAGATCGCTGCAGCAGGAACTCGAGGCACAACTGGCAAAGACCGCGCGGTTCATACCGGCTGCCTTCCATGTCCACTCGATCGACAGCTACGACTGGGGCAGGGACGGCGACCCTACAGCGAACGACCGCTCTCAGTTCGAGGGTGAGGAGGGCCAAGACGCCTTTCTCGACCGCCTCGCCGCCGCCGGTCTTGAACTGGTCGTGATCACAGACCATATGAAGTGCGCCTACGCCTGCGATCTGGCGAGGCGGGCTCAGACCCGCGAAGACATCACCGTCTTCCCCGGTATGGAGGTCAGCTGTCGGACGGACCCCGGCCACGGCGCCCGAATCCATTTCCTCGTCGGCTTCGCGCCGGGCACCCCACCGGACGTGGTCGCCCGGCTTTTTCACAACCAGCAGCTCCCCGGGGAGGCTGAGCGTAATGGGAGCGAAGAAATCGTCATCCGCGACCTAGCCGAGTTCAGCAGCGATCTGACCACGAACGGTGGAATCCTGATCTTCGCCCATGCCGATGAGCAGTCCCGCGGTCACCGCTCCTACGTACGCCGCATGATCGGTGACACCGTCGAAATGTTCGCTATCGACTCCGATGGCAAGGAGGTCGAGAGGGACATCTCCGACATGTATTGGGACTTCCTGGTCGACGCTGCGCCAACCGCGGTGGAAGTGCGCGACAGCGACGATAGCGGGCACTACGGAAACTTCGCGACCTCCGACGGGCGCACCCATACCGTCGCCTGCGTCGCACAGTCGGACTTCCACACAGTGGAGTCGTTCGCCAGGGAGGAGGCCTTCACCCACCTGAAGGTTTCTCGAATCGAGTTCGATTGCGTCAAGGACGCGCTCCGGTTCCGCGATACGCGGGTGCGTTTCGCGGACGAGCTATCCGCCATCCCGACGGCGCGCGTGGTCGGCATGCGTCTCCGCTCCCCCGACAACAACGGGCTGTTCAGGGAGCTAACGATCGCCTTCAACGAAAACCTCAACTGCATCATCGGCGCGCGGGGATGCGGGAAGAGCACCGTCATCGAGGCGCTGCGCTACGTGCTTGGGCAACGGCGCCAGCTCCGTGAGAGCTCGAGCTCGCTCGGCGCCAAGAGCTCATTCGCCGGGCTCGCTCTAGGCATCGGCGACGCGAACCTTGCCGACACGCAGATCGAGCTGATCTATGAGACCGGGGGAGAGCGCCACGTGCTTTCCGCTACCTACGACGGCGAGAGCGACTGCACAACAAGCGCGCTGACGCTCGACGGCTCGGATTGCCAAGTCGGGGCGGACGCAATATCCAGAACCTACCCAGCCCTGATCTTCAGTTGGGGCGAGCTTGAGACCCTCGGCCGTGACCCCCGCCTGCAGCGGATGGTCGTCGATCGCCTTTCAGACAAGTACCCGGAGCTCGATGCAAAGCTCGGAGCGGTCAGGGCGGACATCGAGGCGAACCGCGAGATGATCCTCCAAAGAGCCTTGGCGGACAACGGTGGCGTCCTACGCCGCTATAGCGAGCTGCGGGCGAGATTCGAGCGCATGAACACCGAGCAAGTCGCCGAGTTGTTCGTGAACCTCGATTCGGCCCGCGAGCGAATCAACTCGCTCGACGCGCTCGACCGCCACCTCGATGGTCTGCTCAACGCGCTGAAAGCCATCGATCCCGGCGCCGTCAATGCCCTCCCGGCGGATCTATCCCCAGACCTCAGTTCCTGGTGGATTGATGATGTGTCAGCCGGGCTCGATCTCGATGGGCTACGCAAAGAGGTCGAGGGGGGAATCGCGGCCCTGCGACTGGCCCTCGAAGACCGCAAGGCAAAGCTCGCGCCACGCTTGGAGGCCGAGCGCCGCCAGCGAGATGACATCGAGGAGAGGCTCCGGCAGGAGACCGAGGCCGACGCCAGCGTCGCGATTCAAAGTCAACAGCGGGAAGAGGCGCGCCGGCGATATGAAGAAGCAAGGGCGCTGAGGGAACGCTACCTAAGCTCTTACGAGGAGTTCGACCGCCAGCTCGTAGCGCGGGCTGAGCTGCTCGACAGCCTGCGCAAAGTGCGCAAGGAGATCGCAACCGTCCGCCGCGAGATCGCCGAGACCTTGACAAACGAACTCGCCGATATCGGCTCCGGCGGCCCAGTCGTCTCGATTCTCGTTGAGGAGGATGCTGATCGCGCTGGGCTTGAAGCCTTCTTCGCTGGCGGCTTCCTCTCTCAAGAGAGGGCCGGGCAGTGGCGCGCACAGGAGCTACCTGAGCGCCTTGCTCGCAAGTCCCCAGTGCAGACAGCCTGGGCGATACTCGCGGGGACTCCCGAGAGTATGACCGGGTCGAGCGACGGTCTCAGCGAAATCCAGGCCAAGCGCCTCGTCGAAGCGCTCGCCCCATTCGTGCACGACGAGGAAGCCGACTTGACCCTAGTGCAGCCAGCCCTCACAGAGCTCCTCCAGCTCCAGGAACAACCGGTCGACGACGTTGTTCGCATCTACTCCGACGGAGAGCCCGTTGACAAACTGTCCCCGGGCGGACGCTCCAGCGCGATGCTGCCATTGATCGCCCTCTCCGACACGGCGCCGCTAATCATCGATCAGCCCGAAGACAACCTGGACAATCGCATGGTCGGCAACACGCTTTCCTCAATCCTCGCGCGCCTCAAGGAGCGTCGCCAGATCATCGTCACCACCCACAACCCCAACATAGTTGTTGGCGGTGACGCCGAGCAGGTGATCGTGCTGAAGGCTCTTGGCGACCGGTCTGCAGAACTGGAAGAGACCGGAAACATCGATGAGGATCCGATCATCGACGCGGTAATCAAGATCATGGAAGGCGGCAAGGAGGCCTTCAAGGAGCGCAAGCGCAGGTATGGATCTCACCTCGCCTAGCCCGCCAAGCCCAAGAATTTGACACCGGCTGTAAACGGGAACATCGGGGAACCCTTTCGCCTGAAGCCAGGCTGGCTTTTTGTTGGCGCAGGCTGGGTGCCCGATGTACCCGAGGGCCATCGGGGTCACGAAATAGAGTTCTGCCGTCCAATGCCCGCTTGGCGATCGACATGAACCTCAAGGAGATCGAAGACGGTGGAGCATCGAACCGCTGCCGCAGAAGGTGACACCACCTTCCTGGGGGCGCCGGTCGAGACGGTCGCGTCCTACTCTCTCCCTGCTGTAGCAGCCCAGCCGGTCGAGGCGATCCTGCACAACTTCTTCGCCTCCGCCCGCCTCGACACCTGGTTCGAGCAGAACCACCAGATCGTCGCTGAGGCCAACGAGTGGTTCGATGTCCCGCTGTCCGCCATCGACGAGGCGATTGCGCTAATCCAGTCGGACGGCATCGAGAGCTACGAATACCACCCCAAGGAACGTCGAGTCAGACTTCGATCTTGAGCATGTCTGCCTAGCGACAGCAGCGATGGTTAACTCTCATCCGCGAGCGAAGATGACACATCGATGGCCCTGAGAGCACGGCGCAAGCGATCGCCGCTGTCGAAGAACCAGCTAATGAATTCATCGTGCCGGTCAACTTCTGTTACGTCGGCACCATCAAAGTATTCAGCAACGCGGCACGCCTGTTTACCCGGTAGTTCTTCAAAGGCAAGGGGCCGCTCGTATTCTGCCTCAAGCGCCTCACGTTGGTCTACGAGCTTTTGAAAGAGCGTCAGGTTTTGCTCAGCGTCGCCTCCGCCTATATATAGCTCATGGCGTAACCGGCTTCCCATAGCGAAGCTCGCAGCGATATACGTCCCTGCGATGCCTGAAGGAAGGTCCAGCCAGTTGTTCGGTCGAGTACCGGCCCCCGCCTGGTCCATCCTGGATGCTCTGTGCGGACCCGTTCTATGAAGCGGGTCCAAAAGTCGGCATACAGCTTGGGTTTGCCTGATAGCTGACTTACGTCCACCCTTTGGCGGATCTTCCTTTGCCGTTCGCTCGGCTCCACAGCGAGAGTCAGCAACGGCGCAGGAGCTGACTCGTCTATCTGCACGACTTCGACTTCAACCCCGAAGAAGTGGAACTCCTCTCCGGTGTTCTGATTGAGCCAGCTGAGCGCATCTCGATGTTCGGGGCGAAACTCGCGAGCCACCCAAACAATCGTTCCCGCGCCAGTGCCTGCTGCATAAAGAAGAACCTGACCAAGATGCGAGTGATCCGTGGCCTCAAGCTGATTTTCAACCATCAGCGTAGCCTGATTGGTGTGGTCGCGGCCAATCAGATCTAGCGAAAAGTCCCCGACTGGCTCCTCTTGGTGCTCTAGCTCCAGATCGATCCCAAGAACTTCAGCGAGGTGGTCGTCATTGTCGAGGAGCCATTTCGAAAAGTCGTAGCGCTCGTGTGGCCAGATTGCTCGTATGTCCTCAACTTTGGTGAGCTTGCCCAGCTCGGCGTTCGTCATGGTGAGCTTCCTTTCGCTGCAGCATTGATTGCTTCCGCAAGACTTCCCCATTGGACCGGCCCCGCATCTCGACTGCTTAGCGATGCCAAGGACAGGGAACGAGCGCCGGTTTCTGCAACTGCCGACGCGGGAAGGACGTAGAACTCCCACTGGCCGACGTCGAGCGGGTCGTACTTTGCTGGATCGGCACAGGCCTGTACGGCGAAGACGAAGACACCGGCTCGGATCTGGCGATCGACTGAGTAGCTTCCGTCGTCTTCCCATGATCGCGCTGTGAGGCCCGAGAAGACGATCTTGGATGGTCCGCGCTGCGGCCAGCTCTGCCAGTAGGCGGAGGCCTTGATTTCGATGCGGATTCCATCCGGCGTCTGAACGTCGAAGTTGGCCCATTCCTCCTTCGGAGCCTCTGTCGCGCCCACGGCCTTGGCGACGAGGAACTCGGCCAGGATTCCCCGCACGTTGTTCATGCGGAGGTCGGAGAACGCCCAGCGCCAGAAGTCGGTGACCGTCGCGTCCATGCCGTCGAAGCATTCGCTGCCTTCGACCCGGTCGATCGGGTGTGGGGGCTTCAGATCGCCGCTCACGTAAGGGCTTCCTTCCCGTCTCCCACAGCCACCTCCGCGAACCGGCACAATGCGTTCACCAGCCGCATCTGTTCTATCGAGTTGGCCTTGATGTCGATCAGCTTTGGGCTCGCCACTAGGACCGCCAGACACCTTGCCCTTGAGATCGCCACGTTTAGGCGGTTGCGGCTGAAGAGGAACTCGACGTTGCGGGGGATTTCTTCGGAGCTGGAGGTGGCCATTGAGAAGAAGGCGACCTGGGCTTCTTGGCCTTGGAACTTGTCTACGGTGCCGATGCGGATGTTTGGTGGGAGGCGGTCCTGGAGGCACTTGACCTGGGCGTTGTAGGGGGTGACGACGAGGATGTCGCTTGGTTCGAGGGGGTGCTGGTTGTCCTTGTCGTCGGTATAGGTGGCGTTGTTGAGGAGGGGCTCGATCGCCTTGGCTATGCGGTCGGCCTCCTCCTCTGAGGACTGGGAGTGGCCTTCGTGCTCTACGGGCAGCCAGCGCAGGCCGGTGCCGGTCAGCTCGCCCTCGGCGTCGATGCGTTGGCGCTCGCGGCCCGGGGCCGATCTGAGGCGCCCGTCGTACATCAGCTCCGAGACGAAGGCGCAGACGTCCGGGTGCAGGCGCCAGGTCTGCTCGAGGAAGACGCCATGGGCGGGATCGACGGTCTGCCTCTCCCCCAGCAGGTGCTCGAGGACCGAGAGGGAGGAGCCCTCGGGGTGGGCGGCCTGGGCGACTTGCGGCAGCTGCTGGGGGTCGCCGAGCAGGACTACGTTGCGCGCCGCGGTGCTGAGCGCCAGCGCGTCGGCGAGGGAGACCTGGCCCGCCTCGTCGATGAAGAGGTAGTCCAGCGGCTCGGTGTCCTCGCGGCAGTAGTGCCAGGCGGTGCCGGCGGTGAGGCGGGCCTCGGGGTCGTTGAGGGCGGCGTTGTCGGTGACCGAGTCGACGAGGCCGCGCTCGGAGGCGAACTCCGACTCGGGGTTGCCCGCCGAGGACTTCTTAAGGCCGCGGAACTCGACTCCCCCCTCCGCCGCGACCTTCTCCACCTCCTCCAGCAGGTTGTGGATCACCTTGTGGCTGGTCGAGGTGACGCCGACGCGCTGCCCGCGGCCGATCAGGTCGACGATCAGGCGCGCGCCGGTGTACGTCTTGCCCGACCCCGGCGGGCCCTGGATGAAGAGGTGGCTGCCATCGAGGGCGGCGACCATCTCCTTGCGCTCCTCCAGCTCCATCCCCGGGTGGTCGATTGGCGCGCCGGGCTCGCGGTCGCGCAGGCGGGGCGGGTCGCGGCGAAGGATGCCGCGGGCGGCGGGATAGGAGCCGTCCGGCCCGGCGCCCTCCTCGACCAGGGAGGCGGCGAGGCGGCGCAGCGCTCCCTGCTGCTGGTCGGTCCGGTAGGGGCCGCCCGGGATCAGCGCCTCGGGCAGCGGGCGCTGCCGCAGCTTGGCGCCGCGCTTCAGCTCCAGCCATCCCTCCCCGGCGTCGAGCGCGACGATCGCTCCCGGATTGCCGCCGTCGGCGGGGTCGACGGCGGAGGTTCCGGGGCCCATCTTCGTCTCCTGGGGCGGGAAGGTGAGCCGCTCGACCAGCGACTGCTTCTCCTGCCGCGGCGGCGTCTCCTCGTCGCGGAGGATCACCGCGACGCAGTCGGGGTCCTCGGTCAGCGCCTCCGGCTCGGCCTCCATCCGGTCGAACATCGCCCACCACACAGGCCGCGCCTCGCGGTGGTGGTACTCCAGCAGCTGGGCCGCCAGCCGGCGGGCTCTCCCCGCGGGGTCGGCGGCGGCGAGGTCCTCGGGCAGGCCGTCCAGCAGCGCCGCGATCAGCGCCTCGTTTTGCTCCTGGATCGCCAGCGCCTCCTCGCCACGCTCGCCCGGCTCGGCCTCGAACCACTCGATCCAGCGCGCCTCCTCGGAGCTCTCGAACTCCCGCTCGGCCTCGGCGCGCCGCTCCAGCAGCCAGTCGCGCAGCCGCAGCGTGGAGAGGCAGTCGTCCTCGTTGTAGGCGGCGATCTCGTCGAGGATCGAGCCCTCCCCCTCCTCCAGCCAGCGCTCGAACTTGACGATCGAGTCGCCGCCGTCGGTGACCGCGGTCTCCCGCGCGTCCATGTAGAAGGCCTCGACCTTCTTGATCGAGTAGCTGGGCTGGGAGATCCGCATCGCCTCCCTCACCACCTTGTAGAGGTCGACGAAGACCTCGTCGCGCAGCAGCTGGTCCAGCTCCTCCTCGCGGGTGCCATGGGCGCCGGCGAGGCGCTTCAGCGCGGTGATCTCATAGACACCGTAGTGGTAGACGTGGAGAGCGGGAAAGCGGCGGCGGCGCTCGGTGACGAAGTCGACGAACTGCTCCAGGGCGAGCTTCTCCTCGCCGCGGTCGCGGCCCCAGATCGCGGTGAACTCGGGGCGCTCGCCGTCCGAAGTGAGGAGGCCGAAGAGGTACTCCAGCCCGCCGCCGTCGAAGAACGGGTCGCCCTCCATGTCGAAGAAGACGTCCCCCGGGGAGGGACGAGGGAGGCGGGCGAACCCCCTCCCCTGCCGCGGCGCCAGCAGCAGGTAGGCATGCTCGCCGGTCCGCCGCGCGCCAAGCTGGAGGGAGGCCTGCTCATGCAAACGCTCCAGCACGTCGACGCCGATGCCGCGCGCGGAGAGCTGCCGGGCGCTGCCGAGCGCGGCGAGCGTGTCGAAGCCGGCGGCGCGCAGCAGGTCCCGCTGGCGGCGGCTGATGCCGGCGACGAGGCTGAGGTGGTCGTCGGCGACGCGGCGCTCGTCGCAGAGGGTGCGCCAGCGGCAGAGGGAGCAGTGGGAGACCGGCTCGGGGTAGGTGTCGCGGTCGGCGCCGCCCAGCTCGGCGAGGAAACCGTCGCGGACGCGGCGGAAGTAGGCGGAGAACTCGGCGAGGCGGAAGGAGCGCTGCTCATCATTGCCGAGGATGACGTGGATGCGCTCCGGCTCGACCCCCTGGACGGCGGCGAGCAGCTCGCTGTAGAAGCAGAGCTGGAGGATGAAGTAGGGCTTGGCGCGACGGGCGAGCTTGGTGTCGGCGACCTCGTAGCTGTAGGAGCCGAGAGCGGAGGGCTTCTCGACGCGGAAGAGGAAGTCGGCGTGGCCGCGGAGGGCGCCGGCGGCGGCGGAAGAGGTCTCCCCAGGCGCACCGCCCTCCCCGGCGGGGCGGAAGAAGGTCGCCTGGTAGATGACGTCGGGACCGGCGCGCAGCGCTTTCTCGGTCTGCGCCGCGGCCGCCTCCAGAGCGGCGCGCGACCCATCCTCCGGCATCGCGATCTCGACCACCTCAAGCCCCTCCGCCTTCAGCGACTCCAGGTATCTACGCTCGTGCTCGTCCCCCTTCTCGGCGAGTAGCTCTGCCTCAGCTCCCCGATCCGGCGGCGCCCCAATCTCCCCCCGAGCCCGAGCCATATCCAGCGTCGTCAGGTGCTCACAGGCCAGGTAGTTGTTCAGATCGCTGGCGGAGAGAACCAGCAGCCCGTCAAGTACCTGCATACGCCCCCACGATCAAAGTCCACTGAGCATATGCCACCCCCACACGAAACGTTTTGTCTCAAAGTCGGCGCAGATTTGTTGCAGAGTGCGCGCCACGCGTGACCTCCGGTCGGTCACCCTTGGCCGATGAAGTTGAAGTCCCCGCTCAAACGACCTCCCTCAGCAGAATCAGATTTATCTGATACGGTTTCGGTCGTGACCCGCATGAGCGCAACCGATGTCGCTCGTCACTTCTCCGCGGTCGTCAATCGAGTCAGCGCCGGGGAGGAGATCGAGGTGGTCCGAAATGGAGTGCCGGTCATGCACCTGCGGCCGGCGACACCCCCACGGATGCTCTCCGCCACTCGCCTGCGCGAGCTGCTGGAAAACGCGTCCGTCGATGACGAATTCAAGCAAGACGTCGAGGCCGCGCGGAAGCGTCTCAGACCGCTCCGTGGCGCATGGCCGTCCTGATCGACACCTCAGTGCTAATCGACGCGGAGCGCCGCCGCGACCCTTCCCTCTACCGGTCGATCGGCGGTGAACAAGTGACCATGAGCGTGATAACGGTCAGTGAGCTGCTGCATGGAGTCCACCGGGCAAAGAGCGATGCGGCCCGTACGCGACGACAGGCATTCGTGGAACGACTGATCGCCGAAGTCGACCCGCTGCCGGTAACTCCTCAGATTGCCCGTATCCATGCCGGCATCTGGGCTGATCTGGAGAGCGACGGGAATCTGATCGACACGCACGACCTCTGGATAGCCGCAACAGCCCTAGCCCACGGCCTGCAAGTGGCCACAGCAAACACCCGCGATTTCGCACGTGTGCCAGGCCTGCCGGTAATGGCCCTCTGATCGATCCTTGTCAGGAGTCTGAGCGCAGCTTCCCCGCCCAAGCAGCAGCGCTAGTAGCCTGCGCGTCAATGGTCGAGCGCAATGGCATCGAAACGCTGACCGAGGCGATTGGCCGCTACAACGACGCCTGGAACGCGCAGGACCTGGATGCGATCGTGGAGATGCACGCTCCCGATATGGTCTTCGCCAACCACACGGCCGGGGAGTCGGCGCAGGGCGAAGAGGTGCGAGGGCACATCGCCTCGATCTTCGAGTCCTGGCCCGACATGAAGTTCGAGACCAGGCGGCTCTATGTGCGGGAGGGGCTGGTCGTGCAGGAGTGGACGGCGACCGCCACCCACACCAAGGCGATGCGCCGCGGCGACCTCGAGGCGCCGCCGAGCGGGAACGCGGTCAGCTGGAACGGCGTCGACGTGATCCCCTTCGAGGACGGCCTGGTCAAGCGCAAGGACGTCTACTCGGACTCCGTCTCCATCCTGCGCCAGGTCGGCCTGCTCGACTGAGCAGGCCCGGCCTACCTGGCGCCTCGCGCGGCCGCGGCTACTGGGTCTGGGCGAAGGAGTAGAGGCTCTGCGCCTCGGTCTCCAGGTGGGGGCCGAAGAGGACGTTCTTCAGGCTGCTGTAGCCGTAGCTGGTAACCGAGGCAACCTCTCCTCCCGCCGTCATCCATGCGCCGCCGCTCGAGCCGCCCGTCATGTCGCAGGCCGCCCCCATCGTGTTCGGCGTCGCGGAGTCATCCAGCAACCAGGTCGTGTTGCAGACGCGCATGCGCTGGCCGCTGAATTTCTTCGCCGCCGGGTAGCCGTAGATCTTGTAGCTCTGGTTCCGCGGCGAATTGAAGACGATCGGGGCCTCCGCGACAGCATCGGACAGAGTCTGGCCGCCGGCATTGGTGCCGACCACTGCGGCGCCGACATCGACTCCCCACTCCCCGCTTGCCTGCCAGCCCGATGTGGTGAGCAGGGTCGAAGCGGCAAATTTTCCATAGGGGGCGACGCCGTCGCGATAGGCGGGCACGAAGAGGAAGTTTTTGTAATAGGCGCCGGGACCTTCGTTTACGCAATGCCCCGCGGTCCACACCAGGCTCTCATTGGTGCTGATGAGCGCGGTGCCCGAGCAGACATAGTTCACACCGCTATTGCTGGTGAAGAACACCTTGCCGAAGGCGCTCGGGTAAGGCGACGACACCTCGGTGCTGGTGCCTGACGAGGTCCCGCCGCCCCCGCCGCCCGGTTTCGCTGTGGGGGCTCGGCGCGAGTCGCGATCGGCGGGCACCGCCTTTTGCATGCGCTCGGGGGTCCAATAGCGAACCACCTGGCCGGCGGCCTCCCTGTTTGCATGCGCCACCGGATACGCGGAAGCTGATCCAGCGCAGGACACAGCGATGACGAGGGCAATGCAAATCAGCAGGCCAAGTGTTCGGCGCACCTTGTGTCCTCCCGGAGACTCGTTGGCGTGAGCGGCAGCAGCATATCGACTGAGCGCAGATGCACCCAACGGCCGGCGCGGATGCACCCAACCTGTCTTCCCGCTCAACGGCGCAGTTGAGCGCGGATGAAGCTGGGCCAAACGCGGGGGCGGCGGACCACGGTGAGGGCGATCGGGATGGAGTCGAAGTAAGAGATGCGGGCGGTTGCCATGCCCTGTTCGTCGAGGTCGATGCGATCCACGGCGTCCCATGAGATCGGCTTGCCGCCGGCAGTCCCCCTGAGAGTGAACTCGATCAGGACACCCTCCTCCGTCGCCCCCCAGCGGTGGACCTCGGCGGTCATGTCGGGGATCAGCTCGAACAGCCGGGCAAAGGCGCGCCGACCATCGGCGAGAGTGCGAGTGGTCGGGGTCATCGGCGCCACCAGCAGCACCTCCTCCGCGAGCAGCTCCCCCAGCCCCTCGACGCTCGGGGCCTTCCAGTACTCGGTGAACCGCCGTACGAAGTCCGCTGCCTTCTCCGTCGTCGCGGTGCGCTCCCCGCTCACGCCGGCAACTCCTTCAGCAACCGGTCGATCGAATCGCGCGCGTAGTCGAAGACGCGGCGATCGCCGCTCAGCCGGTAGCGCGAGTTCGCCCCCATCGCCAAGGCGAAGAGCTCGAAGGCGAGACGGGGAGGATCGGGCGCCCGGGCGATCCGGGCCTGCCGCTCCAACTCCCCCAGCCAGGCGCCGACCGCGCCGGCGATCGCATCGCGAACGGGACCCGGGCGATCGTCGTACTCGGCCGAGGTCGATGCCCAAAAACAGCCACCCGAATAGGGCTCGGAGGCAAGGTAGGTGAAGTAGCCGTCGACCATCGCGCGCAGGCGAGGGGCGCCGTCGGGCGCGTCCTGAGCCGAATCGATGACCGCCACGCGAAAGCGACGCGCAGCGGCTTCGACCGTCGCCAGCTGCAGCTCCTGCTTGGAGCCGAAGTGGCCGAAGAGACCGCTCTTGCTCATCTCCAGCTCGGCCGCGAGGCGGCCAATCGTCAACCCCTCCAGGCCTTCGGCTGATGCGAGGTCGACGGCGAGGTCGAGGATCGCGGCGCGGGTCTCGGCTCCCTTCGGGGTTGCTGTGGGGACGCTCATTTCGATTTGAGGGTAGCGGAAAAGCACGAACGTTCGTTCAAGCACTAGGATCGCGCCAGAGCAACGAAGAACCGCGAGGTGCTGCGGTCCCAATCAACTTCCCCAGGAGGAAAAGAGAGCAAATGAGCGGCTACACGGTGAAGAAGATCGACGAGATGGAGGCCGTCTTTGGCGGCGGCTTCAAGAGGGCCCGCGCCGAGCTTGGCGTCGAGTCCTTTGGCATGCAGATCATCGACATGCCCCCCAACTACGAGAACTACCCCGAGCACGACCACGAGCACGACGGACAGGAAGAGGTTTACGTGACCCTGCGCGGAGGCGGCGAGCTGGAGATCGAAGGCGAGCGCTTCCCGCTCGACGCCGATCACGTCGCCCGGGTCGGCACCGGTGTCACCCGCAAGGTTTGGCCGGGCGACGAAGGTATCCGGATTCTTGTGCTTGGCGGAAAGCCGGGCGAGGCCTACGAGGCGCCGGATGTAACGAAGTTGGGTGAACCGGACCCGATGGCGAGTTAAGCTCGCCGCAGTGCGTCGCATCTCGGTCCTAGCCACCGCGCTGATCGCGCTCCTCTCCGCCGCACCCGCGGGTGCGGCGGAGGACCGCGGCGGGCGGATCGATGCGATCCCGCCCCAGGAGCGCAGCGACCCGGGCGACGCGATCGTCGTCATCAACGGGGACGTCACGATCGAGCGAGGCGAGTTCGTCGATGGCGTTTTCATCGTCCACGGAGACGCGCGGATCGCCGGCCGGGTCGACGGCGACGTCGTCGTCGTCAGCGGCGATGTCCTCGTCCGAGGCCGGATCGACGGCGATCTGGTGACGATCAGCGGCCTGGCGCGGCTGCTGCCGAGCGCCAGAGTCGGAGGCGACGTCAACTACGGCGACGAGCGCCCGGATGTCTCCCCCGCAGCGGTCGTCGGCGGAGACGTGCAGAAGGAGGACTGGAACGACTCGCTTGACTTCCTCCCCTTCATCGGCGCCTTCATCCTCTGGTTCGCGATCACGATCTCCTCGGTGGTGCTCGGCTGCCTGTTGTTGCTGATCGCGCCGCGGGCGGCCGATGCGATCGCCGCCCAAACCCGGCAGCGGGTCGGACCGACGATCGCGATCGGCATCGCGATCTTCATCGTGCTGCCGCTGAGCGCCGCGATCTCGGCGATCACAGTGTTCGGCCTTCCGCTGGGGATCGGCATCGCCCTGGCGCTGCTTCCCGTCTACGCGGTCGCCTACGTCACCGCCGCCTGGGCGCTGGGCCGCGCGATAGTCAAGCCCCCGCGCGAACGGCTCCTCTCTTTCCTCGCCGGCCTGGCGATCCTGCGAGCGCTGGCGTTGGTGCCGATCTTCGGCCTCTTGGTCTGGCTGGCCGCCGTCGTCTTCGGCCTCGGGCTGATCGGCGCCGCTATCGGGGCGGCGCGCTCCGGCCAAGAAGAAGCGCGCGCTCCCGCTCATTCCGGGTGAGGGACGCGGCGCGCTCGAACTCTGCCCGCGCCTCCTCTCCCCGCCCCAGCCGCTCCAGCATCTCGCCGCGAGCGGCCGGCAGCAGGTGGTAGCCCTCCAGCGCCGGCTCGCCAGCGAGCGCATCGACCAGCTCCAAACCCGCTTCCGGGCCGAACGCCATCCCGATCGCGACGGCGCGGTTCAGCTTCACCACCGGTGAACCGGTGATCGCGGCAAGGCCGTCGTATAGGGCGGCGATCCGCTCCCAATCGGTCTCCGCGGCGGTGCGCGCCCGCGCGTGGCAGGCGGCGATCGCGGCCTGCAGCGCGTAGGGGCCGAGCGGGCGGCCGAGGGTCTCGGCACGCTCGAGGCCCTTCAGGCCGCGGCCGATCAGAACGAAGTCCCAGCGCGCCCGGTCCTGGTCGAGCAGCAGCACCGGCTCCCCGGAGGGCCCGGTGCGGGCCGCGAAGCGCGAGGCCTGGAGTTCCATCAGCGCGATCAGCCCGTGCGCTTCGGGCTCGCGCGGGGCCAGCTCGGCGAGGATGCGGCCGAGGCGCATCGCCTCTTCGCATAGGTCGGCGCGGATCAGGTTCTCGCCGGCGCTCGCCGAATAGCCCTCGTTGAAGATCGCGTAGATCACCTCCAGCACCGAGCCGAGGCGCTCGTCCAGCTCCGCCCCGGCCGGCACCTCGATCGGCACCTTGGCCTCGGCCAGCGTTCGCTTCGCCCGTACGATCCGCTGCGCCACCGTCGACTCCTTGACGAGGAAGGCGCGCGCGATCTCCGCCGTGGTCAGCGAGCCGACCAGGCGCAGGGTCAACGCCACCCGCGCCTCGGTCGCCAGCAGCGGGTGGCAGGCGGTGAAGATCAAGCTCAGCAACTCGTCGCCGATCTCCTCGTCGGCCTGCGCGGCAAGGTCGCGCTCGGAGAGTTGCCGGCGCAGCTCCTCCTCCCGCCCCAGCTCCTGCTGCTTGCGGGCGGCCATCTCGCCGTGACGAATCCGGTCGATCGCGCGATTCTTCGCGGTCGCCATCAGCCAGGCGCCGGGGCTGTCGGGAACTCCCGACCGCGGCCACTGCTCGAGGGCCGCCACCAACGCATCCTGGGCGAGATCCTCAGCGAGGCCTATGTCGCGCACCATCCGCGCCAGGCCGGCGATCAGCCGCGCCGACTCGATCCTCCAGACCGCGTCGATCGCGCGGCGGGCGTCCTCGGGGCTGGTCACCCCCTCAAGATATGGAGGTGTAACGCGTTTGACAGCTATCGCATGTCAAACGCGTTACACCCGGTTCTCCGCTAGGCCTGGTTCTGCTCGGCCTGGGCCCGGATCCGCTGTTCCTGCTCGCGCAGCTCCGGGGTGAACTCCTCGCCGAAGTCCTCCTCCTCGAAGACCTGGCGAACCTCGATCTCCGTGCCGCCGTCGAAGGGAGCGCGCTTCATCCACTCGATCGCTTCCTCGCGGTCGCGGGTCTGGATCAGCCAGTAGCCGGCGAGCAGCTCCTTCGTCTCGGCGAACGGGCCGTCGATCACCGTCCGATCGTCCCCGGAGAAGCGGATACGCACCCCCTTGGAGGTGGGATGAAGGCCCTCGCCCGCCAGCATCACGCCGGCTTTCACCATCTCCTCGTTGAACTTGCCCATCGCGGCGAGGTCTTCCTCACTGGGCATCACGCCCGCCTCGGACTCCTCGCTTGCCTTGACCAGCACCATGAATCGCATCTCAGCCGTCCTTTCCTGTCGTTCGCATATTGCGCTTCTACCCACTACGACGAGCGAGTCCCACGGGAATCGACACGGCCGCCAAAATCTTTTTCACGGGGTTGGTAGCCAGGGCAGGCGGCTACCGGTACCCGTGGGTAGCGCGCGTAGCGCTCGTCCGTGCGGGAGCGCAGGCAGAGGGAGAAGACCGAGCCGCGCGTGTTGGGGACAAGCTGCTGGTGGCGGCAGCTGTCGCAGAGGCCGTTGGCGGGTGCGGAGTCCATGCCGCTCACGCTACTCGCCGCCGGCTGAACGGTTTACCCCCGTATTCGGGGGTCAACTGTCCACTCGTGGCCTCCAGGGACGCGCCAGGGGGAATTCGGCCGGGGCGCCGGGGACCGATGCGAGCAGCTGCTGGACCGAGATGTCGCCGCGCTCGAAGGCGAGGGCGGAGCCAGTCATGTAGAGGCGCCAGATCCGCTCGCGCTCCTCGCCTACCTCGGCGACAGCCTGCTCGCGATTGGCGGCGAGGTTCTCGACCCAGCGGTGCAGGGTCAGCGTGTAGTGCTCGCGCAGGGACTCGGCGTCGCGCAGCTCCAGTCCGGCGCGCTCCATGGAGGCGACGACGGCGCCGACCGGGTGCAGCTCGCCGTCGGGGAAGACATAGCGCCAGATGAAGGTGTTCCTCCGCCGCGGGCCGGACGCCAGGCGCACGATCCCGTGATTGAGAACGAGGCCGCCGGGCCGGGCGAGGCCGCGCAACCGGCGCATGTACTCGTCGAGGCGCGCAGCCCCCACGTGCTCGTACATGCCGACGCTGGCGACCTTGTCGAAGGGCCCGTCGTCGACCTCGCGGTAGTCCTGCACGCGGACCTCGCAGCGGTGCTCGATGCCGAGCTCGCGGATGCGTTCCCGAGCCAATTCCGCCTGCGGCTCCGACAGGGTGATGCCGACCGCCCGCGCCCCGTGGTTTTGAGCGGCGTGGATGACCAGCGAGCCCCAGCCGCAGCCGACGTCCAGCAGCCGCTCCCCCGCCGTCAATCGCAGCTTGTGGCAGATCACCTCGAGCTTTCGCATCTGCGCCTCCTCCAAGGTGTCCCGGGGAGAGTCGAAGTAGGCACAGGAATAGACCATGCTCGGTCCCAGGACCAGGCGGTAGAAGTCGTTGGAGACGTCGTAGTGGTGGCGGACCGCCTCGCGGTCACGGCGCAGGGAGTGCAGACGGCCGCTTGGGTGCGCCTCGCTGGCCGGTGGCGAGGGGCGGCGCAGGCGCAGCGCCCCGGCCCGGGCAGCGGCGAGCGCCGAGGCGGCTTTGTCGCGCAACCCGAGGCGGAGATCGCGGAACCGCTCCCCGGCGCGCAGCGCCCGCTCCAGGTCGCCGTCGACGTCGAGATCGCCGGCCACCCAGGCGCGCGCAAGCCCCAGCTGGCCAGGAGCGGTGGCGATGTAGGAGAGAGCGCGGGAGTCGCGGACCAGCAACGTGTCGCCGCTGCCGCGACCCTCTTCGGGGCGCAGCTCGCTTCCGTCCCAGAAGCGCACCGCGAACGGCAGGCCGCCGGTGAGGCGGCGCTCGAGTCGCGCCGCGAGCGGCGCGAAGCGATTGGCGACACCGCCGGTGCTCTGCATCCGCACCGCCAAGCGTAACCGCGTCGGTTTTCCCTGTCGACCCGGATTGCGGGCATCTACCGATGTCGCCTGCCCGCCCGTGCGCGAGGGTGGCTGCACAAACCCGAGGAGGTCCGATGGCCGACCAAGTGACGCTGACGATGTCAAAGCCCGACGCCGAAGTTCTGCTGGGAGTGCTCGCCTCCGAGCGGCACAACCCGGAAGTGGACGCGGTCTGCGATTCACTGCGCAGACAGCTGGACGACAAGCTCGCCGAGCTACCCGACTGATCGCTATGCGCTGACCCCACCACTTGCGGAAACTCCGACTTCACGGAGCGGTGCCGCCTCCTCGCTAGCTAGCTTTGATGGATGAACGAGACGGCCACCCTGTTCGACGCCGATGCGGCTGCTTATACGGGTACGGTCGAGGTTCTCGGCGTCATCTTCAGCGCCGAGGACGACGGCTACGCGGTGCTCGAGGTGCAGGACGCTGAGTCGGCCGAGGGGTTCGCCCTGGTCGGCCCGGTCGCCCATCTCGGGCCCGGCGACCGGGCGGAGGTGAGCGGAGACTGGCAGACGCACTCCCGCTACGGGCGCCAGCTGCGGGCACGTGGCGCGCTGCCGCTCGACCCCGCCGATCACGAGGGGCGCGTCGCCTACCTGACCACCCTGCGCCATATCGGCCCGGCCCGCGCCGAGCGGCTGGTGGACGAGCACGGCGAGGGAGTGCTGGGGGCGATCGCCGCCGATCCGCACGGCGTGTTCGGGTCCCTGCGCGGAGTCAGCGCCAAGCAGGCGGCGGCCGCTGCCGAGTCCTGGCATGCCAGCCGCGCCGTTCGCGACCTGCACGTCCAGCTCGCCCCGCATGGACTCGCTCACCTGGCGGCGCCGATCCACAACCGCTACGGCGAACGGGCGATGGCGATCCTGCACGAGGACCCCTATCGGCTGACCGAGGTCGACGGCGTCGGCTTCGCCCGCGCCGACAAGATCGCACTGGCCGCCGATGTGCCGCCGGAGTCGAGCAAGCGAGCGCAGGCCGCTGCCGTCTTCGCCCTCTCCGAGGCCGAGCAGCAGGGCCACACATACCTGCCGGTGGACGAGCTGCGCGCCCGGGCCGCGAAGCTGCTGGGCCTCGACCCCGATCCCGATGTGCTGGTCGAGGCTCGCGGCTTGCTGGTCGAGGAGGGTCGGGCCTATCGCGAGCTGACCCACGCCGGCGAGGTCGCCGTAGCCGAAACGCTGCGTGCCCGCGCCACTGCGGAGCCCCACCTCGGACATGACCCGGGCGACGCCCCGTCGCAGGGAGCCGCGCACGCCGAGGGCCTGACAGAGGAGCAGTGGGCCGCGGTGCGCGGGGCTTTCGCCTCGCGGATCTCGATCCTCACCGGCGGGCCCGGCGTCGGCAAGACGGTATGCACGCGGGCGATCGTCGCCGAGGCGGAGGCGGCCAACGTCAAGGTCGCCCTCTGCGCCCCGACCGGGCGCGCGGCGCGGCGCATGGAGGAGGCGACCGGCCACGAGGCGCAGACGATCCACCGCATGCTGGAGTGGATGCCCGGCCGCGAGCCCGCCTTCAATCCCGGCCACCCACTGCCCGCTGAGCTGGTGGTGGTCGACGAAGCGTCGATGCTGAACCTGCGCCTCGCCGAAGTGCTGCTGCGGGCGCTCGCCGAGTCGACCCACATCGTCTTCGTCGGCGACGCCGATCAGCTGCCGCCGATCGGCGCCGGCAAGCCCTTCGAGGATCTGATCGCCTCCGGCGTCGCGCCGGTGGTGCGGCTCAGCCACATCTTCCGCCAGGCGGCGCGCTCGATGATCACAACCGCCGCGCACGAGATCAACCAGGGGCGCCCGCCCCACCTCCAGCCGGAGGAGGACCAGGACCACGATTTCTTCTTCATCGACCGGCCAAGCCCGGAGCGGGCGCTCGAGACAGTGGTCGAGGTGGTCGCCGAGCGGGCGCCGAAGCGTTTCGGCGTCGACCCGATCCGCGACGTGCAGGTGCTGGCGCCGATGTACCGGGGGGCGGTCGGGATCGATGCGCTCAACGAGCGCCTCCAGGCGCGACTCAACCCGAACGGCCGCCCGGCGCTGAGCGAGCGCTTCCGGATCGGCGACCGCCTGATCCAGACCCGCAACTCCCATGAGCTGGGGCTGATGAACGGCTCGATCGTCTTCCTGCGCTCCGACGATCCCGACGAGGAGGCGATCGTCGTCGACACCGACGACGGCGGCTCCCTGGTCATCCCCTACGGGGAGACCGCAACCCTGCGCCTCGCCTACGCGATCTCCGTGCACAAGTCGCAGGGATGCGAGGTGCCGGTCGTGGTCGGCGTCTGCCATCGCTCCCACTCGCGGATGCTGACCCGCCCCCTCCTCTACACCGCGATCACCCGCGCCCGCAGCAGCTGCGTGCTGATCGGCGACCCCGGCGCGCTGGCGATGGCCGTGCGCCGCGACGATGCCGGCGCCCGCCACTCAGGCCTGGCCGAACGCCTACGCGGCTGACGAGACTTGCATTTTCCCCCTCAGGGGTGGTCAATGCACGTCTCGTACGAAACGCCGGGATACTTCGCCGCGTGGAACCGGGCTCCCACACGCGACCGCCGTTAGTTGAGATCGCGATCACTCTGGTGGGGCTCGCCGCGCTCGCCGGCCTGGTGCTGGCGGTGCCGGACCTGCGAGACGCCTTCACCGCCGCCGTGCGCGGCGACACCGATCAGGTGCGCACCGAGATCGACAGCCTCGGGATCGGCGGCCCACTGCTGATCCTCGCCCTCTGCCTCCTGCACACGGTCGTCTTCTATCCGGCCGAGATCGTCGACGCGGCCAGCGGCTTCGCCTACGGCTTCTTCCCGGCGATGGCCCTGGTGATGACCGGTTGGCTGGCGTCGGGCCTGCTCTGCTTCGCGGTCGGCAACCGCGTCGCGCGACCCCTGCTGGACCGCTGGCTTGGAGTCGAGCGCTTCGAGCGAACCGAGGCGATGATCGAGCGCGGCGGCGTCACCCTGTTGCTCGCCGTGCGGCTGATCCCGATCGTTCCCTTCAGCCTCGTCTCCTACGCGGCCGGCGCCGCCCATGTGCCGGTTTGGCGCTTCATCTGGACGACGACGGTCGCCTACCTGCCGATTACCGCGCTCTCCGTCTACTTCGGCACCCGCCTGGAGGGCCTCAGCCTCACCGACCCGCTGGTGCTGGGAAGCGCTGCCGCGCTGCTGGCTCTACTGCTGGGAGGCCACTGGATAGTGCGACGCCAGGCGCAAGCCAACGCTGCGCCGTAACTCTCAGGGGTGGGATCGGTGGTGCCTTGACCTAAGGCGGACGCTCACGATCCGGAACCGGAAGACGGCGGGGGTGGGATCGACGCTCCCCTCCGCGTCGCGTGCCTTTACCTGGACCACGTGCCTGCCCAGTCCGAACCAGCGGGTCACCTTCTTCGGGCAGAGGCGGAACGGCGCCTGATCGAACTTGCAGAGGAACTGGGCACCGGCCGGATCGGAGCGGAAGCGAAACACCAGCCGCTTGCCCCTCTTGCGAATGAAAATCGTTCGCGCCGGGTGAAGCGCGATGAACGTCTGGGGCTTTGCAGTCGGCACGGCGGTAGAGGCTTGGACCGGAGCGGGCGGCTCCGGGATCGGGGGAGAAGGAGGCGGAAGACAGAACGCGGACGATGGTCCGACGCCCGGGCTCACGATCTCACCGACGGCATCGAGCGCGTTGACGATTCCGGCCCCCACCGCGCAGGCGTCAGAGCCGCCGACGGGGTCGGCCGTGTCTCTCAGCGCTTCTTTGACAGTCGCGGGGCTGAGTGTGGAGGTTGCGGCGTCGATCTCCAGCGCCGCGATCGCAGCGGCATGGGGAGCGGCGGCAGAGGTACCGCAGAACCGGAAGGGCGGGAAGTCTCCGAAAAAGCCATTGGTGACGTTGCAGTCCGTCGCGACCAGATCGGGCTTCGAGATCACCTGCGGGGCGGAGAGCGGAGGAGCAGGGGTGGTTCCGCTCACCGCGCCGAAGTAATGGACCACCGGCCCGCGCGAAGAAAACGACTCCGGCGCAGAGCTCGTGTTGAAGCGAATCGCCCCCACGCTCATCGCGTTGGGAGCGCCGCTGTGGCCGAAGACCGTCGGGCCGACAATGTCCCCGCCCAGCGACTGCGGGTACTCGGTCGACGTCACGCCGCTGCCGTTCTGAAGCAGGGCGAACTTGACGCGTGGAGAGGAAACGTCAGCGTTCGGGTTGCAGATGCCGAAGCACCTGTCGATGGCGAGGCTCACGGTCTGCGACGTCCCGCTGGTGTTGTCCCAGCTGAAGATTTCCACCGGTTTTCCGGTCAAGCCCACGTTGTCGGAGGCACTGGCAGCGACGACGGAGCCCGATGAATCGAGGAGATAGGCGTCGAGGTCGCTCGTCACCCCATTCCAGGGCTGGGCCCACTGCAGATCGACGGTCAGCGTTGCGCCGTTGCTGACCACGATCGAGAAGTCGCCGTCGGTTCCGTGCGAGGGATCGAAGTCGAGGCAGTCGGAGACGAACGAGAACGTCGCCACCAGGGAAGGGGGGCAGATATTCGAGGACCCACCTCGAAACTGCGGCGTCTCCCAGGAGGAGATGTTGTTGCCGCCGACGATCAGGTTGTTGTTGCCGGCAGCGGAGAAGTAGGCGGCGCCGTCGGCGGTCGCGTCGTTGACGGCGACTGCGACCGGGCCCTCCTGGAAGAACGGCTCATCGAGGTAGATGATGTCGTCGACGATCACCTGCGCTCCGGCACTTGCCAGCGCCCTGATGTTGTCGGCGAAAGAGGACACGCTGACGAAGGCCGAGGCGAAGGCGAGCTCCGCGCCCGGCGCGAGGTCGTGGACGACCTGAGCCATCGCCCTGCCCTCGTCGCTGGCGTCGCTCCCACCGTACGTGTCGCCGGTAGTGTCGACTGGGGTCGTGTGGCCGCAAGGGTTCGCCGCCCCCGGCAGGTCACCGGACGCGACATTGTCGGCGATGGAGGTGGGCGTCGTCGTCTTGGCAAACGAGTCGGAGAGGATGCCGACCGTGACGCCGCTGCCGTCGACGCCGTACGTACTCCGCGCATCCGCCGCTTTGAGCTGAAGGTCGCCTTCGGATACGACATCCCCGGCGGGACAGGCCGCCGACACGATCGGCGCCAGGTTCTCGGTGACGCCGTCGACCCGCGGCACGGCGGCGACATCATGCAGATCACTTGGCGCCACCGCGACGGTGACCGTCTGGTAGCGAACGCTGACATGGAGGATCTTCGCTCCGGCATCGCGCAGCGCGTCGACTCCGGCGACGGCACCGTGGTCGAATCGCACGTCGACCAGGACGCGGTTGCCGTCGCGCAGCAGACTGCCCGGCCCGCTGGGCGCCGCGTCGAGAATCGCCGCCTGCTTGGCGGGAGGCGCCGAGCGCACCGCGGGCTTCGCCAGCTCGGCGAGGCGGGCAGAAAGCTCGCTGTTCGCGCCTCCACGCGCCATCCCCGCGGCCGATCCCGGCATCAGGACGACCGACGCTGTGAGCACAGCGATTGGAAGCGCCGCTTGGCGGCGAAGTCTGCCCACTCGGGTCATCGAGTCAAACGTATCGACCGGTCCTGCCACTAGTTAACACGGGCAAAGCGGTTTCCGACCGCTCACTGACGAATTGGCCACCGTATGCATCGTGTCCATATAAGGGAATGAAAGTCCCGACCGGGCGTCAATCCCTGCTACGGTCCCAGCGTTAGGCCGGGTTCGATCCGGCAAAAGTCGTGTCTAGCGTCTCGGAGTCGTTGCCTCGCAGCACCTCCGCTTTCGCAGCACATGAAGTGGAGGCAATGCATGCCCACTGGAACTGTCAAGTGGTTCAGCGATGACAAGGGCTACGGGTTCATCACCCCCGACGATGGCTCTAAGGACGTTTTCGTCCATCACAGCGCGATCCTCGGTGAGGGCTTCAAGTCCCTGACCGAAGGCGCCAAGGTGACGTACGAGTCCGAGGACGGCCCCAAGGGCCCGGCCGCGGCGAGCGTTCAGCAGACCTCGTAGTCGCGCACAGCACTTAGCTGTTGACGAAGCCCGTCCGAGTGGCGGGCTTCGTCGTTGTTGGGACTAGTTGCGCGAGCGAGAGTCCTCGAACTCGCGATGCAGGCCCAAGTCCTTTGCGATGCGACGCATCTCTTTCGCCTGGTCGGCGAGGACGAAGCTGATGCCGGCGCCGGTGCGCCCGGCGCGGCCGGTGCGCCCGATCCGGTGCACGTAGGCATCGCGATCGGCGGGCGCGTCGAAGTTGATCACGTGGGTGACGTCGGCGACGTCGATGCCGCGGGCGGCAACGTCGGTGGCGACCAGGGTGTCCACATCCCCCCGCTCGAAACGGGCCAGCGCCCGCTCCCGTTGGTTCTGGGACTTGTCGCCGTGCATCGCGACGGCGTGCAGGTCCTTGGCGCTGAGCCGCTTGACCAACCGGTCGGCGCCGCGCTTGGTGCGAACGAAGACCAGGGTGCGGCCGCGCTCACCGTCGCGCAGCTCCTGCACGAGCGCCGGAAGCTTGGCGCTCTGCGAGTCGACGTGGATGAAGCTGTGGCTGATGTCGGCGTGCTTTTCAGCCTTCGGCGCATGTACGTGGCGCTGCGCCTGGTGGGTGTAGGCGGCGGCGATCTTTCCCGTCGCCCCCTCCAGAGTTGCCGAGAAGAAGAGGGTCTGACGATCGTCCGGCGTCTTGGCGACGATCCGGTCGACGGCAGGCTTGAAGCCCATGTCCAACATCCGGTCGGCCTCGTCGAGGACGAGGATCTTGACCCGGTTGAGCTTCAGCGCGCCGCGCTGGAGCAGGTCCTCGAGCCGGCCCGGGGTGGCGACCAGGACGTGGGCGCGCTGGGCGCGCTTGATCTGCGGGCCGAAGCCGACGCCGCCGTAGACGGCGGCCACGTTCAGGCCCCGCGCTGCGGCGATCGACTCCATCTCGTCGACGATCTGCCCAGCGAGCTCACGGGTCGGCGCCAAGACGAGCGCCGCCGGGCATGAGTCGCCGGGCTCCAGGCAATCGACGATCGGAACACCGAAGGCCAGAGTCTTGCCCGACCCGGTCGGGGACTGGACGAGCACGTCCTCGCCGTCGAGCACGTCGTCGATGACGAGGCGCTGGACGGGGAAGGGCTGCTCGATGCCGCGTGCGGCGAGCGCGCGCACGACGGACTTGGACACGCCGAGATCGGCGAAGGACTGCGAATGCATATTTGCTGACTCCTTATGAGCGATTGGGGAGATCCTGTAACCCCGAAAACGCTCTGAAGCGCAGCGAGAAACGGAACCTCACGAGCGCCGGAAGCGGCACTCGACGTCCGCACCGTACCATCCCGCGTCCAAATGACCCGCCGCGAGGACCTCCGCAACATCGCAATCGTCGCCCACGTCGACCATGGCAAGACGACCCTGGTCGACGCGATGCTGTGGCAGTCGGGTGCTTTCCGCAAGGGCCAGGACGTCGCCGAGCGGGTGATGGACTCGATGGACCTGGAGCGGGAGAAGGGGATCACGATCCTCGCCAAGAACACGGCGGTCCACCACAAGGGCGCGAAGCTGAACATCGTCGACACCCCCGGCCACGCCGACTTCGGCGGCGAGGTCGAGCGCGGGCTGACGATGGTCGATGGCGTCCTGTTGCTGGTCGACGCCTCCGAGGGCCCGCTACCCCAGACCCGCTTCGTCCTGCGCAAGGCGCTGGAGGCGAAGCTGCCGGTGATCCTCGTCGTCAACAAGGTCGACCGACCCGACGCGCGGATCGCCGAGGTAGTCGACGAGGTCTATGAGCTCTTCCTCGACCTCGACGCCGACTCCGAGCAGATCGAGTTCCCGATCGTCTACACCAACGCCAAAGCGGGCTGGGCCTCGCTGGAGGAGGGAACCGAGGGGACCGATCTCTCCCCTCTGCTCGACCTGATGCTGGAGCGCATCCCCGCGCCCGAGTACGACCCCGACCACCCGCTGCAGGCACACGTCACCAACCTCGACGCCTCTCCCTACGTCGGTCGTCTGGCGCTCTGCCGGGTGCACAACGGGACGATCCGCTCCGGCCAGCAGATCGCCTGGTGCCGCGCCGACGGCAGCGTCGAGCGGGCGACCGTCTCCGAGCTCTACGTGACCGAGGCGCTGGAGCGGGTCAGCGCCGAGGAGGCGGGGCCGGGCGAGATCATCGCCGTCGCCGGGCTGGCCGAGGTGACGATCGGCGAGACCCTGGCCGACCCCGAGGACCCACGCCCGCTGCCGGTGATCACCGTCGATGAGCCCTCGCTCTCGATCGTCGTCGGGATCAACACCTCGCCCCTGGCGGGCACGGAGGGCAGCAAGCTGACCGCGCGCCAGGTCCGCGACCGGCTCGACGCCGAGCTGGTCGGCAACGTTTCGATCCGCGTCAAAGACACCGAGCGCCCCGACGCCTGGGAGGTGCAGGGCCGCGGCGAGCTACAGCTCGTCGTCCTGCTGGAGCTGATGCGCCGCGAGGGCTTCGAGCTGACCGCCGGCCAGCCCCGCGTCCTCACCCGCGAGGTCGACGGCAAGACGTGCGAGCCGGTCGAGCGGCTGGCGATCGACATCCCCGAGGACTACGTAGGCGTCGTCACTCAGATGCTGGCCCTGCGCAAGGGACGGCTGGAGCAGATGGTCAACCACTCCACAGGCTGGGTGCGGATGGAGTACCTGGTGCCGGCCCGCGGGCTGATCGGCTTTCGGACCGAGTTCCTCACCGAGACCCGTGGCACCGGCCTCCTACACCACGTCTTCGACCGCTGGGAGCCGTGGTTCGGGGAGCTGCGCACCCGGCCGACCGGCTCGCTGGTCGCCGACCGCCGCGGCCAGACCGCCAGCTTCGCCCTCTTCGCCCTGCAGGAGCGCGGCACCCTCTTCGTCGGCCCCGGCGAGGAGGTCTATGAGGGGATGATCGTCGGCGAGAACGCCCGCTCGGAGGACCTCGACGTCAACGCGATCCGCGAGAAGCACCAGACCAACGTGCGCGCCGCCAGCGCCGACATCCTCGTCCGCCTGGTTCCGGCCAAACAGCTCTCCCTGGAGCAGGCGCTGGAGTTCCTGCGCGAGGACGAGTGCGTGGAGGTGACCCCGGAGACGGTCCGCCTGCGCAAGACGATCCTCGAGAAAACGGCCCGGGTGAAGGCCGCGCGCCAGTCAAAGGCCGCCACCGCAACGTAAGACAGGCAATGCCTGTCAAACGCGTTACGCGGCCTGGGCTTCGATCCGGCCGGAATCGATCGCCTCGAGCAGAGCGGTGTGGTCGCGCTCGTTCTGATCGGCGTAGCGAGCTGCGAACTCGGCCATCGCCTCGTCGAAGCGCTCGCCGGCGCCAAGGTAGGCGGCGATCGCGATCCGATCGCCGGAGCGAGCGTGGGCGCGGGCCAGCGTCCAGCCGCAGAGGCGGGCGTAGGCCTCCAGCCCTTTCGGGGACAGCGCCTCGACGTCGGGTGAGCCCTTGCCGTCCCATAGCTGGCGCACGTAGAAGTCGCGCTCGCGCTCCGCGACCCCAAGTGAGGTGCACCAGCCGAGGAAGCTGTCGCTCGCGGCCTGCATCAGCCACTGCCCCTCCACCACGCGGCGGCCGTGGTTGCGAAACCGGCTGGCGCCCGCATGGGGCTCCAGCACCGAGTGGCTCGCCTCCTTGGCCTGCAGGAACAGCGGGTCGCCGTCGTCGCGCCCGGTCATCAGGATGATCCAGGACCGGGTGCCGACGCTCCCCACCCCGACCACCTTGTGGGCGAGGTGGCGGAACCGGTACTCGGACAGCAACCG
The DNA here is from genome assembly GCA_036381235.1 of Solirubrobacterales bacterium. Classification (GTDB taxonomy): domain Bacteria; phylum Actinomycetota; class Thermoleophilia; order Solirubrobacterales; family 70-9; genus DASVDE01. The sequence goes on along the minus strand of DASVDE010000029.1, from coordinate 3,540 downwards.
GCGACGGTCTCCCTTCAGGGACTCCGCGTAGCGCTCCAGCACTTCGTGTATGCGCTGCTCCGCCTCCTCGCGCCGAGCCTGGATGGGCAAGAGCTCCTCGACCGGCACGATCAGCGGGGGGCGGCTGACGATCCGCAGCTCGCCGTCGACCTTCTCGGTCAGCCGGTCGAGCGCCCGCAGGCTGTCCTTGGCGTGCGCCTTGGCGGCTCCCTTCTCCACCCTCTTCACCGCCTTGGCGCCGAGCGAGCGGGCGTGGCTCATCACCGCCTCCACGTCGACCCGCGCGTACCAGACCTCCAGGCTGCGCATCGCCGCAAACCGCCGCATAGCCTCGCGGTACTCGCGTGCCGCCACCGCCACCACCGCGCGGCGCTGCTTGCGCTTGAAGCCGTTCTCCCGCGCCGCAATCTCGAAGCTGGCGACCAGCCGCTGCACGTCCCACTCCCAGGGCGCGGGCAGCGTCTCGTCGAAGTCGTTGAGGTCGAAGACGAGCCGGCGATCGGGGGCGGCGAAGGTGCCGAAGTTGGAGAGGTGGGCATCACCGCAGGCCTGCACCCCGAAGCCCGAGGTGGGCGCCGGCGCCAGATCGGCTGCCATCACCGCGGCGGCGCCGCGGAAGAAGGTGAACGGGGAGACGGCCATCCGCCCGTAGCGGATCGGCAGCAGCTCCGGAACGCGATCGCGCCCCTGCTCCTCGAGCAGGGCGACCGGGTCAGCCCGGCCGGCAGGCGGCTCCCACTCGGCGATTCCCGAGCGAGGAGCCCGCGAGCGCGCCGCCTTTCCCCTGGCGGCGCGCTCGCGAACCGACATCTCTAGACCGTAGCGGCCGCCTGCTCGGCCTGGCTGTTCTCGGCTTCCTTGGCCTTTGCTTCGGCCTCGGGGGTCGTCTCGTCGATGTTGCGCGGCAGCAGCACCTCTTTGGCGATCACCAGGCGCTGGATCTGGCTGGTGCCCTCGTAGAGCTGCATGATCTTGGCGTCGCGCATCAGCTTCTCGACAGGGTACTCCTTGATGAAGCCGTAGCCGCCGTACACCTGCACGGCGTCGGTGGTGACCTCCATCGCGGTGTCCGCGGCGAAGCGCTTGGCGTGCGAGGACGCGAGCGTGTTGCGCAGGCCGTTGTCGAGCAGCGCGGCCGACTGCCAGGTGAGCAGGCGCCCGGCCTCGATCTTGGTGGCCATGTCGGCGATCATGAACTGGATCGCCTGGTGCATCGCGATCGGGACGCCGAACTGGACCCTTTCCTTGGAGTACTCCGCGGCGTACTCGAACGCGGCGCGGCCGATTCCGACGGCCATCGCCGAGACGCCAGGACGGGTGCGGTCGAGCGTCATCATCGCCAGCTTGAAGCCCTTGTTCTCCTCGGCCAGCAGGTTCTCGGCGGGGACCTCGACTTCGTCGAAGGAGATGGTCGCGGTGTTGGAGGCCCGCTGGCCCATCTTGTCCTCCTTCTTGTCGACCGTGACCCCGGGGGAGTCGGCGTCGACGACGAAGGCGCTGATGCCGCGGTGGCCGGCCTCCGGGTCGGTCTTGGCGTAGACCGTGAAGTAGTCGGCGTAGCTGCCGTTGGTGATGAAGCACTTGGAGCCGCTGATGACGTACTTGTCGCCCTTCTTCACGGCGCGGGTCTTCATGCCGGAGACGTCGGAGCCGGCGTCGGGCTCGGTCAGGCAGAAGGAGGCGAGCTTCGGCTCCTCGCAGAGCATCCCCAGGTACTTCTTCTTGGTCTCCTCGGAGCCGCCGAGCGTGATCGGCGCCGAGGCAAGGCCGTTGGCCATCAGGCTGGTGCCGATGCCCGAGCATCCCCAGCCCATCTCCTCCTCGATCAGGCAGCCGGAGACGTAGTCGAGGCCGGGGCCGCCGTAGGCCTCGGGGATGTGGGTGTTCATCAACCCCACCTCCCAGGCCTTGTCGATGATGTCCTGCGGCCAGGTCCCCTCTTTGTCGTACTCCCAGGCGACCTTGCGGATGTCCTTCTCCGCGAAGTTGTGCGCCAGCTCGCGCAGATCCTTCTGCTCGTCGGTCAGGGTGAAGTCAACCACTGCTCGAAGCTCCTTTTGATCGGTGGGAGTTGTGCCCGATTGACTGGTCAGTCAACCAAGAGCAAGGGTACCGGATGCGTCCGCGATGCGCGCGGGACGAAGTCCCTTCCGCAGGCTGCGCTTGGGGCCTACCCTTGGGCCATGGCTCCGACGCTGGCCACCGCGGTCGACAACGGCACCGTGCTGATCCTGATCATGGTTGCCGTGGTGCCCATCGCGGCCTTCAGCTTCGCCCGCTCCGGCGCCGCCTGGAGGGGAATCGGGAAGGGACGCTTCGCGATCGAGCAGGAGCTGCCGCCCTCCCCCTCGCGGGCGCCTGAGCCGGAGGTCGACAGGCGCGTGCAGGCGGCGGAGGCGAGGCAGATGCTCGAGGCCAAGTCCTATCGCCGGACGCGCGCCGGGCAGGCGCCGCTCGACGTCGAGGCCGAGGTCGCCCGGCTGCTCGACCTGCCGCCACGGCAGGAGCAGGCCGATGAGGCCCTGCGGGCCGAGGTGCGCCAGCTGGTCGTGGCCCGCAACGAACGCCGGATGCGCCGCGGCGAAGAGCCGCTCGACGTCGAGGCCGAGACCGAGCGGCAGCTCGCCGATCTCATAGGATCCGGGTGATGGCGCTGCCCGCCGACGAGAACGTCTTCGAGGTCGAGGACCTGCTGATGCAGCCGGGGACCTACTTCAACCCGCAGACCGAGGTCCTGGTCGTCGTCGACGACTCCACCTCGCTGGACCAGGAGGTCTTCAACATGGAGGACTACGAGGGGGCCGACTGGGTGCGCGTCTCCGACGAGGTCCCCGTCGACGAGGACCGCCGCGACCAGCTGCTGGAGAGCTTCCAGACCCGTTACCACCCGGGCTCCGCCGGCTCCGTCTCCGAAACCGCCCTGGAGCAGGGCGACGAGGAGCTGGACGAGGACGAGGACGGGCAGGAGCCGGGCCGCGAGGATTAGACGTTGCTCGGGGCCGAAGTCGCGGCCTCGCGGTTGGCAGCCTCGGCGCTCTGCCGACGGAAGGGCGGCTTGCAGCCGTCCGGATAGCGCTGGAGGTAGTCCTGAAGTTCGGCCTCCACCTCCCAGAAGCGACCGGCCTCGCTGACCCTGGTCACGGTCTTGCCGAGCCAGTAGCCCGAGGCGTCGACATCGCGAATCGTCTCTTCCGCCACCCGGCGCTGCTCGTCGCTGGTGCAGAAGATCTCCGAGCGGTAGATGGAGCCGACGAGATCTTCGCCAAGGTCGGCCCGGTGGACCTGGAAGAAGTACTCGAGTAGTTCCCGATAGGAGAGCCGCTCTGGATCGAAGACGACCTCGACCGCCTCGGCGTGACCCTGAGGGTTCTCCTCGGTCGGGTTGTCGCCCTCGCCGCCGGTCCATCCCACACGCGTGGAGATGACCCCGTCGGGGTGGCGCAGCAGTTGCTGCATGATCCAAGCGCAGCCTCCCGCGAGAATCGCGGTCTCGGCGTTGTCACTCATCGGGTTCTCCTTCATTGGAACGCTCGACGTCGC
>DASVDE010000028.1:0-10948 GCA_036381235.1 Solirubrobacterales bacterium | reverse complement strand
GCCCTTGGCCTACGCGCCGCGGCGTTTGCGGACGGGCCGGCGCAGGTGCTCGTTCGTGATCTTCTCCGGGCCATCGCGCTTGTCGATCGGCGTGTAGTCGACGTCGCGCGGTCCCGTGTAGATCTGCCGCGGCCGGGCGATCTTCTGCTCCGGGTCCTCGAGCATCTCGAGCCACTGCGCGATCCAGCCGGCGGTGCGCGGGATCGCGAAGATCACCGTGAACATCTCGGTCGGGATCTCGAGCGCCTCGTAGATGATCCCCGAGTAGAAGTCGACGTTCGGGTAGAGCTTGCGGGAGGTGAAGTACTCGTCGTCGAGCGCCCGTTTCTCCAGCTCGCGGGCGATCTCGACCAGCGCGTTGTACTCGGTCGCTTCGAAGACCTCCTCCATGTGCTGCTGGATGATCCGCGCCCGCGGGTCGTAGTTCTTGTAGACCCGGTGCCCGAAGCCCATCAGTTTCTCCTCGCGCGACTTCACGCGCTCCAGAAAGCTCGGGATGTTGTCGACAGACTCGATCCGCCGCAGCATGCGCAGCACGGCCTCGTTGGCGCCGCCGTGCAGTGGCCCGTAGAGCGCCGCCACTCCGGCCGCGACCGCCGAGTAGGGGTCCACCCCGGAGGAGCCGACACCGCGAACCGCGTTGGTCGAGCAGTTCTGTTCGTGGTCGGCGTGGAGGATGAAGAGAACGTCGAGCGCCCGCGCCAGGCGCTGGTCGGGCTCGTACTTGACCTCGGTCTTCTTGAACATCATCGAGAGGAAGTTCTCGGCGAAGCTGAGGTCGTTGTCGGGATAGACGTAGGGCAGCCCCATGTTGTGGCGGTAGGAGAACGCGGCCAGGGTCGGCATCTTGGCGATCAGCCTCACCGCCGCCATGTAGCGCTCCTCGGGGTCGTCGATCTGCTTGGCGTCCGGATAGAAGGTGGAGAGCGCGCCCACTCCCGCCAGCAGCATCCCCATCGGGTGGGCGTCGTAGCGGAAGCCTTTGAAGAACTCCTTCAGGTCCTCGTGGACGAAGGTGTGGTGGGTGATGTCGTGGGTCCAGCGATCGAGCTGGGGGCCGGTCGGCAGCTCGCCGAAGATCAGCAGGTAGGCGACCTCGAGGAAGCTGGAGCGCTCGCAGAGCTGCTCGATCGGGTAGCCGCGGTGCTGGAGGATGCCGGCCTCGCCGTCGATGTCGGTGATCGCCGAGCGACAGGAGGCTGTGTTGGTGAAAGCCGGGTCGTATGACATCAGCCCGAAGTCGTTCTCGTTCACCTTGATCTGGCGAAGGTCCATGCCGCGTACCGTGCCGTCGGTTATCGGCAACTCGTAGGTTTGCCCGGTGCGGTTGTCGGTGACAGTCAGCGACTCCGTGCCTGGGGCGGCGCCGTCAGCGGCTGCATCTCTGGTCTGCTGCTCGGTGGCCATTGGCGACTCCTCGGGCTGGGATTACCTGAGCCCGCATTCTCGCAGCTTGGGCTTGCTCGTCGTTAAGTCGTGGGTAACGGCTCGAACTGGGTCATCCCGTGCAGCGTCTCCAGGCGAGCGTCGATTTCCTCGCGGCTGAGGCGGGAGACACGCTCGGTGCCGAACTCCTCCACGTTGAAGGAGGCGAGCACCGTGCCGTAGCCCATGGCGCGACGCAGACTGGCCTCGTCGAGATCGCCGTCGTGGCTGTCGAGGTATCCGAGGAAGCCGCCGGCGAAGCTGTCGCCGGCGCCGGTCGGGTCGCGCACGTCCTCCAGCGGGAAGCCGGGCAGGGCGAAGAAGCCGTCCTCGGTGAACAGCGCCGCTCCGTACTCCCCCTGCTTGGCGACGACTGCGCGAGGCCCGTGTCCCATCACGGCGCGGGCGGCGCGGGCGAGGTTCGACTCCCCGGTCAACATGCGGATCTCGGCGTCGTTGACGATCAGGCAGTCGACCTCGGCGATCGCCGCCATCAGCGAGCCCTTGGCGGTGTCGATCCAGAGGTTCATCGAGTCCAGCCCGCTGAAGCGCGCCTGGGCGCACTGGGCGCGGACCTGTCGCTGCAGGTCGGGTTGGATGTTGGCGAGGAAGAGGGTGTCGGCGGCTTTCGAGCCTTCGGAGAGCTTCGGCTCGAACTCGGCGAAGACGCCGAGCTGGGTGTCCTCGGTATGGGCGACGTTGAGGTCGTACTCGTAGCGGCCGCGCCAGAAGAAGGACTGCCCGCCGGTGACCCGCTCGATGTCGTCGGTGATGACGCCGCGACTCTCCAGCACCTCGAACTGCTCGGCCCCGAAGTCGTCGCCCACCGGCCCGACCGGGCGCACCTCGGTGAAGAAGCTGGCGGCAAGGGCGAAGTGGACGGCGGCGCCGCCCAGCATGCGCTCGCGCTCTCCGAAGGGGGTTTTCACGGAGTCGAAAGCGATGGATCCGACGACGGTCAATGACATGGACCGGGCAGGTTATTGACCTTGGATCGGGGAGGGGATCGGGGGGTGTCTCCCGCGCGCTGTCCCTTCGGGTAGCGCCGCGCGCGGGAGACACCCCCCGATCCCCTCCTCAGGGACCAAGGGTCGATTCCCCCCGCCGAATATGGTTCGCCGTCGATGAAGGCGATTCAGATCGAGGAGTTCGGCGGCCCTGAAGTCATGCGGTACGTCGAGGTCGACGAGCCCGAGCCCGGCGACGGGGAGGTTCTGGTCGAGGTCGCCCGGAGCGGGATCAACTTCGCCGATACCCATGCGACGCGCAACGACTACCTGGCCGAGCAGCAGCTGCCGCTGATTCCCGGGGCCGAGGTGAGCGGGCGGACGCCGGACGGGCGACGGGTGGCCGCGATCCTCGCCTCCGGTGGGTATGCCGAGAAGGTCGCGGTGCCGGAGCCCTTTCTGGTGCCGGTGCCCGACGAGGTCGATGACGACCGGGCCGCGGCGCTGCTGCTGCAGGGCCTGACGGCGATGGCGCTCGTTCAGCGCTGCGCGCGGGTCGAGACGGGGGAGTCGATCGTGGTCGAGGCGGCGGCCGGTGGCACCGGCACCCTCTCGGTCCAGCTCGCCAAGCGCGCCGGGGCGAAGGTGATCGGGCTCGCCTCCAGCGAGGAGAAGCGGGCGTTGGTCGAGCGGCTCGGCGCCGATGCGACGGTCGACTCACGCGCCGAGAACCTCAAGGAGGCGATCCTCGATGCCAACGGTGGCGAGCGTGTCGACGCGGTCCTGCACATGAGCGGTGGCGCTGCCTTCGATGCCGAGTTCTCGGCTCTGGCGCCGCTTGGGCGGATGGTCGTCTTCGGCATCGCCTCGCGCGAGCAGCGGGAGGTCTCCACCGCGGCGTTGCTGCGCGGCTCCAAGTCGGTGATCGGCTTTTGGCTCGCCCACCTGCTATTGCGGCGCGACCTGGTCGCGCCGATGATCGGCGAGCTGTTCGGCGCGGTCGCCTCCGGCGATCTGGAGGTGACCGTCGGCGATGTCTATCCCCTCTCCGAGGCGGCGCGCGCCCACGAGGACTTGACCGAGCGCCGCACCAGCGGCAAGCTCCTCTTGGACCCGTCGAAGTGAACTTCAAGGAGCTCGGGCTCTCCCCCGATATCCAGCAGGCTCTCGACGAGCTGGGGTTCGAGGAGCCGACGCCGATCCAGGAGCAGGCGATACCCGAGCTGCTCGGCGGCCATGACGTGATCGGCCAGGCCCAGACCGGCACCGGCAAGACCGCCGCCTTCGGCCTTCCCCTCCTCCAGTACCTCGATCCCGCCAACGACGAGGTCCAGGCTGTGGTCCTCACTCCCACGCGCGAGCTTTGCATCCAGGTGACGCAGGCGCTGCGCGCCTACGCGGAGCACCTGGACGTCGAGATCGTCGCCGTCTTCGGCGGCGCCCCGATCCGCTCCCAGCAGGCGCAACTGCGGGCCGGCGCCCACGTGGTGGTCGCCACCGTCGGCCGCATGATGGACCTGATGAGCCGCCGCTCGCTGGTGCTGACCGCGGCGCGCTACATCGTCCTCGACGAGGCCGATGAGATGCTCGACCTCGGCTTTATCGAGGACGTCGAGAAGATCCTGCGGATGTGCCCGAGCGGTCGGCAGACGGCGCTCTTCTCGGCGACGATGCCGCCGCCGATCCAGAAGCTCGCCGAGGGCTACATGTATGACCCGACGACGATTCGGATCACGCCGAAGAAGCTGACCGTCGACGCGATCGCCCAGGCCTTCGTCGAGGTTCCGGCCAAGGACAAGGCGGCGCGTCTGGTCGAGCTGCTGAAGGCGGAGGACCCCGAGCAGGCGATCATCTTCACTCGCACAAAAATCGGTGCCTCGAAGCTGGAGAAGACGCTGAAGGACAAAGGGCTCGACGTGAAGGCGTTGCACGGCGACCTCAGCCAGGGCGTCCGCGACGGGGTGATGATCGCTTTCAAGGACCACCGGGTGAAGCTGCTGGTGGCTACCGACATCGCCGCCCGCGGGCTCGACATCGAGCACGTCACCCACGTCATCAACTTCGACGTGCCGGATTCCTCCGAGGTCTACGTGCACCGGATCGGGCGGACCGGGCGGGTTGGTCGAACCGGCCGCGCGATCACCCTTGTCACCCCTGCCCAGCGCGACGAGATCGGCCGCATCGAGCGCGACGTGAAGACGACGATCGACGAGTGGGAGAGCCCGGAGGAGCGCCTCGAGCACGCGCCGAAGCCACGGCGGCGGGAGCGCGCCAAGTCCAGCGACAGCGGCGATGGCAAGGCGGTCAAGCTCTTCGTCAACCGGGGCGAGCGCAGCGGGATCACCGAGGAAGATCTGCGCTGGGCTCTTCGTGAGGGCGCGGTCGTCCCCGACGACTCGGTGAAGGACGTCCGCGTTCTGCACCGCTTCTCCTTCATAGAGATCGCCCCGGATCAAGCGGACAGGGCCGTCGAGTTCCTCGACGGCACGAAGCTCAAAGGCAAAGAGATCCGACTCGAGATCGCCAAGAGCTAGAGCCGGGGCATCCCCTCCCCTGACAAAACGCCGCCCTTATGGGGGCGGCGTTTTTGAGTATCCGTCAGTTGAGGGGACGCCCCGGCTCTTGGCTTGTGGTTACTCGGCGGTCAGCTTCTCGATGGTGATGAAGAGCGCCTCGAAGTCGATCGGCTTGGGGACGTATCCGCTGACCTCGAGGTCGGCGGGGGTCGTCGCGTCCTCGGCCTCCTGGTGGGCGCTGACGATCAGAACGGGGGTCTCTATGCCCTCGGCGCGCAGCTCGCGCAGGGCGTCGATGCCGGACTTGCGGGGCATCATCGCGTCTAGCAGGAGGACGTCGGGCGCCTCGCCGCCACTCCGGTGCAGGGTGTCCATCACCTCCTGACCGTCGACTGCCGTCTGCACCTCGTGGCCCGCCATCTCGAGCCGGGTGCGCATCAGCAACAGGATGGTCTCGGAGTCGTCGGCTACCAGGACCCTGGCCATCAGCCGCTCTCTGCCGCGGTCGGACTGGGACTCTGGGAGGAAGAGCCGGTCGGCGCCGGGAGGCGGACGCGAAAGGTGGCGCCTTCGCCGGGGGTCGAGTCGGCGGCGATCGTGCCGCCGTGCAGCTCTACGAGAGATTTGGAGATCGCCAGCCCGAGGCCGGTGCCGCCGACCCGCTGGGTCAGTCCGGCGTCGCCGCGGGTGAAGCGGTCGAAGATGTGCTCCAGCTGCTCTGCGGGGATCCCCGGCCCGTCGTCGATCACGGCGATCTCCACTTCATCACCTACTCGCACGGCCCTGACCAAGATCGAAGCGTCGGCGGGGCAGTACTCATGCGCGTTGGTAAGCAGATTCACCAGTACTTGGCGAATCCGGTCGGGCTCGACTCTGACCCGGGGCAGCCCGGGCTCGATCTCGGTCGAAAGCGTCTGCCCGCCCGCCTCGGTCTGGGCTCGGATCGTGCGCGCTGCGTCTTCGATCAGCGGCCCGACCTCGGTCGGCACCGGCTTGATCGCCAGCCGCCCGGCATCACTGCGCGCCAGGTCGAGCAGGTCGTTGAGGAGGCGAACCAGGTGGCGGGTGTTGTCGAGGATGATCTCGACCGTCTCCACCTGCTTGGGGCTGAGTCGCTCGCGCTCCAGCATCAACAGCTCGGCGAAGCCCTGCACCGAGGTGAGCGGGCTGCGCAGCTCGTGTGAGGCGGTGAGGACGAACTCGTCCTTCATGCGGTCGAGCTGGTCGCGCCGACCGGCCTCGCGCTGGAGCTCGCCGGCCATCTCGTTGAAGGCCGCGCCGAGAGCCGCCGTCTCCGCCGGGCCACCCACCTTCACCCGGGTGTCGAGGTCCCCGTCCGCAAGGCGCCTGGAGGCATCGACCAGCTCCTCCAGGGGCCGGCGCATGGAGGTGATCAGGCCGCCGAACAGCAGCACGGCGCCGATCAGGCCCGCGACCAGACCAGCGCCGACCAGGATCGCCGTGTCGCGCGTGTCGTCGGATACGTTGGCGCGCAGTTGCCGGCGTTGCCGGCGCTCGGCGGAGATTCGCTCCCGCGCGGCTGCTGGGTGCACTCCCTGGGCGAGGCGGACCAACGCGGTCGCCTCACGCTGGTAAGAGCGGGCCGTTGCGTTCTCGAAGTCCTGGCGTTCCTGGAAGAACCGCCCCACACCGATCACCGCGAGGCCGGCGAGCAGAGCGAAGGCGATCGCAAAGCCGATCGTCAGCCGGTTGGCGAGCGATGGGTTCAAGCGCCTACCTCTTCGAGAATATGCTTGCCCCACTATGGGCGACGAGGCTACAGGCACCGCCGACGGCGCCGCCGCTGTCCCGGAGGGGATCGATCGGGCGGGCATCGAGGGTTGGTTTGCGGAGAACGTGCCGAAGGCTGAGGGGCCGCTTGCCTTCGAGCGGATCTCCGGCGGGCACTCGAACCTCACCTACCGGGTCAGTGACGCCGCCGGGCGGCGCTGGGCGCTGCGGCGGCCACCACTCGGCAAGAGGCTGGGCTCCGCGCACGACATGGCTCGTGAGCACAAGGTGGTCTCGGCGCTGGGGCCGACACCGGTGCCTGTCGCGCCGGTGGTGGGGCTCTGCGAAGACGAGAGCGTCAACGACGCCCCGTTCTACGTCATGGAGTTCGTCGATGGACCGATCCTGCGCGGCCTGGCCGAGGCCGACGCATTCCCCGAGGAATCCGATCGCCGCGCGATCGGCGAGCGGGTCGCCGACACCCTGGTCGCGATCCACGCGGTCGACCCTGACGCGGTCGGGCTGAGCGACCTCGGCCGCAAGGAGGACTACGTCGCCCGCCAGCTGCACCGCTGGCATGGCCAGTGGGAGAAGTCCAAGACACGCGAGCTGGCGGCGATCGACGACGTGCACGAGCGCCTTTCGGCGCGCATCCCCGAGCAGGGACGGGCGACGATCGTCCACGGCGACTATCGGCTTGACAACATGATCCTCTCGCCCACAGGCGAGGTCGCCGCGGTGGTCGACTGGGAGCTGTGCACCCTCGGCGATCCGCTCGCCGACGTCGGCCTGCTGATGGTCTACTGGCCCGAGCGCGGTGAGGAGACGATCGCCCTCGGCCAACCGGCGAACCTGGCGCCGGGCTTCCCGACCCGAGAGGAGTTGCGCGCCCGCTACGCGGAGCGCTCCGGCCGCGACCTCTCCCAGCTCGACTTCTTCGTCGCCCTCGGCTACTGGAAGCTGGCGATCATCCTCGAGGGCGTCTACGCCCGCTATGCGGCGGGCGCCTACGGCAAGGCGGACGAGGGCATTCAGCAGTTCGCTCGCCTGGTCGAGCGCCTGGCCGAAGCGGCGGACGAGGCTGAGCGCCGCGGCAGCTGACGCCTATCGTCGTCCGTCTGTCTTGACAGCGCTACAACCGGCTGAAAGGCTCGACCGAAAGAGCCGTAGGGGGCCATAGGCGCTCTCTGCAAGGCGGGTCGCCCGTCCTGTCCTCGTTCTCAAACCCAAGGAGAATCCCTCGTGAAGCAGATACGCAAGCGCCTCACCTACGCGAACGTGATGTCGTCGATCGCGGTATTTCTGATGATCGGCGGCGGTGCCGCATTCGCCGCGCTTGGCAAGAACACGGTTGGCACCAAGCAGCTCAAACCCAACGCGGTCACCAAGAGCAAGCTCAAGAAAAACGCGGTCGTTACAGCCAAGATCGCCGATCAGGCAGTGGCGGCGGGCAAGATCGCCAATGGGGCAGTCGGCGCTGACAAGCTGGGCAATGCTGCGGTGACGACCGACAAGCTTGCCGACGGGGCGGTGACTACTGGGAAGCTGGGGAACGCTGAGATTACGACCGACAAGCTTGCCGACGGCGCGGTGACAGCGAGCAAACTGGGAACGATCACCGTGGAGACGGAGACCGTCTCCGTGGCAAATGGCGCAGATGGGTCAGCGAACGTGGATTGCCCCTCTGGCCAGCGAGCAATCTCCGGTGGAGGAGCCTGGGACATCTTTGCCGCCAATCTGTCCTTCCTCTCCTCTCGACCGATCCGGAGCAGCACGGACACAAGCCAGATGGCCGATGGCGAGGTGGCCGGCGGCTGGCGCTCCAGCGGCCACAACGCCTCTGGCGGAGCGGTGAGCATTCACGTTTGGGTTCTCTGCGCTCATTAGTCCCAGATCGTTTCGAAGTGAGGGTCGGGCGTACGCTCGACCCTTCCCTTTCTCAAACTAGGAGGATCCTGTGAAGCAGATACGCAAGCGCCTCACCTACGCGAACGTGATGTCGTCGATCGCGGTATTTCTGATTCTCGGTGGCGCCACCGCCATCGCGGCGAAGAAGATCGGCACCAAGCAGATCAAAGCCAACGCGGTAACTGCCGGCAAGATCAAGAAAAATGCGGTGACCACGGCGAAAATCAAGAACAACGCCGTCACCGGCAGCAAGGTCAACGAGTCGACGCTGGGCGAGGTGCCGTTGGCGACGAACGCGACCACGGCTGCGAACCTGACCGGGCAGTTGCCGTTCTTCCTGCGACTGAACTTTGGACAGTCGCAGACCCTCGCCACCAACGGGGCGGTTTCCCTCGTGGCTCAGTGCGCGACGGGGGTTGGAGGAACCGACGATCGTGCGCGGATCCTCGGCCAGACGACTCAGGACGGCTCGATTCTCGATGGGCAGAATGACCTGACCGGCCCGACCACATTCCTCGACACTGGCACGGCGGAGGACAGCCGGGTGTTGGTCTCCACCCAGATCACCTCGGGCAAAACGTTCGTCAACGGCTCGATCGATCAGGGCTTCGTGCTCGCGCCAGACGGCAAAACGATCTCCACCAACTCAGAAGGCCTGGTGATCGGAGTCAACTATTCTGGCTCCAACTGCATCTATGGCGGGGTATTGAACCTGCTCGGCTAACCGCCAGGCAATCAATCGTTCCAAAGAGAGAGCCGGGCGAGAGCCCGGCTCTCTCTTTGCCCGCGCTCAGATCGCCCGGGGGGCGTGCTTCGCGGTGAGGGTGCCCTCGGTCTCCGCCTCGGCGCGCTTTGCCCAGCGGTTCAGCTCGCGGCGGGCGAGGACCATTTTGTGAACCTCGTCGGGGCCGTCGGCCAGGCGCAGCATGCGGCTGAAGCGCCACAGCGCGGCCAGGGGGGTGTCGTCGGTCATGCCGAGGGAGCCGTGGACCTGGATCGAGCGATCGAGCACGTCCATCACCATGTTGGCGGCGACGATCTTGATCGCCGAGATCGCCTGCCGGGCCGCGCGCTTGCCCTCGGTGTCCATCTTCCAGGCCGCGTACATGGTCAGCAGCCGCGCCTGGTCGATTTCCATCCGCGAGGCGGCGATCGCCTCCTGCACGAACTGCTTGTCGCCCAGCGGCCCGCCGAAGGCCTCCCTCTCGTTGGCGCGGCGGCACATCATCTCGTGCGCCCGCTCCGCCGTCCCGATCGCCCGCATGCAGTGGTGGATGCGCCCCGGCCCGAGCCGGTCCTGGGCGATGACGAAGCCCTGGCCCTCGCCGCCGAGCAGGCTCGCGGCCGGCACTCGGCACTCTTCGTAGCGGATCTCGCAGTGGCCGGGGCCGCCGCTGTGGCCCATCACCGGGATCGGACGCACCAGGTTGAAGCCCGGCGCGTCGGTGGGCACGCAGATCATCGACGCCCGCGCGTAGGGATGGGCGTCGGGGTCGGTGACCACCATCGCGATCGCCAGCTCGGCGCCGACGGCGCCGGAGGTGAACCACTTGTGGCCGTCGATCACCCACTCGTCCCCGTCGCGGACGGCCCGCGCCTGGAGCAGCGTCGGGTCCGAGCCGGAGACCGCCGGCTCGGTCATCGAGAAGCACGAGCGGATCCTGCCCTCCAGCAGCGGCTCGAGCCAGCGCTCCCGCTGCTCGTCCGTCCCGTGCTCGGCGAGGATCTCCATGTTGCCGGTGTCGGGGGCGGCGCAGTTGAAGGCCATCGGCGCGGCGGCGGGGCTGCGCCCCATCTCCTCGCAGAGCAGCCCGTACTCCCAGTTGCTGAGCCCGGGGCCGTAGCGCTCGTCGGGCATGAAGAGGTTCCAGAGCCCCTGCGAGCGGGCCCTCTCCCGCACCTCGACCAGGATCCTCGGGTAGGGGACGCCGGGGCCGACCTCGGCGTCGAGCGCTTCCATGATCTCCCGCTCCTGCGGGTAGATCTCGTCGTCCATGAAGTCGAGCACGCGCTCGCGCAGCGCGGCGACCTCGGGGCTGGGCTTGAAGTCCATCGTTTCCTCTCCTCGACTCTCCGGAAAGGGAACGGTATTTGATCGGCGGCTCAGGCCCGCCGGTAGCGGGCGAAGAGCTCGCCGTCGGACTCCAGCAGCCAGGCGAGCTCCATCTCGACGGCGGCGGGCAGCGCCCCCTCGAGGATGCTCGGGCCAGCGCCGCCACTGAGCTTCGGCGCGATCGTCAGGAAGAGCTCGTCGACCAGCCCCTCCGCCTGCAGCGAGGCGTGGAGGGTCGGGCCGCCCTCGCACATCACGGCGCGCACGCCCTCCGCGCGCAGGTTTCCGAGCAGATCGCGCAGGTCGGCCCACTCGCCCTCGCCGCTCCGCACCACGACCAGGCGCCTGTCGAGGCCGGCGTAGCGCTC
>DASVDE010000027.1:0-69128 GCA_036381235.1 Solirubrobacterales bacterium | reverse complement strand
CAGCGCTCCTCCGTTGCGGCCGACAGCGGTCCAGGTGGCGCCCGAGACTGCCCCCGCGTTTCCTTTTCCGGAGGAGTCGGCGGCGGTCGTGCCCGACCCCTCGTCGAAGGAGTAGGCGGCGACGAGGCCGGCGGGGGCTGGAGGAGATGCCCCCGGCACCAGCCGGACCCACCGCGCGATCGAAGGCACACCGGCATCGTTGACGAGGAAGAGCATGTAGTAGCCGGGTGGTGCAATCCATCCGTTCGCGGGTGCGAGAAGGTCTACTGCTCCTGTGCGCTCGGTGAAGGAGAGGGGAACCAGGCGCTGGTTCATGTCGTTGGCGTGGGTAGTGGCGCCCGGGGCAACGAGAACTGCTTTGGCGATGTCGGTGTCGGGGGTTGCCACCGAGAACGACTGGCCCAGCGAGATGCTGCCGGGGGCGCTTGTGACTGTTGGCCTTGGGCCCTTGAAGAGGTATGGGGGCTCGTAGATCTCAGCCGTGTCTTTGTCGATGCCGCCGTTGTAATCATCACCCGCCGAGATGACCCGGCCATCGGGCAGCAACACTGCTGTCGAGTGGTAGGCGCGCGCTTCTGCCTGGGCGGCCCCCAGGCGCCAAGAGTTCGTCGACGGATCGTAGAGCTCGACCTGGCGTTGCTCGGGATCTGCCGCCCACTGTCCTTCCGGGTCCCTGCGTCCCACCCCGCCGCCTACCGTGACCATCGAGCCATCAGGCAAAAGGACCGTGTTGTGGTGGCTGCGGGCGATGTTGAGCGATGGCCCGGGCTGCCAACCCGCTCCGAGGTTGTTTTCGTCGATGATTTCGGAGGTCGCCAGTGCTGCCGGGCTTTTAACCAGGTTCGAGCCGCCGATCTCTTCGACCTTTGTCGACCCGGCCGGGCCGTCCGGCAGCAGTACGGCCGTTCCCCAGAGGTGCTGACCTGCGGTTCCCAGGAAATTGTCCCAGGCAAAGGTGTTGGTGGGTCCCGGATCTCGCAGGAACCAGGAGTCATTTGGATCTGGCCCGGCAATCAGCACGCGGCCGCTCGGCATTACGAACGTGTGGGGGTAGAGGCCCCCGTCGGGTGGCGTCCCGGCTTGCGCGCGCTCGCCGAGGAGGGTGATTGTTCCCCTGCCGTCGAGGTCGGGCGAGGGGGTGAAGATCTCGATGTCTTTGTTGGTCGAGGAGTAGCCCCCTCCGGTCTCGTCGAACCCGGAGAGGATCACCGCCCGACCGTCGGGCAGCGTCGTTTGGCTCGGATACCAGCGACCGTGGCGCATATCCGGTTGCTCGGTCCAGGTCTCGTTCCATGGATTGAACGTGTAGACCTTGTTCAGGCCCTTGAAATCCAACCCGCTGCCGTCGTAAGAGAGATTGCCGCCGGTCACCAGCACGCGCCCGTCGGCAAGCATCGATTGCCCGCTGCACCAGATGTTCGCGGGTTTCATCTGCCCATCGACGGGGTCTTTCACGAGTGGGGGGTCGACTCGTTTGACAGAGCCATTCGCAGGATCCCAGAGCCATGCCTGAGCGGTGTTTGGAGTGGTGGGGTCACCAACAACCCGGTTGGGATTGCGCGGATAGGCCCACCACATCACCTTGCCCGTCGGCAACACCACCGCGTTGATCGCAAATACTGGTATCGAGAATGGCGCGCTCCAGCGACCGACTATCGACGGATCGTCAAGAGGGGCTTGCGCTGCAAGCGCGTCGATCCGCAATGGCTCTGACGAAGGAGGCGGGCCATCGGTTCGCTCCGCCTTTCGCTGTATTGCGTGCTCCGCCGCATGCTCCGGGCCCAGCACCAATGTCTCGAACTCTCTCAGCTCGCTCTCGCTGACCCCCTTGATTCCGTGGCTGCCCGGCTCTTGCGCATGAAAGGAATGAGCTACGACCGTAGGCGCAGACCAGCACAGCGCGAGGGCTATGAGGAGTCCGACGTAGGTTGCGCGGCGGCGGGGGGAGCGGCGCCTGTTCTGGTCTGGAGACAAGCAAACAACGCTACATGCGATCGGCCCTGCTGCCAAATCGGTCCGAGAGCAATTGATAGCCTCAAATCGTGGGCCTCCGACGTGGCTCTGGCTTGCCGGAGGAGGGAAAACCCGCCCCCAATCCCATCGCTCCCCAGGCTCACATCGCCAGCCGTTTCAGTCTCTCGTTCGGTCAACCGGTCGGCAGCCGAATAGAACCGGGCTCGGTGGCCGGCTACTACGTCGACTTTCGAGTCAAGGCTCGCACGCGAGCTTGGCCGCCTCCCGAGTTGGAGCCGATCGACAGCCGTTTGTTTGTGGCCTTCGCCCAGTGGGGACTCGGTGCATATGAGCATTTCCTCCATGGGGGGGACGAGGCATGGCTCAGAGCTGCGCTGAGTGCGGGCGAATTCCTCTTGGCCAGACAGAGCGAGGGCGGCGAGTGGACCCACACACGTCCCTACCCGCACACATTTGACCTCCAACCCCCCTGGGTCTCGGCGATGGCTCAAGGCGAGGGCGCCAGCCTTCTGACAAGGCTCTATCGAGCAACGGGAGAGGAGCGCTTTGCCGACGCTGCCCTGCGCGCTCTCGCGCCGTTGGCGATTGACAGCGCGGACGGGGGGGTAAGGACCCTGCTCAACGGCCGGCCTTTCTACGAGGAGTATCCGACCAGGCCTCCGTCCCATGTCCTGAACGGAGCGATCTTCGCGCTCTGGGGATTGGGCGACGTCGCATTCGCTCTCGGTGACGATGGGGCGCGCCGCGATTTCGAGGTGGGGGTCGACTCGCTGGCGGCGTCCATTGACAGCTGGGACCTTGGCTGGTGGACCCGCTATGACCTTTTCCCTCATCGCGTGACGAATGTCGCCAGCCTCGCCTATCACGAGTTACACATCGATCAGCTGCGGGCGATGATGTTGGTCGCGCCCCGCCCTCAGCTTGAACTGGCGCTTGAGCGATTCATCGGCTATCGGGCGTCGCGAAGGTGCCAAGCGCGTGCCCTCGCTGCCAATATTCGCTTCCGCTTGCTGATTCCACGGAGGAAACGATGAACGCTCCGAGGCTGGTCGGTCTAGCTCAGGACGATCCGAGCACGCCGACCATCGGCTCGGGTGCTGCGGCCAAGTTCCTCTTCGACGCTCTGGGGCGTCGCTATTCCCTCGTTGGTCGCGGTGGAGTGGAGTTGAGCAAGGTGCAGCGATATGCGATCGCCGGCGCGACCTTCCATCCACGACGGCAACGCTGGCGGTCGCGCTTCAATTGGCACCGCGCCCTTGCGCTGAAAGCGCGCTCGCGCAACAGCGCACGCGTGCTGGCTCAAATCGGCGAGCCTTGCGATCTTGTCGTTCAGGTGTTCGGACTTTTTCAAACTCGTGGCTGTCCGTATGTCCTATACATCGACAATACGGTCGAGTTGAGCCATCTTCACTGGCCTGGCTGGGTCGATGTCGGGTCTCGGGACCTGCAGCGAATCTTCGCCTGGGAGCGCCACCTGTATGGGGATGCCTTGCATATATTCACCATGGGCTCACCCGCTGCCGAGTCGATCGCGTCTTTTTATGAAGTTCCTCGGGAGCGAATCAGTGTCGTTGGGGGTGGCACAAACTTCAGGCCGAAACTCTCGCCCCGTGAACGTGAGCCGGTCGTTCTGTTCGTCGGTCGCGACTGGTCGCGCAAGGGTGGCGATCGATTGATCGAGGCGTTCCGTCGTGTGAGGGAGCAAATGCCCGAGGCACGGCTGACGATCGTCGGCACCGAGGACGCTCCACGCGACGAGCCCGGAGTCGACGTCCTCGGTGTGGTCAGGGGACGCGAGCGAATGGCGGCGCTCTATGAGAGCGCACGCGTCTTCTGCCTGCCCTCGCGCTTCGAGCCGTACGGTCTGGCCATCGCTGAAGCGATGGCATACGGATTGCCCTGCATAGCCACCCGCGTCGGTGCTTTTGATGAGATTGTGATGGAAGAGGAGACGGGGTTGATCGTGCCTCCCGATGACACGGAGGCGTTGGGCGACGCGATGATTCGACTGCTGAGCAACCCCACGCTGGCGGACCAGATGGGCACAGCTGCGAGACGCCGAGTCGAAATTCACCAGAGCTGGGATGCGACGGTGGAGAGGATGTCCCCTGACCTCGAGCGCGTCTGCGCCGAGCTTCGTGGCTAGGACATGGGGGGAAGGCTCAGTCGGCAGACTTGAGCGCGTTGGTGACGCGGTCAAGCACGAGCCGAAATTCGGAAGCCGGCACCTCGCGGGTGACGGCGATAGCGGCGACATAGACGGCGATGCTGACAAGACCGCCGACGAAGATCAGTGGCACCGCCACCGTGTCTGTGCCCAGGGCAAGCAGCGGTATGGCCATCACCGCAGCCGCGAGCAGCGAGCGCGCGGCTGAGACCAGCAGGGGGCGCAAGGGCAGCTCGATCATCCTCCAGCAGACCCACAGATGGCCCGCCACATATAGGGCGAAGGCAATATCTGTTCCGATTGCGGCGCCGACGATCCCGATCTTCGGGATCAGCACGATGTCGATCGCGAAGTTGACCGCGATGGTGCCGATGGCGATTGGCATCCGCCGTCTTGCCTCGCCCAGGTAGTTGACCCCGAGCGACAACAGCGTCCCGATTCCGGACAGGAAGACGAACGGCGCCAAGGCTCGCAGCACGTCGGCCGATTCCGCATAGGCGGGGCCGAGCAGGAAGTTGATGATTGGCCCCGCCCAGACGAGGACCGGGGCCACCAGCATCGCCTGGAAGACGATCGTGTAGCGAAGCCCACGTCGGAACGGTTCGGCCGTTCGCTCGCCGGTACGACTCGCGAGGCGTGGCGCCACTCCGTTGGCGATCGATTGCGCCGGGTAGCGCAGGAAGGAGATCAAGCGTATTGGTGCCTGGAACAGGCCAGCTGCGCTGACAGTGAGCATGGCCCCTATCAGTAGGGTGTCGATCTGCTGGAAGAGGGCGTAGGCACCGTCGATGATGAAGATCGCGCCCGCGTAGGTGGCGATCCTTCGTGTGCTGTGGCGCTCCCTTATGCCGATGCCGAGCGCCTCTCGCCCCAGGACGCGAGCACCCAGCACAAAGGAGAAGACGCCTCCGGCGAGGAAGCCGATAGCACGCCCCAAGGAGGCCTCGGTGGCTCCCGCGACGATGAGGACCAGTGTCACCGTGGCGATCGCTTCGACGATGCTCTTCAAGACAGTCAGGCGGAAGGCCTCCGCGCTGCGCCCAATCGCCGACATCACCGACCCGTACAACCCCATTATGTTCTGGCCCAGCAGCGTCAACGCCATTGCGCGAATCGGCCAGACCAGCTCGGGCTCGTTATATGCGGAGGCGATCGGACCGGCAGCCAGGATCAAGGCAATCGTTATGGCCGATGCGAGATAGAGCTTGATGCGCAGCGCGCTGGCCACCACCTCTGCGACTTCCTCGCGATTGTCGCGATGCTCGGCCGCGAAGCGCGATGCCGATTGCGCCACGCCGAAATCGGATGGGAGCAGTAACAAGCCGGCGACGCTGAGGGCAAGAGCCAGGATTCCGAACTGGTCCGGGCCGAGGACCCGAGCCAGGAAGATCGTCAGCCCGGCGGTGACCGTGGCCCCGAACAGCTGCATTGCCAGCTGGAAGAGGGTGTTGTGGGTGATGCTCCGCGGCTGGGGCCGCGGCCCTTCGTTCACGAGGTGTTCGAGTAGCGCGGGTCAAACGGGTCGCCGAAGCGCTCTTCTTCCAGCGCGACGATGGTCTCGTCGATTCCGTCCGGGACCCGACGCTCGGGTTCGAAGCCCAGCGTTGCCTTGATCTTGTCGAACGAAACCTTGTAGTCGCGGGGGTCCTCGTCACGGCTGACGAACACGACATCGCCGCGGCCGAGCCTTTCCGTGATCATCTCGACGAGGTCGAGCTTGCGGTGGTTCTCGTCGGATCGGCCCACATTGAAGACTTCGCCCGCGACTGCCTCGGCGGGCGTGCCGAGCACCGTGACCACAGCGCGCGCGGCATCGCGGACGTGAATGTAAGGACGCCAGAAGCGCTCTCCGAATACCTCCAGCTCCCGGCCGGCCCAAAGGTCGCGGGTGAACTCGTTGACGGTCAGGTCGAACCGCATCCGCGGGCCGACCCCGTAGACGGTTGCGAAGCGCAGGCAGGTCGGCGCCAGCCCGTTGTCGGCCCCTCCCAGGAGAGACTTCTCTATACCCACCTTCTGCTCCGCGTAGAGGGAGACCGGCCTCAGCTCGCCGGTCTCGTCGATCGGGACGCTTGGATCGGCCATGCGTCCGTAGTTGGAGCAGGTGGAGGCGAACACGAGTCGCTCGACGCCCAGCTCGCGCGCGTCCTCGATGACCCTCTGGCTTCCCTCGACGTTGACTTCGTGCGAGAGCTCCGGGTCTTGGGCGCAGGCGGGGTCGCCGACTATCGCGGCAAGGTGAACGACAGCATCGGCGCCTTTCAGAGCACGGCGCCGCGCGTCATCGTCGCGGACGTCACCCCGAATCAACTCGACGCCGCGCTGCTCCAGGTCGGCCGCTACGGCTTCCTGACCGTGAAGGAGGCTGTCCAGCACGCGCGCGTCGTGTCCAGCGGCGAGCAGCTCATCGACGACAAGCGCTCCGACATATCCGGCTCCGCCGGTAACGGTGACGATCACGACGTCGGCTCGGTGGTCGCGGTCGGCTCTTCCTTCAGCAGCATTGGCTTCAGCTCCTCGTATTGCTCGATTGCAAGCTCATAGTCGTCGTGACGGCCGATGTCGAGCCAGTAGCCGTCGAAGAGGTAGGAACCCACCGACTCACCGGCGTCGATCAGCTTCAGGACCAAGTCTGGGATGTCCGAGTAGGTGCCCGGCTCGACTAGGTCGAGAGCGCGCGGCTCGAACGCGTAGACGCCCATGCTCACTACATATGGCAGTTCCGGCTTTTCCTCGAATCCGACGATGGGGTTGGTTTCACCGTCGCCCAAATCGTCGACGCGCAGCACGCCGTAGTCGATGTGAACCGTTCGCTGGTGAGAGGCGATGGTCAGCGCGTGCCCGCCCTTGCGGTGAGCGTCGATCAGGTGCGAGTAGTCGAGCGAGGTCAGGACGTCGCCGTTCATCGCAAGGAAGGTGTCCTCGAGCCCGTCGATCGTCGCCAACGGCCCGACGGTTCCCAAGGGCTCGCCTTCCTCGTGGTACTCGATCCGCACGCCGTGCTCGGAGCCGTCGCCCATGACGGCCTTGATCAGGTGGGACAGATAGCCGACCGCGAGGGTCAGGTCGTGGAAGCCATAGCCGGCCAGTTGGCGGACGACGACGTCGAGAATGGCGCGATCGCCGATCGGCAGCAGCGGCTTGGGCAACACGGTCGTGTAAGGACTGAGGCGTGAGCCTTTCCCTCCGGCAAGGATGACCGCGCGACTCGACATGGCCCTAGGGTTCTCGGCGCTGCGTTCGTCTCCTTGAGTCATGAATGGGTCGGTTAGATTATGGCCTGACCGTCTGGCCCGGCGATAGGCTGGCGTCATCGCTGCCCCGGGTAATAAGGCCATGTCGCTCGTCGACGTTGGGATGCCGGCTCACGGTGAGCCTCGGTTCCTCGAGGATGCCGTCAGGTCGGTCCTCGCGCAGAGCCACCGGGATCTCAGGCTTTTTATCTTCGACGATTCAGGCGACAGCCGGATCGAGCAGGTGCTGCAACCGTTGCTGGAAGACGGCAGGGTCGACTATCGCAAGGTCGAGCCGATTTCTGCCCCGGGAGTGATGACGGCGCTGATCCAGGCCGGCACGGCGCCCTTCTTTGCCTTTCTTCACGATGACGACCGTTGGGAGGCGGATTTCCTGCGCCGCCGTATCGATTTCCTCGAAGCCCATCCCGATTGCGGGCTCGTCATCTCCGGTCATGCAGACATTGACGAACGGGGGGTTGAGACAGCGCGCTTTCCAGCCCCTTTTAAGGAGGGGATGGTGCCCCCCGACTGGATAGTGCCCGAGATGCAACGTCGGCCCGTTGTCGACGTCATGCATTGCGCGCTGTTGCGGCGCACCGCATTGGAAGCTGCGGGTCCATGGCTGGACGAAGACTTCCCGCGGGTCTTCGATTGGGAGCTTTGGCTGCGGGTCGTGCTCAACACCGGGGTTGGCTGCATAGATGCCGAAGACGCTCAATATCGCGCCCATGATCTGCAGATGTCCTTTCGCCCCGGCCGCGCTCGCGATTTTCGCCGGATGCTCGAACACGCCGATGAGCTCGTTTCCTCACTGGCTCCCGATCTGCGTCTGAGTGAAGAAGAAAGGCGCGCGCGCCTGGCTCGTATCGAGCTCTCGGAGTCCCTTGATCGCGCTCAGGAGGGCGATGCGAAGGCGGCCCGTCAGGCCCTGCGGCGCGCGATGCATAACGACCTGTCGGTGATCGTTCGAGACCGCCGGTTCATGCCGGCGGCGCTGGTCGGGTTCGGCGGGCCCCCGATGCGCAAGGCGGTGGCGAAGCTGCGCACCGCCCGCTGGCGTCGCCTGCAGGCGCGGCGCTCAGGCTCCAGAGCTTGACGCTCGTCGCCTACAAGCCTTTAGGTCGATGACTCGCCGTCCGCCATCCTCTGGCGGGTCAACTTCGCGAAGACTATGTAGCGCTCCGCAGCGCTGTACAGGGGGTTGCAGGCGCTCAGCACGAGCCTCTCGTAGCCGACGGCTTTGACGATTCCAACGTCGCTCGGATCGACGATCGCGGTTTTCTGTACGCGATAGGTGAACGTGGCGTAGGGCATCCGCAGGACGATGCGATCGCCTCTCTCGACCGAGTCGATATGCCGGAAGGGCGCCAAATATGTGGTGCGATGGCCGGCGATGCCGACCGTGCCTCCCTGGCCCGGGAAGGGCGTCTCGGGGTAATGGCCGGGCCCCTTCTTGAGGCTGGTGCTATCGGTCCCCTGTACGACCACTATGTCCAGGCCGTCCATCGACGGGGCGATGATCCGGCCGATGGCGTCGCCGGTGTCGACCTGGTGGGCGAACCGCCGCGCCAGGATCTCGATTCTGCGCTGTTGCAGCTTTACGTCTGCCACGGCGCGCCGGTCGCTGGGGGTCGGGTACTTCGCTTCGAGGCTCTGCAGCTGGTCGGCCACTTCGCCCTGCTTGATCGAGCCGTATATCGAGGAGAGCGGCTCCCTGTAGGCCAGGGTTATGCCCACGTCGGCGAGGACCACCAAGCCGGCGGTGATGAGCATGATCGAGACGATGCGACCCAAGCGCTTCATCACTGGAGTTTGACACCTACCTGGCCCGCTCCAGGGCCTCAACCTCATCGGAGATCAGCCGAGCCAGAGCCAGCGAGGAAGTGGCGGCGGGGGAGGGGGCGTTGCGGATGTGTATGGCCCGCTCGGTGCGGTGGACGACGA
Source organism: Solirubrobacterales bacterium (assembly GCA_036381235.1). GTDB lineage: Bacteria > Actinomycetota > Thermoleophilia > Solirubrobacterales > 70-9 > DASVDE01. Next base: position 59,807 of record DASVDE010000027.1, on the reverse strand, counting down.
AGTCGTCGACCAAATCCCCGTTTCGTCCCAAAGCTTGCGCCCGGATGCCGGCGGGGCCCGCTGTGACCCTGGCTCCTCTCAGCTGTGGGACAAGGCGCGCCGCCTCGGCGACGAAGGATCTGCGGCTGGCGGCGTGGTGGATCTCCTTCAGGCCCGCTCGCCAGTGGCGGCGAGCCAGTCGCCAGGTCCCGGGCCAGCCGAGCGTTTGCCCCAGGTCGCGGGCTCGGATCGTGCTGAGGCGATAGGCATCGCGCGCGGGTGCCATCAGGGCGCTCGGCCCTATCAGCACCTCCCCGTTCAGGGCCCGGGTCAGGTGGGCGCCCAAGAACGGGAGGTCCGGCTCGGGAACCGGGTAGACGTTGGCGCGGATCAGCTCCGCTTCCGCTGGTTTAAGTCGCAGGTAGCCCCCGCGAAAGGGGACGATCCGCGGGTCGGCGGGCGCGCCGCAGGACACCGCGAGCCGATCCGACCACAGGCCGGCGCAGAAGACCGCCGTGGCCGCGGCCGTGACGCCGTGCGAGTGGGTGAGGGCGATGCTCCCCGTGTCCGGGGCCGCTCCGGTGACCGCGGTTCCCAGGTGGATGGTCCCGCCGGCCCGGGTTACGTCCTCCCGGTAGGCCTCTGCGACCCGGACGAAGTCGACGACCCCGGTGGCCGGGGAATGCAGGGCGGCGACGCCGCGAGCATGGGGCTCGATCTCCGCGATCTCCTCGCCGGCAAGTCGCCGCAGTCCCGGGACCTCGTTGGCCCGGCCGCGCCGTTCCAGGTCGTCGAGGCGATCCAGCTCACCTTCCGTCGTCGCCACCACGAGCTTTCCCGAGCGCTCATGGGGGATCTCCCGTTCTTCGCAGTAGGCATACAGCGATCGCGCGCCTTCGACGCACAGCCGCGCCTTCAGCGAACCTGGCTCGTAGTAGATGCCGGCATGGATGACGCCGCTGGAGTGCCCTGTCTGGTGACGGCCGATCCGATCTTCTGCTTCCAGCACGCAGAGGCGCGCTCCCGGCCGCCGAGCCAACAGCTCCCGCGCCACGGCCATGCCGAGAATGCCCCCGCCGACGATGGCGAGGTCGCACTCTCTGGGTGCTGGAGTATCCGGGGCGCTTGTCATGGGTCTGGGAGGTTCAAGCCTCGAGAGGCGAGGACGGGAGTCTGGCAGTGGCGGGAGTCGCAAAGACGCGCAGGCGCGCAGGCGTGCGAGACTTCCGGCCCGATGGCCGAGAAGCCCACCAACAACCCCCGCACCGCCGGCTATGAGGCCGATCCCGCCGAGGTCAAACGGGTTCTCCTCCTCTACTCGGGGGGTCTCGACACGAGCGTGATGCTGAAGTGGATCCAGGATTCCTACGACGCCGAGGTCGTCTGCCTCACCGTAAATCTCGGCCAGCCGGGCGAGGATTACGGGGTGATAGAGGACAAGGCGAAGCGGCTGGGGGCGCTGGAGTGTCATGTCGTGGACGCTCGCGAGCAATTCGCAGGGGAGTTCATCCTCCCCGCGATCAAGGCGAACGCCTTATACGGCGGGGGCTATCCGCTCTTCACGGCGCTGGGCCGGCCGCTGATCGCCCAGCTCGCCGTCGAGCAGGCGCGGGCCAGCGGCTGCGACACGATCGCCCATGGCTGCACCGGAAAGGGCAACGACCAAGTGCGGATCGAGGCCACGGTCGCGACACTGGCGCCGGAGTTGAAGACGATCGCCCCGGTGCGCGACTGGCAGATGGGTCGCGAGGAGGAGATCGCCTACGCGCGAGAGCACGGCATCCCGGTCAAGGGGGGAACCGAGGTCGCGCCGTACTCGATCGACGACAACCTCTGGGGGCGCTCCTCGGAGGGGCGCTGGATCGAGGACCTTGGGCACGCGCCCGAGGACGACGTCTTTCAGCTGGTAACCCGGCCCGAGGAGGCTCCCGACGAGGCCGAAGTCCTCACCGTCTCCTTCGAGTCGGGAGTGCCGGTTGCGCTGAATGGCGAACGGCTGGGCTTGGTCGAGCTGCTCGAACGGACAGCGGAGGTCGGCTGCCGTCACGGCATCGGCATCGTCGACCACATCGAGGATCGCATCGTCGGCTTGAAGGTGCGCGACATCTACGAGGTGCCCGCGGCCGAGATCCTGCTCACCGCCCATAGGGAGCTGGAGAAGCTGGTCGGCACGATTCACCAGAACCAGTTCAAGCCCGAGCTGGATCGGCAGTGGGGCTACCTCGTCTACGCCGGCCTCTGGTGGGAGCCGCTGCGCTCCGACCTCGACGCCTATATGGACGCCGTGAATACCCAGGTGACGGGGGAGATCGGCATCAAGCTCTACAAGGGCAGCGCACGTGTCGTCACCCGCTCATCCCCCAACGCGGTCTACGACGCCGACCTCGCTTCCTTCGCCGAGTCCGGTGGGCTCTTCTCGCAGTCTGCCTCGCCCGGCTTCATCGAGCTCTGGTCGCTGCAGTCGCGGATGGCGCATAGGATCAGGCAGCGCGGGGAAAAGGAGTAGGCATGTACAACAAGGCCGGCAAGGCCGCGATCCGTTTCGCCGTCGCCTACGCCCGTCGTCGTTACAGGCGCCCGATTCGCATCGGGATGGGGATTACCGTCGTGGCGATCGGCGTTGCCGCCTACCTCGCCGCCCGCAACGTCCCCGAGGGCTGATACCCGGGGTGCAACGCATTCGACAGCTATGTCCTGTCTAACGCGTTACACCCGGCCGAAGGGGCGCGGTGCGGCGCAAGTTTCCTTGCGAGTTATGGGCAACTTGTGAGGGTTCGCTAACAAAGTTCGCTAGTCTCGCCCGCTTCATGCCGCGTAGCCACGCGACAGAGGCAGGAGGTCGACGGCTGGCGGCATTTGCTTGCGCAGCCGTCTCTGTGTGTGCACTGCTGCCCTCCGCTTGGGCAGGCGCCGCGAATGTCGATGCGCTCCAGGGGAAGGTGCAGGAGGCGCGCAGCCAGGCCGGCGCGCTCGCCGCTGACCTCCAGGCCAAGCAGAGCGAGCTGGCCGCGGCCGAGCAACGGGCTGCCGCCGCGTCGGCTCGAGAGCAGCGCCTCAGTGTCATGCTGGCCACCGGTGAGGAGCGCGCCGCAGAGCTGAGCGCGAAGGTGAAACGCTCGCAGCGGCGGCTGGCGGTCGAGCGCAAGCGCTTGCGCCGATCCCGCCGGGCTCTGGCCCAGCGCCTCGTTGCCATATATGAGAGCGGCTCGACCACGACGGCCGAGGTCGTGCTCGGCTCCGGGGATTTCGGCGGCCTGGTGACCAGCGCCGAGTATCTGCAGCAGATAGAGGATTCCGACTCTCAGCTGGCTGCCAGGGTCGAGCAGGTGCGCAACGCGGTTCGTCGCGAGCTGGAATTGGTCGCCGAGCTGAAGGCGCGGGTGGATGCCTACAACGCGCGACTCGCCGCCGCCCGCTCTCAGATCGACGCGGTGCGTCGAAGCGCCGTGGCTGCGGCCGCCAATCTCCAGTCGATTGCGGCTGCCCGTTCGGCTTCGCTGGCGACCCTTAAGTCGCAGATCGGCGGCTGGGTCGAGGAGATCGAGGCGGCGCAGGCGGCGAGCCGCGCCTCGGCCGAGGCGACGGTCGAACGCTGGCTGGGGGGCCCGTACTCGATTCCCACCGACATCGTGATGTGCGAGTCGGGTGGCAACTACAGCGCCGTCAACCCCTCCAGCGGGGCCGGCGGCGCCTACCAGATCCTCCCTTCGACCTGGGCCCTCTACGGCGGTAAGGGCGCTCCTCACGAAGCGTCTAAGGCAGAACAGGACGCGATCGCCGCCCAGATCTGGGCCGATTCCGGGCCTAGTGCCTGGGTCTGCGGTTAGACGGAGATCTCGGGGAGGGGTGGAGCGTCTTGTACTTTTTCGGCGTTTCCTCCGCGGACAGCCGGCGCACGTCTCACCGAAAAAGTTAAGCGGAATCCCTCCCCGGGGTCTCTGTCCCAAATCCAACGGAAGATGCGCGGAAGTCCCCCAGAAGAGGCTCGCTCCATCTGAGCTGATTGGCATGATCGCGCGAGCGTGACTACGCCCGCCGCAGCCCACCTCCACGCCCACAGCGAGTACTCGTTGCTCGACGGCGCCTGCAAGATCGACGCGATGGCGGCACGGGCGGCGGAGCTGGGGCAACCGGCCCTGGGACTGACCGACCACGGCGTGATGAACGGCGCGGTCGACCTCTACAAGGCCTGTCGCAAGCACGGGATCAAGCCGATCGTCGGCCTCGAGGCTTACTTCGTCGAGGATCGAGAGGCGGTCAAGAAGCAACCCAAGTACGAACGCAACCACCTGACGCTGTTGGCCGAGAACGACACCGGCTTCTCCAACTTGGTCAAGCTCACATCGGCCGGCTTCCTCGAGGGCTTCTCGCGCGGCAAGGCCAACGTCGACATGGATCTGCTCGCCAAGCATGCCGAGGGGGTGATCGTCCTCACCGGCTGCCTGCAGTCGCGTTTCTGCCGCCGCCTGGTCGAGGAGCGGCCGGACGACGCACGCGCCCACCTCGATGACCTGATCCAGGCCTTCGGGCCAGAGCAGGTCTACTTCGAGGTGCAGAAGAACGGGATCGCCGAGCAGGACAAGGCAAACGAGGGAATCGTGCGCTTCGCGCGTGAGTTGAACCGTCCACTGGTCGGCACCGCCGACGTCCACTACCTGCGTCGCGAGGACTTCGACAACCACGCGGCCCTGCTCTGCGTCCAGACCAAGTCGACCCTGGAGGCGCCGAAGCTCAGCTTCGACACCAACGAGTTCTTCCTCAAGAGCAGCGAGGAGATGGCGGAGTCCTTCGCCGAGTGGCCGGAGGCGGTGCCGACGACGCTGGAGATCGCCGAGCGCTGCGAGGTAGACATCGAGCTGGGCAAGCTGCTGCTGCCGGGCTATCCGACCCCCGACGGCGAGGAGCCGGAGGCGATGCTGCGACGGATCGCCGGCGAGGGCCTGCGTGCCCGCTACGGCGACCCGCCGCCCGCGGAGGCGGTCCAGAGGCTGGAGTTCGAGCTGGGTGTGATCGAGGAGATGGGCTTCTCCTCCTACTTCCTGATCGTCTGGGACTTCGTCCGCTACGCGAAGGAGAACGGGGTCGCGGTCGGCCCGGGCCGTGGCTCGGCGGCCGGTTCGATCGTCTCCTACAGCCTCAACATCACCGACCTCGATCCGCTCGCCAACGAGCTGCTCTTCGAACGCTTCCTCAATCCGGGTCGCAAATCGATGCCGGATATCGATATCGATTTCTCCGTCCGCGGACGCGAGCGGGTGATCCGCTACGTCGCCGAGAAGTACGGGCGCGAATCGGTGGCCCAGATCATCACCTTCGGCAAGATGGCGCCCCGCGCCGCCACTCGCGACGCGGCTCGCGTGCTCGGCTTCGACTACGGCACCGGCGATCGCCTCGCGAAGCAGATCCCCGAGCCCATCCTCGGCCGCAACCCCTCCTTCGAGGAGTGCCTGCGGCCCGGCCAGGAGCTGAAGCAGACCTACGACTCAGAGCCCGATGCGAAACGGATCCTCGACGTGGCCCAGGGCCTGGAGGGGATTATCCGCAACAACTCGATCCACGCCGCGGCGGTGGTGATCGCCGATCGTCCCCTGCAGGAGATCGTTCCCCTGCAGCTCGCCGAGGACCGCAGCGCGCCGGCGAGCGTAAACGGCGCCGCCGGCAACGGCGGCAAGGTCGAGCGCCAGTACAAGATCGTCACCCAGTACTCGATGGGCCCGATCGAGGAGATCGGCCTACTGAAGATGGACTTCCTCGGCTTGCGCAATCTCGACGTGATCGAGGACGCGGTCGAGATCATCCGCCGCTCGCGTGGGGTCGAGATCGAGATGGGAGCGATTCCGATGGATGACGCCAAGACCTTCGAGATGCTCTCGCGCGGCGACGGCACCGGCGTCTTCCAACTCGAGTCCGAGGGCATGCGCGAGGCGATGAAGAAGGTTCGCCCGACGGGATTCGACGACATCGTCGCGCTCGTCTCCCTCTACCGGCCCGGCGCGATGCGCTACATCCCCGACTACGCGAAGGGCAAGCGAAATCCCTCCTCGGTCACCTACCCCGACGAGCGCCTGCGCCCGATCACCGAGCCGACCTACGGCTGCGTCCTCTACCAGGAGCAGCTGATGGAGATCGCCAAGCGGATGGCCGGCTTCAGCCCCTCCGAAGCCGACGACCTGCGCAAGGCGATCGGCAAGAAGAAGCGCGACCTGATGGCGACGATGAAGGCCAAATTCATGGAGGGGATGGCCGCCTCAAACACCTCAAACAAGGTCGCCTCCGACATGTGGTCGCTGATGGAGGCCGCCGCCGACTACTCCTTCAACAAGTCCCACGCCGCCTGCTACGCGCTGATCGCCTACCGGACCGCCTATCTGAAGGCCAACTACCCGGCCGAGTACATGGCGGCGGTGATCTCCTCGGTGATGAACACCAAGGACAAGGTTCCCTTCTTCGTAAACCGCTGCGAGGAGATGGGGATCGAGGTGTTGCCTCCCGACGTCAACGCCTCCGATCACGACTTCGTCGTCTCCGAGAAGGCGATCCGCTTCGGGCTCGACGCGGTCAAGAACGTGGGCCACGCCGCGGTCGAGGCGATCTTGCGGGCGCGGGAAGATCGCGAAATAGCCTCGATCTGGGACTTCTGCGAGCGGGTCGACTCCCGCGCCGTGAACAAACGCGCGATCGAGTGCCTGATCAAGTGCGGGGCGCTCGACTCGACCGGCGCGACCCGCAAGGGGATGCTTGAGGCGCTGCCCGCCGCCCAGTCCGCGGGGCAGAAGGCCCAGGAGGACGCCCAGCTGGGCCAAGGCTCGATATTCGACTTCGGCGATGCGACAGGCGGAGAGGGGGGTGGGGCTTCCGGGGGCGCCCAGCACCGCCCACCGATCTCCGCCGCCGAGTTTGATCGCGCCGAGCTGCTGGCGCTGGAAAAGGAAACCCTGGGCACCTACCTCTCCTCGCATCCGCTCTCGGAGGTGCGCGAGGCGCTGCGCGCCCGGGTCGACTGCTCGCTGGCGGAGCTGAGCGGTAAGCCGGACGGCTCCTGGGTGACGGTCGGCGGGATCGTCGCCGCCTGTAAAAAGATCAGGACCAAGAGCGGCAGCCAGATGATGTTCGCGACGCTCGACGACGTCGAGGGCCAGGTGGAGATGCTGGTCTTCAAGGCCGACCAAGCGGAGAGCGCCACCGTAATCGCTCCCGACGCCGTCGTCCTCGTGCGCGGGCGCATCGATCACAAGGAACGCGGCGAGACCAAGCTGGTGGTTCAAGAGGCGGAGCGCTTCGAGCCCGACAGCGAGGAGATCGCCCGGGCGACCAAGGCGTCTTCAGGGCCGGCAGAGCCCCTTCGGCTGGTGATCGACGCGGCCTCTTTCGAGCCTGGCTTGGTCGAGGAGCTGAAGGCGGTCTTCGAACACCACAAGGGCGAGGCGGACGTGCACCTGGCGATCCGCACGGGTGAGGGCAAGCCGAAGGAGATCCGGCTGGGCAACGGTTTTCGGGTCAATCCCTCCAGCGGGCTGCGCGCGGAACTGGACCACCTGCTCGGCGCCAAAGCGATGGCCGCTTGACCCCTCGCGCGCACGGCCCTCGGTGCCTACACTGACCTGGGATGGCTACGCGCCAGCGAGAGGAGAGGGCGTCGAGGGCCGGTGAGTGCCGGCAGTGCCGTGCCTTCTGCGACAAGCTGATCGAGCCACGGGGTTGCGTAGAGATGGGCTGTCGCTTCCTCTACAGCTATGTCGACATGTTCACCGGCGATCAGTACGTGGGCTGCATGCAGGGGGTTTTCGGCGCCGATGTCGAGCTGGGCGCCGTGCTTGAGCCGGGGGGCTTCGGCGGGGTGAAGATGACGGGGGAGCCTCTGCCTCACTGCCAGTTCTCGGTGGAGCGCGCTTACGAGGGAAACGGGCCTTCCTACTCGTGCGTCAACCCTCGGTTTTTCGATTGCTCCGACGCCGGTTCCGAGGGTCTGCGAGCCTTCGATTTACGCGACGCCTGATCGGGGGCGAAGAAAACGGTTACACGGTTCCGTGTACCATCGAACCATGACTGAGAATCCCGCGGTGGCAGAAGCAGAGCAGATTGTGGCTGAGGCAACAGAGAGTGGCGGTGCGCCGGAGGACGGCCCGAAGTTCACCCTCGAGCTCAACCAGGACCAGAAGGACATCAGGGAGTGGGTGCATGGCTTCGCCGAAGGCGTCGTGCGTCCCGCGGCGGCTGAGTGGGACGAGCGCGAGGAGACTCCTTGGCCGGTGATCCAGGAGGCCGCCAAGATCGGCCTCTACGGTTTCGAGGCCCTTGGCCAGTTCTGGGCCGACGACACCGGGCTCACGCTGCCGATCGTCAACGAAGAGCTCTTCTGGGGGGATGCCGGCATCGGCATGGCGATCATGGGCACCTCGCTTGCCGTCGCCGCAATCTTCGGACAGGGGACCCCCGAGCAGATGGGGGAGTGGATCCCACAGTGCTTTGGGTCCGTCGATGAAGTCAAGCTTGCCGCCTTCTGCGCCTCCGAGCCCGACGCCGGCTCCGATGTCTCAGCGATTCGCACCACGGCCAAGTACGACGAGGCCGGCGACGAGTGGGTGCTCAACGGGCAAAAGGCTTGGGCCACGAACGGGGGCATCGCAAACGTGCACGTCGTGATTGCCTCGGTGGACCGCGAGCTGGGCTCGCGCGGGCACGCGGCCTTCGTCATCCCCCCGGGCACGAAGGGCTGCGAACAGGGCGCCAAGGTGAAGAAGCACGGTCTGCGTGCCTCCCACACCGCTGACGTCCACCTCGACGATTGCCGTGTCCCGGGCTCGTGTCTGCTGGGCGGCAAAGAGAAGCTCGACGAGCGGTTGGCTCGTGTCCGAGAGGGAAAGCGGTCCAAGTCACAGGCCGCCATGCAGACCTTCGAGGCGAGTCGCCCGACGGTTGGGGCGCAGGCTCTCGGCATCGCGCGTGCGGCTTACGAGTACGCGCTCGAATACGCCAAAGAGCGCCGGCAGTTCGGCAAGGCCATCGTCGAGAACCAGTCGATCGCCTTCACCCTGGCCGACATGAAGTTGGAGATAGACGCCGCTCGCCTGCTGGTCTGGCGCGCGGCCTGGATGGGTCGCAGCGGCCAGACCTTCGAGAACGCAGAGGGCTCGATGTCGAAGCTGAAGGCCGGCGAGGTCGCCGTCTGGGCAACAGAGCGAGCGATCCAGATCCTCGGCGGCAACGGCTACACGCGGGAGTTCCCCGTCGAGCGGATGCACCGCGACGCGAAGATCTACACCATCTTCGAGGGCACCTCGGAGATCCAGCGCCTGGTCATCTCCCGAGCGATCTCAGGCGTACAGGTCAAATAGCGCCCAATCCCCGAGGGAGGAGCCCGGTCATCCTCCGGGCGAATTGACGTCGCACGCGCGCTTCGCGCGCTTGGCGACAGAGATAGAGCGCGGCTGACGCCGCGCAATTGACAGATTGCATATCGCGGCCTTCGGCCACATTCGCCCGGAGGATGACCGGGCTCCCCATCACACACCGGCGGGATTGGTATGGCGGCAGTGGCGATTCTGTCCGGTCCAGTCGGGATCTTCCTGTGCGATGCGAGACGAGGAGAAGCCACGCCGACCCAAGGCCGACGAGCTTGCCGATATAAGAGACTTCATAAGGGACTTCGAGTCCCGAAGGCAAGTAGCTGTTGAAGAGAAGTCGCGGTGGGCGCCCCCCACTGTGAATCCCAACCTGTCCTTGGGCGAGATCGTTGCTCGAATGGAAGCCGAGGAAGAAGAGGCTTGCCAAGCGCGCGAACGCGCTGAAACCCCGGAGGAAAGGAAAGAGTCCTTGCGGATCCTGAGGGTTGAGGCGGAGATAGAGGCCGAAATTCCGCTGCTTCGCTTGCGCAAGCTACGAAAGACATTTTCTCGGCCTAAATTGGCCTACGCAGCGACTGCGCCCGATTGACTCTCGTTCAGGTTGTAGGCAATGCAGGCTTCGCGAAGATCACACATGGCGCTTTCGAGCATCGCGCGCGAGTAGCTGGGGAAGTCCTCAAAGGGACTCGTTGCGCCAGAGGCAGTGGCGAGCAGTCCCCGCACCAGGTCTGGGCCAGTGATCGCCGCGGTCCGATCGGTGCAGTCGGCTGCCATCGACCTACTCGTGACCACCATGGGAAGCCCCGCGTCATGTCGTTCGCGGAGCAGCATCGCAAAGCGCAGTAGATCCTGACTGGCATAGCTTTCGCGAAGTGCTAGCGGAGACCGTGGCAAATGCGATCGGACGGGTCGATCAAGGTCGTCTAAGACCAGCAAAGGCGTCTCCAACAGCTTTCGGGTTCTCCGCTCGACGCCAACTTCACCTTTAACTGCACCAAGCCAGCGCAGATGTGCGAAGAGGTCTCCCGCACGCTCGACCACCGCATCGTCGGTTGGATAAAGCCGCTGGCCGATATATGCGCACAGGGCGGACTTGCCCATATCGATCCCTCCAACAATCCAAAGACCCTCCGATCTGCGCCCTTGCTTCACATCTGCACAAAGCCCCTCCACGGCATTTCGGACCGGAACTGGAATGGCAGCGAGGGGAGGGGCAGCAAAGCTGAGCGACGTGCCGTGCCACCAGCCCCCTGCTCGCAGGCGATTGACAGCGCGTCTTGTCGACCGACGGCCGCGGCACTCGCAAGGGACGTATTCCCCGTCACTGTTCTCGACCCAAAGATCCCCCTCACATGTTTTGCAGCTCCTTGCTTTGCGTTCGCGCTCTTTCCAGCCTCTGGCCGGTCCAGGCGGTATGCGTCCGATCCCATCGTTGAACGCGATCGGCCGGTCCGGTTCGAATCGCTCACTCACATAGGCCCGAATTTCGTTGCGCTCGTCAACGGGATCCCTTTCACGCTGTGAGTCCACGACTCCAGTAAAGGGTTAGCGCCGGACATCAATCGGCGCTCAGACCGCAGTTGGATGCCCCGTTAATCCTTGAGAGCGTCGATGGCCCTCACGTTTGGCGGCGCTTGAGTCCTACTTTGCGCAGGCGCTTGGCGGCCTGTACCTCGCCTTTGTCCGCGCCCTTCTTATTTGGCCCCGGGGTTTCCAGGGTCGCCGGCAGCCCCTCGAAGCGGGGTTCTGAGAGGAAGGGGGCGAGGCCCTGTTTGCCCATCTCTCCCTGGCCGACGTTGGCGTGGCGATCGCGGCAGGAGTCGAGCGGCGCGCCGGCGTCGTTTACGTGCACGCAGCGCAAGCGATCGAGCCCGACCTTCTCGTCGGCTTCGTCGAGCACTTCGGTCAGGCGAGCCTCGTCGGTGATGTCGTAGCCCTGTACGAAGAGGTGGCAGGAGTCGAGGCATAGGCCGAGGCGCTCGCCGCCGCCGGCGAGATCGATCAGCTCCGCCGTCTGGTCGAAGTCGCGTCCAAGCAATCCTTTGTGACCGGCGGTCTGCTCCAACAGCAGCGGGCAACCCTCACTGTCCTTCAGGGCGGCGGAGATCACCTTCGCGGCGCGCTTCATCGACGGCCCCAGCGCCTCGCCTTTCTGCGCGCCGGGGTGCAGCACGACCCCGGCGGCGCCGATCCCGTCTCCGATTCGCAGCGCGTGGGTCAGCGAGGCCAGCGACTTCTTGCGCAGCTCCGAATCCTTCGTCGCGCAGTTGATCAGGTAGACGGCGTGGATCACCACCGCCTCGATCGGCGAGTCCTCCATCGCCTCCCTGAAAGCGGCGAAGTCGTCAGGCCCATATTTGGTCGGCCGCCACATCCGCGGGCTCTGATGGAAGATCTGGATCGACTCGCAGCCGATCTCGGCGCCGCGGCCGATCGCCTTGTCCAGCCCGCCCGCTGTGGAAACATGCGCGCCGATCAACATGAGCGAAGAGAACCTCCGATTCCGTTTTGCCCCCTCGCCGACCGGTGCGCTGCACATCGGCGGAGCGAGGACGGGACTCTATAACTGGCTCGCCGCCCGCCACGGCGGCGGCTCGCTGGTGCTGCGGATCGAGGACACCGATCGCGAACGCTCCACCGATGAGCACGTCGAGCAGATCCTCGACGCACTGCGCTGGCTGGAGCTGGGCTGGGACGAGGGGCCGATCTCGCAGGCCTCGCGGGCCGAGAGCCATGCCGCGGCGTTGGCGCGCCTGCTCGATTCCGGCGCCGCCTACCACGATTCGGCCACCGCCAAGGATGTGGAGGCGTGGAAGGCGGAGCACGGGACCGATCGCGGCTATCGCGGCGAGCCCTCCGACGAGGGCGGCGCCGCGGTTCGCCTCCGGGTTCCCGATCAGGGAGAGACCGTCGTAGACGACCTGATTCGCGGGCCGGTTCGCTTCCCCAACCGCAGCTACGACGACTTCGTCATCGCCCGCGGTGACGGCTCGGTCCTCTACAACTTCGCGGTCGCCGTCGACGACGCGGAGATGGAGATAACCGACGTTGTGCGCGGCGACGATCACCTCTCCAACACACCGAAGCAGCTCCTGGTCCTTCGCGCGCTCGGCCATGAGCCGCCTCGTTACGCGCATCTGCCGCTGTTGCACGGCCCCGACGGTAGGAAGCTCTCAAAGCGCCACGGCGCCGCCTCGGTGCAGGAGCTTCGCGAGGCCGGCTACCTGCCCGCCGCTGTGCGCAACTATCTGGCGCTGCTCGGCTGGGGCACCGACGACGACACCACTTTGATGTCGACGGAAGAGCTTGTTTCCCGTTTCGAGGTCGCTGATGTGGGCAAGGCGGCGGCGATCTTCGACGAACGGAAGCTGCGCTGGCTGAACGGCCGTTTCATGCGGGAGCTTTCGCTGGACGAGTACACGGCAGCTGTCGCGTGCCACCTCGGTCGCGAGCCTGACGAGCGCCTCCGGGCCGCTTGCGAGATCGCCCAGGAGAAAGCGCAGACGCTGGAGGAGGTTTGGCCCCTGATTCGGTTCCTGTTCGAGCCGCCCGTCGATGACGAGAAGGCCTGGCGCAAGGTGATGGGGGACGGAACGCGACCCCTCCTCGAAGCCGCGCGGGAGGCGCTCGGGAGCGTCGAGGCCTTTGACCCGGAATCGCTGGAGAGCACTCTGAGTCAGTTGACGACTCAATTCGACGTCAAGGCCGGCAAGATCTACCAGCCGATTCGCGTCGCGATAACAGGCAGCACCGTCTCGCCGGGGATCTTCGAGTCGCTGGCGGCCCTGGGACGGGAGGAATCGCTCTCCCGTATCGAGGCCGCGATCGCACGTCTCCCCTGACAAATCGACCAAATTGGACCATTTCAATGGTCCAAATCGGACAAATCGACCGAATTCCTCAGCAATAGTGCTGAGGGAGGGTTTAAGCCGAACGTCCTCGACTGCCGATGAGCTGTGCGTAGGTTCGATCGCCCATCCGCATGCAGTCGACGAAGACAGACAAAACGCAGAGCACCGAGGCCAACGGGCGGGCGACCGCCGGCGATGTTGCGGACAGGGCAGGCGGCACTCGCCCCGCTCCCGGCAGTCGGCTGGCTGAGGCTTTCGAAGCGGTCGAGCGCTTTCCCGTTCTGCTCGAATCGCGCGAACGGGTGATGCGCGCCGCGACTGCCGAGACGGCACGCGTGGCCGACCTGGTCGGAGCGGTCGAATCAGATGTCGCCTTGACTATCTCGGTGCTGCGTTTCGCCAATCGCAGCGGCGTCGCCGCAGGGGGGATCGCGACGGTCCCGGAGGCGATCGACGTGCTGAAGCCCTCCGGCGTACTGGCGATTGCCGGCACGGCTCCGATCTATGACTTCTTCGAGTCCAACGGCGGCTGGGAGCTGAAACCCGAGCGGTTTCGCATCCACGCCCTCGCCACCCAGCGGGTCGCCGACCAGGTTGGCCGTGCTGTCGGCTGGCCCGAGCGCGACGCCCTGGCCGTTGCGTCGCTTTTGCACGACATCGGTCGTCTGGTTATCTCCCGCCTGCACCCCGGCTACAAGACCTTCTTCGACGCGACCATGCGCACGCCGGAGCAGCGGCTACGCGAAGAGCGAGATCAGCTCGGCATCGACCACGCTCTGGTCGGCGGGGTTCTGGCACGCCGCTGGAATGTCCCTCAGTCGATTGCCGTGGCGATCGAGCGCCATCATTCCGATGACGCCGATGGCTTGGCGGCAATGGTCGCCGCCGCGGACATGATCGCCCACTATTCGCAGGGTGAGGCGGTCAATCAGGAGCGTCTGAATCGGGCGGCTGAGCGCTGTGGGCTTGGGAGCGATGGGCTGCGCGAACTGCTCTACGAGCTCCCATACCCGCGCCAAGACGCTCCCCGCGTCAGCGAGCCGTGCCCCCTGTCGGCGCGTGAGCTGGACGTGCTGCGCCATCTCTCCGAGGGTCTGGTCTACAAGCAGATCGCCGGGGAGATGCAGCTCTCTGTTTCTACGATCCGCACCCATCTGCACAACGTCTACGGCAAGATCGGGGCTGTGGACAGGGCGCAGGCGGTCCTCACCGCGCGCGACAGAGGCTGGATCTAATCGATCAGCGATTCGCGTAAGGCGATCGCCACTGCGTGAGTGCGGTTTCTCGCCTCAAGGCGAGCCAAGACGTTCTTGGTGTGCGTCTTCACCGTCTCCTCGCTGAGATCCAGCTCGCGGGCGGCGACCGTGGTCGATTCGCCGTTTGCGAGGAGTTGGAGGATCTGACGCTGGCGGCGGGTCAGCTTGCCGCGGCTTCCCTTCGGCGGCACGGCCGGATCGACGAAGGGCTTCTGGCCGAGAGCGGCGTCAACCGCCTTGCGCAGCTCGACTGCGCTCGCGGTCCGGGAGACGTAACTGGTGGCGCCGGCCTGAAGGGCGGCTGTCGCGATGTGGCGCTCAGGTCGCTCACCGTGGGCGACGATGCCGAGCGAGGGCTCTGCACGATGCAGAGCCCGGATCGTCTCGTCTCCACTGAGGGAGGGGGAGCCGCCGTTGGCCCTGAAGCGCATGTCGACGATCGCGACGTCGAAGCTGCCGACGTCGCGGATCAGATCCAGGGCCTCCTCGCGGCTCTCGATCTCATGGACTTCGAATCCGTCGTCCAGCACTCTGCGCAGGCCGAGGCGAACCAGGGGATGACCGTCGATCACAAGGCAGTGTGGGCGTTCGCTCAGGGCTGCTTCCGATCCACTCGAGGTTGGGAAGGCTGCGTCCCGGCCTCCCGAAGCCGACATGGTCGATCCTAGCCCAGACCCCGCCAAGAATTCAGGCCGGGTCCGGAACGTGCGGTAGAAAGGACCGCGTGATCTCCGTCACTTCGAAGTCCCGTTACGCCGTCGTCGCGATGGCAGAGCTTGCCCGCTCCGGTGAGCGGCCGGTGCCGATCAAGGAGCTGGCAGAGCGACGGGCCATTCCCGAGCAGTTCCTCGAGCAGCTCTTCTCGACCCTGCGCCGCGATGGCCTGCTGACCAGCCACCGAGGGATGAAAGGGGGCTACACGCTTTCGCGCCCCGCCGAGGAAATAACAGTTCTCGAGGTCGTGCAAGCGCTCGACGGAAAGGTGGGCCAGGAGGCCGATGAGGCGGGTGGCATCTGGGCAGAGGGGGTAACCGCCCTGCGCAAGGTCTTCAGCCAGACGACGATTTCCGAGGTCGCTCGCCGCGAGGCGGAGGAGGCCGGCTCGGGGATGTACTACATCTAGAGGCGAGGAGAAGCGGAGGTTGGTGTTCTCGGGCAATAGAGTTTTCCGGTCTCATGGTTCTCTACACGTGCAAGCACGAGTTGTTTGGGCCAGGTCTTCTTCATCCCTGCGCGAAAGCGGGCAAGGCGCTTGCCGCTGCGGGTTATGAGTACGAGCTGAAGACGGTGAGCGGCTATAGGACTTCGCCCTGGACCTGGCGACAGCGCAAGGCCGATAGGGCTGAGGTGAAGAGGCTCAGCGGGACCAACGAGGTGCCCATCCTGATGCTCGATGATGGAACTGTCATCTCCGGTTCCAGCAGGATCACCCGCTGGGCAAGGGAGAACCCGAGCGCAGCGATTGTCTCGGGGTAAGGTCGGCGCCATGGCTGTGCGAGGCGAGGTGTGATGAGGATCGGAGGCGAGGCTTCGGCGGTTGTCGGCGGGACCCCGATGGTGTCGTTGACGCGTCTCGGCGAGGGGCTTGGAGGCGAGGTCTGCGCGAAGCTGGAGTACTTCAACCCCGGCGGCTCGGTCAAGGACCGGATCGGGGTGGCGATGATCGACGCCGCCGAGGAGGAGGGGCTGGTCAAGCCGGGGCGGTCGGTGATCGTCGAGCCGACCAGCGGCAACACCGGGATCGCGCTGGCGATGGTCTGCGCGGCGCGCGGCTACGAGCTGATCCTCACCCTGCCGGAGGGAATGAGCCGCGAGCGGGCAAAGCTCCTGCGCGCCTATGGGGCGGAGGTGCGGGAGACCCCCTCGCTGGGAGGGATGACGGAAGCTGTCGAGCTGGCGAGCGAGATCCGCGAGCAGCGCAAGGGGTTCATGCCGCAGCAGTTCTCCAATCCCGCCAATCCAGAGATTCACCGACGCACCACCGCGGAGGAGATCTGGCGGGACTCCGATGGGGAGGTGGGTGCCTTCGTCGCCGGAGTGGGCACGGGGGGGACGATCACCGGCGTCGGCAGAATGCTTCGCGAGCGCAGTCCCGAGGCCCTGGTCGTCGCCGTCGAGCCAGAGACCTCGCCGGTCCTCTCCGGCGGCGCGCCGGGCCCGCACAAGATTCAGGGAATCGGGGCCGGCTTCGTTCCCGAGGTGCTCGATCGCTCGGTCATCGACGAGGTCGTTTTGGTTTCCGACGAAGACGCATTGGAGACGGCGCGCCTTGCCGCTCGGCGCGAGGGGATCCTGGCCGGCATCTCGGCCGGAGCCAACCTGCGCGCGGCGCTGGAGGTGGCCGCGCGGCCGGAGATGGCGGGAAAGCGAGTGGTCACGATCGTCTGCGACTCGGGCGAGCGCTACATGTCCCTACCCTTTTTCTTTCCATGAGCGCGTGGAAGCGAGTTCTAAGCGAGGTGAAGGCGGACGTCTCCGCGGCGCGCGACCGCGACCCGGCGGCCCAGGGCGTCTCCAGCTTCGAGATCCTCACCAGCTGGGCCGGAGTGCAGGCGCTGCTTGCCCACCGAGTCGCTCACGCGCTGTTGGAGGCGAGGGTGCCGCTGGCGCCCCGGATGATCGCCTACGTGACCCGCTCCATCACCGGCGTCGAGATCCACCCCGCAGCAAAGATCGGCGGCGAGTTCTTCATCGATCACGGCTCCGGCGTGGTGATCGGCGAGACGACGGAGATCGGGGAGCGGGTGACCCTCTACCAGGGAGTGACCCTGGGCGGCACCGGTTTCCAGCGCGGCAAGCGCCACCCAACCCTGGGCGACAATGTGACGGTCGGCTCCGGCGCCAAGCTGCTGGGCCCGATCGCGGTCGGCGACGGCGCCAAGATCGGCGCCAACACGGTTGTCGTCGAGGACGTGCCGCCTCTCTCGACCGTGGTCGGCAACCCCGGCCACCCGGTGCGGGTGGAGGGGAAGCGGGTCGAGGGGCCGGATGCCGACTGGATCCATCTGCCGGACCCGATCGCCGAGGCGATCAAAGGGCTCTCGGAGAGAATCGCCGACCTCGAGCAGCGGCTTGGGGAGCTGGACGGAAAGGAAAAGTCGCAGGGCGGCAACGGCGAGCTGCGCTCCCGCACCGGTCGCTCTTCCGCGGGCGGCTGAGCCCGCCGCCTGCCTCTCTATTCTCGGAGGGGATGCTGCAGACCGAGCCGGAAGCGTTCCAGGACGCCGAGAGTGAGCCCCAAGGCGCCCCAACAGAAGCCGGCGCCGATCGTGTCGAGCGGCTGTTCGCCAGCCTCAACGAGCCCCAATGCGAGGCGGTGCGCCATGGCGACGGTCCGCTGCTCGTGGTGGCCGGGGCCGGCTCGGGGAAGACCCGCGTCCTCACCCATCGGATCGCCTATCTGCTGGCCACCGATCGCGCCAGGCCGGGTGAGATCCTGGCGATTACCTTCACCAACAAGGCGGCGGCGGAGATGCGAGAGAGGGTCGAGCAGCTGGTCGGCCGCTCCGCCCGGGCGATGTGGGTCACCACCTTTCACTCCGCCTGCGCGCGGATGCTGCGCGCCGACGCCGAGCGACTCGGCTACTCGCGCAGCTTCACGATCTACGACGAATCCGACTCGCTGCGGATGGCCAAACGCTGCATGGCGGAGCTGGAGATAGACCCCAAGCGCTATCCGCCCCGCGCCATTCGCTCTCAGATATCCGGTGCCAAGAACAAGCTGATCGACGCGGCTGCCTATGCCCAGGCCCAGGGCAGCGTCTTCGAGGAGGTGGTCGCCGAGGTCTACGCGCTGTACGAGAAGCGGATGCTGGAAGCCAACGCGATGGACTTCGACGACCTGCTCGTGCGAACCGTCAATGTCATGGAGCTGCACGAAGAGGTGCGCGACCGCTGGCGACGTGCCTTCCGTCACGTCCTCGTCGACGAGTATCAGGACACCAACCACGCCCAGTACAGGCTGCTTCAGCTCTTGGCCGCAGAGCACGGCAATCTGATGGTCGTTGGCGACGAAGACCAATCGATCTACGGTTTTCGCCACGCCGACATCCGCAACATCCTCGACTTCGAAAGGGATTTCCCCGAGGCCGAGGTGGTGAAGCTCGAGCAGAACTACCGCT
Organism: Solirubrobacterales bacterium; assembly: GCA_036381235.1. Classification (GTDB taxonomy): domain Bacteria; phylum Actinomycetota; class Thermoleophilia; order Solirubrobacterales; family 70-9; genus DASVDE01. The sequence continues at coordinate 41,256 of DASVDE010000027.1, read as the reverse complement.
CGACCCAGACGATCCTCTCGGCGGCAAACGCCGTGGTGGAGCGCAACCACCAACGGCGGCCGAAGCGCCTCTGGACGGAGATCGCCGGCGGCGAGCCGATCCAGCTGTCCGAGCTTGCCGACGAGCACGAGGAGGCGCGCTGGGTAGCTGGGGAGATCGAGCGACTCGGCTCCGAGGAAGGCGTGAAGCGCGAGGACGTGGCGGTCTTCTACCGGACGAACGCGATGAGCCGGGTGCTGGAGGACACCCTGGTCCGCTTCGAGCTTCCCTACCAGGTGATCGGCGGCACCAAGTTCTACGAGCGGGCCGAGGTCAAGGACGCGGTCGCCTATCTCAGCCTGCTGGTCAACCCCGCCGACCAGGTCTCGTTCACGCGCGTCGTCAACTCGCCGCGACGGGGGATCGGCAACACCAGCCAGGGACGGCTGGCCTCCCATGCGAACACCACGGGATTGCCGATCTGGGAGGTGGCTGGGCGGGCCGAGGAGGTGCCGGGCCTAAGCGGCGCGGCGATCAAGGCGATCGGCCGCTTCCACGAGACGATCGAGGCACTGCGCGAGCGCGCCGAGGAGGGCGTTTCGGTGGCGACCCTGCTGGAGGCGACCCTGCGTGAGACGGGGTACCTGGAGGCGCTGGCCGCGGAGCGCACCGTCGAGGCCGAGGGCCGGGTCGAGAACCTCGAGGAGCTGGTCGGCGTTGCCGCCGAGTTCGATGCCAACCGCGAGCTGGAAGGGGAAAGCGAGACGCTCCCCGTCGAGGAGTTCCTCCAGCAGATCTCCCTCTATACGGAGCAGGACGGCCTGCGGCCGGATGACGAGTCCCTGGTCACCCTGATGACACTCCACAACGCAAAGGGTCTGGAATACGACACCGTCTTCGTCGTCGGCTGCGAGGACGGAGCCTTTCCCCACATGCGGGCGCTGGAGGAGGGCGGGGAAGAAGAGGAGCGCCGCCTCTGTTACGTGGGCATCACCCGCGCCCGCCGCCGCCTGTACATGACCTGGGCGCGAGAGCGGCGCCTGTTTGGTCGAGCCGAGCGCAACCTGCCCTCGCGCTTCATCGATGAGCTCCCCCAGGATCTGGTGGAGCGCCACTCAAGCGCTCCCGGGGCGGTCGGAAGCTGGTCCTCGGCGGCGACCGGTGCCGGGCCGGCGCCGGTCGACCCGGGGCCGGCGCTGGAGCTGCAAACCGGCGACGACGTTATTCACGCCAGCTTCGGCGACGGCGTGGTGACCGGGGTCGAGCCCGGTGGAGTGGTGGTCGTGCGTTTCGCCGAGGATGGGAAGGAGCGCAAGCTGATGGCCGACTACGCCCCGATCCGCAGACGATGAGCGCCAGGACGATCGACGGCAGGGCGGTGTCGGCGGCGGTTCGCGAACGGGTCGCCGCCGAGGTTGCTGCCTACGTCGAGGATGCCGGGAGGGCGCCGGCCCTCGCCACGGTGCTGGTCGGCGAGGACCCGGCCTCTCAGATCTACGTTCGCAACAAGCACAAGGCCTGCGAGGAGGTCGGGATGCGGTCCGTGCACCACGCCCTGCCGACGGATACGACCGAGAACCAGCTGCTTGAGCTGGTCGGCGAGCTGGGCTTGCACGATGACGTCGACGGCATCCTCGTGCAGCTACCGGTTCCCGAGCAGATCGACCCCGACGCTGTGGTCGCGGCAATCAATCCCGCCAAGGACGTCGACGGGCTCACCCCCGCCAACGCCGGGCTGCTGGCCCACGGCACCCCGAGCCTCGTTCCCTGCACCCCCGCTGGGGTGATGGAGCTTTTGCGTCACGAGGGCGTCGAGCTGGAGGGCGCCGAGGCGGTGGTGGTGGGGCGCTCGAAGCTGGTGGGCGTGCCGGTGGCGCGCCTGCTGCTGGCCGCCAACGCGACGGTGACCGTTTGCCACTCGCGCACCCGCGACCTGGCGGGCACCTGCAGTCGCGCCGACGTGCTGGTCGCCGCGGTCGGGGTCCCGCGCCTGCTCGGCGTCGACGCGGTGAAGCCGGGGGCTGTTGTGATCGACGTCGGCATGAACCGGACCGACGACGGGCTCTGCGGCGATGTCGACTTCGAGGCGGTGAGCGGGGTGGCCGGGGCGATCACTCCGGTACCCGGTGGCGTCGGTCCGATGACCATCGCGATGCTGCTCGCCAACACCTTGCAGGCCGCCCGCGCCCGCACGCTCTAGGAAATTCCCGCCATTCCTTTGCGTTTCCCGCCAACGCCGGGTGTAGGGTCGGATCGACCCCCAATCTCCTCGGAGGGATGCGTAGATGGATCTGAACAGGTTGACTCAGGGAGAGAAGATCGCAGCGGTGTCGGCGATTCTGCTCTTCATCTTCATGTTCTTTGACTGGTACAGCGTCTCGATCTCGGGCGCCGGCCAGACGATCGACGTCAGCGGCAGCGGAGGCAACGCCTGGGATGCGCTCGACTTCATCCCCTGGGTATTGCTGATCACGATCATCGTCACGATCGCCAACGCGGCAATCGAGGCGAGCGAAGCGGACGTCGACATGCCGGTGCACGGCGGAACCGCGGTCACCGTTCTGGGCGTGATCTCGTTCCTGCTGATCCTCTTTCGGATCATCGACACGCCGACGTTCGCCGAGTTCGGTGGCGTCACGGCCGACGGCTCCACCCAGCTGGGCATCTTCCTGGCCTTGGTCTCAGCCGCCGGCATCGCCTTCGGCGGTTACCGGGCGATGCAGGAGGAGGGCGCTACCTTCGGTGACGCTGCCGACCGCCTCTCCGGCGGTGGAGGCGGAGGGCAGCCTCCGGCGGGCGGTCCACCTCCCCCGCCGCCACCACCTCCTCCGCCGGCGCAGACGCCACCACCTCCGCCTCCGTCTCAACCCCCTCCCGGCAGCTAGCGGCTCTGACGGCCCCGGGCCTGCCCGGGGCCGTTGGCGATTCCCGTGGCTATCCGCTTGGCGAATGCGATCACGGTCATCATCGGGTTGACGCCGACCGAGGTGGGGAAGAGGGAGGCGTCTGCCACGTAGAGGTCCTCGACGCCGTTGACAGAGCCGTCGACCGCACAGACTCCCTCGGCCGGGTTGGCGGCGATGCGGGCGGTTCCCATCGGGTGAAAGGCCTCCAAGTGCAGCTCGGCGGGCTTGAAGGCGGTCGCTTCGAACTCCGGCAGCTGCTCCGGTCGCAGCACGCCGACCCGACCGATGTTGGGGTAGACCTCGGTGGCGCCGGCGGCGAAGTGGACCTCGGCCGCCCGCGCGATGCCGAACGTGATGCGCCTGGAATCGTCTGAGGTGAGCTTGTATGTGGCGCGCAGTGAGCCGTCGCCCCCGATGCCGACCCTTCCGACCGAGCGATCGGAGAGGTGGACGCCGATCGAGCCGATCCGGTCGAAGCCGAGCAGCGCCTCCTGGTGCTCGCGACCGGTGCCCAGCAACCAGGCTCCGCCGAAGGCAAGCGGCGTGAAGGTCGCCTCCAGCAGGATGCGCTCCGTCTCCCACTCGTCGACGTAGTAGCTCTGCATCACGCCCTCCCAGCCACGCACCTCCTCCGGGTAGAGCGCCCCCACCCAGCAGGCGGGATGCATGTGGAAGTTGCGCCCCACCTGGCGCCCGCCGATGCCGGAGCGCAGCAACAGCTCCGGTGTTCCTAGCGCTCCGCCGGCGACGATCGTCGCGAGGCGGGCGCGAACCTGATAGCCGCGCCGCCGGCCGTTCGTGGACGCAGGCTCCCTGACGACACAGGCGGCTCCCTTCGCGCGCCCGTCCTCGAGCAGGATGCGCTGCGCCTCGACCCCAGCTCTGATCCGCGCGCCGGCGGCGACGGCGCGCGGCAGGTAGCTAACGTGCATGCCGCGCTTCGCGTCGATCTCACAGCCGAAGGGGCAGGAGCTGCACTGCACGCAGTTGCCGGCGTTGCGGGAGATCGGCCCGCCGCTGGCGCCCAGAGCCTGGGCGCCCTCCATTGCGAGCTGGCCGTTGCGCCCCATCCGCTCGGGGTCGAGCGGAGTCACACGCAGGAACTCCTCCGCCTCGGCGAAATCCGGGCCCAGGTCACCGACCCACTCGATCCCGAAGCGTGTGCGCCACTCGTCGAGCACGGGCTCGGGCGCGCGGAAGCAGGTGCCCGAGTTGATCACCGTCGTCCCGCCCACTGTTCTCGCCACGGGGACGGGGATGGGTGGGTTGCCCTCGGCGATGGTCAGGCCCGCGTCGCGGTAGAGGGATGCGATCGCCTCGAGCCGGTCGCTGGGATAGTTGTCGCGGTTGTAGCTCTCGCCGGCCTCCAGGACGATGACGTCGAGTCCCGCCTCCGCCAGAGTCGCCGCGGCCGCTGCGCCCCCCGCTCCCGAGCCGACGATCAACACGTCGCACTCCTCACCCTCGCCCGCCGGCGTGGTGTCGCCCAGCGAGCCGGCCGGTTCCGGAAGCGAGCCGTCCGAGAGCGCGCAGCTCACCTGGAAGCCGATGCGCTCCTCGACCTCGGGCGTGACCGCATAGCCGAGCGTCGAGAAGAGCTTGCCCATCAGCAGCAGGTCGTGGTGCAGGCGGAAGCGGGAATGCTCCATGCGCCGAAGGAACGCTTCGCGAGAGGCGAGGTCGAGGCGGCTGAAGCGCCACGGAAAGGGCAGCCACTCGAATGCCCGCAGGCCCAGCTTGAGCCTCGTAAAGACCCGAGGGGAGACCGAAGGGAGAAAGGCGCCGACCGGCCCGGAGACGTCGACGTCGCGCTCGGCCGCCGGCAGGCCGTCGACCCCGGGCGCCATCGCCTCGCAGATCGCGCTCAGGGTGCGCTGCTCAGCGGCGGAGAGCCCTGGCGCGCGCCTTCAGCCGGGGGCTGCCGCCCGGCCGACCCTGCCGACGAGCACCCACAGCCAGAGCGCAGCCAGGGCAAGGAAGCCATCGACGAGGAAGTTCAGGAGGTAGATGAAGACGTCATCGTCGAAGGCGAAGAAGCCAAGGGAAGCGAGCGAGGAAGCGGTCTTGCCGACGGCGAGGACGAGGAGGAAGGGCCGGTAGCGGACGACGTCGGCCTGGGCCACGACGCAGATTCCCGTGATCACAACCATGTAGGCGAAGCCAAGTGCCAGCCACAGTTGTTCCTGGGTGTGGGGCGCGCGCGAGAAGTCGCCGAGCGAGTCGCCGAGGTCGGAGATCGTGTCGAGGACGCCGTTGGGAACGGCGATGAAGAGGATGCCGACCACCGCGAAGCTGAGGGCGAGGAGGCGCAGGCTGAAGACGACGAATCTCTCGGCCGTGGCTCCCCGCATGCGCGTCGCACTCTAACTGGCTGAGCAGCCAAATGCCGGCCACCTAGAATCCCGCCGGATGATCGACCGCGAACAGGTGTTGCACGTTGCGCGGCTGTCTCGCCTGGGTCTCGATGAGGAGGAGGTCGAGCGGATGGCGGGGGAGCTGTCCGGGATCCTCGAGCATGTCGATCGAATCGCCGCCTTGGATCTCGATGACGTGCCCCCTACCTCGCACGTGGTCGACCTGGAGAACGTCCTGCGGCCGGATCAGCCGCGACCGAGCTGGCCGCGGGAGGCGGTGCTCGAGCAGGCGCCCGATCCGGCGGAGGGGGCGTTCCGGGTGCCCTCGCCGCAGGCCGAATCCTGATGGGAGAGTTGCGGGAGCTGACTGCCGCGCAGGCGGCGAGGGCGATCGCGGCCGGCGACGTCTCGACCGCGGAGTACTCCGCAGCTTGGCGCGAGGCTGCCGCCGGCGATCGGCTGAACGCCTATCTCTGGCGAGCCGAAGAGGACAGCGGCGCCGCGGAGGGCCCCCTCGCCGGAATTCCCGTCGCCGTCAAGGATCTCTTCTGCACCGAGGGGGTGCCGACGACCGCCGGCTCGCGCATCCTGGAGGGACACCGGCCCCTGTACACCGCAACCGCGGTGCGGCGTCTCGCCGAAGCAGGAGCGAGCGTGCTGGGCAAGACGAACATGGACGAGTTCGCGATGGGGTCCTCGAATGAGAACTCGGCCTACGGGCCGGTGCTGAATCCATGGGACCGGGGGAGGGTGCCGGGCGGCTCGTCCGGGGGCTCGGCGGCTGCGGTGGCCGGCGGCCTGGCGCCCTGCGCGATCGGCACGGACACGGGTGGCTCGATTCGACAGCCGGCGGCGCTATGCGGAATCGTCGGCCTGAAGCCGACCTACGGCTCGATTTCCCGCTACGGAATGATCGCCTTCGCCTCTTCGCTCGATCAGTGCGGTCCCCTGACTCAGGATGTGACCGACGCAGCGCTGCTACTCGCGGCCCTGCAGGGGCGCGACCCCTGCGACTCGACTTCGGTTGGGATCGAGGGCGGAGTGAAGCCACCCGAGCGCACGGATCTGAGCGGGCTGCGCTTTGCGGTGCCGAGCGAGCTCGCGCGCGATGCGGTCGACTCCGGCGTGCGAGAGGTCTTCGAGAAGACCCTGGAAGAGATCGAGCGCCTCGGTGGCGAGGTTGGCGAGGCCCCCCTGCCCCATGCAGAGCACGGAATCTCCGCCTACTACGTGATCGCTCCCGCCGAGGCCTCCTCCAACCTCGCCCGCTACGACGGTGTGCGCTACGGGATGCGCGTCGACGGCTCCCGCGATTTGACCGAGATGTACGAAGCGACCCGCGCCGAGGGCTTCGGCAGGGAGGTGAAGCGGCGCATCATGCTCGGCACCTACGCGCTCTCCTCCGGCTACTACGACGCCTACTACGGGCAGGCGCAAAAGGTCCGCACCAGGATCGCCGAGGACTTCGCCGGCGCCTTCGACGACTTCGACTTCGTCGTCACCCCGACCTCTCCGTCGGTCGCCTTCGAGTTGGGCGAGAAGACCGCGGACCCGCTGGCGATGTACATGAACGACTTCTTCACCGTGCCGATGAGCCTGGCCGGCATCCCGGCGATCTCGATTCCCGCCGGACTCGCGGAGCCGGCGGGCGGCGGTCCCAAGCTGCCGGTCGGCTTCCAGATTGCCGCTCCCCCCTTCGCCGAGCAGAATTTGCTGGAGGCGGCATTTGCGCTGGAAGGGGCGATCGGCTTCGACGCGACGCCGGAGGGCTCCGATGGCTGAGCTGGAGGCGGTGATAGGGCTCGAGATCCATGTCCAGCTCGCCACCCGCACGAAGATGTTCTGCGGCTGCGAGCTGTCCTTCGGCGACGAGCCCAACGTCCACACCTGTCCGATCTGCCTTGCCCACCCCGGCGTCCTGCCGGCGACCAACGAGCAGGCGATTCGTTACGCGCTGAGGATCGCGGCCGCGCTGGAGTGCGAAGTCGCCCCCCGCTCGATCTTCCACCGCAAGAACTACTTCTATCCAGACAGCCCGAAGGCCTACCAAATCAGCCAGTACGACATTCCCCTGGCGAGCAATGGCCGGCTCGGCGAAGTCCGCATCCATCGCGCGCACCTCGAAGAGGATGCCGCGAAGACGATCCACGTCGGCGATTCGGGGCGCATACACGGCTCCGCCGCCTCGCTCGTCGACTTCAACCGCGGCGGCACGCCGCTGGTCGAGATCGTCACCGAGCCCGATCTGCGCAGTGCCTCGGAGGCGGCGGCATGGGCGCGCCTGCTGAGGGAGACGGTCCGCCAGCTCGAGGTTTCCGACGTCAACATGGAGGAGGGGAGCCTGCGGGTCGACGCCAACGTCTCGGTGCGCCCGGCGGGCAGCGCCGAGCTGGGGACGAAGACCGAGCTGAAGAACATGAACAGCTTCCGCTTCCTCGAACGCGGGATCGAGGCGGAGCTGGCGCGCCAGCGGGAGCTGGTCGAGGCGGGGGGAAAGGTGGTCCAGGAGACCCTGCACTACCACCCCGACGACGGCACCCTGCACCCCTTGCGCTCCAAGGAGGAAGCCCACGATTACCGCTATTTCCCCGAGCCGGATCTGGTGCCGCTGGCGCCGACCGAGGAGATGCTGCGCGAAGCCCGCGAGTCGCTGCCCGAGCTGCCGGCGGCGCGGATCGTGCGCTATGAGACGGAGCTGAAGCTCTCAGCCGAGAACGCGGCGCAGCTCGCCGCCGATCCCGAGACCGCCGCCTATTTCGAGCGGGCGGCCGAGGCTGCATCCGAAATCGATGCCCAGGTCCTCGCCAACTGGATCACCGGCGAACTGGCGGCGGCGCTGCGCCAGGACGGTGGGGAGGGGGGTGCCGCCGCGTCGAAAGTGGATGCCGGAGCCCTGGCTGCTCTCGTCGCGATGGTCGTCGAGAAGAAGATCTCCCACAGCAGCGGCAAGACGGTGCTGGCGGCCATGGTCGCCGAGGGTGGCGATCCCGCCGAGATCGTCGAGCGCGAAGGCCTCGCCCAGATCTCCGACAGCGGTGAGCTGGAAGGGATCGTCACCGCCGCGCTCGACGCCAATCCCGAGGCCGTCGAGCAGATCCGCGCCGGCAACGGCAAGGCGATCGGCGCGATCATCGGCGCCGTGATGAAGGAGACCAAGGGCCGCGCCGACGGCGGCGAGGTCACCCGCCTGATCAAGGAGAAGCTGGAAGCGTAGAAGTGCGTTTTAGCACTTTGTAACACGTTGTTACAAAGTGCTAAGTTGGCCTCATGGCCTGGAACGTCGTCATCGTCGGTGGAGGTTTCGGAGGGGCGATGGCTGCGCGGGAGCTGGAGCGGATCATGCCGCGCCAGTCGGCCCGGCTGACCCTGATCAACGACGTCAACTTCATGCTCTACACGCCGTTCCTGCCCGAGGCGGCGGCGGGGACGCTGGAGCCGCGGCACGTGGTCACGCCGCTGCGGGAGATCCTCAGGCGGACCTACCTGCGGCTGGGCACGGTCGACGCCCACGACCCGGTGGCGCGGACAGTCGAGGTGCGCGGCCGCGACGGCGAGGTCGAGCGGCTCCACTACGACCAGCTGCTGCTCGCGCTCGGCTCGGTCTCGCGGGTGCTGCCCGTTCCCGGCCTCTCCGAGCATGCGGTCGGCTTCAAGACCCTCGCCGACGCGATCTGGCTGCGCAACCACGTGATCGAGACGCTGGAAGCGGCCAACGCCACCGAGGACCCCGGCCGGCGCAACGAGTTGCTCACCTATGTCTTCGTCGGCGGCGGCTACGCCGGGCTGGAAGCCCTGGCGGAGCTGCAGGACTTCGCCGCCGATGCGATGGAGAGCTACCCGCGCGCTCGCCTGCACGGCATGCGCTGGGTGCTGGTCGAGGCGACGGACCGAGTGCTGCCTGAAATCGATGCCCAACTTGCCGACTACGCCCTGCACGAGCTGCGCGGACGCGGCATCGACATTCGCCTCGGCACGACCCTGGAGGAGGTGGGCCCGCACAGCGCCCGCATCTCGACCGGGGAGACGCTGCGGACCCGCACCGTCGTCTGGACCGCCGGTGTCGCGCCGCACCCGAGCCTGCGGCGACTCTCGGTGCCGCTCGACGAGCGCGGCCGCGTGCCGGTCGACGAGCACCTGCGGGTGCAGGGGATGGACTCGGTCTGGGCTGTCGGCGATTGCGCCGCCGTCCCCGACTCGCTCGGCGGGACCTCTCCGCCGACCGCCCAGCACGCGGTGCGCCAGGGCCCCGTCGCGGCGCGCAACATCGCCGCCGAGCTGGGAATCGGCTCACCCCAGCGCTTCGAGTACCGCGGCAGCGCCGCCTTCGTCAACCTCGGCCGCTACAAGGCCGTCGGGCGGATCGGCAGCCGCACCTTCCGCGGCTTCCCCGCTTGGTGGATGGCGCGGACCTACCACATGAGCCAGATCCCGGGCGCGGCCCGCAAGGTTCGCGCGGTGATCGACTGGACCGCCAGCCTGCCGTTTCGACGAGACCTCTCCGAGGTCGGCTCGATCGGACACCCGAAGCGGCTGGACGCGACAATGGAGCCATGGGCTTCGAGTACCCGATCATCGCCTTCTTCTTCGGCCTAGCGACCGCCATCATCGGCCGCGGCAAGGGCAGCTCCTTCTGGCTCTGGCTGGCGATCGGCACGGTGGTCCCGATCCTCGGCCTGATCGCGGTCGTCCTCTATCGCTCCGAGAAGGAAGAGCCCGAGCGGCGCTGCCCCAACTGCAACAACGTGGTGAAGCTCTACGTCCAGGTCTGTCCGCGCTGCGGCACAGATCTATATCTGCCGGACCCGGCCGAGGTTCGCCACCCCGGGGTCTAACGAAGCCAGGTTCTGACGATCGCGTTGGCGAAGCCAAGGCCGTAGCGGGCGACGGCGGGCTTCTTCGAGTGGCCGTGGAGGCGTTTGGCGACGGTGACAGGGACCTCCTTCGCGGGAACCCCCCGCTTGATCGCCTCGATCATGAACTCGGAGGTGTGGAACTGCTCCTGGCGCAGCACCAGCTGTGGCAGGACGGTGGTGCGGACAGCCCGATAGCCGTTGGAGCAGTCGCTGACCTTGGTCCTGGTTATGAAGGAGACAAGCCGGTTGAAGAAGACGATGCCCAGCTCGCGGGCAAAGTGGTTGCTGTCGGCGTGGCCGAGGACTCGGGAACCGTGGGTTACGTCGACCTCGCGTTCCAGGACGGGCTTCACCAGTCGTTCCATCTCGGAGGGCAGGTGCTGACCGTCGGCGTCCAGGGTGACGACGACCTCGGCGCCGGACTCGACCATCAGCCGGTAGCCGGTGCGAAGCGCCGCACCGCCGCCGCGGTTGACGATATGGCGAGCGACGATCGCCCCGTGCTCGGCGGCAACGTCGCCGGTTCCATCGCGAGAGCCGTCGTCGACGACCAGCACCTCGGTCTCGACGCCGCAGACCTCATCCGGCATCAGGTCGAGCACGTGGCCCACGTTCTCGGCCTCGTTGTAGGCCGGGATCAGGATCGCGACCTTGTCGCGGAAGCGCTCCGGCAGCTTCGCCTGGCGGAACTCCTCCCAGGCGAGCCCCTCGAGGACGGCTGATAGCTGGCGCGCGTTGCGGGCCGCCTGCGAGAGCGCTCGCAGGATGAGCCCGAAGAGGATGAAGATCGCGAAGACGGCGAGGCCGAGGATTCGGCCCCCGTTGCCCTTCTCGAAGGAGAAGGCGGAGAGCAGCTTGTCGGTCAGCTCCGTCCCGGAGACGATCGCCAGGCCGAGGCCGGCGCCGAGCAGGATCAGTACGTCGACGTTCCGCAGGGTGCGGCGACGCAGGATCGCGTAGGCGACGATCGCCACAGCGACCATCAGGCCGGCGGTACGCAGAGCGGTCAGCTCGGAGGGGAAGATGCCTGCCTCGAGAACCATGGACGCCGGGAGGATAGGGCCCCACCCGCCCGTGCCAACGCTACGCCGGCAAGCGGAAAGATCAGCGTCATCAGGATCTCGTTGCGCCGTGGCGCCGCCAGTGAGACGGCGCCGACCGCGGTCACCAGGGCAATCGGAGTCGCCATCGCGAGGGCTTCCCACCAGCGACGACGCACGGCCAGCACGCTGAGGCCGGCCAGCCCGAGCAGGACGATCAGCACCTGGATCGTTCGGCCGACGGTGGCGCTCATCGCCTCGCCGACCCCGCCGCTCCACATCCGCCACACCTTGCGCCCGGTCATCGCCAGGTAGCCGGCCGGGTCTTCGCCGAAGAACTTGGAGAAGTTCTGCTTGCCGATCTTGCCCAGCGCCGAGTCCCGAGGCAGGTCGGGATAGCGGGCGGCGACCCGGTCGAAGAGCGGGGTGGGGTTGACGCGATCCAGCGCTTCGGAGCCGGGCTCGAGCTCTCTATGCCGGTAGCGCTCCACCAGCAGCGCCTTCACGCGCTGGTACTCGCCGTCGCCGGGCAGGTAGGTGCCGACGTAGAGAGCCTTACCCCCTCCGGTGGAGATCGGCACCGTGCGGTCGAGGACGACTCGATTGTGGATCGTCCAGGGAACTATCGGCACGAGCAGCGCCGCGCCAAGCAGGGCGGCCCCCGCGATGCCCGGCTGCCACCCACGTGACCTGCCGACGCGGATCGCCGCGAGCAGGGCGAAGGCGATCCCGACCAGCAGATACTCGGGGCGGATCAGCGCCGTCAGCCCGAAGAGGAAGCCGGGGAGCAGCCAGGCCCTAAGTCGCTCCTGTTCCCCTGCCCAGAGGAACGCGAGCACCGCCGCGGGCAGGGTGAAGATCGCCGGCGGCTCGCTGAAGAGGGCTCCCGTCGAGTGGATGAACGGTGGGTAGACAGCTACCCCGAGGGCGGCGATCAATCCCGCCGGGCGGCAGTTGAGGCGACAGCCGAGCAGGTATACGACGACGATCGCCGCCAGGCCGAGCAGCAGCTCGACGATTCGCCCGGTCCCTTCGCGGGCGCCCCCGGTGGCGTAGAAGGAGGCGGCGTAGAGCAGCGGCGCCCCGGGGGACCAGTCGCTGGGGTCGTGAAAGCCCGAGCCTCCGTAGCTCCCTTCCTCATAGAGCGACTTCGACAGCGCGTAGTAGGCATGGGCATCGTCACCCGGCGTGGCCAGCGGTTCGACCACCCGGTAGGCGCGCAGGGCTAAGCCGACGACCAGGATCGCGGCAAGGAGGATCAGGGTGGTCTTCCCGTGGCGCTCGGGCAGCGATCGGATCCAACTCACCGCAGCAGTCATGATTCGGCCAGGCTATCCGCGCCGTTCCCAGCATTTCCCACACTCCGCTGGGGAAAATACTGGGAGCGAAGCCAAGAGATCCCGATTCCGGCCAGGGCGGCGACCAGGGGGATCATCACCAGCACGCGCCGGGGGGAGGCGACGAGCAGGGCGCTGATCGCGGTGATCGAGACGAAGACAGCGGCGAGGAGCAGGGCCTCCCAAGCCGGGTGTAACGCGTTGTCCTTCTTATAGGTGTAGAACGGGTTACACCCGGTTTTATAGGTGTAGAACGCGTTACACCCGGTTGTAAGCACGGCCAGGCCGAGGAGGCCGAGAGCGATCAGCGCCCAGTGGAAGACCTCCCAGCCCGGCTTGCGCATCACGTCTCGGGGGCCGTGGAGCCAGATTCGCCCGACCTTGGTCGCGACGAACCCCGCGTACTCCAGCGGCTGCTCGGAGACGTCGTCCCAGAGCTGCTCACGCCCCATCTTGCCGAGGGCTTCGTCGCTGAGCAGGTCCGGATGGCGCTGCGCGGCGAGCCGGGCGAGGATCTGCTCGAGCCGCAGTCGGTCGACTGCCTGAGGGCCGAAGAGATCGGGGTGGCGAGCGACGACTTCTGCGCCCACGCGCTCCGGGTCGCCATCTGAGGGCAGGTAGGTGCCGGCGAACAGCACCTGCCCGCCTCCGGTCGAAATTGGCACGAACCGGTCGAGGGCGACCGCATTGCGAATCGTCCATGGCGCGACCGCGAGGACGACTCCGGCAAGCAGGATCGCCGCATCGAGGGCGCCGGCGCGCCAGGCGGTCCGGTCGCGGATGAGCACGACGATGGCCGCCAGCAGCGCGACCCCGAGGTATTCCGGACGGGTCAGCGCCAGGGCTCCGAGCAGCAAGCCGGGGACCAGCCATCTGGCGCGCGGGTGGCTCCCCTCCCCTGAGGCTGCCCAGAGAATCGAGAGAATCGCCCCCGAGAGCAGCGTCGCCGCAAGCGGCTCGCCCATCAACATGCCCTGGTACTCCAAGAGGGCCGGGTAGATAGCCACCGCGCCCGCTCCCACCAACCCCGCAAAGGGACCCGAAAGGCGGCGCGCGATCAGGTAGGAGAAGAGCACCGAGAGGGTTCCGATCAGCGCCAGGACGACCCGGGCGAAGCGCTCGTGCTCGCCGCCGCTGAGCTTGTAGAGGCCGGCGACGAAAAGCGGGAGGCCGGGGGAGTAGTTGCTTGCCGGCTGGGTGGCGCCCTTGCCCAGCGTGAAGCCGTCTCCCGCGTCGAGGTTGCGGGCGATCTCGCCGTAGGCGGCGGCGTCGTATACCGGTGAGCGACCCTCCCAGGCGAAGTCGAGCCGCAAGCCGAGTCCCACGACCAGGATCGCCGCCAGCGCGGCGAGGCTCATCACCCCCCCGTTTCGTGCCGCCAGCGCTCCCATCGAGCGGATGCTATGTCGCCCCGGTTCGGTACCCTGCCGCGACCTATGCGCGTCCTCATTCTCGGGGGCGACGGCTACCTGGGCTGGCCGACCGCGATGAGGTTCTCGGCCCGCGGTCACGAGGTGGCGGTCGTCGACAACTTCTCCCGCCGTCGCTGGCACAGCGAGCACGGCACCGCCTCGCTGACCCCGATCCGCGACCTCGACGAGCGCATCGACGCTTGGCGCGAGGTCTCCGGCGAGCAGATCCGCAGTTACGTCGGCGCCGTCGAGGACGGCGACTTCCTCGACGAGGTCGTCGCCGAGACCAAGCCGGAGGCGGTCATCCACTACGGCGAGCAGCCCTCCGCGCCCTACTCGATGATGTCGCGCCAGCGCGCCGTCGAGACTCAGCACACGAACGTGATCGGCACGCTCAACCTGCTCTTCAGCCTGCGCGACCACGTCCCCGACTGCCACCTGGTCAAGCTGGGGACGATGGGGGAGTACGGCACTCCCAACATCGACATCGAAGAGGGCTACATCGAGATCGAGCACAAGGGGCGCAAGGACACGCTGCCCTTCCCGAAGCTGCCCGGCTCGCTCTATCACTGCTCCAAGGTCCACGACTCGACCAACGTCCACTTCGCCTGTCGGATCTGGGGCCTGCGCGCCACCGACCTGAACCAGGGCGTCGTCTACGGGATCGAGACCGAGGAGGCGGCGCACGACGAGCGGCTGATCACGCGCTTCGACTACGACGAGATCTTCGGCACGGTGCTCAACCGCTTCTGCGTGCAGGCTGTGATCGGCCACCCGCTCACCGTCTACGGCAAGGGCGGGCAGACCCGTGGCTTCCTCAACATCCGCGACACGCTCAACTGCGTCGAGCTGGCCGTTGAGAACCCCGCCGAGCGCGGTGAGTTCCGCGTCTTCAACCAGTTCACCGAGCAGTTCTCGGTCAGTGAGCTGGCGGCGCTGGTCAAGCACGCCGGCGAGCACCTCGGCTACGCGGTCGAGGTCCAGCACGTCGACAACCCGCGGGTGGAGCTCGAAGAGCACTACTACAACGCCGCCCACACGAAGCTGCTCGACCTCGGGCTGAAGCCGACCCTGCTCGGCGAGGAGCTGGTCGAGTCGATGCTCCACGCGATCGAGCGCCACAAGGAACACGTGATCGCCGACTCGATCGATCCTCGCACTCGCTGGAACCCGGCGAAATCCCCTGCTGGCCAGGCATAGGCCCGCTGGTACCATCGCCGTCCCTTATGAGTGCGGAGCGAGCAAGCGTGCATATCTGGTTCTTCGCGCCGCGAGCGGAGCGCGAGGACTTGTGATGCGAGCTGCCGACGCGTTGATGGAAAGCCTCAAGGCCGAGGGTGTCGAGCACATCTTCGGCATCCCCGGCGGGGCCAACCTGCCGACCTACGACGCGCTCGTCGACGCCGGCTTCCACCACATCCAGGTGCGCCATGAGCAGGGTGGGGGCCATGCGGCCGAGGGTTACGCGAAGGCCTCGGGGAAAGTGGGCGTCGCCTTCGCCACCTCCGGGCCCGGTGCGACCAACCTGGTCACCGCGATCGCCGACGCGATGATGGACTCGGTTCCGACCATCTTCGTCACCGGCCAGGTGCGCACCGAGCTGATCGGCACCGACGGCTTTCAGGAGGCCGACATCCTCGGCGCGACGCTGCCCTTCGTCAAGCACTCCTTTCAGGTCACCGACCCGCGCCAGATCCCCGAGTACGTGCACGAGGCCTTTCACGTCGCCTCGACCGGCCGCCCCGGCCCGGTTTTGCTGGACATCCCGCAGGACCTCTCGCGAGCCGAGATCGACTATGCGCCGCGCACCGAGCCGGTCGAGCTGCCGGGATACAAACCGTCCGCGGGCGGAAACGTCAAACAGGTGAGGATCGCCGCCAAGGCGCTGGCCGGCGCCAAGCGCCCGATCTTCTACACGGGCGGCGGCGTGATCAACGCCAACGCCTCCGAGGAGTTGCGCGAGCTTGCCGGCGCCGACCGCTTCCCGGTCACCTCGACGCTGATGGGACTGGGCGCCTTCCCGGCCTCCAGCGAGCAGTGGATCGGAATGCTCGGCATGCACGGCACGGTCACCGCCAACTGGGCGATGGACAACGCCGACCTGATCGTCGCCATCGGCGCCCGCTTCGATGACCGGATCACCGGCAAACTCACGGAGTTCGCGCCGAACGCGAAAGTCATCCACATCGACATCGACCCGGCCGAGATCTCCAAGAACGTCGGCGCCCACATCCCGATCGTCGGCGACGCGAAGCTGGTGCTGCCGGAGCTGAGCCGCGAGTACCGCGCGCTGCAGACCGATCCCTCCCGCCTCGATGCCTGGTGGAAGCAGCTCCACGCCTGGCAGGAGGAGCACCCCCTCCGCTACGAGCCGGGCAAGGACGGCGAGATCAAGCCGCAGTTCATGATCGAGGCGATGTTCCGGGCGACCAAGGGCGACGCGATCGTCACCTCCGACGTCGGCCAGCATCAGATGTGGGCGGCCCAGTACTACGGCTTCGACAAACCCCGCCGCTGGATCAACTCCGGGGGCCTCGGGACGATGGGGTTCGGCCTTCCGGCGGCGGTTGGCGCCAAGGTGGCCTGTCCCGACGAGGATGTCGTCTGCCTGGCCGGCGACGGCAGCCTGATCATGAACTGCCAGGAGCTCGCGACCTGTGTCGCCGAGGACATCCCGGTCAAGATCTTCCTGATGAACAACGGCTACATGGGAATGGTCCGCCAGTGGCAGGAGCTGTTCTGGGACCGCCGTTACAGCTCGGTCGAGATGGGTGACAGCCCCGATTGGGTGAAGCTGGCCGAGGCATTTGGCGCCACCGGGATGCGCTGCGAGAGCGCCGACGAGCTCGAAGGGGCGATGGTCAAGGCCCTGGAGGCCGATGGTCCTGTGCTACTCGATGTGCGGGTAGCCCAGGAGGAGAACTGCTACCCGATGATCCCGCCCGGTCAGGCTGCCCGCGACATGGTCGAGGCGCCGAAAACGGTGAGCTGATGGAGGCAGGAACCCCACAGCTGGTGAAACTGGAAGACCTGCATGTGCCGGGGCAGCTGAGCGGGCGCAAGCACATTCTCTCGATCCTGGTCGAGAACAAACCGGGCGTGTTGGCACGGATCGCCGGCCTCTTCTCGCGGCGCGGGTTCAACATCGACACGCTGGCGGTGGGGCCGACCGACGACCCCAGCATCTCGCGGATCACCCTCACCCTGGATGGCGCGGTCCACCCGATCGATCAGGTGACCAAGCAACTGCACAAGCTGATCAACGTGCTGAAGATCCGCGACATGGAGCCGGAGGAGACGGTCGCCCGCGAGATGGCGATGTTCAAAGTCTCGGCTGCTGTCGAGAACCGGGCGGAGATCATCCAGTTCGCGGAGATCTTCCGAGCGAAGATCGTCGACGTGGCGCGGCGCACGATGACGATCGAGGTGACGGGCTCCGCCGACAAGATCGAGGCATTCGAGCGAATGATCCGCCCGCATGGGCTGGTCGAGATGGTGAGGACGGGCGAGATCGCCATTGGTCGCGGCAGCGACTGACCGTTTGAAGGAGGGCATCGCCGCCGCCATGGGGCGCGGACGGCGGACGCTGGTCAGTGTCACGGTGAAGGCCGAAGTCGCCGACCCATGCGCAACTGTCTTCGCTTCTCGTCTGGCCTCCGATCGCTGGTTCTGCTGGGAGCAGCCGGACCGCGATTTTGCGCTTGCGAGCCTCGGGGTCGCGCACGAAGCGACCTCGCGTGGCGAGGGCCGATTTACCGATGTGGCGCGTGAATCGCTCGCGGTCGGCGCCGATGCCGTCGTCTTGCAGCCCGTGGGCCTTCCGGCGGGCGCGGGCGCGGTCTGGGTCGGAGGGTTCGCCTTCGCGCCGGACGGAGGAGGCACGTCAGCCTGGTCATCGCTTGCTCCCGCATCGATGGTTCTGCCTGAGCTCTCGATCTGTCGCAGTGGAGCGGAAACATTCTTGACGGTCAACGCAATCGTGCAACCCGGTGATGAAGACCCGGATGCGCGGGCCGATGCCCTGGAGACGCGGTTGAGCGGTCTGCGCGCCGATCCGCTGCCGCTGCTCGACCCTCATCCGACCTCGCACACCGAAATCCGCAGCGCCCGCCCTCCGGGTGACTTCGAGGCGGCGGTTTCCTCGGCCACCGCGCGGATCGGCGCCGGGGAGATGTCGAAGGTGGTGCTGGCCAGAGAGGTGCTCGTCAGCGCTGCGGCCGCCCACGACCCGGCGGCGGTATTCGGCGCGATGCGAGAGCAATTCCCGTCCTGCTTCTGCTTTTGCTGCGGCACGCCGGAGGCTGCCTTCCTCGGAGCCAGCCCCGAGCTGCTGATCCGGCGCAGCGGAGCAAGCGTGTCGACGGTGGCGCTGGCCGGCTCCACGCGGCGCAGCTCCGACCCCGCCGTCGACGATCATCTCGCCGAGCAGCTGCTGCGCAGCGACAAGGACCGGCGAGAGCAGGCGATCGTCACCGAGAGAATCGTTCGCGCGCTGCGCCCGCATGCGGTCTGGGTCGAGACCGGGCAGGAGCCGGAGATCGTCAAGGTCGCCAACATCCAGCACCTCGCGACCCCGGTGATCGCCCAGCTCGCCGAACCCAGCTCTGCGGTTGAGATCGCGGGCCGGCTGCATCCGACGCCGGCAGTTGGGGGAGAGCCCTGGCCGGGAGCCGAGGCGACGATCTCCGAGCTGGAGGAGATGGACCGCGGTTGGTACGCCGGTCCGGTCGGCTGGATGGACGCGACCGAGGACGGCGAGTTCTGCGTTGCGCTGCGCAGCGCCCTGCTTCGGGATCGGGAAGCGCACCTCTACGCCGGGGTCGGCGTCGTCGCCGGCTCGGATCCGGCCGCGGAGCTCGCCGAGACCGAGGTGAAGCTCAACGCCCTGCTGCCGCTGCTGGCCGACTGACCGGAACCTCTATCAGGCCGGTGCCGGCTGTCAAAGCCCGACCGAGCTGATCCAGCGAGTCGACCCGCCGGTGGGCCAGCCCGAAAAGGCTCGCGGCCTTTGCGACCTCGACCCCCCGCGGGGTTCCCAGCAGGGCCTCGAACTCCTCGTCTCCCATCGCTTCGGCCTGCGGCAGGCGGTGGAAGATCCCACCGCCGTCGTTGTCGATGACGATGATTCGCACAGGCGTCGACACGTCCCGCAGCGCCGCAAGCCCCCCGATGTCGTGCAAGAGGCCGAGGTCGCCGGTGAGGATCGTGGTCGGACGGCCCGTTGCGTGGGCGGCGCCGATCCCCGACGAGACGAGCCCGTCGATGCCGTTTGCGCCGCGGTTGCAGAGAAAATGAACGTTGGCCTCTATCGATGGCAGGAAGGCCTCTTGGTCGCGGATCGGCATGCTCGACGCCGTGTAGATGAGGTCGGAGTCGCGGTAGGCGGCGCCGAGAGCGAGCTGCAGCCCGGCTTCGGTGGGCTCCTCGATCGCAGCCAGCTCGGTTTCGATCGCGGCGCGGGCGTCCCGCTCGGCATCCAGCCAAGCCGCCGGCCGCGGGCGCTCCTCGCCCAGCCTCGCTGCCCAGCCGGCGGCCAGCTCGGTCGGGTCTGCGCGCAGGATGGCCGCCGCCCGGCGGCTCGGCTCGTTCCAGCCGCCAAGAGGATCGATGACTATCTCCTCGGCTTCAGATTCCGCCAGCCACGCCCGCAGCGGCTTGCTGGTCGGCATCTCTCCGAAGCGGAGGACCAGGTCGGGAGCCATCCGTTGCCGGAATTCCTCATCGCGCAGCAGCCGGTCATATGCCGTCACGACGTGAGAGCGATCATGGGGGCCGCAGCGAAGCTGTGAAGTCGGCTCGGCGAGGATCGGGAAGCCTGCCGCGGCGGCCAGATGCGCCAGCGGCTCGCGCAGCTCGGAGTCGAGCTGGCGCCCGGCGACGATCACGCCGGCTGCGGCCTCGCCGATGTGCTTCGCGACCTCCTCGAGGAGGAACTCGGTTGGCTCCATGTCGATTGTGGTCACCGCCGTCAGCGGTCGCTCTCCCCGGCCTTCGAGCGCCAGCGGCTCGGTGGCGGTGACCGCACCCTCGACGGCTATCGGCGCCAGCGGCTCGCGCCAGGGAAGATTCAAATGGACCGGCCCCGGGCGAGGTTCGCCCCGGGCGGTGGCAAAGGCGCGGCAGGCGGTGGAGCGGTAGTGCAGGAGCCCCTCGTCATCGGCCTCGTGCGTTCCGACCTCGCAGAACCAGCGCACCGAGCCGCCATAGAGCTTCAGCTGATCGATCGTCTGCCCGGCGCCCACTCCGCGCAGCTCCGGCGGGCGGTCGGCGGTCAGCGCGATCAGCGGCACGCCCGACTCGTCCGCTTCGCAGATCGCCGGGTGGAAGTTGGCCGCTGCGGTCCCCGAGGTGCAGAGCATCGCCACCGGGGCCCGCGTCGCTTGCGCAGCGCCGAGCGCGAAGAAGGCGGCGGAGCGCTCGTCGACGATCACGGTCACGTCGATCTCGGGCCGGCGCCAGAGGGCGAGGGCCAGCGGCGTCGAGCGGGAGCCGGGGGAGAGGACCGCGTGCCGCATCCCACAGCGAGCCAGCTCTTCGACGAAGGCGGAGGCGAGGGCCGTGTTGGCGTTGGTCGGATCCATTGTCGGGAGCCTATTGGCGACTTGTTCGGCGTATGGCCGAATAAGTCGCCAGCTAGATCCGGTGCGCGTCGAGCGCCGCCTCGTCGATCTCGACGCCGAGCCCAGGTCCTTCGGGCGGGTGCAGCATCCCGTCGCGCAGCTCGCACTCGACCGCCGCGATGGTTGAGGCGAAGAGGCGCTGCGTGGCCAGGCCATGGGCGAGCGCCTGCCCTCCGGCTTCGCTCAGCGTCTGCGCGACCTGCGCCGCCGCGGCGATCCCGACCGGGCCGTCGAGCGCGCTGGAGAGATAGGAGGGAAGGACTTCGGCGATCTCGATCGCCTCTTCCGGTCCACCGACCTTCGACAGCTTCACGCCGGCCAATCCGCAGGCGCCGATCTTCACCGCTTGCTCGGCGTCGAGGCGACTGGTGACGCTTTCGTCGCCGGCGAGGGGAATCGACGTCGAGCTTGCGACCTCTGCTGCCTCTTCCAGGGTCGCCACCGGCTGCTCTGCGAGCTCGATCTCGAGCGGCTCCAGCTCGGCCAGTGCCTCCTTTGCCGTTGCCACGTCCCAGGCGCCGTTGACGTCGATGCGAATCTGAGCCTCGGTGCCCACCGCCTCACGCACCGCGCGGACTTGTTCGATGTCATCGCCGACGCCGAGCTTCAGCTTGAAGCAGGAGAAGCCCTCCTCGGCCCACCCCAGAGCATCCTCTGCGACGGCCTGGGGATCGCCCGCGACCAGGGTGGCGTTGCAGAGCACCGGCTGCGCTGTGCCGGGAGGCGCCGGATGCGCAGCGGCAGCCTGCCTCCCCCGCAGATCCATCAGCGCTGTGAGCACGGCACATCGGGCAGGTGGGGACAGGTGCACGGTCTCGCCGGTAACGGTTCCCTCATCGAGCGACTCCAGGTCACCGAGGCCCTCGAGCTCCTCGACGACCTGGCCCAGCGTCGCGCCACCGCGCAGGGAAAGAGGCACCGCTTCGCCCAGGCCGACCAGCCCATCCGCATCGCGCAACCGCAACAGCACCATCTCTCGACGGTCGAGTTGGCCGCGGGCTGTGACGTAGGGCTCGCGGAACGCCAGCGCGTAGGGGATGACTTCGACCGCTGCGATTCGCACATGGAGAGCATCCCACTTCGCCGTAACGCAGTGAACGGGCAATACCTGTCAAACGCGTTGCGGGGCGACCGCGTCAGGTCGCCAGCAGCAGGCCCGCCGAAACCAGCAGACTGAAGGCACCGAGCAGCGCCCCGGTGGCGGCCAGCGCGCCGTTCAACGCCGGGCCGTCGGTCCGATTCGACATCGTCCGCAGCGGTCCCACCGCCAGCGGCAGCGAGAGAAGGCCGATCAAAGGCCAGCCCCCGGCGCCGCTGCCGAGCAGAGAGACCGGCAGCACGACGAAGGCGCCGAGCACCAGGCCCCGGTATAGGCCAACGGCATTGCGGCGCCCCATCCGCACCGCCAGGGTCATCTTGCCGGCGCGCCGATCCGTCTCGATGTCGCGCACGTTGTTGACGACGAGGATCGCGGTGGCGAGGAAGCCGACCGCGATCGAGAGCCCCAGCGGCAGCGCGTCGAGCTGCTCTACCTGGACGTAGTAGGACCCGTTCACGGCGACCAGCCCGAAGAAGAGAAAGACGAAGACCTCGCCGAGCCCCGCGTATCCGTAGGGGCGCGGGCCGCCGGTGTAGAGGACGCCGGCGGCGATCGAGACCGCGCCGATCAAGAGGATCACCACGCCGGCCACGGCAGCCAGGTAGATGCCGCAGGCGACCGAGACCGCAAAGGCGACCCAGGTCGCGTTCAACACCCGTTTCGGCGTTACCAGGCCCGCCGAGGTGACTCGCACCGGCCCCAGCCGATCAGCCGTGTCCGCGCCCCGCCGCGCGTCGGAGTAGTCGTTGGCCAGATTGGTCCCGATCTGGATGAAGACAGAGCCGATCAAGGCGGCGAAAAACGCCCCTACCCGCGGCAGCTCTCCAGCCCATTGAACCGCCGCGGCCGTTCCAACCAATACGGGAGCTATTGCCGCGGGCAGCGTCCGCGGCCGCGCGGCCATCAGCCAAATCCTCATGGGCGTTTCGGGTACTTGGAGAAGTCGGGGCGGCGTTTTTCTTTGAACGCTTCACGGCCCTCGCGAGCCTCCTCGCTGCCGTAGAAGAGCAGGTTGGCGTCGTGAGCCAGCTGCTGGATTCCCGCGTAGCCGTCCTCGTGGGCGTTGAAGCTCGCCTTGACCAGGCGCAGGGCGAAGGGGGAGAGCGCGAGCATCTCGCGACACCAGGCGACCGTCTCCCGCTCGAGGCGGTCAAGCGGGACGACTGCGTTGACCAGGCCCATCTGCAGGGCCTGCTCGGCGTCGTACTGGCGACAAAGCAGCCAGAACTCCTTCGCTTTCTTGGTTCCGACGAGGTCGCGCAGGAGAGAGGCGCCGAAGCCACCGTCCCACGAGCCCACCCGCGGCCCGGTCTGCCCAAAGCGAGCGTTGTCGGCCGCGATCGTCAGGTCGCAACAGACATGGAGGACGTGGCCACCTCCGGCCGCATGACCGGCCACCATCGCCACCACCGGCTTCGGCAGGCGCCGCATCTGCACCTGCAGGTCGGTGACGTGAAAGCGGCCGAGGGAGTCGCCCTCGGCGACGTAGCCGGTGTCGCCGCGCACGTTCTGGTCGCCGCCCGCGCAGAACGCCTTCTCACCCTCTCCGGTCAGGATGACCACGCCGATGTCGGTGTCCTCCCGAGCCGACTCGAGCGCGGCGGAGATCTCGATCAGCGTCTGTGGGCGAAAGGCATTGCGGACCTCGGGGCGGTCGATCGTGATCTTCGCGATCCCGTCGGCCTTCTCGTAGCGAATGTCGCCGTACTCGGCGGCGGCTTGCCATTCGATCGGGGCGTAGAGGTCATCCTCGGGCGGGGCGTCCTTGTGTCGTTGCGGCATGATGCGCACGATAGTCAGCGCCGCCGTAAGGACGCTCGCAGACGATGAAACTCGACAACTGGCTAGCGAAAAGATCTCAGAGCTGTCCCGACCGCGCCGCCCTGCTCGCAGACGGCGTGGAGATCACCTACGCCGAGCTCGAAGCGGAGGCGACCTGGGTCGCGCGTCGCCTTGCCGCGCACGGCGTGCGGCGCGGCTCGACCGCGGCATTGACCATGCACCCGCGCCGCGAGCAGGTGGTCCTGATTCATGCCCTGATGAAGGTCGGGGCGATCGTCCTGCCGCTCAGCCCCCGGCTCACAGCCGACGAGCGGGCCGAGGTAATCGCCGCCGAGCAGCCGACCGTCGACCTGGGCGACCCGGGACAGCTGACTCAGACCGAGGCCGATATGCCCCTCCTCGGCGAGCACGACATGGACGACATCCACTGCCACATCCTGACCAGCGGCAGCACCGGCGCGCCTCGTCCGATCGGGCTTACCTACGGCAACCACATGTGGAGCGCCGTCGGGTCCGCCTTCAACATCGGCGTAGAGCCGAGCGATCGCTGGCTCTGCTGCCTGCCCCTGAGCCACGTCTCCGGTCTCTCGATAGTGATGCGATCGGTGATCTACGGCACCACCGTCGTTCTGCACGACGGCTTCGACGTCGATCGCGCCGCGTCGGCGATCGCCGACGACGGGATCACGGTCGTCTCCCTGGTCTCGACCATGCTCACGCGGTTGCTGCAGGCAGACGCCGACCTCTCGGGACCGCGAGCGATCCTGATCGGCGGCGGGCCGGTGCCCGAAGACGCTCTCGAGGAGGCGCTTGGCCGTGGCGCCACGGTTGTGCAGACATACGGCCTGACCGAGACCTGCTCGCAGGTGACGACTCTCGCCCCCGCCGACGCGCGGCGCAAGCTGGGCTCCGCCGGTCGTCCGCTGCTCACGACTCACCTGCGCATCCAGGACGGGGAGATCCTGGTCCAGGGACCGACCGTCGCCCCCGGTCTCGCCGACGCCGACGATTGGTTGCACACCGGCGACCTGGGGCGGATCGATGAGGAGGGATTTCTCTACGTGGAGGACCGAATCGACGACCTGATCGTCAGTGGGGGAGAGAACGTGGTGCCGGCGGAGGTGGAGGGGGTGCTGCTGCGCCATCCGGAGGTTTCCGACGCGGCGGTGGTCGGTCGCGAGGATCCCGAATGGCAACAGGCGGTGACCGCGGTCGTCGTGCTCGAAGACGGCTCGCAGGCGACGCCCGACGAGTTGCGCCGGTACTGCGCCTCCTCGCTCGCCGACTTCAAGGTGCCAAAGCGCGTGGAGTTGGTGTCGGCGCTGCCCCGCACTCCCTCGGGGAAGTTGATGAGGCGAGCGCTCCGCTAGCCTGCCGGTCCATGCGCACCGACGACATCTTCTACGACAAGGACGCCGACCTCTCCAAGCTGGAGGGCAAGACCGTCGCCATCCTCGGCTATGGGTCGCAGGGCCACGCCCACGCCCTCAACTTGAAGGACTCGGGAGTCGACGTGGTCGTCGGCCTGCGCTCCGATTCCTCCAGCCGCGCCAAGGCGGAGGCCGCGGGATTGGAGGTGCTCGACATCGCCGATGCGGCCAGCGGCGGCGACGTGGTGATGATCCTGCTCCCCGACGAGAAGCAGGCGGAGGTCTGGGAGGCGGAGATCGCCGACGGCATCGCGCCCGGCAACCTCTTGCTCTTCGCCCACGGCTTCGCGATCCACTTCGAGCAGATCCAGCCGCCGCCCGGCGTCGACGTCGGCATGGTCGCCCCCAAGGGGCCCGGGCACCTCGTCCGCCGCCAGTATGAAGAGGGCCAGGGCGTGCCCTGTCTGATGGCCGTCCACCAGGATGCCACCGGCGCCGCCCACGATCTGGTTCTCGCCTACGCAGCCGGGATCGGCGGCGGCCGCGCCGCGATCATCGAGACGACCTTCAAAGACGAGTGCGAGACCGATCTCTTTGGCGAACAGGCGGTCCTCTGCGGCGGCGCCTCGGAGCTGGTGCGGGCCGGTTTCGAGACTCTGGTCGAGGCCGGCTATGACCCGCGCCTCGCCTACTTCGAGTGTCTGCATGAGCTGAAGCTGATCGCCGACCTGATGTATGAGAAGGGGATCCAGGGAATGCGCTACTCGATTTCCAACACCGCCGAGTACGGCGATATGACCCGCGGCAAGCGGGTGATCGGGGAGGAATCGCGCGCTGCGATGAAGCAGATACTCGGTGAGATCCAGTCAGGCGAGTTCGCCAAGGAGTGGATCGCCGAGAACCGGGCGGGCGGCGAAAATCTCTCGCGCATGCGCGAAGAGGGCGCCGAGCATCAGGTCGAGGAGGTCGGGAAGGACCTCCGCGACACGATGCCCTGGATCGATCAAGGGTTTTAAGCCTAGTCGGAGCTGGGGGCGCGCGGCATCCATCGGTTTAACCTCGTTCCGTGACTTCATCGGAGCGACTCCTAAGAATCCTGGGCGATGTAAAGCCGCTTGCCCGTGAGTACTACGAGATAACTGGACGACCGCTGGGAATCACCGGCGAGATCGCGGAATATGAGGCGGCTCGAATCCTCGGCCTAGAGCTTTCACCTGCGCGGCAGTCTGGTTATGACGCAGTCCGCACCACTCCGGACGGAAATCAGCGATTGCAGATCAAGGGGCGCCGTCTTACGCCCTTTTCAAAACCTGGCCAACGCTTGGGCAGCATCGACCTGACAAAGGAATGGGATGCAGTGATCCTTGTGCTGTTGGACGAGTATTTCAATCCTGTGGCGATCCATGAAGCCGATCGCCCGGTCGTTCAGGATGCCCTTGAGGCACCTGGATCGAAAGCGCGGAATGAGCGAGGGCAGCTTGCCGTCAGCAAATTCATCTCAATTGGTCGAAGGGTTTGGTCGAAATGAATGTGCTCACGACTTAGCCATCCGTTGCAAGAGCTTCAAGGCGAGTGTGTCAAGTGACTAACTCTTCCGCTCCGCTGCGCTATCGCTGCGTCTCGCCTTCGGGTTGGCGACCGTCGCGACCGACGTATCCATCCTTGCCGCCGACGATGACGTAGACCGCGTCCTCTGAGTCGCTGAGGTTGCGGATCTTGCGCACGGTGGAGGCGTCGACCCGGGCCAGGCCTCCCGGCTCGAGCTCATGACTTGAGCCATCTCCAAACGAGATCTCGATTCGTCCGCTGTGCAGGAAGTACAGCTCCTCCTGCTCGTCGTGGTAATGGCGACCGGTCTCATAGGAGGGCGGCAACACGATCGCGTTGACGCCGAACGCGGTCACCCCCAATTCCTTGCGGATCTTGCGGAACCCCGGCCCTTCGCCGAGGTCCGCGACGTTGGCGACGGCGTAGCCCTCACCCGTAGAGATGGACCCCTCTGCTGTTTCGTTCATCGACGCAGCCTATGCGGCGGCGGGGGGAGGCGGCTCCGGCGCGGCCGGTGGCGGAGTCGCAGCCGCCGGCTTGGCCCGCTCCAGCCCGATCGGTGGGTAGTCGTCGGTAAGGATCGCGATGTAGCCGAGCACGCGGGCGTGGAAGCTGTTGACGAAGGTCATCATCGAGTTGACCCCTTCGGGCAGGTAGCCGCGAAAGACGATCGTCAGCCAGGCGACGACTCCGGCAAGCAGCTGAATGTAGGCGGTGCCGTAGGAGAGGACGAGGGCGACCGGCAGGGCGAGCAGCAGTCGAAAGAAGGCCTTGAGCCTGCTCTGGCTCTCGGCGGCTGGTGCGATCTTCACCCGGATCGGGTAGGAGCCGTCATCGGCGAGCCCGAATGGAGGCCAGGCGTCCGTTTGCAGGTAGAGCCAAGCGGAGACTCGCACCGAGAAGCGCACGACCCCGGAGTTGAACTCGTAGAGCCACTGCGGATAGCGGCCGAGGATGGTCACGGCAATCCACGCGAAGAGGTAGGTAAAGGCGAAGAGGAGCCCCCAGAACATCGCCACGATCAGCCATGGGATCGCGAGGATCGGTCGGAAGAAGGTCGTCCAGCGGTTTGGCTCCGGATTGAAATCCGCCTCATAGGCGATTGGATACATCGCTCCTCCTCGATTTTTCCCCGCCTGGATTGGCGTGGGCCAGCCTAACCTCGCCCCAGTCGCGAGTCCACCCGCGCCTGTCAATAACCTGTCGCCTCCGATGACCTCTTCGACCGCTGTTGAGATCCCCGCCGCTCTGAAGCCGACAGACGGTCGCTTCGGCTGCGGCCCCTCGAAGGTCCGGCCGGAGGCGCTCGCGGCACTGGCCCAGAGGGCCGATCTGATGGGGACCTCCCATCGCCAGCAGCCGGTCCGGGACCTGGTCGGGCGAATTCGCGAGGGCATTGGGGAGCTTTTCTCCCTCCCCGGCGACTACGAGATCGCGCTGGGCAACGGCGGCACCACTGCCTTCTGGGAGGCCGCCGCCGCCTGGTTGGTGCGTGAGCGCGCCCTCCACCTCAGTTACGGCGAGTTCTCCGCGAAGTTCGCCAAGGCGACCGCCGCCGCGCCCTTCCTCGCCGATCCGATCCTCGTCGAGGCCAATCCCGGCGATGCGCCCGCGCCGAGCGCCGATCCCGATGCCGACGCGATTGCCTGGGCTCACAACGAGACCTCGACCGGGGTCATGGTCGAGGTCACTCGCCCCGACGATGCCGGCGACGCGCTGGTCCTGATTGACGCTACCTCCGGCGCGGGTGGCCTTCCAGTCGACGTCTCCCAAGCCGATGCCTATTACTTCGCACCGCAGAAGGCGTTCGGCGCGGACGGGGGTCTGTGGTTGGCATTGCTCAGCCCGGCGGCAATCGCCCGAATCGAGGAGCTGGATGGCGCCGCGGGCCGCTGGCAGCCCGCCTTCCTCTCGCTGCAAACCGCTCTGGAGAACTCCCGCAAGAACCAGACCTACAACACCCCGGCACTGGCGACCTTGCTGCTGCTCGCCGACCAGGTCGAGTGGATGCTTGCCGAGGGGGGGCTCGACTGGTGCGTCGCGCGGACGACGGCCTCCTCCCGGCATCTCTATGGCTGGGCGGAAGCGACGGAGCCGGCTACGCCCTTCGTCGAAGACCCGGCAAAGCGCTCTCTCGTGGTCGGCACGATCGACTTCGACGAGCGAGTCGACGCGGCGGCGCTGGCGGCGGCGCTGCGCGCAAACGGGATCGTCGACGTCGAGCCCTATCGCAAGCTTGGCCGCAACCAGTTGCGGATCGGCATGTTTCCCGCCGTCGACCCCGGCGACGTAGAGGCGCTCACCGCCTGCATCGACTGGGTGATCGAGAACGCTCCGGAGGTGACGCGATGAAGGTCCTGGTCAAGGAGAAGATCGCCGACTTGGGGGTGGAACTGCTGCGTCGCAACTTCGACGTCGACCTCGGGCTGGAGATGTCGGATGACGAGCTTCGCGAATCGATTGGCGCCTACGACGCGATCCTGATCCGCTCGGCGACGAAGATGACCGCGGAGCTGATCGAGCGCGCGGAGCGGCTGAAGGCGATCGGACGAGCCGGCACCGGGGTCGACAACGTCGATATCGCGGCCGCGACGCGCCGCGGCATCATCGTCGCCAACGCCCCGGAGTCGAACTCGGTCGCCGCCGCCGAGCACACGCTGGCGCTGATGCTGGCCCTCTGTCGCAACGTCCCGCAGGCCCATGCCTCACTGATAGACGGCCGCTGGGAGCGCTCCAGATTCAAGGGAGCCGAGCTGTACGGCAAGACGTTGGGCGTGGTCGGCTTCGGCCGGATCGGCCAGCTGGTCGCCAAGCGGGCGCAGGGCTTCGAGATGGACGTGATCGCTTTCGACAAGTTCGTCTCCGCCGAGCGTTTCCGCGAGCTGGGCGTCGAGGGCGCGACCAGCCTCGAGGATCTCTACGGGCGGGCCGACGTCATCACCCTGCACGTTCCCAAGACGCCGGACACGGTTGGCCTGATCGACGCGGGGGCGATCGACGCGATGATCGAAGGCGTGCGGATCGTCAACTGCGCGCGCGGCGAGCTGATCGACCTCGACGCGCTGGACGCGGGCTTGGAGTCCGGGAAGGTCGGTGGCGCTGCGCTCGACGTCTTCCCGTCGGAGCCCTTCACCGAGCATCCGATCTTCGCCCGCGGGAACGTCGTCGCGACGCCTCACCTGGGCGCATCGACGGCCGAGGCCCAGGATCGCGCCGGCGTCGTCACCGCGGAGCAGGTGACAGCCGCCCTCACCGGGGGAGTGGTCACCAACGCGGTCAACATCGCCGCCGTCCGTCCAGAGGAGATGGAGGCGCTGGCGCCCTTCGTCCCGCTTTGCGAGAAGCTCGGCCGCCTTGCCCAAGGCCTGGGCGACGGCGCGGTCGACCGAGTCACCGCCGAGTTCCGCGGCCGCATCGCCGCGCATGACACGCGCCTGCTGGGGATCGCCGTCTTGGTCGGCATCCTCTCCGGGCACACCGAGGAGCCGGTCAATCTCGTCAATGCCCCGCAGATGGCCGAAGAGCGGGGGATAGAGCTGATCGAGACCAAGGACACCGGCTCTGAGGACTTCACCGAACTCGTGACCGTGCGATTGGGCTCGGGGAGCGAGGAGGTCGAGGTGGCGGGTACCGGGGTCGGGCCGCGCAACGAGCCCTACCTGGTGTCGGTTTGGGGTGAGAGCTTCTACCTCCCGTTCGCTGAGCACCTCGCGGTCTTCCGCTATGCCGACCAGCCGGGGATGATCGGCAGGGTCGGGACGATGTTCGGCCAGGAGGGGGTCAACATCATCTCTGCGGCGGTCGGCGCGGAAGCGGACGGTGAGCGGGCGGTGATGGCACTGACCACCGATGCACCGGTGCGACGGGAGACAATCGAGAAGATCCTTCAGCTCGATGGCTTCTCGGTCGGTCGCTCCGTCGACCTCTAGGCACGATGGGTGGGGTTCTCCGCAACGTCGACAAGATCGCGTTGTTCCCCCTTTAGATGAAGCGACTTGCGATAGCCGCATTCCTGGTCTGTGCGATGCAGGCGCCTGCGCCCGCGACCGCCGAGCCGTCGATCAACATCCTGCTCGCCGGGGGCGCGGAGGAGAACATGATCACTGTCAGGTTGAGCCCGGACGGGAGCAGCTACGTGATCGACTCGATCGTTCCCCTCGAGGTGGGAGGTGCTGTCTGTACCAACCCGCCCGACACCCCGACCGAATTGATCTGCCAGGCCGGTGTGGTCGCCAGCTTCGAAGTCAACGCCAGCGGCGGTAACGACAAGATCACGGTCGCCAAATCGGTGCCGGTCCCATTCATCATGAGAGGTGGGTACGGCAGGGACATTCTGGTGGGCGGGAACGGCGACGACAAACTGATCGGCGGCCCGGGAAAGGATCTGGTCTCAGGGGGCAGCGGGGCGGACTTCCTTACCGGCGGCTTTGGCGACGACAAGCTGATCGGCGGCCCGGGGAGAGACGTGCTCTACGGCGGCCCGGGGGAGGACACGCTGATACCCGGCCATGAAAAGAACCACGTGCGGCAGAAGATCGGCTGACCGGGTGTGGGCTGATCCGGCTTGGCGAGGCGCGCAGCCTACGCTAAGCTCGGGCGAGCGAATGACGCAGCGGCTCGACAGCCTGGCGCTTCTCCTTCTCCTCCCCCTTCGGGGGGAATAGCGCTGAGCGGCGCGACAGCCGCGCGATACAAAGGTCATTCAAGCGAAGCAGAGAAGGAGGAGGTCCAGTGGGACCCGCATCTGACGCCAACCGCGTCCACATATTCGACACCACACTGAGGGATGGCGAGCAGTCGCCTGGAATTTCCCTGAACACCGCGGAGAAGGTGGAGATCGCCCAGCAGCTCGCCCGGCTCGGCGTAGATGTAATCGAGGCCGGTTTCCCGATCACCTCACCCGGTGACTTCGAGGCGGTTCAGGAGATCGCCCGCCAGGTAGAGGGGCCGACGATCTGCGGGTTGGCCCGCACCCACAAGGCCGACATCGATGCGGCGTGGGGAGCGATCAAGGATTCGCAGCGCCCCCGAATCCACACCTTCATCTCGACATCCGACATCCATATCGAGCATCAACTGCAGACCGATCGCGAGGACGTCAAGGGCCAGGCCCGGGCCGCGGTCGCGCTGGCGAAGTCCTACTGCGAGGACGTCGAGTTCTCACCGATGGACGCGACCCGGGCCGACGTCGAGTTCACTGCCGAGGTCTGCGCGATCGCGGTGGAGGAGGGGGCGACCGTCGTCAACATCCCCGACACGGTCGGCTACACGACGCCCGAGGAGTACGCCGAGTACTTCCGCCGCCTCTACGAGCTGGTTCCTGGCCTGCGCGAGGTGGAGACCTCGGTCCATTGTCACGACGACCTGGGCTTGGCGGTCGCCAACTCCTACGCCGGAGTCTTGGCGGGCGCCCGCCAGGTCGAGTGCGCCGTCAACGGGATCGGCGAGCGAGCCGGCAACTGCTCGTTGGAGGAGATCGTGATGCTGGTCCGCACCCGTGAGGACGCGCACGGCTTGACAACCGGCGTCAACACCCGCGAGCTGGCTCGCACCAGCCGCATGGTCTCCCGGCTCACCGGCTATCCGATTCAGCCGAACAAGGCGGTGGTGGGGCGCAATGCCTTCGCGCACGAGTCCGGCATCCATCAGGACGGCGTGCTGAAGGAGCGCACCACCTACGAGATCATGGATGCGACCGAAGTCGGGCTGGAGTCGAACTCGATCGTGCTGGGCAAGCATTCAGGGCGCCACGCTCTGCGCGACGCCCTGGAGCAGCTCGGCTTCAAGGTCGAGGGCAATGCCCTGAACGCCGCCTTCAAACGCTTCAAGGAGGTCGCAGACCGCAAGAAGCAGGTGACGGCCCTCGATCTGGAGGCGCTCGTCTCCGATGAGATGCGTGAGCGCGCCGACGCCCACGAGCTGGCCTGGTTCGAGGTCGAGGCGGGTTCCCGTCGGGAGCCGTTGGCGAAGGTTGCGGTGACGATGCCCTCAGGCGAGGAGGCGAGCGGCGAGGCGAGCGGCGATGGGCCGGTCGACGCGATCTTCCACGCCATCCAGAAAGCCACCGGAACCGAGTGCGAGCTGCGCCAGTATGCCGTTGAGGCGGTTACCGGCGGCGAGGACGCCCTCGGTCAGGTGACGGTGATGCTTCGCACCGCCGGTCGGTTGGCAACCGGGCAGGGAGTCGCCACCGACATCCTCGAGGCATCGGCGCGCGCTTATGTGCGTGCTCTCTCCAATGCCCTGGAGGGGGCGGCCATCCGCGAGGCCGAGGCCGCAACCGCCGAGGCGGCGGTGGAGCGCACTCCAGGCCCTTAGCGCCGCCCGTTTGACGTCACTAGTGTCGAGTGCCGAGGTCGAGCGTGAAGGTTGCCGCGCTCGACCCGCCGCCGTTTGGGTATCCGCGAGCAACGCCGACTCCGACATCGCGGAAGCGGGAGCTGAGCAAGTTGTCGCGGTGCCCGGGGCTGTGCATCCATGAGCGAAAGACGGCGGCGGGAGAGCCGAATTGCCGACCGGGTCCGCCGCCGATGTTCTCGCCGACCAAATAGGCGTTGGCGCGGGCCAGGTAGCCGGCGTGGGCGACGCGAACGGTGAGGTCGCTGCCGCTCGATCCGTAATGGGAGAAGTAGCCGTTGCGGACCATGTCCCAGGAATGGCCTGTGGCGGAGCGGCGCAGCTCCGGGCTGAAGCGCAGCGACTGGATGCCGCGGCGCTCGCGGGCGCGGTTGATGAGGCATAGAAGCGAAGTGCGCAGCTGGTGGTAGGTGGCTTCGGCCGGCGCGCGATTCGCCCCATAGCAAGGTCGGTTGGGGGAGGCGGCAGCGGGTGCCGCGACGACGATCGTCGCTGCGAGCGCACAGAAGAATATGAAGCGCGTAAGAGCGTTTGGCGTCCCCCTGCTCATGAAGGGTGGCACCTTAAGCGCTGTTTGCGACGGTACGCATCTCGATCCCCAATTTCTCGCGCACAGACAGCGATTACGTTTGTATGTGATAACGTACAGCCAAATATGGCCTCGGCTGCTACCGCCCCAAAATCCAGTCCCGTGTTGCCGTCAGCGGCCGCTCTGGCCCGGGGCCCTCACGCGGTTGGCGAGCGGATCCGGGCTTTGCGCGAGGCGATGGGTCTGTCGCTGCGTGACCTCGCGGAGCGCTGCGGCGTCAGCGCTCCGATGCTCTCCCAGGTCGAACGTGGGGAGACCAGCCCGACGCTGTCCGTCGCCGCCAAGATAGCCGCCGGATTGGAGCTGACCCTCTCCCAGTTGCTGCGCCTCGACGAAGGTCAGCACGTCGCCGTCAGCCGCGCCGGGGATCGGCGCCGCTCTGAGCGTGGTGGCCACCGCTTCGAAGAGCTGACCCCGCCTCTGCCCGGGCAGAGGGCGGATGTCTCGCTGCACACGCTGCTGCCGGATGCCGCCACCGGTGGTCGTGAGGACCCGCCGATGCACGAGCCGGGCAGCCGTGAGACCGCGGTGGTCCTGACCGGAACCCTGGCACTCGTCATCGACGGAATCCGCTATGAGTTGCGCGCGGGCGACAGCGTCACCTTCGATGCCGACCTGCCCCACCATTTCGAGAACAAAGGCGAGAGCGCGACCCGGTTCCTCGCCGTGATAGCCGCCGGATTGAGGAGGAGCTAGCTGCCCCCGGACGCGGGAGTGAGTGAGCGAGATCTCCGGTAATTATGAGCGCGAACGAACGAGAGCAGAGGAGGCAGCGCCCGGCCATGTCACAGACGATGTTCGACAAGATCTGGGATGCCCACGAGGTTTCCGACGGGCTGATCTACATCGACCTTCACCTCGTCCACGAGGTCACCTCGCCGCAGGCGTTCGAGGGCCTCCGGCTGTCCGGGCGCAGCGTGCGCCGTCCCGACAAGACGATCGCGACCGCCGATCACAACGTGCCGACCGACGGGACGAAGGCGGCGCATCTGATCGCCGACGAGCTCTCGCGGATCCAGGTCGAGACGCTGGAGCGCAACTGCGAGGAGTTCGGCATCCCCGTCTACTCGCTTGGCTCAGAGCGACAGGGGATCGTGCACGTGATCGGGCCGGAGCTGGGAGTGACCCAGCCGGGGACGACGATCGTCTGTGGTGACAGTCATACCTCCACCCATGGCGCCTTCGGAGCGCTGGCATTCGGGATCGGGACCTCCGAGGTGGAGCACGTGCTGGCGACGCAGTGCCTGGTGCAGAAACGGCCGAAGACGATGCGCATCTCCTACGGAGGAGAGCTTGGGCGCGGGGTCACGCCAAAGGACCTGATCCTCGCCACGATCGGGCGTCTCGGCACCGGTGGCATGGCCGGTTACGCGGTCGAGTACGCCGGGTCGGCGGTCGAATCGCTCTCGATGCCAGGACGGATGACGATCTGCAACATGACGATCGAGGGCGGCGGCAGGGCCGGGATGATCGCTCCCGACGAGACGACCTTCGCGTGGGTGAAGGGGCGCGCCGCGGCGCCCGCGGACTTCGAGGCAGTCCTCGCGCGCTGGCGTGAGCTGCCGACGGACGCAGGCGCGAGCTTCGACTCCGAAATCGAGATCGACGCCTCCGGCGTCTCGCCGATGGTCACCTGGGGAACAAACCCCGGGATGGTTTGCGAGGTGACGGAGGCGGTTCCCGACCCCGCCGCGATGGAGTCGCCGGCTGACCGAGAGTCGGCCGAGCGAGCCCTGGCCTACATGGACTTGAAGCCAGGCACGCCGATGACCGAGGTGGCGCCGGAGCGGGTCTTCATCGGCTCCTGCACCAACTCGCGGATAGAGGACCTGCGCGAGGCGGCGGAGATGGTCGACGGCCGCAAGGTCGCAAACACCGTGAGAGCGATGGTCGTCCCCGGCTCCCAGCAGGTGAAGGCCGATGCCGAGGCAGAGGGACTGCATGACGTCTTTCGGTCCGCCGGCTTCGAGTGGCGCGAGGCGGGGTGCTCAATGTGCCTTGGGATGAACCCGGACATCCTGATCGAGGGCGAGCGCTGCGCGTCCACCTCGAACCGCAACTTCGAGGGGCGCCAGGGCAAGGGCGGGCGGACGCACCTCGTCAGCCCCAAGATGGCCGCGGCGGCAGCGATCGAAGGCCATTTCGTCGACATCCGAGAGTGGGAGTAGCCATGCGACCGATAGACGTGATCGAGGGCAAGGTCTCGGTACTCGACCGAGCCGACGTCGACACCGATCAGATCATTCCCAAGCAGTTCCTCAAGCGAGTCGAGCGGACCGGCTTCGGCGAGTTCCTCTTCTACGACTGGATTCGCGACGGCGAGATCGAACTGGAGCCCAATCCGATCCTCGTCACCGGGCGCAACTTCGGCTGCGGCTCCTCGCGCGAGCACGCGCCCTGGGCGCTGGAGGACTTCGGCTTCGAAGCGATCATCGCTCCCTCGTTCGCCGACATCTTCTACTCCAACTGCACCAAGGTGGGACTGCTGCCGGCGATCCTCGACGAGGAGCACTGTCGCGCCGTTGCGGAGGCCGGTGAGGCGAGGATCGACGTCGATGACGAAACCGTCACCTGCGCGGCGGGCGTCTTCGAGTTCGAGGTCGAGCCGGATGTCAAGCACCGCCTGCTGAACGGCCTCGACGACATCGGCATCACCCTGGAGAACGCCGCCGCGATCGACGCCTTCGAGGGCTCCGGTGCGGCCGATCGCGGCCCGGTGACGACGGCGCTTTGATGATGCCGCCGCGCGACTGGGACGCGGCCAGCTACCAGCGCGTCTCCCTGCCGCACGAAGAGTGGGCGCAATCGATCCTTGCCCGTCTCGAGCTGAGCGGCGACGAGACCGTCCTCGACGCCGGCTGCGGCAGCGGTCGCGTCACCGGCATGCTGATCGAGGCGCTGCCGGGCGGTCGGGTGTTCGCCGTCGATGGCTCGCCGTCGATGATCGAGGAGGTTCGCAGGATGCTGCGTCCTCAGGATGAGGCGCGGGTGGCGGACCTGACTGCGCTCGAGCTGTCGGAACGGGTGGACGCCATCTTCTCCAGCGCCGTCTTCCACTGGATCGCCGATCACGATCTCCTCTTTCGCCGCATGCGCGCCGCGCTGAAGCCCGGCGGCCGCCTCGCCGCCCAGTGCGGTGGCGCCGGCAACATCGAGCGGCTGCGTCGGATCAGCGATGAGATCGCCGCCACCGATCCCTATGGCCCCTATTTCGTCGGCTTCGATCGACCCTGGAACTACGCCGGGCCGGAGGAGACCGAGGCCGGCCTGCGAGAGGCAGGCTTCGAACACGCC
Source organism: Solirubrobacterales bacterium (assembly GCA_036381235.1). Lineage (GTDB taxonomy): Bacteria > Actinomycetota > Thermoleophilia > Solirubrobacterales > 70-9 > DASVDE01. Next base: position 4,716 of record DASVDE010000027.1, on the reverse strand, counting down.
CGCTGCTGGCTTCAGCCCTGGCGAGTGGTTCCGCCCAGCCCGGCCGAGTTTCTCGCAACGGTCTGCCTGGGACCCCACATGGATCGTCTCCCGGAGGACTTGCGCGAGCCCTTCATCGCCGATGTTCTCGCCGCCGAGCCCGAACCGCTGACGCTCGACTACGTCCGCCTCAACATCGAGGCCGAGGTCGCGCGGTGACCGAGGGCAACTGCGCTCCGTCTACCCGTAGCGATCCATAGAGTCTCGCCCGATGTCGAACGCGCCTCGCATACTGCTGCTGCCAGGGGACGGGATCGGCCCGGAGATAGTCGCCGCCGCCCGCACCATGCTCGAGGCGCTGGGCGAGTTCGACTTCGACGAGCGGCTGATGGGCGGCTGTTCGATCGACGCGCACGGCGTCGCTCTCACCGATGAGGTGCTGGACGCATGCCGCGGCGCCGATGCGGTTCTGCTCGGCGCCGTCGGGGGGCCGAAGTGGGACACCACGGACCCCGATGCGCCGCGCCCCGAACAGGGTCTGCTCGGGCTGCGCAAGGGAATGGGCCTCTACGCCAATCTGCGCCCGGTGCGCCCCAGCCCAGCCCTGGTTGCCTCCAGTCCTCTGCGCGAAGAGCGGATCGCCGGAACCGACCTGCTCGTGGTTCGCGAGCTGACCGGGGGCATCTACTTCGGCGACAGCGGCCGCGACGGCGACGCCGCGCACGACACCTGCGAGTACTCGGCGGAGGAGGTCGAGCGGATCTCCCGCACGGCGTTCGAGGCCGCCCTGCGCCGCGCTGAGAGCTCGAATCGCTCGCCCCGCGTCACCTCGGTCGACAAGGCCAACGTGCTGGAGACCTCGCGGCTGTGGCGCGAGGTCGTGGGTCGCATCGCCTCCGACTATCCTGACGTGCAGCTGGATCACCTGCTGGTCGACAACGCGGCGATGCAGCTCGTCTCCCGGCCGGCGGACTTCGACGTGATCGTCACCGAGAACCTCTTCGGAGACATCCTCAGCGACGAGGCCGCGATGCTCACCGGCTCCCTGGGGATGCTGCCCTCGGCCAGCCTCGGCGCAGAGGGGGAGCCTGGGCTCTTCGAGCCGGTCCACGGCTCCGCCCCCGATATCGCCGGCAAGGGGATCGCCAATCCGCTCGCGACCTTCCTCTCCGTCGCGATGTTGTTGCGGCACGGGCTGGATCGGCCCGACGATGCGGCTCGGGTCGAATCCGCTGTCGACGTCGCCCTCTCCCGCGGCCTGCGCACGCCGGATCTTGCAAGCGGAACGCTCGCGCAGGCGCCCCTGCCCGACACTCCGCGTGAAATCGAGGTCGGCACCGCGCAGATGACGGATGCGGTGTTGGCGGAGCTCGCCGCGTAGGGCATACTTCTGCCCCAATGGAAACTGCCGAATTCATCTGGCAGAACGGCGAGCTGATTCCGTGGGCGGAGGCCAAGACGCATGTCCTCAGCCATGGGCTGCACTACGGCACCGGCGTCTTCGAAGGAATCCGCTGCTATGAGACAGAGCGCGGGCCGGCGATCTTTCGCCACCGCGAGCACCTCGACCGCCTCGGCAAGTCGGCCGAGCTCTACTACTTCGAGCTTCCCTACTCGGCCGAGGAGCTGCGCAAGGCCACCCATGAGCTGATCCGCCGCAATGGCCTTCGCTCCTGCTATATCCGGCCGCTCGCATACCGCGGCTACGGGGAGATGGGGCTCTACGCGCAGAGCGCGCCGATCGAGGTGATCATCGCCGTCTGGCCCTGGGGCGCCTACCTCGGCGAGGACGGCAAGCGCCACGGCATTCGCACCAAGGTCTCCTCCTGGCGCACGATCTCCGGCGACAGCCTGATCCCGCACGCGAAGGCCTCGGGCCAGTACCTCAACTCGATCCTCGCCAAGACCGAGTCGGCCAACGCCGGCTACGACGAGGCAATCCTGCTCGACCAGCACGGCTGCGTCTCCGAGGGGTCGGGCGAGAACGTCTTCGTCGTCCGCGACGGCATCCTCTGCACTCCCGGGCACACCTCGGCGATCCTCGACGGGATCACCCGCAACTCGGTGGTCCAGATCGCGGCCGATCTCGGCTACAGGGTCGAGGAGCGCGACATCGCCCGATCGGAGCTATATCTCGCCGACGAGGTCTTTCTCACCGGGACCGCCGCAGAGCTGGTGCCGGTCCGCTCGGTCGACGACCATGAGCTGGGCGAGCCGGGGGAGATCACCAGGGTGATCCAGGCCAAGTTCGAGGATGCGCTGCACGGCCGCGCCGAGGAGTACAAGGAGTGGCTCGACTTCGTCGACGTCACGGCTGGGGTGGACGAACCAAGTAAGGTCAGTGGCTGATGCGCTCCTCCTTCGAGGCAATCGGGCGAATTACCGCAGCCGCCTAGCGGCTGGCGCGGCGCTGCGCGCGTAGGGCCGGCAGGCCCTCACCCCGATCCCTCGAATCGAAAGGCATCAGATGGCAGCACAGGTAAAGCTCTACGACACGACCTTGCGCGACGGCATGGGCGGCCAGGGCATGTCCCTCTCGGTGGGGGAGAAGCTGAAGGTCGTCCACGCCCTCGACGGGTTGGGGGTGCAGTTCATCGAGGCCGGCTTTCCCAGCTCCAATCCGAAGGAGGCCGAGCTGTTCGAGCTGCTCGCCGAGCAGGAGCTCGAAGGGGCAACGATCAGCGCCTTCGGCATGACCCGCCGCCGCGATCGCCGCGCCGAGGACGACGAGGCCCTCGCCGTGATCGTCTCCTGTTTCGCTCCGGTCGTCTGCTTGGTCGGCAAGAGCTGGGGCCTTCACCTGGAGAAGGTGCTCAAGGTCAGCGCCGAGGAGAACCTGGCGATGATCGCCGACTCGATCGCCTTTTGCAGCAGCGAGGGGAAGCGCCCGATCTTCGATGCGGAGCACTTCTTCGACGGCTATCGCGACGACCCGTCCTATGCGCTGGAGTGCGTGCGCGCGGCGGCTGAGGCCGGCGCCGAGAATGTCACCCTCTGCGATACCAACGGCGGCAGCCTGCCGAGCTTCGTCGCCGAGGCGACCGCTGCCGTCGTCGCCGACCTCGACGGCTCGGTCGAGATCGGCATCCACACCCACAACGATGCCGAGTGCGCCGTCGCCAACTCGCTCGCCGCGGTCGACGCCGGGGCGCGGTTGGTGCAGGGCTGTGTCAACGGCTACGGTGAGCGCTGCGGCAACGCCAACCTCGCCTCGATTCTGCCCGCCCTGCAGCTGAAGATGGGGTTCGAGGTCGTCTCCGCCGAGCAGCTGGCGAGCCTTACCTCGACCTCGCACTACCTCGACGAGCTGTGCAACATGACGCCGAACCCCGATCGGGCCTACGTCGGCCGCAACGCCTTCGCCCACAAGGCGGGGATGCACGCCGCCGGCGTCGCCTCCGATGCGCGCACCTTCGAGCACCTCGACCCCGCGGAGGTCGGCAACGAGCGCGACATCCTCGCCTCCGAGCTGTCCGGCAAGGCGACGATCCGCAGCCAGGCCGAGCGGGCGGGCCTCGAGCTGGACGACGATGCGGCGACCCACGCGGTCGAGCGCCTAAAGGAGCGCGAACACCGCGGCTACCACTACGAGGCGGCCCAGGCGTCCTTCGAGCTGCTGCTGCGCCGCGAGGCGGACGTCTATGAGCCGCTCTTCGAGCTTGAGAGCTTTCGGGTGACCACCGAGAAGCGAGAGGGAGGCAGGGTTGAGACCGAGGCGACGATCAAAGTCGTCGTCGACGGCGAGCGATACGTCGAGGTCGCCGAGGGCAACGGACCTGTCAACGCCCTCGACCGTGCCCTGCGCGCGGCGATCGGGGCCCGGCATCCACACCTGCGGGACATCGAGCTGACCAACTACAAGGTGAGGATCCTCGACGAGTCGCATGGAACCGGCGCAATCACGCGGGTGCTGCTCGACTCGACCGACGGCCAGCGGGAGTGGGGCACGATCGGCGTCTCGGAGAACATCATCGAGGCGTCGTGGGAGGCTCTGGTCGACTCGCTCGAGTACGCGTTCCAGCCCGATGACTGAGCAGATCCCCCTCGCAAAGCCTGAGATCGGCGCCCGCGAGGAGGAGCTCGCGCTCGAGGTGCTGCGTTCCGGCCGGCTCTCGCTCGGCCCAACCGGCGGGCGCTTCGAGCGCGAGTTCGCCTCCTGGCTCGGAAGCGAAGACGCCGTCGCGGTCTCCAGCGGCACCGCCGGGTTGCATCTCGGCGTCCGCGCGCTCGAATGGGGCCACGGCGACGAGGTCCTGACCAGCCCCTTCAGCTTCGTCGCTTCTGCCAACTGCCTGCTCTATGAAGGGGTGCGGCCGGTCTTCTGCGACGTCGACCCGGTAACGCTGAACATCGACCCGGCGGCGGCAGCTGCGGCGGTCGGCGAGTCGACGGCGGGGATCCTGCCGGTCCACATCTTCGGCTACCCGGCGGCGATGGCCGCGCTCGAGGAGCTCGCCTCCGCCAACGGCCTCGGTGTCCTCGAGGACGCCTGCGAGGCGCTCGGCGCGGTCGACTCCGAGGGCCGCATGGTGGGGACCCGCGGCAACTTCGCCACCTTCGCCTTCTACGCCAACAAGCAGATGACCACCGGCGAGGGCGGGATGATCGTCCCGACCGACGCCGACGCGGCGGCGCGCCTGCGCAGCGAGCGCAACCAGGGCCGCGCCGTCGACATGGGCTGGCTCGACCACGACCGGCTCGGTTTCAACTACCGGCTCTCCGACGTGGCGGCGGCGA
>DASVDE010000026.1:0-95810 GCA_036381235.1 Solirubrobacterales bacterium | reverse complement strand
GTCGTTCTCGGCTACCTCGACGACGCTCCCTCACTCGACCGGCTGAGACACGCGACGCGCTGGGACGACTTCGTCCGCGAGGGAGACGACGCTCCGCTGACGTTCGCGCAGGTGCCGTTCGACCACCCGCTCTGGGTGCTCTACAGCTCCGGCACGACGGGGCTTCCGAAGGCGATCGTCCACGGCCATGGCGGCATCCTGCTCGAGCTCTCGAAGGAGGTCGGCCTCCACGTCGACCTGCAGCGCGATGACCGGCTGTTCTGGTTCACGACTACGGGCTGGATGATGTGGAATTTCCTGAATGCGGGGTTGCTGAGCGAGGGGTCGATCGTGCTCTACGACGGCAACCCTGGCCATCCGGACCTCGGGACGCTGTGGGACCTCGCCGCGCAGGCAGGCGTCACCTGCTTCGGGACGTCGGCGAGCTACATCGCCGCCTGCATGAAGGCCGGCGTCGAGCCGGGGGCGGGTCGCGATCTCACCCGTCTGGGGGCGGTCGGATCGACCGGCTCCCCCCTCTCTCCCGAGGGCTTCGACTGGGTCTACGAGCATCTCGGCAAGGACACATGGCTGTTCTCCACCAGCGGCGGCACCGACCTCTGCACCGCCTTCGTCGGCGGCGTGCCGCTGCTTCCCGTCTACCGGGGCGAGCTGCAGGCGCGGGCCCTCGGCGCCGCTGTCGAAGCCTGGGACGAGGACGGCAACCCACTGATCGACGAGGTCGGGGAACTGGTTGTCACCGAGCCGATGCCCTCGATGCCCGTCTTCTTCTGGGGCGACCCCGACGGCAGCCGCTACCGATCCAGCTACTTCGAGCACTACCCCGGCGTCTGGCGCCACGGAGATTGGATCGAGATCACCTCACGCGGGACGGCGATCATCTACGGCCGCTCCGACTCGACGATCAACCGCTCGGGCATACGCATGGGGACGAGCGAGATCTACCGCGCGGTGCTCGGCGTCGAGGCGATCGTCGACGCGCTGGTCGTCGACGTTCCCCGGCCCGGCACCGAGGGCTGGATGCCGCTCTTCGTCGTCCTGCGGGAAGGGGCGGAGCTGAATGACGACCTGCGCCGGGAGATCGCCCGCCGGGTTCGCGAGCAGTGCTCCCCGCGCCACGTCCCGGACGAGGTCTTCGCAATCGCCGAGGTTCCCCGCACGCTCAGCGGCAAGATCTTGGAAGTGCCGGTGAAGCGGATCCTGATGGGAACCCCGATCGAACAAGCTGCGAGCCGCGACTCGCTGGCAAACCCGGCCGCGCTCGACTGGTTCGCCGAGCTGGCCTCCGACCTCGACTCCTGACCGGGCGTTCAGGGTGTGCGGCGGCGCAGTGTGGCGGCGCCGAGGGCCAGCGCCATGAGCGTCACGACGACGGTGACGGTGACGTCGACCCAGCCGGTCGGGCCGAGCGAGCCGTCCACGGTGACCCGCTGCAGCGCGTCGAAGGCGTAGGTCAGCGGCAACGCATAGGAAACAGCCTCGAGCAGAGGCGCCATCTCGTCGCGGGGAACGAAGAGGCCACAGAGCAGGAGCTGTGGGAAGACGAAGGCAGGCATGAACTGAACCGCCTGAAACTCGGTCTGAGCGAAGGCGCTTACGAAGAGGCCCAGCGCCATGCCGAGCAACGCGTTGCCGACAGCCAGGGCCCCGACCGCAAGCGTCGACCCGGCCACGTCCAGATCAAGCAGGCCGAAGGCGACCAGCGAGGCGATGACAGCCTGCGCCGTGGCCACCAGGGCAAAGGCGATGCCGTAGCCGATCAGCAGGTCGAGCTTGGCCAGCGGCATGCTCATCAGCCGCTCCAGCGTTCCCGTCGTCCGCTCGCGCAGCATCGTGATCGAGGTGACGAGGAACATCGTGATGAAGGGAAAGAGGCCGACCAGCGGCCCACCGATGCTCTGAAAGGCGGCCGGGTTGGCATCGAAGGCGTACTTGAGCAGGGTCAACAGCACCGGCGGTACGACCAGGAGCAGGGCGATCGTGCGCGGATCGCGCCGCAGCTGCAACAGCACACGGTGAGCGACGGCGCCGGTGACGCGGATGCTCACGCGCCCCTCCCCTCCTCCTCGATCAACGCCAGAAAAGCGTCTTCCAGGCCCTGGCAGCCGGTGCGCTCGCGCAGGCCGGCGGGCGTCTCCGTCGCCAGCAGGCGACCGTCGCGCATAAGCAGCAGCGCGTCGCAGTGCTCGGCTTCGTCCATCACGTGGCTGGAGACGAGCAGCGTGGTGCCGCCTTCGGCGAGCTTGCCGAAGGTCGCCCAGAGCTCCTGACGCAGAACGGGGTCGAGGCCCACGGTGGGCTCGTCGAGGACCAACAGGTCGGGCTCGCCAAGCAGCGCCGTGCCAAGCGAGACGCGCGAGCGCTGACCGCCGGAGAGGCTGCCGACGACCTGGTCGACGTGTTCGCCGAGGGAGACGGCCTCAATGGTCTCCTCTACCCGTTCCATCCGAGCGCCGAGAACCCGGGCGAAGAACGCGAGGTTCTCTCGCACGCTGAGATCGCCGTAGACCGAGGGCGCCTGTGTCACGTATCCCACGCGGTGACGAAGCGCCTCCGATCCGGCCGGCTCGCCGAGCGCCTCGACTCGGCCCGACTCCACCACCTGGACGCCGACGATCGCCCGCATCAGCGTCGTCTTGCCGCAACCGCTCGGCCCGAGCAGGCCGGTGATCTGACCCCGCGGCACCTCGAACCCGATGCCGTGAAGCACCTCGTGCCCACCGCGATTCACCGTCAGGTCGCCGGCGCTGATTGCGGGGCCAGGCTCCACACCCGCAGCCTATTCTGCCTACGCGGGCGTGACCGGGTTGCGCCGCTCGGCGAAGGCGCGATCCTTACCGGTCGCGTAGGCGAAGCGGCGGATCAGGTCCCGGCGAAGGTCCTCCGGCTCGACGACGGCGTCGACGACCAGCTCGGAGGCGAGGTGAAGGAGGTCGATGTCCTCGGCGTACTCGGTGCGCTTCTCGGCGACGAACGCCTCCCGCTCGGCCTCGTCGTCGATCGCCTGGATCTGGTTGTAGAAGACCGCGTTGACCGCAGCCTGCGGTCCCATCACCGCGATCGAAGCGCTCGGCAACGCAATGCAGCAGTCGGGCTCGAAGGCAGGACCGGCCATCGCGTAGAGCCCGGCCCCGTATGCCTTGCGCACGATCACCGAGATCTTCGGCACCGTCGCCTCGGAGACGGCGCTGATCATCTTCGCCCCATGGCGGATGATCCCCTGGCGCTCGACCGCGGTGCCGATCATGAATCCCGGCACATCGGCGAGAAAGAGCAGCGGTACGTTGAAGGCGTTGCAGGTCTGGATGAAGCGGGCGGCCTTATCGGCGGAGTCGACGAAGAGCACGCCGCCCTTCTGGCGCGGCTGGTTGGCGACGACCCCGACGACGCGGCCGTCGAGCCGCCCGTAGCCGACGATCAGCTCCTTGGCCCAGCGCTTGTGGACCTGGAGAAAGGATTCGGCGTCGAGCAGAGCGTCCAACACCTCGCGCATGTCGAAAGGCTGGTTCTCGTCGGCGGGGATCATCGCGGCGATCGGCGCCTCGGAGGCCGGATCGGCGGCGGGGGCGGTGGGTGGCTCCTCGCGCCAGTTGCCGGGCATAAAGGAGAGGTAGCGCTTGGCGAGGTCGATCGCCTCCTCGTCGGTCTTGACGAGGAAATGGCCACAGCCGGAGACCCCGGTATGCATCTTCGCCCCGCCCATCTCCTCCAGGGTCACCTCTTCGCCGATGACCATCTCGGCCATGCGCGGCGACCCCAGGTACATCGAAGCGTTCCCCTCGCGCATGATCACCACGTCACAGAAGGCCGGGATGTAGGCCCCACCGGCTGCGCTTGGGCCGAACAGGAGGCAGATCTGCGGCACCTGGCCGGAGAGACGGACCTCGTTGTGGAAGATGCGGCCGGCGCCGCGCCGCCCGGGGAACATCTGCACCTGGTCGGTGATCCGGGCACCGGCCGAGTCGACCAGGTAGACCATCGGCACCCGCAGCGCCAGCGCTCGCTCCTGGACGCGGAGGATCTTCTCCACCGTCTTCGGCCCCCAGGAACCGGCCTTGACCGTCGGGTCGTTGGCCATCAGCGCAACGCGGCGACCGTCGATCCTCGCCAGCCCGGTTAGGACCCCGTCGGCGCCGAGCCCCTCCTTGTCCCAGTTGGCCAGCAGCCCCTCCTCAGCAAAGGACTCGGGGTCGACCAAGCGCTCGACGCGCTGGCGCACCGGCAGCTTGCCCTGCTCTTCGGTCTTCTCGTGATGGCGCTGCGGGCCACCGGCCAGAGCGGCCTCGAGGGCCTTTGCGAACTCGGTCACGGGGGGAGCCTATTCGGCCTCGGCGCCGGTCCAGTCGATGGGGCCGGCACGCAGCACGTGGGCGCCGAGCGGGCGCCCCAGCACATCCTGAGCGGCGCGCGAGGCATCGATCAGCTTCGACAGCTCCACCCCGGTCTCGATCCCCATCTCCTCCAACATCGAGACGACGTCCTCGGTCGAGACGTTGCCTGTCGATCCGGGCGGAACCGGGCAACCGCCCAGCTCTCCGAAGCTCGACTCGAACGACTCAATTCCCTCTTCCAGGGCCGCCAGCACGTTTGCCAGACCCTGCCCCCGGGTGTTGTGAAAATGAGCGGTCAGCTCGACCCCGGTGAGGCGCTCGCGCGCGGCCGCAAAGAACTCGTGCACCTGGCGCGGGTTCGCCATCCCGGTCGTGTCGCCGAAGCCGACCTCCGCGCAGCCGGCAGCGGCGAGCCGCTCGGCGATCCCGAAGACTCGCTCGCGCGGCACTTCGCCCTCATACGGACAGCCGAAGGAGACCGAGATCACGCCCTCGCAACGCAGCCCCGCCTCCAGCGCCTCCTCCAGCGTTTGCTCCAGGCCGTTCAGCGACTCTTCTATCGAGCGGTTGACATTCGCGCGGTTGTGGCTTTCCGAAGCCGAGAGGAAGACGCTCGCCTCGTCGAAGCGGTCGCGCATCTCCAACGCTCTCTCCAGTCCACGCTGATTGGGGATCAACACCGAGAAGTCGACCCCGTCGCGGCGCTGAACTCCAGCCAGCACCTCTGCCGCATCGGAGAGCTGGGGGATCACATCGGGGCGCACGAATGAGGTGACCTCCATCCGCTTCAGGCCGCTGGCCGAGAGCATGTCGATCAGCCGCACCTTGTCCTCGGTGGCGATCGTCTCCGGCTCGTTCTGAAAGCCGTCTCGGGGGCCGACCTCGCGGATGCGGACGGTGCTCGGCATGCTGGCCATACGCGGAGCTTACGATCAGCGGCGCAACCGCCGCGCCACCGCGGTCAACGTGTCCCGGACGTGGCCGGGCTCGAACCGAACCTGGGCATGAGTGAAGCGGAGCGGAGCAAGTCCGGCCGCCATGTGCGCCTGGTCGCGCAATCGGTCGCGCGCCTGCTGGGCCGGGGTGCGATGGTAACGGAGCCCATCGGTCTCGACGACGAGGCCGAGATCGGGCCAGAAGAAGTCGACCTCGAAGCCATTGAGCCATTGGCGAGTCTGTGGCACCGATAGGCCTGCGGCATCGGCAAGTGGCAAAAAGCGCCGTTCCAGCTCAGATCTGGTGAGCCGAAAGGTGCGCCGGTCGAGCAGCTCGCACAGGCGCGCGACCCCCGGTTGTCCTCGATACCCGTTGAGCGCATCCCTCAGTGCTTCGGGGTTGACCAAATCGAGTCGATCGGCCTCGTTGACGGCACGTTCGAGAGAGCCAGGGTTGAGTTGCACCGCAAGGTCGACCAGGGTTCGGATGGGACAGGTAAGGGGAATGTCCTCGTGCATCGTCCGATCTGCTTTCCGGAAGAGAACGACGGTGCGCGATCACGCCTGATCGGCGGCAGCGCGACGAAACTCCGATCGAGACCTCGATGGAGCCTCGTTCCCGTCCAATTCCCCAGAGGGCAGCAGCGCTTCCGTGACTGAGCACTGCGTCCGCTCCACAAGCCAAGAGCGCCGCCATCCATCTTCCATGCCGAGTGAGCTGCGGTCGGCCGACGGCATACACCCCCCGTCGCACGCGATGCAGGCGTCCGTTCGCCAACCGGTGCTCGATCGCCCGACGGCTCAATCCCAATGCGCTCAGCTGCCGATGAGCGATGACGCCGTGCTGTCGAGCCGCGAAGCTCCAAACGTTCTGGGCCGACGATTGGTCAGTTATCCACACCACAGTGTGGTTAAGTGACCAATCGCCGAAGATTCGCCCCCCGGTGAGGGCATGTTCGTAGCTGAGCGGGCTTGGTCTCAGACCATGCCCAGGCCGCCGCTGACGCCCAGGGTTTCGCCGGTTACGTAGGTGGCGTCGTCGGAGGCCAGGAAGGCGGCCGCGGCTGCGACCTCGTCCGGCTGGCCGAGGCGCCCCATCTGGGTCGAGGAGCGCATCGTCTCGATCACTTTCTCGCCGATCTCGCCGAATTCCTTGGCGCCCATCAGCAACGGCGTCTCGATAGGCCCCGGGGCAATCGAGTTGGCGGTAATCCCATAGCGAGCATTCTCGCGTGCGATCGCCTTCATGAAGGCGACGATCCCTCCCTTCGCCGCTGAGTAGACGGCGGAGCCCTTCGAGCCGACCCGACCCGCCTCAGAGGAGATGCTGACGATCCGCCCGTAGCCGGCCTCCTGCATCGCGGGCAACGCCGCGTGGGTGCAGTTGAAGACACCGCCGAGGTTGATGTCGAGCACCCGCCGCCACTGCTCGGGAGTGGTGTAGGTGAAGAAGCCGAACTCGTCGGTGCCCGCGTTGTTGACGAGGATGTCGAGCGTGCCGGCGGCCTCAACCGCAGCCCGGGCCGAGTCCAGGTCGGTGACGTCAAGCTCGATCGCGTGGCCTGATATCTCGCCGGCGACCCGCTCGGCGCCGGCCGTGTCGATGTCGCCGACCCAGACCTCGGCGCCCTCGGCGGCGAGGCGCGCGGCAATCGCGGCGCCGATGCCGCTGGCGCCGCCGGTCACCAAAGCCTTTCGTCCCTCCAGCCGCATCGGGCTCAGCATAGACTGGCCGGCCTTGGCGGAGTTCGACCCGATACCGATCGTCGGCGGAACCGGCGCCCTCGGCGCCGGTCTGGCGCGACGCTGGGCGCAAGCCGGTGCACCGGTCGTGCTCGGCTCACGCTCCGCGGAACGCGCGGCCGAGGCAGCCGCCAAGGTCCGCGAGGCTGTCCCCGGCGCCGAAGTCGAGGGCTTGGTCAACGCGGAGGCGGCGAAACGCGGGCCAATCGTCTTTCTCACCGTCCCCTTTCGCGCTCAGTCGGAGAACCTCAACAACCTGCGTGATGCGCTGCAGCCGGGACAGATCCTGGTCGACTGCACCGTTCCCCTCGCCGCGGCGATCAGCGGCAAGGCAACCCGCTCGCTCGGCGTCTGGCAGGGCTCCGCTGCGCAGCAGGCGCAGGAGATGGTCCCCGAAGGGGTCACGGTGGTCTCTGCCCTGCACACGGTCGGCGCCCCCACCCTCGCGGATCTCGACAAGGAGCTTGGCGAGGACGTGCCGATCTGCGGCGACCGCAAGGCCGACAAGGCGCGCGTTGCCCGACTGATCGAGACGATCCCCGGCCTGCGCCCGATAAACGCCGGCGCTCTCGAGATGGCGCGAATCGTCGAGCAGCTGACCCCGATGCTGATCTCGGTCAACACCCGCTACAAGGCGCACGCCGGGATTCGGCTTACGGGATTGCCCGACGGCGACCACTGGTCATGAGCGTGGAGCGAGCAAGCGTGCATCTCTGGTTCTTCGCGCCGCGAGCGAAGCGCGAAATTCAGTTCTGATGAAGGTCGCGCTGCTCGCCGGCGGGACCGGCGGCGCCAAACTCGGCGCCGGTATGCAGGAGGAGATCGGCGCCGAGCTGACGGTGATCGCGAACACCGCCGACGACATCGAGATCCTCGGCGTCCACGTCTCTCCCGATCCCGACCTCGTCACCTACTGGCTCTGCGGCGAGATCGACGAGGAACGGGGCTGGGGATTGAAGGACGACAGCTTCACCGTCTTCGGGCGGCTGGCGAAGCTGGGGGCGCCGAACTGGTTCAGCCTCTCCGATCGCGATCTTGCCGCCTGCCTCTACCGGCGCCAGTTCCTCGAGGATGGCGGCACACCAACCAATGCCCAGGCGCAGATCGCCCGCGGCCTCGGCGTCGCCGCCCGGGTGCTGCCGATGTGCGACTCGCCGGTGCGCACCGCAGTGCTGACCGAGAGCGGCCGGCGTGGCCTTCAGGAGTACCTGATCGTCGACGGAGGAGGGCCCGAGGTCCTGGGGGTCGAGTTGGAGGGAATCGAGAAAGCCGAGCCGACCGCAGAGGTTCGCAAGGCGCTACAGGACGCCGAGGCGATCGTGATCGGCCCATCCAATCCGGTGATCAGCATCGGCCCGATCCTCGCCGTGCCGGGGATGCGCGAGGCGATAGCCACCTCCGGCGCGCCGGTCCTCGCCGTCAGCCCCTTCGTCGCCGGACAGGTTGTCAAGGGCCCGACAGAGCGCTTCATGCAGGCGGTCGGCCGCCCCTCGACCGCAGCGGGCGTGGCATCTCTCTACGAGGGGCTCATCGACGCGATGATCGTCGATGACGGCGACCCCGACCCGCCGCCGGAGGAGATCCCAACCCTGGCGGCGCCGCTTCTGATGGAAGGCGCTGCGGGGCGCGCGCGAGTGGCACGGACAGCGCTGGACTTCGCCGCTAGCCTCGCCTAAGTTTGAAAGCGACTGTCGTCCTACCCGTGAAGCGCTTCAGCGCGGCGAAGCAGCGCCTTGCCGCCGGGATCGATGACGAGCGGCGCCTGGCGTTGGTAGCGGCGATGCTCGGTGATGTGCTGGAGGCGATCGGCGAGGCGCGGGCGATCGAGCGGACGATCGTCGTCACCAGCGAACCGGCTGCCGCGGAGGCCGCCCGAGGGGTCGGCGCCGAGGTGGTGCATGACCCCCCCGAGGAGGGCCACCCGCAAGCGGCCCTGGCCGGAATCGCACGCGCCGAGGAGCAAGGAGCGCGGTGCGTGGTGCTGCTCCCCGGCGACTGCCCCATGCTCGACCCCCGCGAGCTGGACCGGCTGCTGACCGGCATGCCGGAGTCCTACGTCGCGATCGTTCCCGACCGCCAAGGCACCGGGACCAACGCGCTGGCACTTGCTCCACCGGGTGCGATCCGGCCTGCCTTCGGCGAGGGAAGCTGCGCCCGCCACGTCGCAGCCGCGCGCGAAGCCGGCGTTCCATTCTCAGTCGAGGAACTGCCCTCTCTGGGGCTCGACCTCGATACGCCGGTGGACGTGATCGCGCTCACCCGGTCTTTGGAGTCGCAGCGAGGTCGTGCGAAGCGAACCGCGAAGGTGCTCGGCATATGAGCGAGCTGCGTGTCCTGGCTGTCGCTGGCCTGCCGGAGATAGGCGAAGGAGCGCCGATCGGCGCCCTGATCGCAGAAGCCGCCCAGCCGCGCGACGGCGACCTCATCGTCGTCTCACAGAAGATCGTCTCCAAGGCGGAGGGGCGCGTTCGCCATCTCTCGGCGGTGCTGCCGGGCGGCGAGGCGCGCCGGCTCGCCGCGGTGCTCGGCAAGGAGCCGGCCATGGTCGAGTTGATCCTCTCCGAGAGCAGAGAGGTGCTGCGCGCCGAGCGCAGCGTGCTGATCACAGAGACCAGGCACGGCTTTGTCTGCGCCAACGCCGGCATCGACAGCTCCAACCTGCCCGAGCCGGGGACGGTCTGCCTGCTGCCGGAGGACCCCGATGCCTCCGCCCGCCGCATCCGTGAGGAGATAGGGAGTACCGGCGGCGCCACGGTGGCGGTCATCGTCTCCGACAGCTTCGGGCGTGCCTGGCGACTCGGTCAGGCCGAGGTCGCGATCGGCTGCGCCGGCATCTCGCCGCTCGACGACTGGCGCGGCCGCGAGGACGCCGAGGGCCGTGAATTGGAGGCGACTCTGATCGCGGTGGTCGACGAGGCGGCAGCCGCAGCCGACCTGGTTCGCGACAAGGCGAACCGCATCCCCGCGGCGATCGTCCGCGGCCTCGAGCGCTTCGTCAGCCCCGAAGATGGGCCCGGAGCGGCGGCCCTACGCCGCCCCCGCGACGAAGACCTCTTCCGCTGACCGAACTGCATCAAATTTCTATCCCCCGGACGAAGAAGTCGATGCAGTTCGGAGGTCGAGGACGGCGGCGCCGCGCAGTCGACCGCTGCGAATGTCATCGAGAGCGCGGTTGACGTCACCGAGCGGATAGAGCCCGACCTCGGTACGAACCGGCACCTGCGGTGCCAGCTCGAGGAATTGCTCGCCGTCTTCGCGGGTCAAGTTGGCGACCGAACCGAGCGTTCGCTCTCCCCAGAGGATCTCGTAGGGGAAAGCCGGGATTTCGCTCATGTGGATCCCCGCGCTGATGATCCGCGCTCCCTTGGCACTGGCCCGCAGCGCCGCCGGCATCAGCGCGCCGACCGGTGCGAAGACGATCGCCCCGTCGAGCTGCTCGGGTGGATCCTCCTCAGAGGAGCCCGCCCACTCGGCCCCCAGCTCCCGGGCAAAGGCCTGAGTTTCCTCGTCCCCCGCGCGAGTGAAGGCAAACACGCGCCGTCCCTGGTGGACTGCCACCTGGCAGAGGATGTGGGCGGAGGCGCCAAACCCGTAGAAGCCGATTCGCTCGGCGTCGCCGACCAGCCGCAGAGCCCGGTAGCCGATCAACCCCGCGCAGAGCAGCGGCGCCGCCTGCTCGTCGGAATAGCCAACCGGGATCGGGAAGCAGAAGCGCTCGTCGGCAACGGCCAGCTCGGCGTAGCCGCCGTCGATGTCGTAGCCGGTGAAGCGGGCGCGGTCGCAGAGGTTCTCCCGACCGCTCCTGCAGTAACGACACTCACCGCAGGTCCAGCCGAGCCAAGGGACGCCGACCCGGTCTCCGGCGGCGAAGCGCTCGACGCCCTCCCCCGCCTCGATCACCGTTCCGACGATCTGGTGCCCGGGGATAAGTGGCAGCTTTGGCTCGGCCAACTCGCCGTCAACGATGTGCAGATCCGTGCGACAGACCCCACAGGCGGCGACAGAGACCAGCACCTGTCCCGCCTCCGGGCGTGGGTCCGGCAGCTCGGCGGGTCGCAGGGCTTCCCGCTGCCGCTCCAACACCATCGCGCGCATGGCGGCTACCCGGCGAGCGCCGCGCTTCGAGGCGGATACGTCTCGACGATCTCGTAGAGGGTGGTGCGCTGGGCGGGGACGCGATCGCCGGCGCGGGCCGCCTCGATCAGCTGCGCGGGCTCCAGCTTCACCCCGTGCTGGGAGCCGGCCATCCTCGAGATGTTCTCTTCCATCAGGGTGCCGCCGAGATCGTTGACGCCCCAGCGCAGGGCCTCGGTCGCCGCCTCCAGGCCCATCTTCACCCAGCTCGCCTGGAGGTTGGGGATCGTCTTCCCCAGGGCCAGCCGGAAGGCCGCCGTGTGCTTGAGGTTCTCATCGGCCGAGATCTCCTCGATCCCGTGGGTGCGGCCGAGCATCGTGTTGAAGGGGATGAAGCTGAGCGGCACGAACTCGGTGATCCCGCCAGTCCGCTCCTGAAGCGCTCGAATCACCCGCATATGACGGGCCAGCTCGCGCGGCTCCTCGATGTGGCCGAACATCACCGTCGAGGTGGAGCGCAGCCCGGCCCGGTGCGAGGCCTCGATGATCTCTACCCAGCGCTCGACCGGCAGCTTGTTGGGCGAGATCCGCTGCCTGACGCCATCGTCGAGGACCTCAGCCGCGGTCCCGGGCGTCGACCCCAAGCCGCACTCGATCAGATATTCGAATACCCGCTCGGGCCCCCGGCCGGATCGCTCGCACATGTAATGGACCTCCATCGGCGAGTAGGCATGCAGGTGGACCTCTGGCGCCACCTCCTTGGCCAGTCGCAGCCACTTCCCGTACTCCTCCAGCGTCAGGTCGGGATGGATCCCCCCCTGCATGCAGATCTCGGTCGCCCCGAACTCGACCGCGTCTTGAACCCGAGCGGCGAAGTCCTCCTCGGAGACCTCGTAGGCGTCGGGCGAGCGCCTGCCCTGACCGAAGCCACAGAAGGCGCAGCCGACGACGCAGATATTGGTGAAGTTGATGTTGCGGTTGACGACGAAGGTCGCCGTGTCGCCGGCGAGCTCTGCCCGCAGCTCATCCGCGGCGACCCGCATCTCCTCGATCACCTCGGGCCGCCTCTCGGCGAACAGGGCAGTCAGCTCGTCCTCGCTCAGCTCCCTCCCCTCGCGCCCCTTCGCGATCGCCTTGGAGGCCAACCCGGCATCGATCGACTCCTCGGTGCGCCTGCCAGACCCCCGCCGCGGGATGAAGCTCCAGTACTTCAGCTTCACCACGTCGAGAACCCCCTGCTCCATCCACTCGGAGTCCATGTACTGGGGATAGACGCAGAGTCGCTCGGTCAGCGCGTACCCCCTCGGCGCCAACCCCTTCCTCACCTCATGCGGGCTCGGGAAAGCATGCTCGGGAGAGATGTGATCCCCATTCGCCGACAACCCGCCCAGATCAGTCGCCCCCGCCCCCACCAGCTCAGCCCACGCATCCGACAGATTGGGGGGCACCTGTATGCCCACATCGGGCATCAGCCGTCGACACTCTTGGATCAACCGCTTGATGTCCTCGATCGTCACCTCGCTCGCCCAGCCTGGATAGGCCGGCGGGACATCCCCTTTGGCAGCAACAGCCTGGGAGGCTGCCTCAGGGGATACCCCGCCGGCCTCTCGAAGCTCGGAGGGGGATGGGGTGCCCCCCGACGGAGCCTCCCCAGCTGTTGCTCCGGAGGGGGGTACCCCATCCCCCCACCGCATTCGGGAAGCGGCGTCGGCGATATCGGCGACCTCCTGGCCGTAGTACCGCGGGTGGGGCACGAAGTTCTGGATGATCACCTCCTGGATGTGGCCATAGCGCTGGTGCAACTCGGCCAGGGCCTCAAGCGACGCGACCTGCTCGTCCTCGGTCTCCCCTATCCCGACCAGGATGCCGCTGGTGAAGGGAATCTTCAGCTCTCCGGCGACTTCGATGGTGGCGAGCCGCTTGGCCGGGTGCTTGGTCGGGGAGCCGGCGTGGACGGTCTCCATCAGGCGCTCGGAGACAGACTCCAGCATCAGGCCCTGGGAGGCGGTCACCTCGCGCAGCCGCGCTAGGCCGTCGCGATCGAGGACGCCGATGTTGGTGTGAGGCAGGATGCCGCGTTCCAGGGCGCGCTCGCAAGCCCAGGCGACGTAGGAGGTGAAGTCCTCGTGCCCCCAATCGGCCAGCCGGGCGGCCACCTCGGGATTCACCTCGGGCCGCTCACCGGTGAGGACGAGCAGTTCCTTGGCGTTGCGCCTCTGCGCCTCATCGAGGCGCGCCTCCACCTCCTCGGGCGGGTGGATGTGCGCCCTGTGCGTCGCGAACGCGCAGTACTTGCAGTAGCACTGGCAGGTGCGGGAGAGGGAGAGCGTGTAGTTCCGCGAGAAGGTGACCCGGCGCACGCCGTTCAAGCTACTGCAACCGCCGGGCCGCGCGGGCCCGGCGGTTGATCAAGCAGTCCGGGTCAGTCGGCGGCGTCGGGCTTCGACGCGGACGAGGGCTTCGGGGCCGACGGCCTGACCCGCTCGGGCGGCTCTGTCGGCGCGGGGGCAGCGGCCTCGAGCACGAACTTGAAGACGACCGCAGCGAGCAAGGAGCCGACGATCGGGCCGACCAGGTAGGGCCAGACGCCGCCCCACTCGTTGCCGACCAGCGCCGGGCCGAACCAGCGGGCCGGGTTGAAGGAGCCGCCGTCCAGCGGTCCGCCGACCATGACGATGAAGCCCAGCGTCGTGCCGATCGCCAGCGGCGCCCACTCCTTGAAGCTCTTCTTGGAGAAGACGGCGGCGAGAATGACCAGAACCAGGCAGAAGGTTCCAACCGCCTCGACGATTCCGCCGGCGAAGTTTCCGCTGAGCAGGCCGCTGACCTGGGCAGCGCCGTAGTGCGTGGCGCGACCCTCGTCGAGCAGCAGGCCCTTGCAGAGCAGCGCCCCCAGCACGCCGCCCGAGAGCTGGGCCAGCATGTAGATGGCGGCGTCGATCGGGCTTATTCGCTTGATCGCCGCAGCCGCCAGCGTCACGGCCGGATTGAAGTGACCGCCGCTGGCTACCCCGAACATGACGATCAGACCGAACAGCAGGAATGCGTGGACGAGACCGATGACGGCGAAGTCGGAGCCGAACTGGGCCTGATTCCCCGTGGCGACGAACAGCACGACGACACTGGTGATGAAAAAGACCAGCAAGAAGGTGCCGATCAGCTCAGCAAGATATGCCGCGAGTCCTCGTTCCTGCACTTTCTCCTCCTACCTAGATCCCGGGAAACGTTGCGGCGGCAGTCTAACCGCCTGGCACCTGGAACAGGCTTCCGATTGCGGGTTTGTGCTGAAGAAGGCCGTATTCGACGTCCCACCGACCCCAGCGACGGAGGACCGGGTAGTCGAAGGGGGCGGGGCTCAGGATCGGGAGCAGGGACACGAGCTGAGCCCTTTGATCGCCCCGGTCGAGGCCGGGCACCGAGCTCAGGAGGTCATCCAATGCCTGGGCGGGGTGATCGACAGTGAAGCGGTAGCCGGCGGAGGTGGCGTCGACCATCGCCGCGGCCAGATCCGGCTTCCGCTCAAGGGTCCGACGGGAGGTGACCAAGATCAACTCCGGATAGGCAGGCGCACCGTAACTATCGAGCTTGAAGATGCGAACGGGGACTCCCTCCCGGCGCAGTGCCACCCCTTCAGCGTTCCAGAAGCCGGTCGCTGCATCGACCTTTCCGGCCGCCAGCGAGGAGACGGCGTTGAAGCCGATGGTCACGCGCTTTACCCGTGCCGGATCGCCACCGTCGGCGCTGACCTCGGAGTCGAGCACCGCCTCGTCGGAGGGCAGGCCGGTGACACCGGCGGTTCGCCCCTCGAGATCGCGGGGACGACGCACCGACCCGTCGCGACGAGCGATCAGAGAGGCGAGGGGACGCTGCGCCAGCGGCATGATCCCCACCAGCTCGAGGTCTTGCTGAGCCGCGATCCCGAGGTCGTGGATGTCGAGGATCGCGAAATCGGCGCGCCCCACCTCCAGCAGCTTTGGCGCGTCGGTCGAGTCGCCGGGCTGGCGAATCGTCAGGTCGATTCCCGCGTCGCGGTAGAAACCACGGCGCTGTGCCGCATAGATGCCCGAGTGGACGGCGTTGGGAGTGAAGTCGAGCACGAGCGTCGCGCCACTCGGCGCGCCCGGTTCAGCGCCGTCCCCCCCGCACCCGACGACCCCGCCGAACAGGAGAGCGGCCGCCAGCAGCGCGGCAACTCGACTCATGTGGTCGGCAGCATATGCGGGTACGCTTGCGGGTGTGAGCTTGGCCGATGACTTCCAGAGCGTGCTCGACTCGCTGCCGCCGGACTGGACCGACCTCGAGCTCGACCTTCGGATCGACGATGAAAGTCGCTATGTCGACGCCGCGGTGGCCCTGAGCCAGGTCAACGCCCAGCCCCACTCGCATTCCGATTGGCACTGGCGCCTGCTGGTCGCCCACAGCTTCGGACACGCCGCAGCCGCCGAGTCGGTGGAGGGGGTGCTGGCGAAGCTGGATGCCGACGGCGTGACCGGGGAGCTGGTGGTGCGCGAGGTGCGGGAAGGCCGCGCCGAAGTCGTGCAGATGTGGGGCCGTCCGGAGAGCGTTCGCGAAGAGTTCCGCGAGCGCCGCGCCCTGTAGTGGCTCGGGTCGTCGCTGTCGCCACCGACCTGCTGTTGGGCAGCAAGGTGGAGGCGACGCTGAGGGCGGCTGGGCACGACGTCGTCCTCTCGCCGTCACTCGCCGAGGCGCCACTCGAGGACGCCGAGCTGCTGGTCGCCGATCTCGACACCGAGCCCGCTGAGGCCCTGGTCGGGCTCGGCATCCCGGTGCTCGGCTACTACTCCCACGTCGACATCGACACCCGCCGCGCCGCCGAGGCCGCCGGCGTCGATCTCGTGGTGCCGCGCTCGCGCATGGCGCGGGAGCTGCCCCAGCTGGTCGACGGTCTGCTCTAGCCGAAGAAGACCTGCTCCAGCAGGAACACGTTCAGCGCGATGATCATCGCCGCCAGCACCCCGGCGAAAGTCGTCAGCCAGCGCGGATTGACAAGCGCCCCCATCACCTCCCGCCTGGACGCGATCATCAGCAACGGCACCAGGGCGAACGGGATGCCGAAGGAGAGTACGACCTGGCTGGCGACGAGGGCGTCGGTCGGGTCGAGCCCGATGCCGAGCACCACCAGCGCGGGGGCCAGGGTCACCGCGCGACGCACGAAGATCGGGATGCGCCGCTGGATGAAGCCCTGCATCACCACCTGCCCGGCCATCGTCCCGACCGATGATGAGGCGAACCCCGAGGCCAGCAGCGCGATGCCGAAGACCGTCGCCGCGTTGAGCGAGACCAGAGACTTCAACCCCTCGTAGGCGCCGTCGATCGAGTCGATCCCGGCCAGCCCGCTGTCGTGGAAGAGCGCGGCGGCGATCACCATCATCGAGAGATTGACGACGCCTGCCAGGGACATCGCGATCACCACGTCGATTTTCTCGAAGCGCAGGATCCGCCGCCGTTCGCCATCGTCGCGGCCGACGATCCGCCGCTGGGTCAGGGCGGAGTGCAGGTAGACCACGTGCGGCATCACCGTCGCCCCGATGATCCCGGTGGCCAACAGGATGCTCTCGGTCCCGGCAAACCCCGGCACGAAGAGGTGGCGCGCCACCTGCCCTCCGTCGGGATCGGCGTTGAGCAGAACGAAGGCGAACGAGGCGACGACGACGCCGACCAGAGCGGTGACCCCCGCCTCCAAGCGCCGAAAGCCCATCTGCTGAAGGGCGAGGATCGCGAAGGCGCCGGCGCCGGCGATCAGCCCGGCCGGGAAGAGCGGGATCCCGAACAGCAGATTGAGGCCCAGCGCGGCGCCGACCACCTCGGCGATGTCGGTCGCCATCGCGACAGCCTCGGCCTGCAGCCAAAGGCCGATCGACGTCCGCCGCGAGAAGGTCTCCCGGCAAAGCTCCGCCAGGTTCTTCCCCGTCGCGATCCCCAGCTTCGCCGACTGGGTCTGGACGACCATCGCGATCAGATTCGCGGAGAGGATCACCCAGAGCAGCAGATAGCCGAACTTGGCACCGCCGGCGATGTTCGTCGCGAAGTTGCCGGGATCGATGTAGGCGACGGCGGCGATGAAGGCCGGGCCGAGGAAGGGCCAGATGCGAGCGATCCCCCGCGCTCGCCCCTCCAACGAGTGGCGAGCGGCAACGGCCACCGCGGCCTCGCCAGGGAGAACGTCCTCGACGGTGGGCTCGACCTCGGTGGGCGGTGGGGGTGAGGCGACCGGCCTCATCGGCTCAGCGAGTGGGCTCTCCGCTGGGAGGGCGCAGATCCGGGCCGGGGATCGGCGTGCCATGGGGATCATGGCTTGGCTCCCCCAACTTGGCGGCGATCAGCAGCTCCAGATCCTCGGAGATGTAGTGCTCGAGGATCTCCGCCTCGTCATGGACGCGGTCGCTGGGCATGCCCAACGCCTCCGAGAGGTAGGACTCGATCAGCCGGTGATGGCGGATCACCTCCAGAGCGACCTTCTCCCCCGCCGGCGTCAGCCTCCCGCCCTTGTAGGGGAGGTAGTCGACCAGCCCCAGCCCGGCAAGCCGTTTGAGCATCGAGGTGGCCGTCGCCGGTGTCACACCCAGCCGCTCAGCGACCTCCCCGTTGGTCACCGGGCCTTCACGATCGAGCGAAAGGGAGTAGATCGCCTTCGCGTAGTCCTCGATCGCCTCTGTGTGGGGCTGGCGCTGCGGCGGCCGGGGCGAGTTGCCGGAGGTGGCCATCAGACGGATACCAGCAGGCCGGTCAGATAGAGCAGGGCGACGCCGGCCAGCATTCCGGCGACCGCGACGGGATGCAGTGCACGCCCGGAGTCGTCGCGCATCGCCGGCACGAGCTGGACGATCACGCCGACGATCGCGCCCGCCCCGACGCCGAGCAGAAACGCCGCGAGACTGGGATTGAACGCCGCAGCGCCGACCCAGGCGCCCGGGATCGCCGGCGCGCCCGCGATCAACCCGAGCGCAACCAGCCGCGGGATGGCCGGCCGCGCCCCAGCGCCGCTCCCCTCGCGCAGCGGCGCGACGATCGCCAGGCCCTCGGTCGTATTGTGGATCGCGAAGCCGATCACGAGGAAGGCGCCGAGCGCCAGCGCCCCGCTCGCGTAGGCGGAGCCGATCGCCAGGCCCTCGCCGAGATTGTGCAGGCCGATCCCGATCGCCACCAGCAGCGCCAGGTAGGCGCCCCGAGCTGCACCGGAACCGCCCGCCCGCTCCCGTCTTCCCGCCAGGTGGGCATCCACCCCCGCCAAAGCCAGGTAGGCGACCAGCGCTCCGGCGAAGACCAACTCCGTGCCGCCGAACACGCTCGGCGCCCCGGCGGCGACATCCAGCCCCTCTATTGCTGCGTCAATGGCCAAAAAGGCCAGCAGTCCGACCGTGAAAGCGATCAGCATCCGGATCCAGCGCGGGTCGACGCGCCGCACGAACGGCAACCACAGCATCCCCAGGCTGACGGGGATAACCCCCACGTAGATGCCCAGCAGGGCCATCAGGCCGAAGAAGCCGAGGTCGGCCTCGGGGGTCTCGGTGGCGACCGGGATCTGCGCATCGATCGTCCCACCGGTGGACGTCAGGATGAAGATCTCATACGCCTCCCCTTCGATCCACGGGTAGGCGATCCGGACCGTCGTCGACCCGAGCCTGTCGATCTTCCGCCCATCCGAGGTCGTGAAGGAGGTATAGGCGTCGTTCACCGCCACCTGGGCGACCTCGACAGGGTCGGGGCCGTCGTTGCGCAGGCTCAGCTCGATCTCTCCCGGCCGCAGCACGGTGCGCTCGATCGAGACCTCCTCCACCGGCGGTCCGGTGCGCTCCCCCAACCCCGGGGCGCCAAGCAGCGCAAATGCGCCGATCGCGACGGCGATCAGCGCCAGCGGGATCGCGCCCAGAGCCCAGGCCGGCAACCCGC
Source organism: Solirubrobacterales bacterium (assembly GCA_036381235.1). Taxonomy (GTDB): domain Bacteria; phylum Actinomycetota; class Thermoleophilia; order Solirubrobacterales; family 70-9; genus DASVDE01. Next base: position 76,816 of record DASVDE010000026.1, on the reverse strand, counting down.
CGCCCGGAGGAGCCTCCGCGCGCGCGCCAGCCTCCATCATGCCGCCCCCCCGGCGCCCCACGGCAGCTTGCAGTAGGCGGACGCGGCGGCGGCAGAGGCAAACCGCAGCGGATCGCCGACCCGGAAGAACCCGCTCCAGCCGAGCTCAGCGAACTCACTGACGTGGGCATGGAACATGTAGTCGCCGTCGAAGGGGAACTTCATCTCCAGGATCCCCCGCTGGGCCTGCCCCTGGATCACCGTGTCGGTGTACTCGCTCGGCTGCAGCGAGGTGCCGGTTGGATAGTGCTGGAAGAAGTTGGCATGGACGTGGAAGGAGTTGACGGGGTCGTACTCGAGCGCATTTACGAGGTAGATCCGCAGCAGCTCGTCACGCTTCACCTGGATCGGCTCGTTGACGTAGTGGAATCCGACCGTGTTGACCGCGTAGACCTCGTTGGAGAGGTCGAAGTTGGTGTCGAAGCCGTTCATCACCATCACCATCTCGTCGGCGTCGGGGCGGCCCTTCTTGGGATCGACGACGAAGGCGCCGTAGAGACCGCGGGCGATGTGGGCGGCGAGCGGCGCGACGTGGCAGTGGTAGAGGTGCAGGCCGAAAGGCTCGGCGTCGAACTCGTAGGCGAATGCCCTGCCGGGTGCCACCTGCCCCCCACCGATCCCCGGCATCCCGTCCATCTGCGCCGTGTGGATGCCGTGGAAGTGCATCGTGTGCGGGTGCTCGGAGCCATTTACGAAGCGGATCCGCAGGCGCTCGCCCTCGCGGGCGCGCAGGGTCGGGCCGGGAACGCGGCCGTTGTAGGTCCACGCCTCGTACTTGACGCCGGGAGCGACCTCGATCTCTCGATCCTGGGCGACGATCTCCCACTCGCGCAGAACCCGACCGCTTGCCAGTCGCCGGGTTCTGCCGTAGTCGAAGTCGCGCAGCAGCTCGGTTGGGTGAAAGCCGTTGCCGCGATGGTCGACCGAGCGCCCCGGGGCGAAGCTCGCATGGGCGAAGTCCCCGTGCCCGGCGTGCCCCATCTGCGTACCGGCCCCGTCGTGGATCCTTGGGTCCTCGGCCAAAGCGCGGTCTCCACCCGAGCCCCGCGGAAGCAATCCACCGAGGATCGGCAGCGCGGCCCCGGCGACAGCTGCCCCACCGAGCATCTTGCGCCTGCTGATCCTCGAATCCACGGTGTCGCGAGAGCGAAGTTTCGACACGTCTAAATCTGATTTTGACATATCTAAAAGACGCCGGGTAGGACAGGCGGGGGATGGCCCCTCTCTCGCAACAGCAGGGAGGCTCGTTCGGGGTCATCCCCCGCCTGTTCCGACGTGAGCTTCCTAGAATCAAGGGATGGCCGAAACGACGACGGTCGAGTTAGACGCCCAGTACCGGCAGCTGCGCGAGGAGTGCGGGCTGCTGGACCGCGCGGATCGCGGCAAGCTCCTGTGCAGCGGGCCCGAGGCCGCCGAGTACCTGCAGGGGCAGCTGACCAACGACATCGAAGCACTGGAGCCGGGCGAGGGCTGCTACGCGGCACTGCTCGACCGCAAGGGCCACATGCAGGCGGACATGCGCGTCCTGCGGATCCTCTCCGAGGAGATCTGGATCGACACCGAGCCGGAGGCTCTCGAAGCCGCCCGGCGACACCTGGAGATGTACAAGGTCGGCCGTGAGGTCGAGGTGGTCGACGTCACAGCCGAGCGGGCGATTCTCTCCCTGATCGGGCCGCGAAGCGCCGAGGTCGCGGGCACACCCCCACTCCCCGAGCACTCCTGCGAGGCGGCCACGATCGCCGGGGTCGAATGCCTCGCAGCCGGCACCCGCGACGGCATCGACCTGATCGTCGAGGCCGCCGAGGCCGAGCGGGTCGCCGAGGCGCTGCTCGATGCCGGCGCGGCAGCGGTCGCCGTCGAGGCGGCGGAGATCCTCCGCGTGGAAGCCGGAGTGCCCCGCTTCGGAGCGGAGATGAGCACCGAGACGATGCCCGCCGAGGCCGGCATCGTCGATCTGGCGGTCAGCTTCACCAAGGGCTGCTACATCGGCCAAGAAACGGTCGCCAGGCTCCACTACAAGGGCAGGCCCAACCGGCTGCTTCGGGGGCTGCGCCTCGACGCTCTCCCCGAGGCGGAAGCCACCGTGCGGCTGGGCGAGAAGGAGGTCGGCCGGGTCGGAACCGCCTGCGTCTCTCCCGCCCACGGAGCGATCGCCCTGGCGATCGTTCGCCGCGAGGCGGAGCCGGGCACAGAGGTGGCGGTAGGCGAAGACGGCGTTAAGGCTCGCGTAGTCGACCTGCCGTTCGGTTAGATTCCCCCCGCGATGGGTCGTGGGAGAAGTAGGCAGGTGGCGATTGTCACCGCCCTCGGGGCGCTGGCCTTCCTGGTCGGCTGCGGCGCCGAGGAGCGCATCAACGAGGCACGGACTTCGCCGCCGGTCCGCGTCAGCGTCTCGATCACCGACGACGCAATAACAGTGCAGCCAAACGCGATCGGGATCGGCCCGGCCCGGACCCAGCAGATCCCCCAGAACCAGAACTCCGCCCAGCCGCCGATCCGCACCAACGCGCCGCTGACGGTCGTCTTCGTCGCCGCCAACCTGACCGACTCCGATTCCCGTCTTGAGGTAAGGGGGGCAAAGAACGCGACCTCGGGACCGCTGACGGCAAACAGCAACGGCAGCCTCCAGGTCGATCTGCCGACCGGCGCCTACCTGGTCTCCGCCGCCGACATTCCGGGTGCCAAACCCGCCCGTCTCGCGGTCGGCCCCTATCGCGCCTCCTCACAGAACGACGTGCTTCTGCCGTAGCGGACTTTTACCCCACTCCAGTGGGGTAAAAGTCGGTCGCGGCGATGTTCGCTCGCTATTCGCCGGCAGCTTCGCGCCAGCGCTCGGAGATCTCGCCGGCGTCTGAGCGCGGGGGATTGATTTGGCGGACCTCGCCGTCGGTGCCGGGTTTGCGACGGGCAAACTCGAACACGGAAGACATCCGCCGCCAGAGGTTGCCGCGGGTGCCGGTCATGCCGACCAATTTGTCGTAGCTCGTGAAGGCGGTCTGGAGGTGCTTGCCGTGTTGATCGAGCTGGTCGACCATGTTCGCCATGTCCTCCGCCGCGTCGAGCAGCGTCGTGGCCACCTTCTCGGTCTCCTCGCTGCGACGGGCGTCATGCGCCACCTCGGCGACGAAGCCCAGAGCCAAGCCAAGCTGCGACGGCGTGACCATGTAGACGCGGTGCCGCTGCGCGAACTTCTCGATCGAGAAGTTCGGAAGCACCCGCAATGCCTCATAGGCGCCCTCGACCGGCACGTAGAAGAAGACGATCGCCTGCCCCTTGTCGACGACCTTCGCGTAGTCCCGCTTGGCAAGCTCCTCGGCCCGAGCGCGCAGCTTGCGGCCGTAGGCAAGCAGTCGCTCCGGGTCCTCGGCATCGATCGCCTCGTCGATGCCGGCGAGCTCTTCGTCGAGCGCGAATTTGGCGTCGATCACGACGCTGGCGCTGCCGGCTCGAACGACAAAGTCGGGTCGCAGCCTGCCGTCGTCGCTCGCCACCTGGCGCATGTAGTCACGCCCCGGCTCGAGCCCGAGGCTCTTGAGCTGGTTTTCAACCGCGAGCTCCCCGAAAGCGCCCCGGCTCTGCGGGTTGGCGATCCGCCGCGTCCACGTGGTCATGCTGGTCTCCACCCGCTCGGCGCCCGAAGCGGCCTTTGAGCTGTGATCCAAGATCTTCGGCAGGTCTCTCTTGATCGAGTCGAGGTCGCTGCGAAGCTGCGTCACGTGCTTGGAGGTTTCTTCCGCACGATTGCCGTCCTTGCCAAGGAGGCGGTCCCGCTCGGCCTCTATCTCCTTCAGGCGCGCCGACGACGCCGCCAGCGCCTGCTGCAGATCGGGAACCTCGGCCAGCTTCGACGAGAGCTCATCCCGCTCCGCGACGGCGCTGTCGCGCTCCGAGTGGATATGGCGCAACTCGATTCTCAACCGAGAGGCGCGCACGGCGAAGAGGCCGGCCAGCGCGGCAACGGCGAGCAGTGAGATCAGCAGCAAAGCGGTCATCGAATTCCCTTCGTAAGCGAGCAATCGAAGGTAGCCGCCATCCCGGACACGAACCCGACGCGGGAGGTTGATCTAGGATTGCCGCCCGCCCGTTTCCCGACCCCTGCGGAGGATCACTTGGCCGTTGACACAAGCGCAGTCGCAAAGCTGGACGTTGAGCCCGGAACGCTGCCGGAGACGATGGCCGCCTGGGTGATTCGTCAGGAACGGGAGGGCGAGCCCAACGACGCCTTCCAGCTGGAGCAGATCGAGGTTCCCGAGCCCGGCGCCTTCGAGGTGATCGTCCGCGTGATGGCGGCCGGCGTCAACTTCAACAACGTCTGGGCGGCGCTCGGCAAGCCGGTGTCCGTCTTCGGCTACGGCGACCATCCCGAGTACGGCCACCACATCGGCGGCTCCGACGCCTCGGGGATCGTCTGGAAGGTCGGCGAGGGCGTCACACGCTGGAAGCCGGGCGACGAGGTCGTCGTCCACTGCAACCAGGCCTCCTATGAGGACGTCGAGGTCCACGGGCTCGACCCGCTCGCCGCCCCCAGCCAAAGGATCTGGGGCTATGAGACGACCTGGGGCTCCTTCGCCCAGTTCACAAAGGTCCAGGCCCAGCAGCTCCTGCCCCGGCCCCAGAACCTCTCCTGGGTCGACTCCTCCGCCTACGGGCTGACCTACTTCACCGCCTACCGGATGCTGATCGACCAGTGCAAGCTCCAGCCCGGACACAACGTCCTGATCTGGGGCGCCGCCGGTGGGCTCGGCGTCTTCGCCGTGCAGCTCTGCAAGGCGGCCGGCGCCAACGCCGTCGGCGTCGTCTCCTCCGATGAGAAGGGCGAGCTGGTCAAGCAACTCGGCGCGGTCGACTACATCAACCGCGCCGAGTTCGGCGACATGATGCGGACCAAGGAGAACCTCGCCGACCCGGCCGCCGACAAGGAGCGCTTCAAGGCCTCCCGCGGCTTCGCCAAGCGGGTCAAAGAGATCCTCGGCGATGCCCCCGACATCGTCTTCGAGCACGTCGGCCAGGCGACCTTCCCGACCTCGGTCTTCACCGTCAAGCCGTTCGGCAAAGTCGTGATCTGCGGCGCCACCTCGGGCTACCAGCTCGACTTCGACGTCCGCTACCTGTGGATGAAGCAGAAGCAGATCATCGGCTCCCACTTCGCCAACGCCTACGAGTGCATGCGCGCCAACCAGCTGATGGCCGAGGGCAAGGTGCGGCCGGTGATCTGGAAGACGATGGGCTTCGAGGGCGTCGCCGAAGCCCACCAGCTGCTGCACGAAAACAAGCACCTGGGCAAGATCTCGATCCTGGTCGGAGCCGAGTCCGAAGAGGAAGGCAAGAACGAAGACGGCCCGGGAGCGATCCGGGCGGAGGTGGGAGCATGAGCGAAGTTTGCGTACTGGACTGGCACATCGCCCCATTCAGGGCGGATCGCTGGCTCGACCTCTGGGAGCCGGCGGCGGCGCGGATGCCCGCCTTCGGCGCCACGAGCTGGTCGCTGACGCGCTCGGTCGACGATCCGCTCGCCTTCCAGCAAACCTCAGTCTGGGAGAGTCGCGCGGACTTCGAGCGCTACTGGTATTCGGACGAGATCGAGAAAGCTCGCGCCGCGGCGATCGGCTACTACGACCTGCCGATCCTCCCCACGTGGCACACCCTCGTCGCGGCTGAGTAAGCCCGGCCCTAACCGCGCTCCAGGGGGGCCATGGTCAGCCCGGCTCCCTCCAGCTGCTCCCAGTAATGCTCGGCCGGTTCACGCGGGCCGGTCCAGACGATCGCCTGACCGCCGTTGTGGATCTGGTCGGCGATCCGATAACCCTGCTCGAGGCTGACTCCCGGCAGCACTTGGGACAGGGTCCGCGCCACATGATCGAAGGTGTTGTGGTCGTCATTGCGGACGATCACGCGCCACTCCCCTCCCAGATCGGAGCCGGGGCCGGCTACCTCCGGCCGCTCAACGGTCGTCGTCGACATCGCTCCGAATTATGCGGCAGCTAGATCTAGAACGGGTTGGGTACTCGAACGACTATGTCGTCGATGCTGGCCGCCGCCCCGTTGGCGCCCTTCGAGGAGCCAATCGAGACTCCGGAGGCTCGCCCATCCAACTCGCCTGCTCTGGCGTCGATTGCCTCGGCCACCTGCTTGCGGCCGAGGTAGGCGCGCAGGCGACAGAGCCCCGGCTCGGCATTGATCGCGCTGAGGCGCAGCTTGTTCGCCTGGTCGATCCCACGCACCGCTGCCTCGTTCTTGACGATCGCCAGGTATTTCACGGTGCCGTCGTCGAGGATCTTGCGCAGCTGCACCTTGCGCTGGAACGGATAGACGGCGAGCTGATAGCGAGCGCCCCCGCCCGCCCGCAGCTGGACGCCCAGGAACGTCCCGTGGCGCAGCTTCTTCGGCGTGCCGCTGAGCAGCCGCTCGGTGGCGGCGATCTCCAGGTCGCGGCCAAGCACCGGGGTCCGGAAGGAGCACTCCTTGGTCCGCTTGCCGACCACGATCCGCAGCGCCTCGTTGAAGCCGCTCCGCTCACAGTCGCGGCCGGAGAGCTTCACCATCTCGGAACGCTGGGCAAGTGACCCCAGGCCGTTGCGGTAGATGCCGATCATCGCCGCAGAGGCGCTCGAGGCCAGGATCAACCCCGTGGCGAGCACGGCCATGCTTACGGCGGGTAGTCGCAGCTTCATCGGTCAGAGCCTAAACACAGCTTCGGGGAAAAGATGCGCACCGTGACGGATGAACGCCGTCTTTCCCGCCGGGCCAAATAACATTGATGGCGATGTCCGAGCACCGACTGCCCGAGCGCGACCGCCCCTGGGTGATGCGCACCTATGCGGGCCATTCCGATGCCCGCCGCTCCAACGAGCTGTATCGGCGCAACCTGGCCAAGGGACAGACCGGCCTCTCGGTCGCCTTCGACCTCCCCACCCAGACGGGATATGACCCCGACCACATCCTCGCCCGCGGGGAGGTCGGAAAGGTCGGCGTCTCGATCGCCCACAAGAGTGACATGCACCAGCTGCTCGACGGCATCCCGCTCGACGAGATGAACACGTCGATGACGATCAACGCCACCGCCGCCTGGCTCCTGGGCCTCTACGTCACCGTCGCCGAAGAGAACGGCGTCGACCGGTCCCAGCTGAATGGCACCACCCAGAACGACATCATCAAGGAGTACCTCTCGCGCGGCACCTACGCGTTCCCCCCGGAACCCTCGATGCGGCTGATCGCCGACATGGTCGCCTTCACGGTCAACGAGGTTCCGAGCTGGAACCCGACCAACATCTGCAGCTACCACCTGCAGGAGGCAGGGGCGACGCCGGTGCAGGAGATCGCCTACGCGCTCAGCACCGGCATTGCCGTGCTCGATGAGGTGCAAGCGCGTGGCCAGGTCGCCGAATCGGACTTCCCCAAGGTCTTCGGCCGCATCTCCTTCTTCGTCAACGCCGGCATCCGCCTGGTCGAGGAGATCGCCAAGCTGCGCGCCATGGGCCGCCTTTGGAACGAGATCGGCCGCGAGCGCTACGGGGTCACCGACGAGAAGATGCTGCGCTTCCGCTACGGGGTTCAGGTCAACTCGCTCGGCCTGACCGAGGCTCAGCCGGAGAACAACATCCAGCGGATCGTGCTGGAGGCGCTGGCCGTCACCCTCAGCCGCGATGCCCGCGCCCGCGCGATCCAGCTCCCAGCCTGGAACGAGGCGATGGGATTGCCACGCCCGTGGGACCAGCAGTGGAGCCTGCGGATCCAGCAGGTGCTGGCCAACGAGACCGACCTGCTCGAGTACCCGGACATTTTCGAGGGCTCGAAGGTGATGGATGGCCTGGTCGAGGAGTTGGCGGAGGGGGCCCGTGCCGAGATGGCGGTGGTCGAAGAGCACGGTGGCGCGGTTGAGGCCGTCCCCTACATGAAGGCCCGCCTGGTCGAATCGCACCGCGAGCGGGTGGCGCGCATCGAGGCCGGTGAGCAGAAGGTGGTCGGCCAGAACAGCTTCACCGAAACCGAAGATTCGCCGCTCATGGCCGGTGCCGACGGCGGGATCCTCACACCCGACCCCAAGGTCGAGCGGGAGCGGATCGAGGCACTGGAAGCCTGGAAGGCCGAGCGCGACGAAAGCGCCGTCAGGGAGGCGCTCGAGGAGTTGGCCCGGGTCGCCGGCGAAGAGGACGAGAACATCATGCCCGCGACGATCGCGGCCGCCAAGGCAGGAGCGACCACCGGCGAATGGGCCGGCGTCCTGCGCGAGGCGTTCGGCGCCTACCGCGCCCCGACCGGAGTTGACGGCGCGGCGCCTCCTGGCGATCGCGCGCAACTCGAGGAAATCCGCCGCCGGGTGGACGAGGCCTCGGAACGAATCGGGCACCGGATCAAGATCCTGGTCGGCAAGCCCGGCCTCGACGGCCATTCCAACGGAGCCGAGCAGGTCGCGCTGCGCGCCCGCGACGCGGGCATGGAGGTGATCTACCAGGGCATCCGTCTCACCCCAGAGGAGATCGCCGAGTCGGCGCTGCAGGAGGACGTCGATGTGGTCGGGCTCTCGATCCTCTCCGGCTCTCACCTGGAGCTGGTCCCCGAGGTGGTGCGTCGCCTGCGCGATGAGGGAGTCGAGGTCCCGGTCGTGGTCGGCGGGATCATCCCGGTGGCCGACGCCGAGCGGCTGCGCGAAGCCGGCGTCGACGGCGTTTACACACCGAAGGATTTCGACGTCAACCGAATCATGGGCGAGATCGTCGAGCTGGTCGGCCAGCGCGACGGAAGCGCGACGCCTGCCTGAGCGACCGCGCGGCGCCGAAGCCGCGTCAGCGCCACAATGGGTCGATGAGCGAGATGAACGGGGACCGCTCGGCCTGGTTGCGCTGCTACCGATGCTGGTCGCAGAACCTCGAGATACAGATGCATTACGACGCGATCCGCCGCGTCGATCCTGAAACCGGCATCCCGGCCGAGGGCGTCGACGAGGTGCAGGAGTCGGTCGTGCAGTGCCTCGATTGCATGCACGACCAACCCCATCTCACCTTTCAGGGCGACCGCGTGTTGCCGATCGTGGATCGCTGGGAACGAATGGTCGCCGGCACTCCCTGGGTCGCCTCCTGCACGGTCACCGTCGATCAGGACCGGGTGGAAACCTGCTCGGGCCCGGAGGCGATCGAGTTCCTCACCTACGGCGCCTTCGGCGACGCCGGCGTGCGTGAGTTCTTCACCCACGTCCGCTTCCACAAGCACGACGAGGAGCGGATCGTGATCCACATGCTGGTCGAGCTGTATGCGCGCTCGGCGCAGGAGGCAACCGACGTGCTCGAAGAAGCCGCCCACGGCCCGCTCGAGATCACCTCGCTGGCCGAGGAGTCGCGCCCTCCTGCGCACGCCTCAGACGAGGCCCATTAGTAGAGGGCGGGCTTACTCGCCCGGGTTCTTGCGCGGAACCAGCACGAGGCGCTTGAACTCGGCGACCAGCACGCCGTCCTGGTTGAGGACGCGGGTGTGGACCTTGACGGTGCCGCGATCGGGTTTCGATTTCGACTCGCGCTTCTCCAATACCTCGGTCTCGCAGAACAGCGTGTCGCCGTGGAAGACCGGGTTGGGGTGGCTAAGCTCCTCGGTCGCCAGGTTGGCTATCGCCTTGCCGGAGACGTCTGAGACCGACATGCCGAGCGCCAGCGAGTAGACGAGCGGGCCGACGACGACGTTGCGGCCCTGCTGGGAGCCGCTCGCATAGACATCGTTGATGTGCAGCGGATGGTGGTTCATCGTGATCAGGCAGAAGAGGTGGTCGTCCGCCTCGGTCACGGTCTTCGCCGGCCAGTGCTTGTAGACGGCGCCGACCTCGAACTCCTCGAGGTAGCGGCCATAGGCGTGCGCGCCGGAAGCCTCGCGCTCAGCCTGGTCGGTGCTCAGCTCGTACGTCGTCTCACTCATCTCTCGCGAAATCTCCTCTTGTTGAACGGCGCCGGATGCTATCCGTGCGGGCCGGTTCGAGCGTCGTCGCTCAGTGGACTTTCTTCAGCCGCGAGCGCTGCTCCTGGCGCTCGACGACCTGAGCGATCAACTTCAGCACGTTGGAGTCGCCGGTCGCCTTTATGTGACCGGTCTCATACGCCTTGCGGTAGCTCTTTACCGTGCCCTTCTCGGCCAGGTCGTTGAACTGCGGCCGGTCGATCTGCACCAGCACCCGCTCGTCCTGAGCGAGGTCCTTGCTGATCTTCGGCCCCGGCACCTCGACCCGATAGAGCTGGATGTCATGCCGGGCTTTCAGCTCCAAGCCGAAGACCAGTTTCAATTTCTGCAGCGCCGGCACCTCGGCCTGAAATCGCTCGACGGCGGTCTTGATCAAGTCCGAGGTCGAAGCCATCGGCTAGATCTTGTGCCTCTGGAGGAGCTTCTTGCCGATCACCATGCGCTGAATCTCCGAGGTTCCCTCGCCGATCAGCAGCAACGGCGCGTCGCGGTAGAGGCGCTCGATCTCGTACTCCTTCGAGTAGCCGTAACCGCCGTGGATGCGGAAGCACTCCTCGACGCACTCCTTGCCGGTCTCCGAGGCGAGCAGCTTCGCCATCCCCGCCTCCAGGTCGGAGCGGATGCCGGCGTCCTTCATCCGCGCCGCCTTGCGGGTGAGGAGGCGGGCAGCTTCGACCTTGGTCGCCATGTCGGCGAGCTTGAACTGGATCGCCTGATGCTGGGAGATCGGCACCCCGAAGGTCTTGCGCTCCTGGCTGTAGCGGAGGGCCAGCTCAAGCGCCCGCTGGGCGATCCCGACGCCGCGGGCGGCGACGTTGACGCGGCCGACCTCGAGCGCGTCCATCATCTGGATGAAGCCCTGCCCGACGCCGGCCTCCTCGCCGCCGAGCACGCGCTCGGGTGGGCAGCGGTAGCCGTCATAGACCAGCTCGGTCGACTCGACGCCCTTGTAGCCCATCTTCTTGATCTTGGGCGGGACGACAAGGCCCTTGAAGTCGCCGCTGTTCTCCTCCGCCCAGGGCTCCTTCTCTGTGATGAAACAGGTCATGCCCTTGTAAGGGGGATCAGCCTTTGTGTCGGTCTTCATCAACACGAAGACGACGCTGGAGCCGAGGCCGTTGGTGACCCACATCTTCTGCCCGTTCAACTCCCACTTGCCGTCGTCGCCCTTCTTCGCGGTCGACTTGATGCCCTGCACGTCGGAGCCGACCTCGGGCTCCGACAGCGAGAAGGCGGCGCGGATCTCCCCGGTGGCCATCTTCGGCAGGAAGTAGTCCTTCTGCTCGTCGGTGCCGAACTTCATCAGCAGGTAGGAGCCGATGAAGTGGGTGTTGACGACGCCCGAGATGGAGATCCAGCCGCGCGAGAGCTCTTCGACAATCATCGCGTAGGTCGTCAGGTCGAGCCCCATGCCGCCGTACTCCTCGGGGATCGTCACCCCAAACAGGCCCAGCTCCTTCATCTGCTCGACGATCGGCTCCGGAAAGGAGTCCTCGTGGTCGTAGTGCTCGGCGTTGGGGATGATCTGCTCGTCGACGAACTGGCGCACCATCTCGGTGATGTCGCGCTGGATGTCGGTTTGCTCGCTGAAGGCGGCGGTGTCTACGGCCATGCTCCTAGCTCATCGGTTCGGGGGCGGGAACCGCTGCAGGAACGGCATTCCCGCGCGGGTGGCGAAGAATAGCCTGCATCGGCGCCCGGGCCTTGAGCAGCATCTCCCGATACTCCTCCTCGGCGTCGGACTGCATCACGATCGCGCCGCCGGCGCCGATCGAAGCCGAGTCGCCGTCGGTCACGATCGTGCGAATCGTGACGCTGAGGTCGCAGCCACCTCCCAGCCCGAGGTAGCCGATCGCCCCCGAGTAGACGCCGCGCGCCTCTCCCTCCAGCTCGTCGATGATCTCCATAGTCCGCTTCTTCGGCGCCCCGGTCATCGAGCCCGGCGGAAAGCAGGCGCGAATGCAGTCCAGCGGCCCGATGTCCTCGCGCAGGCGCCCACGCACCGTGGAGACGAGCTGGTGCACCGTCTCGTAGGTCTCCACCCGCAGCAACTCGGGCGTTCGTACGGTGCCGAACTCGCAGACGATGCCGAGGTCGTTGCGGAGCAGGTCGACGATCGTCATGTTCTCGGCGCGGCTCTTGCCGTCGGCGCGCAGATCCGCAGCCAGGCGCGCGTCCTCGCTCGCGTCCTCGTCACGCCGACAGGTTCCCTTGACGGGCCTCGCCTCCGCCCAGCGGTCGCGGCCGATGTGCAGGAAGCGCTCCGGCGAGGAGCTCAAGACGGCGAGGCCGCCGACGCGCAGGAAAGAGGCGAATGGCGCCGGGTTGATCCGGCGCAGAACCCTGTAGAGGGCGAGTGGGTCGGGCACAGCGCCGGCGGTTGAGATCCTGTTGGTGAGGCAAACCTCGTAGGTCTCCCCCCTTGCAAGACGGAGCTTGCACTCGGCGATGTCGTCGAGGTAGCGCGAGTGAGAGCGGCTGAGCCGGAAATCGACCGGCGTGTACTCCGCCCCGGAGTCCACCCCCTCCGGCTCGGGCAAAGGGGGCAGCGAGCCGAGGCGCAGGCGGGTCTCGTCGCTCCACCTCTCCCCCGCCTCTCCGTTTCCCGAATCGGTCAGGCAGAGGAGGTAGGTGCGGCGCTCTTCGTGATCGAAGGCGATCATCCGGTCGGCGAAGACGAACGCCGCGTCGGGCGCCGGGGAGGAGTGAGCGGCATCGCCGTCGCAGTCCGCCTTCAGCTCGTATCCGAAGTAGCCGACGAAGCCGCAGTCGAAATCGAACGGCAGCGAGCCCGCGCGGAGCCTCAGTCGCCGGCCCTCGCGGCCCAGGTAGTCGAAGATCGACTCGCGCAGCACCTCCAGTTCCCCCCCGCGCTGCACCCGCACCTCGCCTACCCCGACGTCGTATGAGACCAGCGCCCCGAGTGGACCGCGGTCATCGCCGATGAACGAGAAGCGGGCCCGCTCGCCGGCCGTTCCGCTGTCGAGCCAGAAGGCGTTGGTGCTGTCGCCATAGAGATGGACAAAGGCCCGCTCTGCGTCGTACAGGCGCTCAAGCCGGGTGACCTGGAGCTCCAGGCCGGCATCGGTCGGGAAGGTTTCGGTCGGGCGCCCGTTCCTCATCTCTGCAAAATAGCCCGGCATGTCCACCAACCTTCACTCGGACCCGCGCGTCGGCCTGTTCGAGACGATGCTCGTCGCCGCCGGGCATCCGCTGGAGCTGGACGCGCACATGGCTCGCCTCGCTGCGGACCTCGAGGCGGTCTTCGATGCCGAGACGCCCACGAATGCCGTCGAGCTGGTCCGCAACCAGGCTCGCCCAATTGCCCTGGGGCGCCTGCGGCTCACCGTTGCACCGGACGATGGTGGGAAGCTGATGGCGGAAGCCACCGCTGTCGAGATCGACCCGGGGCTCGTCTTCCCGTCGCCGGAGCAAGCCGTGAGCCTCAGCAGCCTCCTCGTCGAGGGCGGCCTCGGCGCGCGCAAGTGGGCCGACCGCTCGCTGCTCGAGGGCGCCGAGGCCAAGGGCCCCGCCGTCCCGCTGCTGCGCGACGTCGACGGCGCCGTGCTCGAAGCATCGCGAGGGAACGTGTTCCTGGTCGGTTCGGGCGCGCTTGCCACCCCGCCCACCGACGGCCGGATCCTGCCCGGAATCGCCCGCCGACAGGCGATCGAGGTCGCGCGCGCAATGGGAATCGAGGTCCGCGAGGCAGAGCTCTCGCTCACCGACCTGATGGGCGCCGACGAGGTCTTCCTGACCGGGTCGGTACGCGGGATCGAGCCGGTCCGCTCGATCGACGGAGCAGCGCTGTCGCCGGCCGGCGAGGTGACCGGCCTAGTCTCTAGCGCCCTGCGCCGACGCTGGCTGGGCTGAGGTCGCGCAGCCTTTGGGCTATGCGGTCGGCGCGTTCGGTGAAGATACGAAGGCTCTCATCGCCCGCCGGGCCCGCGCGATGACGCTGAGCGTCAAGCGCCGTGGCGGCGGCGCGCTCGGCTATGCCGGCGGCGCGGCGTGCCTGCTCGGCGGCATCGAGAGCCGCCGCACCCACCGCCATGACGGCTTCCTCCGAGGAGCGCGCGGTAGCGAGAGCATCGTCGATCCTCGCCTCCAGCTCGCTCAGCAGCGGTGGCCGGGCGCTCTGCGGCAGGAGCCAATCCTGCGTGTTGTCGCGCTCGGAGCCCTCCATCTGCCCCTTGAATCTAGGAGGAGGAGAGGCGGCAAACGCGGGTCGCCGCCGGATCTGGGCGTGGACTAGATTTCCAGGCGCCGCGCCCGCGGCCGCAACCCGAGCGAAACGACCCGAGGAGCAGCTTGAGAAACCCCAGAGACTTCTTCCACCCGCAGGCGATCGGCGCGCCGGAGCCGCTGCGCGAGATCCCGGTCACCCCCTCGCGGATGATCCACTTCCTCGACTTCTCCAACGAGAAGATGGTCGCCAAGGCCGCTGACATCGCGACAAAGACCGACATCCTGCTCGGCAACCTCGAGGACGCGATCCCGGTCGACCGCAAGGAGGCGGCGCGCCAGGGGCTGATCCGCGCCGCCAAGGAGTCCGACTTCGGCACCACCTCGCTCTGGACCCGGGTCAACTCGCTCGAGAGCCCCTGGGTGCTCGACGACCTGACCACGCTCGTCACCGAGATTGGCGAGGAGCTGGAGGTGGTGATGGTGCCCAAGGTCGAGGGCGCTTGGGACATCCACTACGTCGACCGCCTGTTGGCACAGCTCGAGGCCAAGGCCGGGCTCGACCGCCCGATCCTGATCCACGCGATCCTCGAAACCGCACAAGGGGTCGTCAACCTGGAGGAGATTGCCGCTGCCAGCCCGCGCATGCAGGGGATGAGCTTCGGCCCCGCCGACCTGGCGGCTTCGCGGCGGATGAAGACCACCCGCGTCGGCGGCGGCCATCCCGGCTACCGGGTGATGGAAGACCCCGCCGACCCTGAGAATCCCGAGGCCGACCGGGTCAGCGCCCAACAGGACCTCTGGCACTACTCGATCGCCCGCATGGTCGACGCCTGCGCCTCGACCGGGATCCTGCCCTTCTACGGTCCCTTCGGCGACATCAAGGACACAGCCGGCTGCGAGACCCAGTTCCGCGCGGCCTTCCTGATGGGCTGCGTCGGCGCCTGGTCGCTGCACCCGGTGCAGATCGACATCGCCAAGAAGGTCTTCAGCCCACCGCCGGACGAAGTGAAGTTCGCCAAGAAGGTGCTCGAGGCAATCCCCGACGGACGCGGCGTCCACATGATCGACGGCAAGATGCAGGACGACGCGACCTGGAAGCAGTGCAAGGTCATGGTCGAGCTGGCGGAGATGCTCGCCGCCAAGGACCCTGACCTTGCGGCCGCTTACGGCCTTTAGCTGAGGCGCTGCTCCAGAGCCTCGAGCTGGGTGGTCAGCTCGAGGGGCAACTTATCGCCGAACCCGGCAAGGTGCTCCCTGAGCTGTGGCAGCTGTGCCTTGACCTGCTCCGGGTCGACGTGGAGCAGCTGCCGCATCGCCTCCTCGGAGAGGTCGAGCCCCTCGGTGTTGAGGGCGCCCTCCGTGGGAAGCAGGCCGATCGGTGACTCGACGGCCTCGGTGGCGTCCTCGCAACGGCGGAAAACCCACTCGAGGACGCGGCTGTTCTCGCCAAAGCCCGGCCAGAGGAACTTGCCGTCCTCGTCTTTGCGGAACCAGTTGACGTAGAAGATCCGCGGCAGCCGGGCGCCCTCACGCTCGGCCATCTTCAGCCAGTGGCCGAAGTAGTCGCCCATGTGGTAGCCGCAGAAGGGCAGCATCGCCATCGGGTCGAAGCGCAGCTCACCGACGTTGCCGGCCGCAGCCGCGGTCTTCTCGGAGGCCATCGTCGCGCCGAGGAATACGCCGTGCTCCCAGTCGAACGCCTCGTGCACCAGTGGCACCGTGGTCGCGCGGCGCCCGCCGAAGAGGAAGGCGTCGATCGGCACGCCGGCCGGGTCCTCCCACTCCGGGGCGATCGTCGGGCACTGCGCCGCCGGAGTGGTGAAGCGGGAGTTGGGATGGGCGGACGGCGTCTCGGAATCCGGCGTCCAATCGTTCCCGTGCCAGTCGATCAGGTGGGCGGGCGACTCCTCGGTCATCCCCTCCCACCAGACGTCGCCGTCATCGGTCTTGGCGGTGTTGGTGAAGACCGAGTTGCTGGCGATCGTCGTCATCGCGTTGGGGTTGGTCTTCTCGCCGGTGCCCGGCGCGACGCCGAAGAAACCCGCCTCGGGGTTGACTGCGTAGAGGCGGCCGTCCTCGCCGAACTTCATCCAGGCGATGTCATCGCCGATCGTCTCTACCTTCCAGCCGGGAAGGGTAGGAATCAGCATCGCCAGATTGGTCTTGCCGCAGGCCGATGGGAAGGCGCCGGTCACGTACTTGACCTCTCCCTCGGGCGAGGTCAGTTTGAGGATCAGCATGTGCTCGGCCAGCCAGCCCTCGTCGCGCGCCATCGCCGAGGCGATCCGCAGCGCGAAGCACTTCTTGCCCAGCAGCGCGTTGCCGCCATAGCCGGAGCCGAAGGACCAGATCTCCCTCGTCTCGGGGAAGTGGACGATGTATTTGTCGTCCTTGTTGCAGGGCCAGGGGACGTCCTCGACGCCGTCCTCCAGGGGCATGCCAACCGAGTGGACGCAGGGGACGAAGTCGCCCTCGACACCCAGCGCCTCCAGGGCGGCGGAGCCCATCCGGGTCATGATCCGCATCGAGGCGGCGACGTAGGGAGAGTCGGTCAGCTGCACGCCGATATAGGAAATCGGCGAACCGATCGGGCCCATCGAGAAGGGCACCACGTACATCGTGCGCCCCTTCATGCAGCCTTCGAAGAGGTCGTCCAAGGTCGCACGCATCTCGGCCGGGTCGCGCCAGTTGTTGGTCGGGCCGGCGTCGGCCTCTTCGGCTGAGCAGATGAATGTCCGGTCCTCGACCCGGGCAACGTCGGCGGGGTCGGAAAGGGCGAGGTAGGAGTTCGGCCTCTTGGCGTCGTCGAGGCGCTCGAAGGTGCCTGCGTCGATCAGCGTCTGGGCGAGGGAGTCGTATTCCTCGGCGGACCCGTCGCACCAGTGGATGGCGTCGGGCTGGGTCAGATCGGCGACCTCACCGACCCATTCGAGGAGCTTTGCGTGCGTGGTCGGCGCTGTGGCCGCGATGGTTTGGCTCATTCGGCCCACTCTACTTATTGGACTTGAGGTCAATCAGGCTGACGTCGGCGTCCTCGTTGCGAATCTTCAGCGTCGCAGTCGCCCGCTTGCCGTCGGAATACTCGACTGTGCAGGCGAAAGTCGCGTTGACCACAATCTCCTGGTCAGACGGGCACTCGACCGCCTTCACCTTCTTGCCCTGGGAGCTTTCGAGGTTCTGCTGGATCGTGTCTTCCAGCTTCGTCGAGTCGATAACCGTCCCCCCGCACCCCACGACAAGCACTCCAGCTATGACCAGCGCGACAACCGCCACCACACGACTCATGCCTCTCCTCCTTCAAAGGTCGGGGAGAAGTATCGCAAGGGGGTCGGGGGTGTCCTTCGGTGCGCGGCGCTACCCGAAGGGACAGCGCGCTGGAGGACACCCCCCAGACCCACCCGTTAAGGTTCCGCGCCGCTGATGAGGTTCTACGAATACGAAGCACGGAAAATCGTGGAGTTGGCCGGGATCCCGGTGACGAAGTACGGCTTCTGTCAAACCGCAGATGAAGCACGCGAGGTCGCCGAGGAGATCGCCGGCCCAGTCGTGATCAAGTCCCAGGTATTGAGCGGTGGGCGCATGAAGGCCGGCGGGGTCAAGTTCGCCGACACCCCCGAAGAAGCCGCCGAGCACGCCGAGGAGATCCTGAAGCTGGAGATCAACGGCCACATGCCGCGCGGCGTCCTCGTCGACCCCAAAGCCGAGGTCAAGCAGGAGTACTACGCTGGAGTCGTCTGGGACGGCACCGCGAAGCGACCGCTGATGCTGTTCAGCGACATGGGCGGGATCGACATCGAGGAGGTCGCCGAGAAGCACCCCGACCACGTCGGCCGCGGCCACCTCTCCAACCTGCTGCCAATCTCCGACTTCGAGGCCAAGCAGGCGATCGCCGCCACCGGCGTCACCGGATCCCAGCTCAACCGTGCCACCCCGATCCTCGCCCGCCTCGCCCGTCTCTTCCGCGACAACGACATGACCCTGGCCGAGATCAACCCCCTCGCCGAACTGACCGACGGCAGCTTCGTCGCCCTCGACGCCCACATGGAGATGGAGAACGAGGCGGTCGGGCGCCAGAAGGGCCTGCTGCGCAAGGCCCTTGAGATCGCCGAGGACGACACGCGCGAGACCTATGAGCCCTCAGCTTTCGAGCGCAATGTCGCCGCGATCGACGCCGCCGACCACCGCGGCGTGATCCAGGGCAAGGACCACGGCTTCGAGGGCAACCTCGGGCTGGTGATCGGCGCCGGCGGCGGTTCGCTGACGCTGACCGATGCGGTCCGCAGCCAGGGCGGCAAGCCCGCCAACTACTCCGAGATAGGCGGCAACCCGTCGGTGGCAAAGGCCTGCGGCCTGGCCAAGGAGGTCCTGCAGAAGGACGGCGTCGAGAAGATCGCGGTGATGATGTCGATCGTCTCCAACACCCGTGTCGACATCGTCGCCCGCGGCGTGATCAAGGCCTGCCTGGAGCTGGGCAAGGACCCCGGCGAGACGATCGCGATCTTCCGCATTCCGGGCGCCTGGGAAGACGAGGGGTTCAAGATCCTCGACAAATACGGCGTCGAGTACTGCGATCGCTCGGTCTCGATGTGGGAGGCGGCCGGCCGGGCCGTCGC
Source organism: Solirubrobacterales bacterium (assembly GCA_036381235.1). Lineage (GTDB taxonomy): Bacteria > Actinomycetota > Thermoleophilia > Solirubrobacterales > 70-9 > DASVDE01. The sequence continues at coordinate 58,037 of DASVDE010000026.1, read as the reverse complement.
CAAGATCCAAGGAGCGGCGGCGTGAGCATCCTGCTCAACAAGGACACGACTTTCATCGTCCAGGGGATCACCGGGCGCGAGGCGGTCAACCTGACCAGAGAGTGCCTCGACTACGGATCCAAGATCGTCGGCGGCGTCACCCCCGGCCGCAAGGGCCGCGAGGTGCACGGCGTGCCGGTCTTCGACACCGTCGAGCAGGCCGTCGAGCACCACGGCGGGCCGATCGACGGCTCGGTCGTCACCGTCCCCCCCGCCTTCACCAAGGACGCGGTGCTGGAGGCGATCGAGAACGGGATCAAGCTGATCGTCGTCGTCACCGAGCGCATCCCCCGCCGCGACGTCGCCCAGATGGTCGAGCTCGCGGATATGCGGGGGGCGCGGATCATCGGCCCTAACTGCCTCGGCCTTATCGTCCCCGAGGTCTGCAAGATGGGCGGCATCGGCGGCCCCGCCAAGGATGCCGCCAAGGCCTACGCCCCCGGCCCGGTCGGCGTGATGAGCCGCTCCGGCGGGATGACCACCGAGATTTCCTCCTCGCTGACCCAGGCGGGCCTCGGCGTCTCCACCGCGGTATCGATCGGCGGCGACGCGATCATCGGCTCCACCTATGCCGAGCTGATGCCCTACTTCGAGGCCGACGAGCAGACCCAGGCGATCGTCATCTACACCGAGCCCGGCGGCCGCATGGAGGCACAGCTCTCCGAGTGGGTGAAGGAGAACGACTCGCGCCTGCCGATCGTCGCCTTCATGGCCGGCAAGTTCATGGACGACGAAGAGATGAAGGGGATGAGCTTCGGCCACGCCGGCACGATCGTCGAGGGCAAGGAAGACACCGCGACCGAGAAGATCGCCCGACTCGAGGCCGCCGGCATCCGCGTCGTCGAGCGGATCGACGAAATTCCCGACGCGGTCAAGGAAAGGCTGGGGGCCGCGGTTTGATGGCCGAGACGCTGAACAAGGTCTTCATCGACGTCGAGGTCGATGCCTCGGTCGCCTCCGACGCCGAGCTGGCGGCGAAGCTCGAGGAGGTCTGCCCGGTCGACATCTTCGAGGCGAGCGACTCCGGCGTGAAGATCGTCGAGGAGAACCTCGACGAGTGCGTGCTCTGCAACCTCTGCGTCGACGCCGCGCCCTCAGGCACCGTACGGGTCGTCAAGCTCTACGACGCCTAACGCAGGCCACCGTCGAATGATGAATTTTCCCCACCCCGGTGGGGCCGATTTCATCATTCGGCCGCGGGCGCGGCTTAGGTGCGATCGGTCACATTACTTGTATATAAATTTATAGGCGGGTAATGTCGCTGCAATGGCAGCCTCCTCGACCCGTTCCCGCCTCTCGCGCGGCGATCGCATGCAGCAAACGCTGCTCGCCGCCCACTCCCTCTTCGCCGAGCGCGGCTACGCGGCCGTGACCATGGACGAGATCGCGGCGGCGGTGGGAGTGACCAAGCCTCTCCTCTACAACTACTTCGGCAACAAGGAGCGCCTTTACATCGCCTGCATGGAGCGGTCCGGGGATGCGCTCGTCAGAACCATCCTCGAAGCGGTCGGCGACTCGCGCAGCCCCAGCGAAGCCCTCAACGATGGGCTCAGGGCCTTCTTCTCCTTCCTCGATGCCGATCGGGCCGCCTGGGCCGTGCTCTTCGACGAAACCTTGCCTCAGAGCGGCGAGCTGGCCGACCGCGTAGCGGACTACCGCGGCCGCCTGATCGAGCTCGTAGCCAACTCCCTCCTCGCTCAGTTGCCGGCCAAGCGGCGCGGCGCGGCGCGAATCGAGGTCGAAGCGCTCTCCACCGCGCTGCTCGGCGCCGCCGAGGCCCTCGCCCGCTGGTGGCTGCGCAGCGAGGCGCTCTCGGCTCAGCAGGCCGCCGAGCTCCTGATCGAGACGGTCGAACCCGGCCTGCGCCTTCGTTCTGGCTCCCGCCCAACCACACCGAAAGGCGATCCAAGTTGATCGATCAACCACGTCGAGTCGCCATCGTCGGCGGCAACCGAATCCCGTTCGCGCGCTCGGACTCCGCGTATTCGCACGCGACGAATCAGGACATGCTGACCACTGCCCTCGACGGGTTGGTCGAGCGCTTCTCGCTCGGCGGCGAGCGCCTCGGGGAAGTCGCGGGCGGCGCCGTCCTCAAGCACGCTCGCGACCGCGACCTCACCCGCGAGAGCGTGCTGGGAACTCGCCTTGCCCCGGAGACCCCGGCCTACGACGTCCAGCAGGCATGCGGTACCGGGCTGGAGACGACGATCCTCGTCGCCAACAAGATCGCCCTCGGCCAGATCGACGCCGGCATCGCCTGCGGCGCGGACACCACCTCCGACGCCCCGCTCGGCCTCAACGAGGACCTGCGCCAGGTCCTGCTCGACGCGAACCGCGAGAAGTCGAACATCGCCCGCCTCAAGCAGCTCACCCGCATTCGACCCGGCCACGTGGTCCCTTCGATTCCACGCAACGAGGAGCCTCGCACCGGCCTTTCGATGGGCGAGCACTGTGCGGTCATGGCTTCCGAATGGGAGATAGAGCGCGAGGAGCAGGACGCCCTCTCCGTGCGCAGCCATCACAACCTCGCCGCCGCCTACGAGCGCGGCTTCATGGAGGACCTGGTCAGCCCCTACCTGGGCCTCGAGCGCGACCAGAACCTGCGCCCCGACTCCTCGACGGAAAAGCTGGCCAAGCTCGGCCCCGTGTTCGGCGGCCCGGAGGGGACGATGACGGCGGCCAACTCGACGCCGCTCAGCGATGGCGCCTCCGCCGTGCTGCTGGCGAGCGAGGAATGGGCCAAGGAGCGCAATCTGCCCGTCCTCGCCTATTTCGTCGACGGGCAAACCGCGGCGATCGACCACGTCCACAAGCGTGAGGGCCTGCTGATGGCTCCCGCCTATGCGATGCCGCAGATGCTCGACCGCAACGGTCTGAGCCTCCAGGACTTCGACTACTACGAGATCCACGAGGCCTTCGCCGCGCAGGTCCTCTGCACGTTGCGGGCCTGGGAGGACGGGCGCTTCTGCCGCGAGCGACTCGGCCGCGACAAGCCGCTGGGGGCGATCGATCGCGAGCGGCTAAACGTCAACGGCGGCTCGCTCGCGGCGGGCCATCCCTTCGCCGCCACCGGCGGCCGCATCGTCGCCGGCCTCGCCAAAGAGCTGCACGAGAAGGGCTCCGGCCGCGGCGTGATCAGCATCTGCGCGGCCGGCGGCCAGGGCGTGGTCGCAATCCTCGAGAGCGCCGGGGGCAAATCGTGAGCGATCTCTACTCCCAGCTCGTCAACTCCCCACCCGGGCGCTTCATCGCTCCCCGGGTCGGGCTGCCGCAGCCGGCTCGACTGGAGCGCCACACGCCCGGCGCGCCGGTGATCTCGGGCCCGGCCCTGCTCGGCTCGGCGCCGGGCGGCCGCCTCGGCAAGCCGCTGGAGAACCTGCTGGTGAGGATCGGCGCGGCGCGGCCGGAGCGCTCCGACAGCCCGGTCAAGGCGCTGGTATTCGACGCCACCGGCATCTCCGACTCGACCGAGCTGGTCGAGCTGCAGCGCTTCTTCCACCCCAACGTCAAGCGCGTGCTGGACTCGGGTCGCATCGTCGTGCTGGGCGCTCCTCCTGCGGGGTTGCCGGCCCGAGCGGCGACAGCGCAGCGGGCGCTGGAGGGCTTCACCCGCTCGCTGGGCAAGGAAGCAGGCCACGGAATCGCGGTCCAGCTCGTCCGCGTCGCCGTCGGCGCCGAGGATCAGCTCGATTCGACGATGCGCTTCCTGCTCTCGCCTCGCTCGGCCTACGTCTCCGGCCAGGCGATCGCAGTCGACAGGGCTGTGGCCGAGCCGGGCCCGGTCGACTGGGATCGACCTCTGAGCGGCAAGCTGGCGCTGGTCACCGGCGCCTCCCGCGGCATCGGCGAGGCGATCGCCGAGACCCTTCACCGCGACGGCGCCGAGCTCGTCCTGCTCGACGTGCCGGCCCTTGCCGCCGACCTCGCCAAGGTCGCCGACCGCCTCGGCGCCGCGTCGATCGAGCTCGACATCACCGAGGAGGGGGCGCCCGCCGCGATCGCCGATCGACTCTCCGAGGGAATCGACATCGTCGTCCACAACGCCGGCGTCACCCGCGACCGCACGATCGCCAAGATGCCCGAGGATCGCTGGAGCTCGCTGATGGAGATCAACCTCTCCAGCGAGGAGCGAATCGACGACGAGCTGCTTGGGCGCAAGCTGCTGCGCGACAACGGCCGCATCGTCTGCGTCTCCTCGATGAGCGGCATCGCCGGCAACTCCGGGCAGACCAACTACGCGACCTCCAAGGCGGGCGTGATCGGCATGGTCGAGGCGCTCTCCACTGAGCTCGCCGGACGCGGAATCACAATCAACGCAGTCGCCCCCGGCTTCATCGAGACCCAGATGACGGCAAAAATGCCGATCGCGATCCGCGAGGCCGGCCGCAGGATGAACAGCATGTCGCAGGGAGGCCTGCCGATCGACGTCGCCGAGACGATCGCCTGGCTCGCCGGCCCGGCATCGGCCGGCGTCAACGGCAATGTGGTCCGCGTCTGCGGCCAGAGCCTGCTGGGAGCCTGATGGAAGCGCGAAAGCTCGACACCTCGCCCCGGATCCTGCCGCTGTACGCGCGCGCTGCGGCGCCATTGATTCCCGGCGCCTCGCTGCTGCCATTCGTGCCGGGGCAGAGCAGTGAGATTCCGGAGATCGAGTTCGAGCTGGGCGGGGTGGCGCCGGATCCCGAACGCGTCGCCGCCTACGCCAGGGTCTGCGGCTTCGCCCTGCGCGATCACCTCCCTCCCACCTACCCGCACGTGCTCGCCTTCCCGCTGCACATGGCGGTGATGGCTGACGGCAGCTTTCCGTTTGGGGCCGTCGGCCTCGTCCACGTCGAGAACCGAATCGCCCAGCACCGGCGGATCGGCATTGAAGAGGAGCTGACGCTGCGCGTGCGACCCACCGCGCTGACGAGCCATCCGCGAGGCCGCACCTTCTCGCTGGTTACCGAGGTGACCTCGGATGGACAGCTGGCCTGGGAAAGCACCAGCACGATGCTGCGCCGTGGCAAAAGCTCAAACGCGACAGCCCCCAATCACGCCAACCCCGGACCGCATCAACTTTCCAATCCGCCAAGCGGAGAAATTGATGCAGTTCGGGAGGGGGGCGTGGAGTGGAGGCTGGGCGGTGACCTCGGGCGGCGCTACGGCGCCGTATCCGGCGATCGGAATCCGATTCACATGCACTCGCTGGCCGCCAAGCCTCTCGGCTTCCCCGCTGCGATAGCCCACGGGATGTGGACCAAGGCGCGCTGCCTGGCAGCGCTGGAGAGCCTGCTTCCCGACGCTTTCGCCGTAGACGTCCGCCTCCGCAAGCCGATCCTGCTGCCGGCCAGGGTCGAGTTCGCCTCGAAGGCGGACGGAAGCCGGATCGACTTCGCGGTGCGCGACGCGGAAAGCAGCACGCCACATCTCGATGGCCGAATCGAGCCCCTCGAGGTCAAACCCAAGCACGGGAGGAAAGGGCAGCAATGACCGTAACCGAAGAAAAGGGCATGGCAGAGCGCAGCATGGGCCTCGGCCTGCGCTGGCTCAATCGCCTGGCCGGCTCCGACCTGCTCGACCGCATTCGCATTCGCAAACAGGTCGAGCGGGCGCTGTTCACGGGCACCAAGCGCGGCTTTCGTTCCGCCACCGCGGCGGGACGCACCTTCAAGGCAGCGCAGAAGCTTGGCCGCCCAGCCCGGCAGGCGCCGGGAAAGCCCCGCAGCCTCTTCGATATCGCTCCCGACGACGAGCAGCAGATGCTGCAGGAAGGCGTAAGGGACTTCGCCGCGGCAAAGCTGCGCCCCGCTGCCACACAGGCCGACTTCGACTGCGCGACTCCGGCCGAGCTGCTCGTCCAGGCCAACGAGCTCGGCATCAACACGCTCGGCATCCCCGAGGAGCTGGGCGGCGTGATGCACGAGCAGGCCGCCGTCACCAGCGCGCTGATCGGCGAAGCACTCGCCCACGGCGACATGGGCATCGCCTATGCAGCCCTCGCCCCCGGTGCGGTTGCCACAGCAATCGGCCATTGGGGCACAGCCGAGCAGGAGGCGACATACCTGCCCGCCTTCGCAGGAGAGGACACACCGACGGCGGCGTTGGCGATCCTCGAGCCGAAGCCGCTCTTCGACCCGCTCGAGCTGAGCACAAAGGCGCGGCGGGGTGGCGACGACTGGATCCTCGATGGCGTCAAGTCGCTGGTGGCCAGGCCGGGAGATTGCGAGCTGTTCGTGGTCGCCGCCGAGGCCGAGGGCCTCGGCCCCGCTCTCTTCGTGATCGAGTCCGGGGCGGACGGCCTCTCGACCGAGCAGGAGCCGGCGATGGGCCTGCGCCCGGCGGCAACGGGTCGCCTCGTGATCGAGGGCGTCCGCCTTCCGGCCGGCGCCCTGATGGCCGACGGGAGCCGGGAGGCCTACCTCGAGTGCCTGCAACGCGCGCGTGTGGCCTGGTGCTCGCTGGCCGTCGGCACAGCCCAGGCCGTCCTCGACTACGTCATCCCCTATGTCAACGAACGCATCGCTTTCGGCGAGCCGATCTCCAACCGCCAGGGGGTCGCCTTCGCGGTCTCCGACATCGGCATCGAGAGCAACGGCATGCGGCTCGCCACCTACCGTGCCGCCAGCCGCGCCGACCAGGGCCGGGACTTCTCCCGCGAGGCGGCTCTGGCCCGCCGCCTCTGCGCCCAGAAGGGAATGCAGATCGGATCCGACGGCGTGCAGCTGCTAGGTGGGCACGGTTTCGTCAAGGAACACCCGGTCGAACGCTGGTACCGCGACCTCCGCGCAGCGGGCGTGATGGAGGGCGCCCTGCTCGTCTAGAGCGAAAGGAAGCCATGATCAATCTCGAGACACCGAAGAAGTTCAAGCCGCTGGTCAACCAGGCCAACCAGGTCGCGCAGGAAGTCTTCCGACCGATCTCCCGCAAGTACGACGAGGCCGAGCACTCCTACCCGAAGGAGCTCGACATGCTCGCCTCGCTGATCGACGGGATGAACGAGGGCTCCGACATCGGCGGGGCCGGCGCCGCGGGCGTACGGCGCGAGTCGAACGACAACGGCGACGGCGCCAACCGCAACGGCTCCAACCTATCCACCGTGCTCGGCATCGTCGAGCTCTGCTGGGGAGACGTCGGACTGCTGTTGTCGATGCCTCGTCAGGGACTCGGCAACTCGGCGATCGCCTCGGTGGCAACCGAGGAGCAACTCGAGCGCTACGGCGACAAGTGGGCGGCGATGGCGATCACAGAGCCGGAGGCGGGCTCAGACTCGGCGGCGATTCGCACCACAGCGGAGCTCGACGGCGACGAGTACGTGCTCAACGGAGAGAAGATCTTCGTCACCTCAGGCGACCGGGCGGACCTGATCGTGGTCTGGGCCTCACTCGACCGCTCCAAGGGACGGGCCGCGATCAAGTCCTTCATCGTCGAGCGCGACAACCCCGGCCTGAAGCTCGACCGACTCGAGCACAAGCTCGGCATCCGCGCCTCCGACACGGCGAACTTCACGCTGCAGGACTGCCGCGTGCCGAAAGAGGCGTTGCTCGGCAGCCCGGAGGTCGACACCAAGCAGGGATTCGGCGGAGCCATGCAGACCTTCGACAACACGCGGCCGCTGGTCGCGGCGATGGCAGTCGGCGTCGCCCGCGCTTCGCTCGAGGAGACGCGGCGATGCCTCGCCGAGGCGGGCGTGGAGGTCGACTACGACCGCCCGGCGCTGAGCCAACACGCGGCGGCTGCGCGCTATCTCGAGATGGAGTCCGACTACGAGGCGGCCCTGCTGTTGACCCTGCAGGCGGCCTGGATGGCCGACAACGGCAAGCCGAACTCACTGCAGGCCTCGATGGCGAAGGCGAAGGCCGGCCGCACATGCGTCGACGTCTCCCTCGGTTGTGTCGAGCTCTGCGGCAGCGTCGGCTACAGCGAGAATCAGCTGTTGGAGAAGTGGGCTCGCGACGCGAAGATCCTCGACATCTTCGAGGGCACACAGCAGATCCAGCTGCTGATCGTTGCGCGCCAGCTACTGGGCAAGTCCTCGGCGGAGCTGCGCTAGGCGGTCGATTCCCCGGCCGGGTTGGATCCGGCCGGGGAGAGCTCACCGGCAACGATGGCCACCGCTCCTTCGCGCAGTCGATCGGGGACGATGACCATCGACCGCAGCGCATCGAGCGCGGCGCGGTCGCCCTCAATCTCGACGCCCTCCTCCCCCTCCTCACCGACGACGAAGGCGGAAATCACCTCGATCGGACCGCCGGACAGGGTCAGGTCGGGGTCGACGGCGGCGCCACGGGAGGCGGCGATCCAGCCGTTCTCGAAGCGCAGAGCGTAGTCCTGGCCACCGCTGCGAAGGCCGAGGGTCAACTCGAAATCGCCCGGGGGTTGCAGGACCACCCGCAGGACATTGGGCAACGAAGCCGGCGTCAGCCCGAGGACGTCATCGACCGACTGCAGCGACATCCCCCAGCGGCCCAACTCGATCATCGGACGCTCGAGACCGCGCCCCAGCTCGGTCAACTCGTACACCGCGGCCGATACCGGCGGGCCGAGCTCTCGCTTGCGCACGATGCCGTGCTGCTCGAAGTCCCGCAACCGCTTGGCGAGGACATCCGTCGGCGCCCCACCGACAGAGCGGGCCAGGTCGGTGAAGCGCAGCGGTCCGAGCGAGAGTTCGCGGACGATCAGCAATGACCAGCGCTCCCCGATCCGATCGAGAGCGCAGGCAAGGCTGCACGACTGGCTGTAGTTCCGCCCCATGAACCCGATCCTAGCAGCGCTAATTTGCTTTTCAAAGTAAGCACTTTGAAATCTGGTAGCGTTCCCGCACCGTGCTCGTCTCGCATCCCTCGCCCCCGGCTCGTTGATCGACCTGTGAATCGCATCGCCGACCTCACCTGGAAGCACCCGAAGCGAGTACTTGCCGCAGTTGCCGCTTTCGCCCTCCTCGCAGTCGTCATCGGGCACGACGTCGAGCGGCACCTGAAGGCGGCCGGCTTCACCGATCCCGCCTCCGAGAGCGAGCGAGCCACGGGTGTGCTCGCCGACGCGCTCGGCTATGACGCCAACCCCGGCCTGGTGCTGCTGATCCGGAACCCGGACGGTGGGCGACTCGACATCGACAGCCCGGCACTGCGCCGCGAGGTCGGCCGGCTCGGCCGCGAGATTTCGCAGGTCGAGTATGTCGGCCGTGTCGTCAATCCGCTACGCGACCGTCGCGCCGGCGCCCAGCTGATCGCCCGCGACGGTCGGTCGCTGGTCCTCTCCGTCCATCTCAACACCGCCGACATCGAGGACAGGGGTGGGCTCGTTCAGGAAGACGTGGAGCCGCTGGCGGAGGCGAGCAACCTCGACGTATCGTTCGGGGGCTTCGCCGCCAGCTTCAACGAGACGAGCGACCAGACCAAAACCGACCTGACCAAGGCCGAGTTGATCGCCTTCCCGATCCTGGCGCTGCTGCTGTTGTTCGTCTTCCGCGGCGTGATCGCCGCATCGATTCCCCTGCTGATCGGAGTCATATCGATCGTCGGCACGCTCTTGGTGCTGCGAATCATGTCGATCTTCGTCGACACCTCGGTCTTCGCTCTCAACATCGCGACCGGGCTCAGCCTCGGGCTCGCGGTCGACTACGCCCTGTTGATGGTTTCCCGCTATCGCGAGGAGCTCGCGAAGGACGGGGCCACCCGAGAAGCGCACAGGCGCACCGTTCAGACAGCCGGCCGGACGGCGGTCTTCTCCGGCCTCACCGTCGCCGCCGCGATGGCCGCCCTGATCGTCTTGCCGCAGCGCTTCCTCTACTCGATGGCGGTCGCCGGCGCCTCGGTGGGAACGCTCTCGGCGGTGATCGCGATCCTCGTCGTCCCCTCACTTCTGGCCCTACTCGGAACCCGCATAGACGCCCTCTCCGTTCGGCGCGGCTCTTCGGTGTCCGACACCTCCGACAGCTGGTACCGGCTGGCCCGAGGCGTGATGCGGCGTCCCGTGGCCGTCGCCCTGGCCAGCTCCGCGCTGATGCTGGCCGCGGCGGCGCCGCTGCTGTGGACGACCCTCACCGGCCCCAGCGCCGAAGCGGTGCCGCCTGGGCAGCCCTCCTACAACGCCAACAAGTACCTCAACGCCCACTATCCGCGCAACGTCACCGAGGCGGTCACGGTAACCGTCGACGGACGCGCCGGCGACGCGCAGCTCGCCGCCTACGGGAAACGAATCGCAGCGATCGACGGGGTCGTCCGCGGCGTCCCCTTCACCCGCGCGCCGGGTCAGGTCGCCTTCGCCAACTTCGCCCTTTCGCGAACGGCCCTCGATGGTGCGTCGCAGGATGCCGTGCACGCGATCCGGGACCTCGACTCGCCGGGCGCGGCGGAGGTGCTCGTCTCCGGCAACACCGCGAGCTTCATCGACCAGAAGCAGAGCCTGCTCGACCGCGCTCCTCTTGTCGTGGGAATCATCGCCGCCACCACCCTGCTGATCATCTTCCTGCTCACCGGCTCGGTCCTGCTTCCCCTGAAGACGCTGTTGATGAACGCGATGACGCTGGGAGCGGCGCTCGGCATCGTCGTCCTCTCCTTCCAGAAAGGCTGGCTCGACGGTCTCTTCGCCTACACCGGCCCCCCGGCCGTCGAGGTCACCAGCCTGGTCTTCCTCTTCGCCGTCATCTTCGGCCTCGCCACCGACTACGCGGTCCTGGTGATGGCGCGTATCAAAGAGCGCTACGACCTCGGCGACGACAACGAGGAAGCGGTCGCGATAGGGATCGGCCGCACCGGCCGCGTGATCACCGCCGCCGCGCTCTGCATCGCCGTCGTCTTCCTCGCCTTCGGCGTCAGCACGGTCTTCTTCATGAAGGAGATCGCGGTCGGCACGGCGGTTGGCGTCCTGCTCGATGCCACGATCGTCCGCGCCCTGCTCGTCCCCTCGCTGATGCGCCTGCTCGGCGAATGGAACTGGTGGGCCCCGGCGCCCCTGCGGCGCTTCCAGGAGCGGTTTGGGTTCTCCGAAACCGAGCCGATCGACTCCGCACCGCCCCGCCCCGCACCCGAATCCGCGATTTAGCGGCAGTGCGGCAGACTGCCGCACGTGAATTTCATCGAGGACGTGATGGAGCGCTCCCCGGCCTCGCGGTTGGGAGTCGTCGCGATCGACGCCGAGGGAAACCGGCGCGATTGGCACTTCGGCGAGCTGATCGCCCGCTCGGCCGGGCTCTCCGGTGCCTTTGCGGCGCGCGGAGTACAACGTGGCGACGTGGTGATGACGCTCTGTGGCAACAGGATCGAGTGGGTGCTCTCGTTGCTCGCCTGCTGGCGGATGGGCGCAGTGGCGCTGCCCTGCAACACCCAGCTGCGCCGTCACGACCTCGAGCTGCGGGTTGCCGCGGCGGCGCCAAGGCTATGCGTCGGCGAGGCGAAGCTGCTGTCGGAGCTTCCTCCCGGCGTGACGGCGATGACACTGGAGGAGGTCGCCGCGGCGCTCGACGAAGACCGCCCGCAGGAAACGCCCGCGGCCATCGAGGGAATGGACGCCGAGGACCCGGCGCTCGTCGTCTTCACCTCCGGCACGACCGGAGAGCCGCGTGGCGTCGTTCACGTCTATCGCTACCTGAGCGGACAGCGCGCTCAGGCAGAGCATTGGCTCGGCTCCCGCCCGGGAGAGCTCGTCTGGTGCACCACCGCGACCGGCTGGTCGAAGTCGGCGCGCAACGTCTTTCTCGCTCCCTGGCTGACGGGCGCCGCCGCCGTCATCCACGACGGTCGCTTCGACCCTGCCGAGAGGCTCGACATCGCCGAAGCCCTTGGCGTCAACGTTCTCTGCCAGGCCCCAACCGAATACCGGATGCTGGCCAAGCGCGCCGCCCTGCGTCCCCTCCCGGCCCTGCGCCGCATGGTCTCTGCCGGCGAGCCACTGGACGCGCCGACGATAGCCGCCTTTCGCGAGGCAACCGGGCTCGAGCCGGCTGACGGCTACGGGCAAACCGAAACAGGCCACATCAGCGGCAACCTGGTCGACGAGCCGATCCGCGATGGCTCGATGGGCAAACCCCTGCCGGGAATCGAGACGCGGATCGTCGAGGGCGAACTGCAGCTTCGCGCAGCCTCCTCGCCTACCTTCTTCTCCCATTACCTGGACGGCGAGCGCTTCGAGGACGAGTGGTGGCGCACCGGCGACCTGGTCCGCGCCGATGAGGACGGCCGTCTCTACTTCGAGGGACGGGGAGACGACATCATCCTCTCCTCCGGCTACCGGATCGGGCCGTTCGAGGTCGAATCGGCCCTCCTCTCCCATCCCAACGTCGCCGAGGTCGCCGCCGTCGCGGCGCCGGACCCCGAGCGAGGCGCGGTCGTCCGGGCGATCGTCGTCCCCCGCGGGCGCGAGGGCTCCGAGGGACTTGCCCGCGAGCTGCAGGAGCACTGCAAACGCGAAACCGCCCCCTACAAGTTCCCCCGCCTGGTCGAGTTCGTCGAGCGTTTGCCGAAAACCGCCTCCGGCAAGATCAAGCGGGCAGAATTGCGGAATAGCCCGCCGGCCGGGAAGACCTAAGCCGAGAGGGCTTCGGCGACCGCCACCGGGCGACCGAGGTGATAGCCCTGAGCCATGTCGACCCCGTACTGGCGCAACAGGTGAGTGGTCTCATCGTCCTGGACGTACTCGGCGATCGTCATCTTCCCCAGCCCGTGGGCGATCTGGACGATCGCCTGCACAGTCAGCTGATCGGCATCGCTGCTCGGCATGTCACGGATGAAGGCGCCGTCGATCTTGATCAGGTCGAAGGGGATTTTCCGCAGGAAGTGGAAGGGGCCGAACCCGGCGCCGTAGTCGTCGATCGCCACCTCACAGCCGAATTCGGAGAGCCGATCGGCAAAGCCGGCGGCCGCGTCGTAGTCGTGCACGTGCGCGGTCTCTGTGATCTCGAAGGTGAGCCGGGAGGGATCTGCCTCGCCCTCGTCGAGGCGGCGCTCGATGTACTCCAGAACCGACAGGTCGGTGATCGAAGCGCCCGAGAGGTTGACGTGAAGGGAGATTGGGCTTCCCGAGCGCTCATGATCGACCAGCAGCTCCTGAGCGCGAGCGATCACCCAGCGATCCAGCTCCTGAATCATCCCCGTCCGCTCGGCGATCTCGATGAACGAGGCAGCCGGCAGCAGCTCCCCGTTTTCGCCGGTCATTCGCAGTAGGAGCTCATAGCGCTCGATCCCTCCTCCCGAGGCAAGACTGTGGATCGGCTGGGTGTGGAGGCTGAGCCGATCATGCGTGAGCGCGTCGCGGATCCGCGCCGAGGTCGTCTGGAGGCGCTGTGGGTTGCGCTGTGGCTCGCCCGGATCCCGGAAGAGGGCGATCTGGTCGCGTCCCTGCTCCTTCGCCCTGTACATCGCCTGATCGGCGGCAATCAGCACCGTCTCACTGCCGGCGTCGCCCTCGCCGCCGAACATCGTGATGCCGACGCTGACCGTGACGTTGTCGGATTCCGGCCCGGGAGCGGCGCGCTCCGCGACGGCCGCCCTCAGGTCCTCGCCGAGCTGCAACGCCCCGGAGGTGTCGGTCTGCGGCATCAACACCGCAAACTCGTCGCCGGAGAGCCGCGCGACGATGTCGGTTGCCCGCACCCGCTCGCGCATGATCGAGGCGATCTGGCGAATCAGGTTGTCGCCGGCATGGTGGCCGAGCGTGTCGTTGACCGCCTTGAGGCCATCGATGTCGATGATCATCACCGCGCCTTGTCCGCCATAGCGGGCGCTGAACGAGACGTACTGATCGAGCTCGGAGCGGAAGCGGCGGCGGTCGAGGAGGCCGGTCAGAGAATCGTGATCGGCGAGGTAGCGCAATTCAGCCTCGGTCTTCTCTGCCCGGACCAGAGCCTGTTTGATAATCGCCCGATCCTCGGGGTCGAGCTTGCGCAGAACGGCGTCGACTTCCGACTCCGAATGAGTTTTCGTGTGCTCAGCCGCCACCTTGAGAAAGTAGACCCTCATGACCGGATTTCCCCTCAGAGCGCCAAAAACCCGGCGACTGCGCCCAAAAAATATGCAGACGCGGGGACCAATAGTCAAGCTTCCAGGTATCCATAAGTAGGCTGGCGGAGATGGCAAATCGGCTCGCCGGAGAGACAAGCCCCTACCTCCTCCAGCACAGCGACAACCCGGTGGACTGGTACCCATGGGGCTCCGAAGCGCTGGAGCACGCCCGCGATGGCGATCGGCCGATCCTGCTCTCGGTCGGCTACTCCGCCTGCCACTGGTGCCACGTCATGGAGCGGGAGTCCTTCGAGGATCCCGAGACCGCCGCCTACATGAACGAGCACTTCGTCAACGTCAAGGTCGATCGCGAGGAGCGCCCGGACGTCGACGCCCTCTACATGGAGGCGGTGCAGGCGATCAGCGGGCATGGAGGCTGGCCGATGACCGTCTTCCTCGATCCCGACGGAGTCCCCTTCTTCGGCGGCACCTATTTCCCACCCGACGAAGGACGGGGCATGCCCAGCTTCCGGATGGTGATGGAGGCGGTGGTGGACGCGTTCGCGACCCGACGCGACGAGCTGCGGGAACGGGCTGCCGGAACGCGGGCGCAACTCGGAGCGATCGGCCGGATCGAGCCCTCACCGGAATCGCCCGACGGGGCTTTGCTCGAGGGCGCAGAAGATGTGCTGCGCGCCGCCGCCGACCCGGAGAACGGGGGCTTTGGCGGAGCGCCCAAGTTCCCTCCCGCCTTGGCGCTTGAGCTATTGCTGGCCCGCGGCGAGCGCACTGTGGTGGAGAAAACGCTCGACGCGATGCTGGCCGGGGGCATCTACGACCAGCTGGGTGGCGGCTTCTCCCGCTATGCCGTCGACGCCGTTTGGCTCGTTCCCCACTTCGAGAAGATGCTCTACGACAACGCCCTGCTGGCGCGGGCCTACCTGCATGGATGGCAGGTCCTGGGACACGCGCGCTACCGACGAGCCTGCGAGGAAACGCTCGACTGGGCGCTGCGGGAGATGCGCGGGCCTGAGGGCGGCTTCTACTCGGCGCTCGATGCCGACTCCGAGGGAGAGGAGGGCCGCTTCTACGTCTGGACGCCGGCGGAGATGCGCGAGGTGCTGGGAGACGAAGCAGATTCGATCATCGACTTCTACGGCGTCACCGAGCGAGGAAACTTCGAAGAGCGCAACGTCCTCCACCTCGCCGGCGGCGCTGCGGCGCCGGAGCCCGAGGGGCTCGCCGAAGCGCGCAAGGCTCTCTTCGAGGCGCGCTCGAAGCGCATCCGACCGGGCCTCGACGACAAGCGCCTCGCCTCCTGGAACGCGCTGGCGATCGCCGCCCTCGCCGAAGCCGGCGCCGTGCTGGAGCGCGAGGACTACCTCGATGCCGCCCGCGCGTGCGCCGAGTTCGTGCTCGGGCGTATGCGCGAGGACGGCCGCCTGCTGCGCACCTACAAGGACGGCGAGGCCCGCCTCAACGCCTACCTGGAAGACCATTCCTTCCTACTGGAGGCGCTGCTGACCCTCTACGAGTCGACCTTCGAGCTGCATTGGTTCGAGGAGGCGCAGAACCTTGCCGACGCGATGATCACGCGCTTCGGCGACCCCGAGCGCGGCGGCTTTTACTCGACCTCAGAGGACCACCAGGCGCTGATCGCGCGCCGCAAGGAGATCGGCGACCACCCGATCCCCTCCGGGAACTCATCGGCGGCGATGGGCCTCCTTCGCCTCGCGGCACTGACCGGGGAACGGTCATACGAGCAGCAGGCCGAGGGAGTCTTCCGCCTCTTCGCCAAAGCTGCCTCTCAACGTCCCGAGGCCTTCGCCCATCTCCTCCGCGCGCTCGACTTTCACCTCTCCCCCACCAAAGAGGTTGCCCTCGTCGGCAACGACCTCAACGAAATGGCCACCCTCGTCCGCTCCCAATTCCGCCCCCACATCGTCCTCGCCGCCGGCCCCGAGGGCACGCAAGCGCCGGCTCTACTCCAGGAACGCACCACAGTAGACCGCCAGCCCACCGCCTACGTCTGCGAGCACTTCACCTGCAAAACACCGGTGACGACGCCTGAGGAGCTGGCAGCGCTCCTCTGAGCTCGACAGATTCGGGACGCCGCTGCGGTATGGACAGGAGGGGCCGGGCGCCACTGCTCGAGCGCGGCGCTACCGGCGAAGCCGGCTAGCGCGAGAGAGGGGTGTCCGGCCCCTCCCTACCACCACCGTCAGAGAACCGGCAAGAACTGCTTTATCTCGTAGGGCGTCACCTGCACCCGGTACTCGTCCCACTCCTGCCGCTTGATCTCGACGAACCGCCTGAAGGTGTGCTCTCCGAGCGTGCGCAGCACCAGCTCGGACTCGGCCGCCACCTCGATCGCCTCGCCAAGCGTCGCCGGCAGCTGCTCGATCCCCTGATGCGCCAGCTCCTCCTGGGAGAGGTGGTAGAGGTTCTGCTCCATCGGCTCGGGCAGCTCGTAGCCCTTCTCGACACCCTCCAGCCCCGCCTGGAGCATCCCCGCGAAGCACAGATAGGGATTGCAGGCCGGGTCGGGGCAGCGCAGCTCGGCACGGGTGGCTCCCTCCTTGCCGGGGTGGTAGAGCGGCACCCGGATCAGAGCTGAGCGGTTTCGCCGCGACCAGGCGAGATAGACCGGCGCCTCATAGCCCGGCACCAGCCGCTTGTAGGAATTGACCCACTGAGCGAAGAGCGGCGAGATCTCCCGCGCGTGCTTCAGCTGACCGGCGATGAACGACTTGGCGACCGGGGAGAGGAAGTACTGGTCGTCGGCGTCGTAGAAGGCGTTCTTGCCGTCCTTGGCCAGCGACTGGTGGACGTGCATGCCTGAGCCGTTCTCGCCGAACAGCGGCTTCGGCATGAAGGTCGCGTGCCAGCCGTATTTCATCGCGATCTCCTTGACCACGATGCGGTACGTCATGCAGTCGTCAGCCATCGCCAGCGCGTTCTTGTAGCGCATGTCGACCTCGTGCTGGGAGGGCCCGACCTCGTGGTGGGTGTACTCGACGTGGATGCCCATCTTCTCCAGCGCCAGCACCGTCTCGCGCCGAAGATCGGAGCCTGCGTCGAGCGTGGTGAGGTCGAAGTAGCCGCCCTCGTCGAGCACCTCGGGCACGCCGCCCTCGGGCTTGGCCGAACGAAAGTAGAAGTACTCCAACTCCGGGCCGACGTTGTAGGCGTCGAAGCCAAGGTCCTCGGCGCGCTTCAGCGCCCGGCGCAGTATCCAGCGCGGATCGCCCTCATATGGCTCGCCGCCCGGCACCCGGATGTCACAGAACATGCGGGCGACGGCGTTCTCCTCCTCGGGCCGCCAGGGAACCAGGGCGAAGGTCGACGGGTCGGGCATCGCGATCATGTCCGATTCCTCGATCGGGTTGAAGCCCGTGATCGAGGAGCCGTCGAAGCCCATCCCCCCCTCGAAGGCGTCCTCCAGCTCGGCGGCGTTGATCGAAAAGCTCTTCAGCTGGCCAAGCACGTCGGTGAACCAGAGCCGGATGAAGCGAACGTCACTCTGCTTGACGATCTCGGCGACGTCAGCGGCGCTCTTGGGTCGATCTGCCATGTCCGGCCTCCTTGGGGGCTTGTCCGCGCGAAGGCCGCAACGATAGGCGAAGTGAACCGATCAGGTGCACTCAGGCGTAATCGGGGTAGAGAGAGGCTTGCGAGAGTGGCGAAAAGCAGCTATAACTTACTCCTCGTAAGTAATTGGCTTTAAGTAAAGTAAAGGCCAAGTAAAGGCTCTGTGAAGCGAAATCTCGTGAATTCGAGCCGGAGGCGGGAAGCAAGTGACAGTAAAAACAGAAGTCAGCAGGTTCCAGATCCACGACGAGCTCACCGCTCCTGACGAGAGCGCAGCGCTGCTGAAGAGCATCCAGGCAGCCGGGGGCGCAGTCACCAAGTTCGTCGGCGTTCTCGCGGGCTCCCCCGCGGTGTTCCGGGCCTATACGCGGATGCGCTCGGAGCTGCGAGGAGGCGTCCTGTCCCAGGCAACTCGCGAGCGGATCGCCCTGGCGGTCGCGGAGCACCGCGGCGACACCTACAGCGTCGCCCAGCACGCGAAGTCGGCGCGTCAGGCGGGGCTCGGCCTCGACGAGGTCTCCCGCGCACGCAGCTTCACATCGGCTGACGAGAAAGAGGCGACGCTGCTCGAGTTCCTCGAAGCGACCCTCGACAGCGACGGCTCACCGCCGCTGCACCTCCACGAGGAGGCGCGGGAAATCGGCTGGACCGACGAGGAGATCCTGGAGGCCGTCGCCCATCTCGCTCTCAACGAGTTCCAGAGCCTGATCGCAAGCGCGGCGTCCCTTCCGAAAGACCAGGCGACTCCCCGGGTGCTGCCCTCAGCGGCTTAGAGCTCAGTCCTCTACGACCGTTGCCGTGTAGAGGAGCCGAGCGGTCGAGTAGCGACAGCCGTAGGTGGCACGCATCCCGACCTTTGCCTGGGGTTCGCCCTGGCGAACGTCGGTGGCGTTGGTGCATTTGTCCGGTTCCCGGCTAGCTCGCCAGACGTTGTCGGCCGGCAGACCCTGAGCGAATGCGGGGGCCCAGGTCGGCACGGTGAGGCCGATGATGTCGCCCTTCTGCACGCGCAGCGAGACGCCGAACTTGACCGTCTGGCCCAGGTAGGGGCTGAGCACGCGGACACCGCTCTGACGCCGCAGGTTGTAGCGGGGAGGATCGGTGCCCGGAACGCGCCGCAGGATCGCCAGCCGTGCCTCGGGTGGCGTACCGAAGAATCCGTTGAAGAACGAGCGCTGGCTGCCGGTCGGCTTCGCCAGAGTCAGGGTCCAGGCTTTCACCCTTCCGTTCCGAGGGACGATGAACGGCAGGCTTGCCTGCCCGTTGTTGACCTGGAATCCGGTGACGCTGCCGATCGCCTGACAGGGAGACTCGGGGCACGACGGGTCAGGCACGGTCGAGGTGTCGCCCAGCACGATCGTGGTGCGAGAGTCCGTTGCGGCACCGGCGCTTGCGACAAGGGCGACGAGCACAGCCAGCGCACCGGCCATCAGAGCCACTGCCGCCAGCCGGCCACGCCGCCCGGCGGACCGCATCGCGACAGCACCATCCGAAGACTCCGTCATGCCCTTGCTCCTCTCGTAGAGATTCGACCTGCGCAGTGCAGAGTAGCCGCCCGGGCGGCTGAAACCGCTCTGCCTAGCGGCGCGCGAAGCTCTGGGCGACTGCGTATCTGACCCGATTGGCCCCCTCGAAGCCGAGCAGGCGCCGGGCGCCGTTGGTCAGGTCCCAGGCATTGCCTCGGCTATAGGGGCCGCGATCGATCACCTGGGTGATCAGGAACCGGCCGTGGTAGGAGAACTTCACGGTGGTGCCGCAGGGAAGCGTGCGATGGGCGACGCCGATCGTTCCGGGGCGCAGTGTCTGGCCGCAGGCGGTGTGATTGCCGTAGAGGCCCGGGCCGTACCAGGTAGCGCCGGCAGTTCGCGTCTGCCCGAAAGCGATGTCCTCCCCGATCACGCCGGCCCCTCCGAAGGCGACGACACTGGACGCGCCGCCGGTGGCAGCCTGGGCCGCGGAAACGCCCCCGAGGACGGTAATTGCAATCGCAGCGAGCGAGATCGCCCCGCGCATGCGTCGCCGCGGGCGCTCGTCAATCGCGCACCCCAGCCGTGGATTCTCTTGCCGCCTATGGCGGTTCCTGCCTGCCTTCATTCTCTTTCCTGCGCTTACGGGGTTAGCTGACGGGCTCGCGCTGAAAGAGCTGCGCTACGCGGCAGAAGCCTGCGATTCGCCCCAACGATGGGTCCCCCGATCTCCGCGATATGTGGGCGGAGACTCAGCGGTCGCGGCACATTAGCAAAAGCTAAGACGGAATTATGTGAACCTTTGTAAAAGCGCTGCTTCGTCATCGGACAAGTGCATCGTCACGACGCTTGAAAGCGCCCAGGGCTGCAGGAAAATGCCCGTTCCCTTTCTCCCGGGCATGGAAAAGGCCCCTTGCGGGGCCTTTTCCGTAGCGGGCCTGTAAGCCGGATCCTGTCGGGAGCGACCATCTGTCTCCCGGGGCCGGAGCCCCGGGGGGCCGCCGAAGCGGCCCTGCGGCCTACCTGGACCTCTCCGAGCCGGGTCATTGGTCCTGCTTGGCCTTGCACCTGGCGGGGTTTGCCTGGCCGCTGCGTCACCGCAGCGCCGGTGCGCTCTTACCGCACCATTTCACCTTTGCCTGTACGCGACTCACGTGTGGCCGCGCCATCGGCCGTGTATTTCTGTGGCACTTTCCCGCGGGTTTCCCCGGGTGGGAGTTACCCACCGCCATGCCCTTTGGTGTCCGGACTTTCCTCGAGGGGTTTTCTCTCCCCCCGCGGTCGCTCAGCCCGCCTCTCGATGGTAGCTCCCACACGCCACATTCGCCACATATGCTCCGCGCCGGATGAGAGCAGCCGTGATCACGGGAGCGGGCAACGGCCTCGGGCGCGCGATCGCGCTGGAGCTGGCGCGCCGCGGCTTCCTGGTCGTGGCTACGGACATCGATGGCGACGCCGCCTCGGCAACCGCCGACGATGCCGGCAAAGGCGCCGTCGCCGTACCGCTTGACGTGCGCGACGAGCAGGCCTGCCGAGCGGTGGCTGCCCAAGCGGCGGAGCGCTCTGGATCGCTCGACGTCTGGGTAAACAACGCCGGCGTGCTCTTCCCGGGGCTCTCCTGGCAACAGGACGAGGCGACGCGGCGGACGATGATCGAGGTCAACGCGATCGGAACGATGAACGGGACGGTCGCGGCACTCGCGCCGATGACCGCCGCCGGACACGGGCATGTCATCAACGTCATCTCACTGGCCGGCATCGTCGCCGCCCCCGGTGAGGTCGGCTACGCGGCAAGCAAGCACGCGGCGATGGCCTTCACTCTCGGCACCCTCTATGACCTGCGCCGCTCCGGCATCCGCGGCATCGAGCTGTCCGCGGTCTGCCCCGACGGAATCTGGACTCCGATGATCGAGGATAAGCTCGAAGACCCGGACGCCAGGAGCTCCTTCTCCGGAAAGCTGCTGACCTCCGAAGAGGTCGCAACCGAGGTCGGCAAGTTGACCGAGCGCCCCCGTCCGATCCTGGTGATTCCCCGCTGGCGAGGGCCGATGCTGCGCTTCTTCGACGCCTTCCCGCGCCTGGCGCTGCGAATGCTGCCACTGGTGATGTGGGATGCCCAGCGGCGCCAGCGGCGCTACAAGAAGCTCATCGCGTCGGGCCGCTGGCCCTGACCGTCAGACTTTTCTGAAGACGCCGACCACTCGACCGAGGATCGATGCCTCGGTGGTGAGGATCGGATCCATCGCATCGTTCTCGGGCTGAAGGCGGATGTGATCCGACTCGCGGAAGAAGCGCTTTACGGTCGCCTCCTCGCCGATCAGGGCGACGACGATCTCGCCGTTGAGAGCGTCGTCTGCCGGGCGGACCACGACGTAGTCCCCCTCGAGGATGCCGGCGTCCTTCATGCTCTCACCCCGCACTTGGAGGATGTAATCGCCGTCCTCGCCGCCGATCACGTCGGGGATCTCGATGTATTCCTCGATGTTCTCCTCGGCGAGGATCGGCTCGCCCGCCGCAACCTGGCCGACCAGAGGCAAGCCGCTCTCCGGCCGAATCGTCCTCTTGGCCTTGTCGAACAACACTTCGATCGCCCGCGGTTTGGAGGGATCGCGCCGAAGCAGGCCGATCTTCTCCAGGTTGGCGAGATGGGCGTGCACCGTGGAGGAGGAGTGCAACCCGACTGCCTTGCCGATCTCCCGCACCGTCGGCGGATACCCCGTCTTGGCGGCGTACTTTCCGATGAAGTCGAAGATCTCTTTCTGACGCTTGGTCAGGTCAAGGTCCATCAGTCCCCCAAACCACCCGCACCGCAGGCTTGCATTCGTTCGAACATCTGTTCGCAGGCTACCGCGTCCCCCGGACGGTTTCAAGGAACGATGCCCCTTGCACGCAACCATCTAGAATCAACCGCCCTCGAGCGGCTGTGGCGGAACTGGTAGACGCGCAAGGTTGAGGGCCTTGTGGGTGGAAACACCCGTGATGGTTCGACTCCATTCAGCCGCATCACCAAGCCTGGAAAGCAGCGACTTCTGCGCCGCGATTCGCGGCGCGTCGCGCTGCACCCGCTTCACAACTCGGCGTTGCTTCCACTGGCTCGTTCCTCCTCGCGCAGCAACCCGATCTCTCGCGCGCGCTCGACCGCCTCGCGACGAGAGGAGACGCCCAGCTTGCGGTAGACAGCCTGCGCCTGGGTCTTCACCGTGTTGGGTGAGACGTGGGCTTGGGCGGCGATTTGAGGAAAGGAGTGATGGGTTGGAAGAGAGCCGAGAATGCGAAGCTCGGCCGGGGTCAGGTCGCGCACCGCGGCCGCTGAGATCCTCTCGGCTTCCAGCTCAGCCTCGCTCAGCCAGTCGGCGAGCAGCGTCGCCTCCGGCGTAAGCCAAATCAGGCGCCGCGCCTCATCGAGCAGATCCTGCGCCAGGCCAACCTCGTCAAGCCTCACCGCCGCCCGGGCAAGGACGATCCGCGTCTGCGTCTCATACCAGGCGGCGAACTCGTCGAGCCGGCGCATCAACTGGACTCCGGTGCGCAGATCCGCAGCCGCTTCATCGGCCATTCCGCGGTGCGAGCGGACGAAAGCGGATACGGCGAAGGCAAGGGCGGCCGTGGTGTAGTCGCCCAGGCCCGAGCGCTCGATCTGGGCCCTCGCCTGCGAGGCGAGCATCTCCGCCACCTGCCAGTCGGGTTCTTCGATAGCCAGCAGAGAGAGCTGCGTCAAACAGAGGACCTGGATGTGCGGTCCCCCTACGGCACCCCTGCGCGCGCCCTCGCTCAGACGCTCGCGCGCCTCATCCGGATGGCCGCGGAGAAGCAGGCTGGTCCCGTCGACCAAGCAGCACATCGAAAGCCAGGGGCTTTCGTCCGGCATCACCTCGGCGGCCTCGGCGGCGCGCTCGCTCATCGCGATCAGACCGTCGCGAGCGAGTCCCGCCTCCGTCAGGGCCAGCCCGGCAACCAGCGGTGCCTTGCGCGGTGAGCGCATGCCCTCGAGCAGCCTGCGTGAGACGGCGATCCAATACTCGGTCATGCTTCCCTCGCCACGCGCCAGGCAGCCCTGCGCCGCGGTCAGGCTCAGGGTCGGGTAGGAGGAGAGCCGTTCCACGCCTAGTCGCTGCAACCACCGCTCCACAGTGGCGACGCGCCCACGCGAGTTGTACTCGGGCACTCCCGCCCACAGCAGCTCTCCGGCGCGCTCATAGGCCTTCGCCGCGATCGCGTGCTCGATCGCGCGGTCGGAGTCGCCCTGCTCAGCCCACCAGCTCGATGCCCGCAGGTGCAGCTCAGGCTCCTTCTCGGGCTCGGCGCGGCGCAGCTCGCCACGAAGCATGCCGGCGAGGAGAGTGTGCAGCCGGAACCACTCGTCCTTGCGGTCGAGCGACAGCAGCAGCATGTTCCCGTGCAGCATGTCGCGCAACGCGGTGGCGGAGCCGCTGCGCTCCAGGACCGCGTCACAGAGATCGCCGTTGAAGCGATCGAGGATCGAAATCCGGCGCAGAAGATCGAGCCGGCGCGGCGATATGACAGTCAGGAACTCGTCCCTGATGTAGTCGGCGACGATTCGATCGTCACCGGCGAAGCGTGAGATCGCGGCGCCCATGTCGGTCTCGTCGAGCAGTGCCATCCCGGCCAGGTAGAGAGCGGCGGGCCAACCCTCGGTGCGCTCGATCAGAGCATCGAGCTCACGCTGGTTGAGCTCGACCCCGATGCCGCTGAGCAGCATCGCGCACTCCGGCTTCGTCATCGCCAACTCGGCGCGACCGACCTCGCTCAACAAGCGGTTAGCCCTCAGCCGACCCAGCGGCAGCGCCGGATCGACGCGGGTGGCGACGGCGATCTGAGTACCACCACGCGCGTGCTCCACAAGCGTGCGAATCACGAGCAGGGACTGCGGAGACTCGACATGCTCCAGCTCGTCGAAGATCAGCACGACAGCTGTCTCACGCGCCTCGATCGCCTGCCCCAGCCGCGGCAGGACGACCCGCTCCAGATCGGGATCGGGCACGGTCAAGGCCGAGGTCACCCCGGCTGGGAGAGGCTCGATCCGATTCAGCGCATCCACCACCTCCCCAAGCAGCAACACCGGATCGTTGTGTGCGTCGCCGAGGACGATCGAGGCAAACGGCCGCGGATCGCGCGCCGCCCACTGGGCGAGGAGGACCGACTTGCCATAGCCGGTGGGCGCGTTGAGCAAGACCAGGGAAGGGGTGCCCCCTTCGAGCCTGTCGATCAAACGCCGACGCTCGACCAAGCCGCCGAGCGAAGGTCGATCCAAGTCGACTCCGGCAACCAGGCTCTTCTGCGGAATTTTTTCCTCGGCGGGCATACCGTCACCCCCGCCCGCTGTTACGAGCCTACTCTGTCTACGTGGCTCAGTGAGCCGCAGCGCCGATTTCGATCAGGTCTTGCGGGTGGATCCAGGTGTCAACCAGAGCCTGGCCGCCGGCCTCGGCGATGGCGTCGCGGAGCGGAATTGCCCAGCGATGCTCGAGGAGCGCGATTCCGGCTGCGGATCCGGGCGGGATCTCATCCGCCAGGTACCAGACTTCCTCGTCGTCGAGCAGCGAACCGTCCGCGGCGCGTTCGGCACCGGCCAAAGCGCCGGCCTCGGCGCCCGCCTCCCCATCTGCCCCGAGGCCAATCAGAGCACCGGCCAGGGCGCCCATCTCGACCGCCTCCTCGCGGGGAAGGTCGCTGATCTCGACCTCCTCGATCTGTCCCTCCTCGTCCTTGTGGACGAGGAGCAGGTCGACGAGGCGGACGATGTCGTGCTCTCGAAGGCGGCGCAACTCGGCGAGGATCTTGCCCTCGAACTTGCCGTGCTCGAAGCCGACAACGAGGATCTGAACCGGTCCGAACTCCATCTGGTCTGCGCTCCTTCTATTGGTAGCGGCCTACATTCCCGCGAGCAGCTTCTGCTTCTCGGACTCGTACTGCTCCTCGGTGAGCACACCGGAGTCGAACAGGTCTTTGAGCTTGGTCAGCGCTTCGACCCGCTCGCTCTCGGAGGGTGGCGCTGCAGCGGGGGCCGACGCGGCGCCTTGCGCTGCCTCAGCATCACGCTGAGCGGCAGCTCGCTTGCCCACCGCATAGCCGGCGCCACCGACCATCGCCGCGCGCATCAGGGGCCTTCTTCTTCCGACCAGCGGCATCTTGGCGACATGGAATCGCAATCGCCGCTACTCGTCATCGTGCGAACCGGGTGAAATTCGCTCAGGCGAAATCACCCGAACAGGGCGATGCCGCACCCCCACGTTGGGCCTACCGTCCGATCGACACCTCAACAACCCGTCATCGGGCCGAATCTCCGCCGGACGCGGCGGTTGGCCACGAAAAAGGAGACACACATGAGAGGTCTTGGCCGCGCCGTGTTCGTCGCAATCCTGTTGCTGATTGCCGGAGCGCTCAACATCATCTATGGAATTGGCGCGATCGCCGACGCGAACTTCTGGGTCGGTGACAACCATTTCGTGTTGGGCAACCTGCATACCTGGGGTTGGGTGACCCTGATCGTCGGCCTCATTCAGCTCTCCGGCGGCTTCTCACTACTCGCCGGTGGAGCGTACGGACGCCTCATCGGGATCGTCGGTGCCAGCCTTGGCGCGATCGGCGCGTTGCTGGCGGTCGGCGGCGCTTACCCATTCTGGGCGCTGGGCGTGTTTGCGATCTGCGTGATCTGCATCCACGGCCTCGTCGTGTACGGCGAGCCGCTCGAGGAAGAGGGCCGGCTGCCGGGCAGCAGCGGCCCGGGCGCAGGGGCCCCACGCGGCTGAGCCGGTCGTCGAGAGCTATACCCCCGACCGGCCCAAGGCCGGTCGGGGGCGGGCTCCCAGCGAACCCCGAGGATCGGCCTCCTCAGGGATTGCTGAAGTCGACCTCTATGGCGCCAGGCGCGACACGCGCCAGCCATCCCCGTCGCGCTCGTAAAGAAAGCGATCGTGAAGGCGGTCCGGCGCCTCGCTCCACAGTTCGATCGACTCGGGGTAAACGCGCAGCGCCCCCCAGTCCGGAGGGCACGCCGGCGCGGTCTCCTGCACCGATGCCAAGTGGGAGAGCCTGTCCCGCAGGGGGCCGAGGTCGTCGATCGTCTCTCCCTGGCGTGAGACGACGGTCTGCAGCTGGTGGGCGAGGTCGCGCTCGGCGAACAGCTCCTCGGCAAGCGAGCGCTCGGCGAGCATCGCTCGACCCATTACGTGAACCTGGCGACCCAGGGCGGGCCAGTGGAAGAGCAGCGCAACCCGCGGGTTCGCCTCGATCTCCCGCGCCTTGCGGGTCCACAGCGCAGAGGTGAAGACCAGCGCGCCCTCCTCCAATCGCTTTAGCGTGACCGTCCGGGCGGAAGGCCGGCCGTCGGGCCCAGCCGTGACGAAGGCGACCGATGCGGGATGGGGGCTTCCCTCCCGCCGCGCCTCTTCGATCCATTCGCCCAGCTTGGCCAGCGGATTCTGCGGCTCCATCGCTCGAACGATATGCGTGGCGCGCCATGGAAGCCGAAGTAGACTCGATCTGTCCCCTAGGAGGAGGAGCGGATGTACGACTACGTGATCGTTGGGGCAGGTTCGGCCGGGTGTGTGCTGGCCGCGCGACTATCCGAGGATCCCGACGTCAGCGTCCTGCTGCTCGAAGCGGGTCCGCCGGACACGAACCAGAACATCCACGTGCCGCTCGGCTACCTGCAGCTGGCCCGCACCGAGGTCGACTGGGACTACGACTCGGCGCCCGAGCCGAACTGCAACAGCCGGCGGATCGCCCTGCCACGCGGCAAGGTGCTCGGCGGCTCCTCCTCGACCAACGCGATGGTCTACATCCGCGGCAACCGCCGCGACTACGATGACTGGGGCGTCTCCGGCTGGGCCTGGGACGATCTCTTCCCCTACTTCCTCAAGGCCGAGGACAACGAGCGCGGCGCCTCGGAGTGGCACGGGGTCGGCGGGCCGCTGCCGGTGTCCGACCAGCGCTCCGGCAACGCGATCACCCAGGCCTTCGTCGACGCCGGGGTCGAAGCAGGGCTGGCGCGCAACGAGGACTTCAACGGCGCCGAGCAGGACGGGGTAGGGATGTACCAGGTGACGCAGCGGGGCGGGATGCGCGCCAGCGCCTCCGTCGCCTACCTGCACCCGGCGATGGAGCGGCCGAACCTGACCGTGATGCCCTACATGCACGTCAACCGCGTGTTGTTCGAGGGGACGCGGGCGGTGGGAATCGAGGCAAGCCGACTGGGCGAGGTGCAGGAGCTGCGCGCCGAGCGTGAGACGATCCTCTGCGGCGGTGCCTACAACTCACCGCAGCTGCTGATGCTCTCCGGCGTCGGGCCGGCCGAGCACCTCACCCGGCGTGAGATCGAAGTCCTGCTCGACCAACCGGCGGTCGGCGAGAACCTCAGCGACCACGCCGCCGCCTATGGCGTCTGGACGACCCCCGAGCCGGAGAGTCTGCTGCTGGCGCGCGAGCCGGCGGCGCTGGAGGAATTCACGGCGTCGCAGAGCGGACCGTTCGCTTCCAACCTCGCCGAGTCGGGAGGCTTCGCCCGGGTGGAGAACGGGGCCGAGGCGCCGGACATCCAGTTCCACGTCGCCGCGCTTCACATCGTCGACGAGGGGCTGGGCGAAACCGACGAACACGGCATCTGGGTCTCCCCCTGCCTGCTGACGCCGGAGAGCCGCGGCTCGGTCCGGCTCGGGTCCAACGACCCGACCGCGAAGCCGATCGTCCGCAACAACTTCTACTCAGCCGAGTCGGACATGCCGCGAATGATCGAGGCGCTGCGTTTGATGCAGGAGATCTGCGCCCAGCCGGCGTTGGGGCCCTACTGCGCCGAGCCGTTCACGGTATCCGACGGCGATTCGGACGACGCCCTGCGGGCGCTCGCCGCCCGCACCACGTTCGCGATCTACCACCCGGTCGGCACCTGCGCGATCGGCTCTGTCGTCGACACCGCGCTGCGAGTGCAGGGGCTCGAGGGACTGCGCGTCGTCGACGCCTCGGTGATGCCCGTGGTCCCGCGCGGCAACACCAACGCCCCGACGATCGCGGTCGCCGAGCGGGCCGCGGACCTGATCAAGGGCAAGGCGCCGTTGCAGGCAGACGCGGCGGCAGTCAGCTGACGCCGAGCGCGCGATCTATGAAGGGACCGAGCAGGCTGACCGTGGCGGTCGCGGTCTCCTCGGGAGGGCGGCTGGGCGCAGTGATGTAGCTGATCGCGAGGCGGACCAGCGACTCGGCTAGGAGGCGGGCGTCGGAGGCCGCCGCTTCCGGCCAGCCCTCCTGAATCGCCACCGTGAGCCGGGCGGTCGCCCAGGCGACGACCGGCATGCCCTGCGTGGTCACAAAGGGCAGCATGCCGCCGGTGCCGTCGTCGCTGAGGAGGATGTGCACGAGGGGGTCCTCCCCTGCCGCCTCGAGGAATGCGCCCAGCGCAGCGCCCACGGCGGCGCGGGGGTCGTCGAGGTGCTCGCGAATCGCCGCCTCGACCCCGTCGAGAAAACGCTCCCCCTCGTGGATGACGAAGGCCTGGCCGAACTCGTCGCGGTTGCCGAATTCCTTGTAGAGAGTCTGGCGGCTGACGCCGGCCGCGCCGGCGATATCGGACATCGTGATCTCCGACCAGGCGCGATTCTGCAGCTCATCGCGCGCCGCGCCGAACAGCGTCTCCCGCAGGAGCTCCTTGGCGGCCTGCGGGTAGGGGGTGCGGGAAGCGGGCGCAGCTCCCTGCGTCGCAGCGGACGCCATCACCCGTCACCCTCGTCCGGCTCGAAATCGACCTTGTCGCGCACACCGCAATCCGGGCAGGCCCAGTGGTCGGGAACCTCGCTCCAAGGCGTGCCGGCCGGAAAGCCCTCGCGGGGGTTGCCGGTCTCCTCGTCGTAGACGTACCCGCACCCGGGACACCGCCAGCGGCTCATGAGTGCCGGGCGAGGACGCGGCGCTCCGCCCGCGGGTGGACGTTGGCGCGGGTGACGTCGCCGTCGTAGTGGTCGAGCAGACGGGGGTCCATCACTCGGCGCCACAGCGGCGGGAACCAAGCGAGCACGATCATCCCCGCGTAGCCCGTCGGCAGCTGCGGAGCCTCGTCGACATGGCGCAGGGCCTGATAGCGGCGGGTGGGGTTGGCGTGGTGGTCGCTGTGGCGCTGCAGGTGGTAGAGGAGGACGTTGGAGGCGACGCTGTTGCTGTTCCAGCTGTGCTCGGGAAGACAGCGCTCGTAGCGGCCGTCCTCCCGCTTCTGTCGCAGCAAGCCGTAGTGCTCGAGGTAGTTGACGACTTCCAGCAGCGAGAATCCGAACGCCTGGATCAGCAGGTAGGGAAGGACGACGAGGCCGAACACGGCGGTCAGGACGACGAAGAGGACCACCGTCATCGCCCAGGCCTGGAGAACGTCGTTGCGCCAGTTCCAGACGGAGATGCCGCTGCGCCCGAGGCGCTCGCGCTCGATCCCCCAAGCCGAGCGCACGCTGCCGACCACGGTGCGCGGCAAGAAGGCCCAGAAGCTCTCCCCCAGCCGCGAGCTTGCGGGGTCCTCGGGGGTGGCGACTCGGACGTGGTGGCCTCGGTTGTGCTCGATGAAGAAGTGCCCGTAGCCCGTCTGGGCGAGGGCGACCTTGCTCAGCCACTTCTCCATGCTCGCCCGCTTGTGGCCCAGCTCGTGAGCGGTGTTGATCCCGATGCCGGCGACCACGCCCATCGTCACCGCCAGGCCGATGTTGCTGAGGGCCGAGAGATCGCCGCTCGACCACAGCCAGCAGGCGAAGACGAGGCCGGCGTACTGAAGCGGGATGAAGGCGTAGGTGCACCAGCGGTAGTAGCGGTCCTGCTCCAACCATTTGAGGACGCTGTCGGGCGGATTGGTCGCGTCCATGCCGATCACGATGTCGAGGATCGGAAAGAAGACGAAGACGAGCAACGGCCCGAACCACCAGAAGAAGTCGAACCCGGTCGCCATGACGCTCCCCCAGGCGATGAACGGCGCCAGCGGGACGATCAGGCCAAGCAGCCAGGCGTAGCGCTTGGTGTCTCTCCAGGTGGCGGGGTTGAGGTCGATCTCGGGCGCGTGATGATGCTCGTGCGTGGCGGCTTCCATGGTTTACAAAGTAACTGAATTTGTAAACCGACGCAACATGGCCCGGTTTTTTGTCTCAGTTAGATCTTCAGCAGGACGAGCGTGTTGAGCACGAAGAGGATCGAGAAGAAGATCGTCGCCCGGTCGAGGTTGCGCTCAACCATCGAGCCGCCACCGAACGAGCTGCCGCCTCCACCGATGCCGAAAGCGCCGGAGAGCCCCGCGTCTTTGCCCGAGTGCAGGAGCACGAGGAAGATGACGACGACGGCGATGATCACCTGCAGGATGCTGAGGAGCGTGTACATGGGCGAGCGATTCTAGACCTGGGGCGCCTTTTCCCGCTTCGCCCCGTTCTGGGAATCGAGGATTTCCAGCGCCTCGCTGCGCAGCTCGGCATCGAGCAGGGCGAAGTCCTCGTCGGAGAGCTTGCCGGCCGCATGGTCGAGCTCGGCATCGCGGATCTCGCGGTACTTGGCCTCCTTGCGCGCCTCCGACTCGCCGACGAGGACCGGCTGGCGGCGGGTCCGACGGGGAGGCCAGATCGCGATCAGCGCCCCGGCAAGGGCGATCAGCCCGCCGATCCACATCCAGGTGACCAGCGGATCGACGATGACGCGGAAGGTCGCGGGTCCCCGATCGTCGAGGTAGCTCCTGGCAAGGCGCTCGGCGATCGCCCCCTGCAGCGTGGTGATCTGGGCCAGGGCAATCGGGCGCAAGCTTGGATTGACCGCGGCTGCGCGCATCATCCTCGACACCGCCTGGCATTCCGCGGGCACGCCCGGCGCTCCCCCCACGCAGCGGCGGAAACCGCGATCGGCGGCGCGAGCCCGGCGCTGCACGCTTGAGATGTCCGGCTGCACGGCGGTCCACAGATCGCTCCCAAGGCCGGCTTTCAGCCCCACCTCGCTGGTTGCCTCGCCGTCGAAGTAGCTGCCTATAGTGCCGATGCCGGTCCCGGTCGGGCGGAAGAAACGGCGGGTCGGACGCAGGGTCAGGGGCTCTCTGCCGTCCTGCTTCACGCGCAGCACGGCGCCGAAGGTGAAGGCCTTCTCGTCGACGCTGACGGTGGGGCGCTCGTAGGAGATGAGGCGGCCGTCGACCTTGGCGCTCTCGCCCGGTCGCAGAGTCTCGTCGCGGTTCGTCTGAAAGCTGGAGGAGGCGGCAATCCCGATCAACAGGACCGCGACCCCGGCGTGGACGATGTAGCCGCCGTAGCGGCGGCGGTTGCGGGAGACGACCGCAACCAGAGCAGCGGCGGTCGAGCCACCGGCGAGGCTGCGGCGAGCCCTCGCTCCCTGCCAGAACTCCTGCGTCAACCCGGTGAGGGCAAAGGCCGCGAAGACGAAGAGGGCAAAGGCCCAGGGGCTCTGGAGGGCGTCGGTGAAGACCGCGAGCGCCAGCGCGACCGCGGCGGCGACCAGCAGCGGCACGCGGAAGATGCGCCGCGCCGAGGACCAGCTGACCCGCCTCCAGGCCAGCAGCGGCCCGATCCCCGTGAAGAGCACGAGGAGGATCGCCAGCGGCGTCGTGTAACGGTCGAACCAGGGCGCTGCCAGAGAGGACTTCTGCCCGGTGAAGAGCTCTGAGATCAGCGGGAAGAAGGTGCCCCAGAAGATCACCGCGCAGAGCGCCACCAGCAGCAGGTTGTTGACGAGGAAGACCGCCTCGCGCGAGGCCAGCGAGTCGATTCGCTTCTGCGAGCGCAGGTCGTCAAGGCGCGAGACGATCAGCGCCGTCGAGCCGATCAGCACCACGGCGATCAGGCCGAGGATGTAGGGGCCGACGGTGCTGTCGCCGAAGGCGTGGATCGACTGCAGCACCCCGGAGCGGACCAGGAACGTGCCCAGCAGCGCCAGTGAAAAGGTGCCGACGATCAGACAGGCGTTCCAGACCTTCAGCATGCCGCGCTTCTCCTGGACCATGATCGAGTGCAGGAAGGCGGTGGCCATCAGCCACGGCATCAGCGCTGCGTTCTCGACCGGGTCCCAGGCCCAGTAGCCCCCCCAACCCAGCTCGGTATAGGACCAGCGCGCACCGAGCAGCAGACCGAGCCCGAGAAAGGCCCAGGCGATCAGCGCGAAGCGGCGGGTGGCACGGATCCACTCGGCGTCCAGCTTGCGGGTGACGAGGGCGCCGATCGCGAAGGCGAAGGGGATCGTGAGGGCGACGTACCCCGAGTAGAGCATCGGCGGGTGGATCATCATGCTCGGGTGCTGGAGCAGCGGGGTGAGGCCGATCCCGTCGGCAGGCGCCGGGCTGAGCGTGGCAAAGGGGTCGACACCGCCGCCGAACAGCATCAGCCCGGTGAAGAAAGCCGCCACTCCCATCATCACCGCGGTCGCGTAGGGCACCAGCTCGCGCAGTCGGTTGCGGGTCGCGTACAGCGCCGCGCTGGAGGCGATCGACAGCACCCAGGCCCAGAGCAGCAGCGAGCCCTCCTGGCTCGACCACATCGCGGCCAGCTTGTAGAAGGCCGGCGTCTCGATCGAGGAGTGCTGCTGGACGATGTTGAGGGAGAAGTCATCGCCCGCGAAGGCGACCTCGATCAGCACCACGCAGAGCGTGATCAGCGCGCAGAGCCCGTAGACCGCACGGCGAGAGATGTCGATCCAGCGCCGGTCGCCGTTGCGGCCGATCAGCGCCGCGACGGCCGCGAAGACCGCGGTGAGGAAGGCGAGCGCCAGGGCGACGCTGCCGACGTCAGCTGTCATTCGCCGCCGTGAACTTCGACGGGCACTTGGTGACCAGCGTGTCGGGCTCGCCGACGAAGACGCCGCGCTCGACCTGCCCGGTGAGGACGATCTCCCGCCCGCCGCGGAACGGGTCGGGGACGGTGCCGCTGTAGGTGACCGGCAGGCTCCCGCCGCGGCCGTCGCGATCGGAGACGCGGAAGCGCAGGCCGCCGTCGTCCCGCCGCACCGAGCCCTTGACGACCTTGCCGGTCATGTCGTAGGTGGTGCCGGGCGCCGCGCTCAGCAGCTGCGAAGGCTCCTTCGCCTCGGTCGAGGCGCTGAACGACGTGTAGACGAGCGCGGCGGCAAGCAGCACAGCGACGCTGAGGGCGACGACCAGCCGGATCTTGCGCTTGCGCTGGGGATCCACGGCCGCGGATTATCGCAACCCCGCCTCTCCAGAGACGAGAGCGACCTGGGAGAATCGACACGTGGCAGATCCAGTCATGCTGATCACCGGGGCCAGCAGCGGGATCGGCGCCGCCACCGCGCGAGCTGCCGCCGACAGCCACCGACTGGTGCTGGCGGCGCGGCGACTGGAGCCGCTCGAAGCGCTCGTCGAGGAGCTGGGCGGCGAGGATCGGGCGCTGGCGCTGCACTGCGACGTCACCGAGTGGGACCAGGTGGAGGCGATGGCCGACGGGGCGATCGAGCGCTTCGGCCGCATCGACGTCGTCTTCGCCAACGCCGGCTTCGGCGCCTCGCGGGGTTTCCTCGAAGAGTCGCCCGAGCACTGGCGCTCGATGGTCCTGACCAACGTCTACGGGGTGGCGCTGACGATTCGCGCCACCCTCCCCCATCTGCTCGAGCGCGGCGACGGGCACTTTCTCGTGACCAGCTCGGTCGCCGGCCGCAGGGCGCTGCCGGGGTCGCTCTACTCGGCGACCAAGTGGGCGGCGACGGCGATCGGCGAGGCGTTGCGCGCGGAGCTTCGCCAGATGCACGAGAACCACGAGATCCGGGTGACGCTGATCGAGCCCGGGATGACGGACACGCCTTTCTTCGACAACCGCCCCGGTGAGTGGGCACTCCGCGACGACGACATCGCCAAGGCGGTGATCTTCGCGTTGGAGCAGCGACCCGGGGTCGACGTCAACGAGATCCTGATCAGGCCGACTCGTCAGCCGACCTGACGACCATCCCGGTAGGGGTTCCACTTAACTTTTCGAGGTCGCACTCGGTCTGCCGTGATCGTCGGTGGCGAAAAAGCACAAGACGCTCCACCCCTACCGGGATGGTCTGCCGAGCAGGAGGCGGACCAGCCTCCAGTAAGCACGGAGAACGAGACGAACCGGGGTCAAGCGGGCGGCGCCGGCGATGAAGGGGGAGTCGAGGTCGGGAGTCAGCCAGGAGGCGAACTCGGCGGCGCTTACCGCGCGGGTCGCCTGTATGCGGCGGCGCTCGCGCAGCAGGCGCGGCAGCCAGCGGAGAACGTCGAGCGTCGCCGCGAGCTTCTGCCTCCCCCATCCCCCGGCGATCGAGACCCCGATCAGAGCCAGCTCGGTTGCCAGCAGGGCCGGCGCGAGGAGGATCAGCAGGGCCGCCGGATAGACGCGGATCAGGAATGCCCAGCGGTTGCGCTCCAGCCAGCGCCACTTCCTCTCGCCTGTGCCGAACTCGTAGTCGTGGTCGACGATCGCGGACGGCTCGATGCCCAGCGCTCCGCCGCGCAGCCGCAATCGCATCGAGAGGTCGACGTCCTCGTGGTAGAGGAAGAAGCTCTCCGGGAAACCGCCGACCTGCTCCCAATTTCGCCGTGGGATCGCCAGGCAGGCGCCCGAGAGCGCCGGCACCTCGCCGGCGCCCGGAGCGCCGGCTATCGGCTGCCCATGACCGCCCGCCCAGGCGATTCCGGTGAAGTGGACGGGGTTGCCGGCCGAGTTGATCCGGCTCCCCTCCCCGTCGGCGACCAGCGCCTGCCAGGCATCCCAACCGCGCCCCTGCGCCCAGGGCAACCGAATCGCCTCGCCGAAGCCCGCCCGTGGCGCCGCGTCGGGATTGAGGATGACGAGCAGATCGCCGCCCGCCTGCGCCGCACCGGCATTGCAGGCGGCGGCGAAGCCGAGGTTGCCCCCGGTCTGCACGAATCGCGCCCCAGGCGCCAGGGCGGCGACGGTGTCCGCGGTCCCGTCGCCGGAGTCGTTGTCGACCACGATCAGCTCGTCTCCCGCCTCCAGCTCCGGCGCCAATGCGGGCAGCGTCCGCTCCAGCTCCACGCGGCTGTTCCAGGCGACTATGAGGACCGAGAGCGTCGGGCGCACCAACGCGGGAGGCTAGCGGCGAGGTCCCTCAGCGGCGATGCCCACGATGCTGGCGATGCTTGGGGCACGATGTGCGAAGCCTCCGCCGCTGGTTCGCCTTCTTGCCGTTCTGTGCCCTGAAGCGAACGATCGCGCGGGCCCGCATGCCGCGCTCCTTGCACTGGTGGGTGGAATTGACCAGCAGGCCTCTCTTGCCGCCCCTCATGTTGAGGACGAACTTGGAGACCGGCACGTCGGGGAGGACGTCAAACGTGTTCCGAATCCTGCCTTTGAGGCTGTCGACACGACCGACCAGCTCGACGTTCACCTGACCGTGGAGAGAGGCGACCAGATCGGGTAGCAGGTTGTCGGAGGTGCGCAGGTAGACCGGCCCGCGCAGCGGCTCATCCAGCAGCGGCGTGTGGGCGACGGCGTATCCGTAGACAGATTCGCTCGGGCAGGCCCCGGCGGCGTACTGCGGGCGCGTGCAGACTTTCGTCAAATTGCTCTGATCCAGGAAGAGGGTGGGCGGCAATGTGACGGCCGCGCGGCCGATGTTGGCGTCCCCCTCGCGCGCGATGAGAACGGCCCGCAGCTTCGGGTTCTTCGCGCGTCGCATGGCCCCGAACAGCCGCAGGGACAGCTTCGGGGCGAAGCCGAG
This sequence comes from Solirubrobacterales bacterium, assembly GCA_036381235.1. Classification (GTDB taxonomy): domain Bacteria; phylum Actinomycetota; class Thermoleophilia; order Solirubrobacterales; family 70-9; genus DASVDE01. The sequence continues at coordinate 22,336 of DASVDE010000026.1, read as the reverse complement.
CTTCTCGCAACCGCTGGCCTGGAATGGCACCGAGGCCGCAATGCCGCTGAACGCCGCGGGGTCGAGCGGATCGGCGCCGCCGCCGAACAATGTGGCGCCGATGGCCATCGGGGAGCAGTTGGTCGGGTTGAGGAGGAAATTCGGTCGGTCCACCTTCACATCGATCGAGCGGATGTGCAGCAACACGCCTCCGAAGACATGGGGGATCGGATCGGACACGGCATGGACCTGTGCCGTGCGCGGGTCCACGAACAGCGCCACCCTCACCACGACCGAGCCGAGATCAAACGGCCCGGCCGTGGCGGGGGTGACTACTGTCAGGGAGAGAGGGGCCCCGTGGTAGGGACCTGAGAGGAAGACCTTTCCTTCGATGCCGATCGGCGAGGGGCCGCTGCCGGACCGAATCGAGGCGCTGCCGACGAGGCTGGCGGGCGGACAACTCGGGCCGGTGGCCTCGGCGACGCCACTGTTCGCCGCAGCGGCCGCGATCGCCGCTTCCGGGCAGTAGGGGACGCCGGCCAGCTTCGCGGTGAGGCCCGGCGGCAGGTCGAGGTTGACCCCCTTCAATTCCTGGTCGCCGTCGGCGCGAGTCACGCCGGTTTGCATCTGGGTGTGCCCGCCCCCTTTCGGATTCGTCGTGGCGGCATCGAAGCCAGGCCCAAAGGGCCGCGCGACCAGCGTTTCGGCACAGGTGCCGCCGCCGGGGGCGGAAGTGAGGGTGAAGTCACTTGAGAGCAGTGCGGGCGATGTTCCCGACCACGGATCCAGCTGCGCGGCACTCGCATTCGGGCCGCAGAGGGGCGGACTGCTCAACGGCGCCTTCGGCCCGTCGTCGAAATCGATTTGGAACGAGCTGAACGGCACCTGCGGGTTATCGGCGAAGGTGGTGGTGAGCTGTCCCGTCTGGGGGTCGGCGGCGACGTTGCCGATCAGGCGGGCCGAGATTCCGTAGCGAGCCGATTCCACGTCGACGAAGATGCGGAACGCCTGACCGGAAGTGGGGTCGCGACTGAGCTGCTGCCCGACGTACACCTCGCCGGCCAGCGAGTCGGGCGGCAGCGGCGGCGTCTGCACGGCGACGGTGCCGACCTTGGAAGCGGGCGGACAGGCAACCGGCTCCCTGGTCCCCTTGCCGAACTGCGCATCGGTGCAGGCGACGAGGCCATCGGCGGCAGACGGGTTGAGGCCCATCCCGGCCGGCAGGGTGACGTGCGCGTCCTTGACGTTTGACCGGGCGACGTTGGCCCCGCCGGGGATGTGGGGAACGTCGACCTCGACGGCGGCGCCAGACGGCGAGTCGGTTTGCGTCGTCTGCGGATCGACGCTCAAGGAAGAGTCGTCGAGGACGACCTGATCGCAGTTGAGCGGTTTCTCGCCGGGAGGAAGCGGGGACTCCCAGAAGGAGGAGCCCTCGGGGAAGGTCGGGTTCGGCATCTCGTAGGAGTCGGCTCGCAGATAGGTCGAGTAGACGTGCTCGAACCCCGACACGGCCGGGTCGAAGCAGGTGCTCGGCGTGGTGATGAAGGTGCCGTCGCCGGCACGGCCGTCGAAGACGAGGCGATTTTTTGCGATGCGCGCGGCGTCGCCAAGCGGGAGGAACGCGGGATCCCCAGGGAGGCTGAGTTTGGCGACGTGGATGGTGAAGTACTCGTGATAGTCGCCCTCCCAGGCGACACCCGCCTCCAGGTAGGCGTCGTTGCCGAGGATGCTGAGCCCGAAGAGGGCGGGTTGACCGTCCCTCGGAACGAGGTTGAAGACATCCGCCGGGTCCAGGGTCAGCGAGAACCCTGTGTCGGGGTTCTCGGCCGTCACGGTGCTGGTGCCGACTTTCGAGGACGCGGGACAGTTGCTTGAGGTCGGGCTCGCACCGGGCGCGAGGTCGCATTGGGGGGTGGCCTGCGGGTTGACGGTGAGACCGGCGGGAAGGTCGACGCGGACCGTTTTCAGGTTGCCGACCGGAACCTGTGTCCCGGGCAGGGCGCCGGGACCTTCCTTGACGATGAACTGGGTGAAGCCGACCTGGGGATGCCCGCCGGCCTGCCTGAAGAACTGATCGGGGGTGTCGATCGAGCATTCGATTGGGGTGTCCGTGGTGCAGGTCCCCGCCTGCCAGCCGTCGGCCGGGGTGTGCGGATCGTTCTGCGGGGCGATGATGTCACCCGTGTTTGCATGAACGGCAGGTGCTCCAAGCGCAAGCGTGCAGAGCGCGAACGCCAGCGTGGCCAGGCATCGAATCCCCGCTCCCTCTCCCATGAACATCTCTTTCCCGAAAATCATGTCGGGAAACAGATTACCCGGTTTTATTGGGACAAACCAGTATTTTTTGGTATGTCAACTGAAACGTGGAAGGCGGGGGGGTCGAATCCGCTTCCTCGATCAATTCGAGGAGCCGGCTCGGAATCGGAGCCGCCAGTCGTCACGGTCGAACTTGGCCGCCTCGGTCTCCTCCAGGAACTGTTCGAGCACCGCCACGAAGCGCGACGGCTCCTCAAGCTGGGGAAGATGCCCCGCTTCCTCGAAGACCTCGAGACGGCTGCCCGGGACGCCCCGGTGGGCGTGTTCCGCATGGCCTGCGGGAACAAGCCGGTCGTGAGCCCCCCAAACGATCAACACAGGCACGGCTTCGGCCAGATAGAGGCGATCGACGGCGCTGACCCGCTGGCCCCCTATGCCGATCACCGATCGCACCGTGGCCAGGAACCCGGCGCGTCGTTCGGGGTCAGCCAGCAGGCCGTACCCGTGCATGACCTCCGTCACGTCGGTGCTCAGGCGAAGGCCGCGCCCCTCAGCGCCCCGCAGTCCCACTGCCAGCCTCCGCACGGCGGGGGCCGTTGCCGCGATGAATGGCCCGGCACCGGGGAGCGCCGCGGCACGCAGAAGCAGGCTGACCTCCGGGCCGAGGCCGCCGCTGGAGACCAGGACCAGGCGCTCGACGATCTCCGGAAACTGGTAGGCAAACTGCATGGCGATTCCGCCGCCGAGGGAGTGCCCGACAAGCGTCGCGCGGTCATGGCCGAGCACGAGGAGCAGATCGCGGAGGCCGGCGGCAAGCCCACCGACCGAGTAGTCACCACCAGGCGACGACCCCCCGTGACCGGGCAGATTGGGAACGATCACGGTGTGTTCGCGCGCCAGCGGCTCGATCACCGCACGCCAGTTCTCAGAGCTCCCGCCCATTCCATGGATCAAGAGCAGGACGGGGCCAGCGCCGGCCTCGGCGTAAATCACCGTGCGGCCGTGAAGTGCCTCTTTCTTGACCTCCATCAGTCGGGCCGTTCCCGCGCCACCGAGTAATGAATTGCGAGACCGACCCCCCAGCCGACGAGGGCATACAGGAACCACGGATGGCTGGTGCCTTCGAGCTGCCACTGCAACAGCCAAACGGCGACCAGCAGCACCTGCACGGCGACGAAGGCCGTCGCATGGATGCGAAAACCCTTTCGCCGGCGGCGCGCCGAGCGCTGCCGGCGCTTGCGCCGGTATGCCGACTCGGTGCGCTGGGCGGCGCGCTCGAATGCATCGTTCATGTTCCTTTTGCCTCCTGGGTTGTGGATCGGTTTTGGTCCTCGATCTCGGTGGCAGCCCTTTCCAGAATGGACTCCACGATCGTCAGGTCGACGCGACCCGAAAGCGGGCTCAGCCGCGCCTTGAATCGAGCAAGGGCCGCGTCGAGCGATTCCGCGCCCTGGACGCAAACGCCGGTGCGAAACTCGAGAGCCGCCAGGTCATCGGCTCGCGTCTCGAGCGCCTCCGCGCCATCGGCGGTGGTTCTGTATGTAGTGCGGCCGGAATCGGCCTCCCCCGAGAGCAGCTGCTCCGCCTCGAGGGCCTCCAGAGCCGGATAGACGCTTCCCGGCGACGGTCGGTACCGCGGACCAAACAGGCGCGAGAGCTCGGACATCAGCTCATAGCCGTGCATCGGCCGCTCCGCGAGCAGCGCCAGCACCACCAGCGGAAGCTCGCCGTGCCTGAAGAATCGCCGTGACATGACCTCCCTCGCTCGGGACATTCTGAACCCGATAGTTGCTTACGAAACTGCTACGAAAGCTATATCGAATCTATTACGAAGTCAAGCCGGGAAGCGTAGGCCGAGCCATCGAACGGAAAGAGAAGCGGACGACGGGTCTCGAACCCGCGACCTCGAGCTTGGGAAGCTCGCGCTCTACCAGCTGAGCTACGTCCGCAGCGAGGCCGATTCTACGGCGGTCTAATCTTCTGCGCCCCGTGAGCGCACGTTCCTTCTTCGCCTTTCTCGCCGTTCTGGCCGTCGTTGGGCTGCTCGGCTTCGGGCTGCTCAGCAAGGGATCGAGCATCGAGGTCGGCGACCCCGTGCCCGATCGCGAGCTTCCGGTGCTGGGCGGAGCAGGACAGGGCTCGATCGCCGACTACCGAGGCAGGTGGGTGCTGGTCAACCTCTGGGCCTCGTGGTGCCCGCCCTGCCGGGAGGAGACGCCGGCGTTGGAGAGGTTCCAGCAACGCCATCGCTCGCGGCTGACCGTGCTCGGGATAAACGTGCAGGACAACAGCGATGACGCCCTCGCGTTCCTGCGCGAGAACCGGATCACCTACCCGCAGCTGCGCTCGGTTGGGAACGAGCGCAGCGCCGCGTTCGGCGCGACAGGCGTGCCGGAGAACTTCCTGGTCGACCCGCGTGGAAGGCTGGCGCTGATCTTGCGCACGGCGGTCGACGACGACTTCCTGGCCGAGCGAGTCGACCCGCTCATCCCCGACGGACGCTCATGAGGCTCCGCGCGACGCTGGCGTTGTTGGGAGTGGCGGCCCTGACGCTGACAGCCGTTCCCGCCCTGGCCGCCCCGCAGACGAGCCTCCCTGACGTCGAAGACGAGGTGATGTGCCCGATCTGCGGCACGCTGCTGGAATTGTCCGACTCCCCCCAGGCCAGGCGCGAGAAAGCGTTCATAGCCGGGCTGATCGCGCAGGGGAAGACCAAGGCCGAGATCAAGGATGCGCTGGTCGCCGAATACGGGCACGAGGTGCTGGCGCTGCCGCGGGGATCGGGCTTCGATCTCTCCGCCTATCTGGTTCCCATAGTCGGCTTTGCCGTGGCGCTGACAGCCCTCGCCTTCGGAGTGGCGCGATGGCGCCGTGACGGAGGGTCACCCGAATCTGAGCAGACTGAAAAGGCTGCGTCGGCCGGACCAAGCGACGAGGACGCCAAGCGCCTCGACGCGGATCTGGCCAAATACGACCTCTGAATCAACCGATCTAGTCGAATACGACCAGGCCGGTCGCCGGGGTGGGAAGACGCCGCAGCTCCTGCCTTAATCGCTTCGTGGGTTTGCCTCTGCGCAGGCGAGAGCGAGGGACGCAGGCAAGCGTCGCATCGACCTTGGAGGCAAGGCCCGCCAGGGCACCGTCCCCCCCAGCCATCGGAGGGCCATCGACGACCAGCAGGTCGTAGGCGTTGCGCAGCTTCGAAGTCGCGTGGGCGAAATCGTCGGATGCCAGCAGCGGTGCCGCATCCGCAGTCGCCGCGCCGGCGACTATGCAGATCAGCGGTGCGACGGCGCCGTTCGAGGCGGGACCGGCGAGGACGAGAGGCTGAAGGATCTCGGGGGCGCTTGCCTCGCAGCGCAGGTACTCATGCAATCCCGGGGCTCTCGTCAGGCCGAGGGATGTCGCGAGCCCGGGCCGGCAGAGGTCGCACTCCAGCAGTGCTGTCCTTCTGCCCGTCGCAGCCGCGACGGTCGCGAGACCGATCGCCGCAGCCGACTTCCCCTCCCCTTCGCCGGTGACGAGGACGACCCGCGCCTCCCGCACCGCGCCGATCAGCGAGCCAAGCATCTCGTAGTCGGAGCGGCGAAGACGCCAGGTGCGAGCTTCGTCCGCGGGCGGCGCCGCGATCTCCGCGAGGACGGGAGGGTTGCTCAGCCCGCGGGCCATCACATCCGCTCGGGAGCCGAGATCCCGAGCAATCCGAGCGCTCCGGCAATCGTTCGCTTGGTGAGGATGCAGAGCGCGAGACGCGACTCCTCCACGCCCTCGCCTTCGGCCCCGACTACCTGGCAATCGCGGTAGAAGGCATGAAAGTCGGCGGCGACTGCGGTCGAGTAGGCGCAGATCCGGTGCGGCGCGCGGCGCGCGGCCGCCTCACGGACCTCGTCGGGAAATTCGAGCAGGCGCTTGACCAGCGCCCTCTCGGCCGGCTCCATCGGCAAAGCGGCGGCGGTGGGAACCTCCCCCTCCGTGTCCACACCCGCCTTGCGCAGGATGCTGGCGATCCGCGCGTGCGCATACTGGACGTAGTAGACGGGGTTGTCGTTCGATTGGCGCCGGGCGAGGTCGAGATCGAGGTCGACGGTCGTGTCGTGACTGCGCCAGAGCATGAACCAGCGGGTCGCGTCGACGCCGATGTCGTCGACCAGCTCGTCCAGGGCGACGAAGTCGCCGCTGCGCTTCGACATCTGAGCCCGCTCGCCGCCCTCGACGATGTGGACGAGCCGCATGATCAGTGCTTCGAAGTGGCCGGGGTCGGCGCCGAGCGCCTCGATCGCAGCCCGGATGCGAGGCACATAGCCGTGGTGATCGGCACCCAGCACGTCGATCAAACGCTCGTAGCCGCGCTCGAGCTTGTCCCAGTGATAGGCGATGTCGGCGGCGAGATATGTCGGCTCGCCGCCGGCGCGGATCAGCACCCGGTCCTTGTCGTCGCCGAAGTCGGTGGTTCGCAGCCAGAGCGCGCCCTCGCTCTCATAGCTGTGCCCGCGCTCTCGCAGCTCGCCGAGTGCGGCCTCGACCTCGCCGCGCTCGTAGAGATCGCGCTCGGAGAACCAGCTGTCGAAGCGGACGCCGAAGCGGTCGAGCGTCGCGCGCACCGATTCGAGCACCAGCGCAACCCCGCGTTGCTTCAAGGTCTCGGTATCGGCCGGATCCACCCCCTCTGAGCGCAAGCGCGCGGCGATCTCGCCGACATACTCCCCCGCATAGCCGTCCTCCGGCATCTCCCCACCTGTCATCTGAGCCGCGATCGACGCGGCGAAGCGCTCTACCTGGCCTCCCGCGTCATTGACGTAGTACTCGCGCGACACCTCGTGACCGGTTGCCTCCAGCAGGCGGACGAGCGAATCGCCATAGGCGGCATGGCGTCCACCTCCCACATGCAGAGGTCCGGTGGGGTTGGCGGAGACGAACTCGACGAGGATCCGCTCGGCGGACGCGGCGGGGGAACGACCAAGCTCCTCACCCGCTTCAGCCATCGCAGCCATCGCACGCCGATGCCAGGCATCGGACATGAAGAAGTTGATGAACCCCGGGCCGGCGACCTCGACCCGCTCGACGCCGTCGCCAAGGCTTCGCCCCAACCCGGACGCGAGGCGTTCGGCGACGTCACGTGGCTTCTCACCGAGCGGAGCCGCCAGAAGCATCGCCGCGTTGGAGCTGTAGTCGCCGAGCTCGGGCTTGGGTGGGCGCTCGAGGGCCGGCTCCTGTCCGGTGGGCTCGCCGTTGCGCATCGCCCTGGCGGCGTCGTCGACAGCTCCCCGCAGCTCTTCGATCGGGTCGGTGGCGCTCATCGGCCCCATCGTATGGAGCGCTCGTAGGCTTCGGCTGTCCCGATCCGGTCCATCGTCGTCGGATGGGTGCCGAAGACGGCCTGGAGAGCCTCGGGAGGAGTTGGATCGGCGAGGTTGGAGACCGCGAGCCTTCGCTGGAGGTCGATGAACGCCCGCGGGTCTCGGGTCAGCTCCAAGGCGAAGGTGTCGGCACGCGACTCGACCGCGCGGGAGAGGCGGTTGCCGGGAATGGCGAGGGCGAAAGCCGCGAGGGCGAGCGAGAGGGCGAGCGCGGGAAGAGCTGCCGGTGAGCGGAAATCGTCGCCGCTGCGCCTCGTAAGCGCCTCTGCCGAGAGCTGTGCGAAGAGAACCCCGAGCGGTGCGATCAGGGCGACGAAGAGCAATCCGCGAGGAACGTCGTTTCCCTTGACGTGCGCCAGCTCATGAGCGACGACGGAGCGCAGCTCAGCCGGTGAGAGCTCGCGAATGGTGTTGTCGTAGAGAACCACTCTCCTGGTCGAGCCAAGGCCGTCGACGTAGGCGTTTATCGCGGTGGAGCGGCGACTGGCATCGACCCGGTACACGTCCCCGATCTCGACTCCAGCCCGCCGCGCCAGCTCGAGCACGTCGGAGCGAACCCAGCCCGCGGGCAGAGCCTCGAACTTGTTGAACACCGGCGCCAGCACAACCGGGGCCAGCCAGGTGAACATCGCTGCCGCTCCGACGACCAGCAGAGATCCGCCAATCCAGAAGCGGGAACCGAGGCGCCGCAGCAGGACGACCGCCACGGCACCGCCCGCCGCCGCCAGGGCTGCGCCGATCGCGACGCCGCGGGCGCGATCGGCAAGCCACGGGCCGAAGCTCTGGGTGGAGAGACCGAAATCGATCGCGCGCTCGTTGGCGAGGATGGCGAGAGGCAGAGCTGTAACGGCGAGAGCCAGCGAGATCCCGGCGCCGATCGCCGCGCCGCCGAGGATCGGGCGGCGTGAGGCCACTCGGAGAACTCGGCGAACCGGCGCCGGGCGCCACAAGGCCAGCGCGATGAGGACGCCCCCCTCCACCACGAGGGCGCCGAGGGCGACCAGCCGCTGCGGGCCGCGGAAATCGGAGGCCCGTTCGAGCTCAGTGGCGCTGAAGTAGCTGCGCTCTGGCACCGAGGCCGGCGCGATCGTCGGCGCGTCGGGACGCGTCAGCCAGACAGCCCCTTCGGCGACGACGATCGCCGCAACCGCGACGACGCCGATGCGGACGACGCTGTGGCGAGGGGTGATCGGCATTGGGCCAGAGTACGCTGGCCGCTTGCGTGTAGCCGTGATCAGCGACATCCACTCAAACCTGCCGGCGCTCGAAGCGGTCCTTGGGGAGATCGACGCCGCCGACCCCGAACAGGCCTGGTGCCTCGGCGACGTGGTCGGCTACGGAGCCGACCCGGATGCCTGCACCGACCTGGTGCGAGAGCGCTGCGATCTCTGCCTGGTCGGTAATCACGACCTCGCGGTGCTGGGGGAGCTGGACATCTCGTCGTTCTCGGAAACCGCCGCCGCCGCGGTCGAATGGACCCGTTCGAACGTCACCGAAAACACCCTTGGATTCCTGGGGGAGCTGAAGCCCGCCGCAAGGCTCGAGGGCGTCAGCTTGTTCCACGCCTCGCCCCGAGACCCGATCTGGGAGTACGTGCTCTCGATCGAGCAGGCCGAGGCCTGCATTGACGCAAATCCCGACCGGGTCGCCCTGATCGGGCATTCTCACGTTTCCCTGTTCTTCGTCCGGCCGGAAAGCAGCTTGGAGGGAGACACCCAGGGCGCACAGGTGGGCGACGGCGCGCAGCTGGACCTCGAGCGTGGTCGCTGGCTGCTGAACCCCGGCAGCATTGGCCAACCGCGCGACGGTGACCCCCGCGCCGCTTGGCTGGAGCTGGACACAGAAGAGCAAACTGCCCACTTCCATCGGGTCGCCTACGACATCGACCGCGCGGCGGCCTCGATCGCCGCCGCTGGCCTGCCGAAACGGCTGGCCGAACGCCTACATGGCGGCCAGTAAGCGCGAAATGCAGGGAAATATGCCCCCTAAGCCGTTGTCTAGACTCGCCCTATGAGTGCCTTGAAGTTGCGTCAGCTCAGTGCAGCCCTGCTCGCCCTCGCCCTGGGCGCCGCTGCTGCCGTTGGGCTCGTCTCCTGTGGCAACGGCAGCGACGCCAAGCTGCTGCCCGGCGAAACTGCTCGGGAGATCACGGCAAATCTGAATGCGGTCAGGGATCTGGCAAACGGCGGCGACTGCGTCGGAGCTCAGGATGCCGCGCAGCAGGTGAGCGATCAGATCGAGGCGCTAAGCGGGGTCGACAACGAGCTCAAGCAGGCGCTCCGTGACGGAGCCGCGAAACTCAACGAGGTGGTCGCCAACTGCGTCGAGGCGACGACCGAGGCGATCTCGCCGGCCAGCATCCCGGAAACCACCGAGAGCACCGAAAAGCCGCCGAAGGAGAAGAAGGAAAAGAAGCCCAAGAAGACCGAGGAGACCCCAACGCCGCCGACGACCACCACCCCAACCGAGACGACGCCGACGACGCCGACCACGCCCGCTCCGGTCCCGGTACCGCCTACCGACGGCGGCGGCACCGGAGCCCCCGGCGGCGTCGCCCCCGGCAACGCAGTGGGCGAAGATCAGGCGGGCGAGTGATGGCGAGCAGCAGCCTCTCCGGCCGCTACGAACTCGGCGAGCGGCTTGGCTCGGGTGGGATGTCGAACGTCTATCGGGCCACTGACCGCATCCTCGAGCGCACGGTGGCGGTCAAGATCCTTGCCGAGCACCTGTCGGACGACGACCGTTTCGTCGCCCGCTTCCGCCGCGAGGCGCTGGCGGTCGCGAAGCTGATCCATCCCAACATCGTCCAGGTCTACGACACGGGGATCGACGAGGGTCGCCACTACATCGTGATGGAGTTCGTGGAGGGTCGATCGGGCGCGCAGATCCTCCAGCGACAGGGGCCGTTGGACGCCGAGACGACGGCGGAGATCGGCATCCAGGCCTGCGCGGGGCTCGACTACGCGCACCGGCGCGGAATCATCCACCGCGACGTCAAGCCGGGCAACCTGATGATCTTCGGCGGGCCCGTCGGCGGCGGAGAGATGACCGTGAAACTGACCGACTTCGGCATCGCCCGCGCGCTCGAGCAGACTCGGATCACTCAGGTCGGGTCGGTGGTCGGCACCGCCGCCTACCTGGCTCCCGAGCAGGTGCGCGGCGAGGAGGCGACGCCTGCGACCGACGTCTACGCGCTGGGCGTCGTCCTCTACCAGTTCCTGACCGGGCGCCTGCCATACGAGGGCTCGACCTTGGCCGAGCTTGCGGTGCGCCAGCAGAACGAGAAGCCGCTCCCCCCCACCACCTACAACGACGAGGTCCCCGAGACCCTTGGCGCAGCGGTGCTGCGCGCACTCGAGGGCGATCCGAGCAGGCGCTATGCCAGCGCCGACGAGCTGGCCGCCGGCCTGCGCCTGGGCCTGCAGGGCGAGGATGTAACGCTGCCGATGGAAGAGGGGGGAGCACCGACCCGGGTACTGGGCGGGGAGACCACGACCCGGCGACTCGATCGCACCGCCCAGACCGAGTACCGGCCGGCTCCCCCCCCGACCAGACGGCCTGCGCCGCCGGCACCACAGCGGAGGGCGACGCCGGCCGGCCGGCGCAGCGCCTTCTCGCGCTTCGTCAGGTTCGTTCTGGCGACCATTGCGCTGCTGCTGATCGCCGGGGCGGTGGCCGCGGCGGTGATCGTCGCCACCGACAAGGCTGCCGGGGTAAGGGTGACGAAGGTGGCCGGGGATACGGTGGATCAGGTCGTGAGCGAGTTCAAGGACCTGGTCAAGCGGAATACGCAGTAGGCGACAGCTATTCCCCTGTCCATGGAGCTTCGCCGCCCATGATTCGCGCGGTGTATTCGGCGAAGCTGCCGTCGGCGATGGCGTCGCGGGCTGCCGTGGTCAATTCGCGCATGTAGTTCAGGTTGTGGAGGCATAGGAGACGCACCGCCGTCAGCTCTTCGGCGCGGGAGAGGTAGCTGAGATAGTCGCGGTCGTGGTGTTGGCAGGCGGGGCAGTGGCAGCCGTCGACGATCGGGTCTCTATCCCCCTCCCAACCGGCCTTTCGGAGGTCCATGCGAAAGCGCTTGTCCGGGTCGGGAGTCAGGGCCACGCCGTGGCGGGCCAGGCGAGTCGGAACGGCGCAGTCGAAGACGTCGAGGCCGAGGGCGATGCCGGCGAGCAGGTCGTCGACCTCGCCGATGCCGAGCAGGTGCTTCGGCGCCTCCTCGGGGAGTAGCGGCGCGGTGAAGGCGAGTACCTCCCGCATCTCCTCCTTGTCGCGACCCAACGTGCCGCCGATCGCGATCCCGTCGACCCCCGCCGCGGATACCACCTGCGCCGACTCCCGCCGCAGGTCCTCGTGGACGCCGCCCTGGACGATGCCGAAGACGGCCTGATGCTCCGGACCGTTCTCCCCATGCCACTCCAGGCAGCGGTCCAACCAGCGGTGGGTTCGCTCGGTGGAGCGAGCCGTGTAATCGCGATCGGCGTGGTACGGAGTGCACTCGTCGAAGACGAGGGCGATGTCGGAGCCGAGCTTTGCCTGCACCTCCATCGAGACCTCTGGGGAGATGAAAAGCGAGGAGCCGTCCTTGTAGGAGCGGAACCGCACGCCCTCCTCGCCGATCGAAACCACCGACCCCCGCTCCCCGCCGGGTCGCCCGCTCCCCTTCACCTCGTCGGCGACCCCGCCGTGGGCGAGCGAGAAGACCTGAAACCCGCCCGAATCGGTGACCAGAGCGCGCTCCCACCCCATGAAGCCGTGCAGGCCCCCGGCGTCGGCAATCCGATCCGGCCCAGGGGAGACAAACAGGTGGTAGGTGTTGCCGAGGATCAGCTCGTAACCGAGGTCGGCTACCTCCTTCGACTCCAGGCTCCGCACCGTCCCCTTCGTGGCGAGCGGAATGAACGCAGGGGTCTCGATCGGGCCATGCGCGGTGTGCAGCACCCCAGCCCGCGCCACGCCATCGCGTGCCTGCACTTCGAACCTCAGCCTGTTCGAGTCGCGCCTCATCGATGACGAGTGGTCACTTGACCACGCTCTGGTGTGGTTTAGTGACCACTCGCCGTATCGATCAGCGAGCGACCGGTCATCGCCTCGGGCTGAGGGATGCCTAAAAGCTGGAGTGCTGTCGGGGCGACGTCGGCGAGGATGCCGCTGTCGCGCAGCTCGAGGCCCTCCGTGGTGACGATCAGCGGCACCGGGTTCAGCGAGTGGGCGGTGTTGGGCGAGCCATCGGGCTCCAGCATGTTGTCGCAGTTGCCGTGATCGGCGGTGACGATGCAGACGCCGCCGGTCCGCTCCACCGCCTCGACAACGTCGCCCAAACAGGCATCGACTGCCTCCACCGCGCTGACTGCCGCCGGGATCACGCCCGTGTGGCCGACCATGTCCGGGTTGGCGAAGTTGATGATGCCGAAGCGGTACCCCCCATCCGACCAGTGGTCGACGAAGGCGGCGGCAGCGCCGGCAGCGCTCATCTCCGGTTTGTGGTCGTAGGTCGGAACGTCGCGCGGCGAGCCGACCAGGTGGCGCTCCTCCCCCTCCCACTCCTGCTCCCGACCGCCGTTGAAGAAGTAGGTGACGTGGGCGTACTTCTCTGTCTCCGCAACATGCAGCTGACGGCCGCCGGCCTCCGAGACGACCTCGGCGAGGGTCGTCTTCGGCCGTGCCTCGGGGAAGGCGACCGGATAGGGCCAGCCCTTGCGGTACTCGGTCATCGTCGTCAGGTCGAGGGGGACGCCGCCTGCCCTGGGGAACTCGTCGAAATCCGGCTCAGCAAGGGCTCGGGTCATCTGCCGCGCCCTGTCGGGACGGAAGTTGACGAAGATGCCGACGTCGCCCTCGGCGACTCCGTCGTAGTCGCCGATCACCGTCGGCTTCACGAACTCGTCCGTCTCGTCGCGATCGTAGGAAGCGAGGATTGCCTCCTCAACGCTCGCAGCGCGAAGTCCCTCGGCGTGGACGATCGCGTCATAGGCCAACTTGGTTCGCTCCCAGCGAGTGTCGCGATCCATCGCGTAGTAGCGGCCGCTGACGGTGGCGATGCGACCGGCATGGCGCAGCCAGCGCTCCAGCTCGGCGAGGTAGCCCTTGCCGCCGTGGGGAAGTGTGTCGCGCCCGTCGGTGAAGGCGTGGAAGACGACATCGGGAACACCCTCGTGGGAGGCCAGCTCGATCGTCGCCTCGATGTGCTCCCAGCCGGAGTGGACGCCGCCGTCGGAGACCAGGCTGAGCAGGTGCAGGCGGCCGCGGGGGCTGTTGCGGGCGCGCTCGCAGGCTGCCAACAGCGCCTCGTTCTCGAAAAAGGTGCCATCGGCGATCGCATCGTCGATCCGCGCCAGGTCCTGCTTGACGATCGCCCCCGCACCTAAGTTGAGGTGGCCGACCTCTGAGTTGCCCATCTGCCCATCCGGAAGCCCGACGTCGCGACCCTGGGCGGAGAGCTGGGTATGGGGGAACTCGCTCCAGAGCCGGTCGAAGACCGGCGTCTCGGCGAGAGAGATCGCGTTGCCGGGCCCCGGCTCGGCCAGGCCCCACCCGTCGAGGATGACCAGCGCGACAGAGGGGACGGGAAGCGTCACCCCGCCGCTTCCACGATCGCCGCGAAGTCCCCGGGGTCCAGGCCGGCGCCGCCGACCAGCGCCCCGTCGATGTCCGGCTGGGCCATCAGCTCCGCCGCGTTCGCGGGCTTGACCGAACCGCCGTAGAGGATGCGCACCTCATCCGCCGCCCCACCGCGGCCGCGCAGGGTGTCGCGGATGAAGGCGATCGCCTCCTGGGCTTGGTCGGACGTAGCGGTGCGCCCCGTGCCGATCGCCCAGATCGGCTCGTAGGCGACGACAACCCGACCGAGGTGGTCCGGCTCCACCTCAGCCAAATCGGCCTGCAGCTGGCGCTCGAGCACCGCCTCCGTCTGCCCGTCGTCGCGGGCCGACTCGCTCTCGCCGATGCAGAGAATCGGCTCGAGGCCGGCGGCCAGCGCCGCCGGCACCTTGCGTGCGAGAGCCTCGTCGGTCTCGCAGAAGTACTGGCGCCGCTCGGAGTGGCCCAGCACCACCGCGTCCACGTCGGCCTCGAGCAGCATCGCCGCCGAGACTTCGCCGGTGAAGGCGCCCGAATCCTCCTCGTGCATGTTCTGGGCAGCCACCCGCACGGCGCTGCCACGCGAGCGCTCGACGACCTCACTCAGGGCGAGAAACGGGGCGCAGATGACGACGTCGCTTTGGGTGGCGGCAATCCGCGGCAGCAGCGCGTCGACGAATTGCGCCGCCTCGGCGACCGTCTTGTGCATCTTCCAATTGGCAGCTACATATGGGGTCCGCTCAGGCATCTTGGAGAGCCTCCACACCGGGCAGCTTCTTCCCCTCGAGCAACTCCAACGACGCTCCTCCTCCGGTCGAGAGCCAGTCCACCTTCTCACCAAGGCCGAATTGCTGCAGCGCCGCCACAGAGTCGCCGCCGCCGACCACGGTGGTGCCCGGCGCCGCGGCAACCGCCTCCGCGACTGCGCGCGTCCCAGCCGCGAAGGGCTCCATCTCGAAGGCGCCCATCGGGCCGTTCCACAAAACCGTGCCGGCGGCCCCGATCGCCTCCGCGTAGGCGTCAGCGGTCGCCGGTCCGATGTCGAGGCCCATCCAACCGTCAGGAACCTCGACGTCGTCGATCGTGCGGCGCTCGGTCGCCGCATCGAAGCTCTCCCCCAGCACCAGGTCGACCGGCAGCATCAGCTCGCAGTCTGTCTTCTCGGCCCGCTCCAGCGCTTCGGCCGCCAGCTTCACGCCTTCCTCTTCGACCAGCGAGTCGCCGGTCTCGATGCCCTGGGCCCGAAAGAAGCTGAAGCACATCGCGCCGCCGATCAGGATCCGGTCGGCGACCTCGAGGAAACGGTCGATCACCCCGACCTTGTCGGAGACCTTGGCGCCGCCGAGGATGACGACCAGGGGACGCTGCGGCGCCTCCACCACCCCGATCAGCTCGGTCACCTCCCGCTCCAGCAAAAGGCCGGCGTAACCCGGCAGCAGATGGGCAACGCCCTCGGTGCTGGCATGGGCGCGGTGCGCGGCGCCGAAAGCGTCGTTTACGTAGAGGTCCGCCGGCTCGGCGAGGGCCGCTGCCAGCTCCGGGTCGTTCTCCGTCTCACCCGGCTCGAAGCGGACGTTCTCCAGCAGCAGCACGTCGCCGGGACTGAGCCCGGCGACCATCGTCTCGACGTCATCGCCGATCACCGTCGGCGCCTGCCTCACGGGCGCGTCGAGCAGCTCCGACAGGCGCTCGCCAACCGGCCGCATCGAGAGCGCCGGGTCCGGCTTGCCCTTCGGTCGCCCGAGGTGGGAGACGAGGATCGCCATCGCGCCGCGCTCGCGCAGCAGCTCGATCGTCGGCAGCGCGGCGCGAATCCGGGTGTCGTCGGCGACCGCGCCACCCTCGAGAGGGACGTTGAAGTCGACTCGAACCAGCACCCGCTTGCCCGCGACGTCGGCGTCGCGGACGCTTGCCTTGGAAAAGCTCACCGCC
The DNA here is from genome assembly GCA_036381235.1 of Solirubrobacterales bacterium. GTDB lineage: Bacteria > Actinomycetota > Thermoleophilia > Solirubrobacterales > 70-9 > DASVDE01. The sequence continues at coordinate 6,230 of DASVDE010000026.1, read as the reverse complement.
GCCGCCCGGGGTTGCTCAGAGGACCTTGCCGGCCAGCTCGACGCAGCGGTTTGAGTAGCCCCACTCGTTGTCGTACCAGGAGACAGCCTTGACCAAGCGGCCATCGCCGATCGTCATCGTCTGGCCGGCGTCGAAGATCGAGGAATGCGGGTCCTGGACGATGTCCGTAGAGACGATCTCATCCTCGGTGTAGGAGAGGATCCCCTTCATCGGGCCCTCGGCCGCGGCCTTCACGGCCGTATTGACCTGGTCGGCCTCCAACGGCTCCGGGGTGGTGAAGACGAGGTCGACGACCGAGCCGGTCGCAACCGGCGCCCGCATCGCGAGGCCGTTCAGCTTCCCGTTCAACTCCGGCAGCACCAGACCGACCGCCTTCGCGGCTCCGGTCGTAGTCGGAATCAGGTTGAGTGCCGCCGCGCGCGCCCGGCGCAGGTCCTTGTGCGGCATGTCCTGGAGGCGCTGGTCCGCCGTGTAGGCATGGATCGTCGTCATCAGCCCCTGCTCGATCCCGAACGAGTCGTTCAGTACCTTGGCCAGCGGCGCCAGGCAGTTGGTGGTGCAGGAGGCGTTGGAGATGATGTGGTGCCGCGCGGGGTCATAGGTGTCGAAGTTGACGCCGAGCGCGACGGTGACGTCGGGCTCCTTGGCGGGGGCGGAGATGATCACCTTCTTGGCGCCTGCCTCGAGGTGCTTGGCGGCGTCGTCGCGGGCGGTGAAGAAACCGGTCGACTCGATCACCACGTCGACGCCGAGGTCACCCCAGGGCAGTGCGGCCGGGTCGCGCTCGGAGAGCACCTGGATCGCGGACCCATCGACTGAGATCGACCCCTCGCCGGCCTCGACCTCACCCGGAAAGCGGCCCAGGATCGAGTCGTACTTGAGCAGATGGGCCAGCGTCGCCGGATCGGTGAGGTCGTTGACCGCGACGAACTCGAGGTCCGCGCCAGCCGCGTGCGCAGCGCGAAAGACATTGCGCCCGATGCGGCCGAAGCCGTTGATGCCGACCTTCACTGCCATTGAGTCAACCCTCCTGGAGTCGTGGTTTCCCGATGCTAGTCACTGCCGATCGTGACCTCGATCTCATAGCCATTGGGGTCTTTGAGGAACGCCGAGTAAGTGCCGGAGCCGTGCGCCCTGCGCTCTCCCGGTTCGCTGAGGCTGGTCCCACCGCCCTCCACGCCGCCCTCCCAGGCTGCCTTGACGGCGACGATGCCCAGGGCGGAGAAGCTGACCAGGCCGAAGCCGGGCTTCGCCTCGTGGTTGGCGGAGATGAAGAAGACCGGCTTGGCGATGCCCCAGCCGATCGTCCTGTCCTGCTCGAAGTGCCGGCGCCAGCCAAGCGGCGCGAGCAGCGCGTCGTAGAAGGAGGCGCTCCGTTCGAGGTCGGCGACCTCCAAGAGGACGTGATGCAACATGCGGCGGGCAGGCTATACACAGGAGTTGCCCTGGGGTCGTCCGCTTACCCGCCGCGAGGGGTCCAACGGAAGAAGCGGAGCGCGAGGAAGAGGCCGACTATGCCCCAGACCGCGACCACTGCCAGGTTGTCCCAGGAGATATCGCCGCCCCCACTACCCGCCGGCACATAGGCGTCGAAGAAGGCCTCGAAGAAGTGGCGGATCGGAAAGGCGTCGGCGAAGTGAATGACCCCGCTGGGGAGCTGGTCGTCGGGGATGAAGACGCCAGAGAGGAAGTAGAGCGGCAGCAGCAGCACGTTGACGATCGGCGCGGCCGCATCCTGGGAGGGAATCGCCGCGGTCAGCGCGATGCCGAGACAGCAGAAGGCGCCTGCCCCGACCACCAGGGTGATGAGGATCGTCGGCAGTTGCTCCCAGGGGATCGGGACCCCGTAGAGGATCCTCCCGATCGCGGCGATCAGCGCCAGCATGATCAGGGCGACGACGATCGCGTTGCCGATCCGCCCGGCGATGAAGACCCAGGGTGGCATCGGGGTGCCGCGGCCGCGCTTCAACCGTCCGTCCTCGCGAGCGATCACCAGTGACATCGCCAAGGTCTGCATCGTCGCCGAGATCACCGAGAGGGTGATGATCGCCGGGACGTAGTAGGTGGTGGTCTCGATGCCGCCGTTGACCTCGACCGTCTGATCGCCGAACACGGTGGCGAAGATCAGCAGCAGGATTACCGGGAAGGCAACGGTGAAGAAGACCGAGGCGGGATTGCGCCAGAAAGCCTTCTGGTCGTAGCGGAACTGGTGGCCTACGAGGGCGAGCGCCGTCACTCCGCGGCCTCCGAGGTCAGCTCCAGGTAGACGTCCTCCAGGCTTGGACGGGTGACCTCCAGCCCCTCAAGGTCAACCCCCTCTTCGAGGGCGCGGCCGGTCAGCTCGTGCAGCGTCTTGACGGGGTCCGGCGTTTCCAGCGAGACCTCTTCCCCGTTCCGTCTGTAGGTGATCGTCGCCGGCTGGTTCTCGCGGTCGCCGAGGTCTTCAGGAGTGCCCTGGGCGACGATCTCGCCGCGCGAGATGATCGTCACCCGGTCGGCGAGGCGCTGTGCCTCGTCCATGTAGTGGGTGGTGAGGAAGACGGTGACCCCAAGGTCGCGCAGGCCGGCGATCACGTCCCAAGCCTGGCGCCGGGCGGATGGATCGAAGCCGGTGGTTGGCTCGTCGAGGAAGAGAAGCTCCGGGTCGCCGATCAACGCCATGCCGACGTCGAGCCGCCGTTGCTGGCCGCCGGAGAGGCTGCGGGCGCGAGCGTCGGCCTTGCCCTCCAGGCCGACCAGCGACACCACCTCGTCGACCGGGCGGGGATGGTTGTAATAGCCGGCGTACTGGGCGAGGGACTCGCGCACGGTCAGATAGGGATCGAGGCGGCAGCTCTGCAGGACGATCCCGATCCGCTCCCGCCACTCGCCGCCCGCGCGCTGGGGGTCTTCGCCGAGCACGCTTACCTCGCCGGCGCTGCGCTTGCGATATCCCTCGAGGATCTCCACCGTCGTCGTCTTGCCGGCGCCGTTGGGGCCGAGGAAGGCGAAGACCTCGCCGGCCTGAACGTCGAGGTCGATCCCGCGGACCGCCTCGAAGTCGCCGTAGCTCATGCGCAGTCCGCGGATTGAGATGACAGGTTCGGGCAAAGCCCGGCGATTCTAGGCCCGCTCAGCTGTCGAGCTCTACGTCGCGATGCTTCATGCGAACGATCACGTCGTCGCGGCCGGCGAGATCGCCGCGGATGCGGTCGGCGACCGTGACCGAGCGGTGACGGCCTCCGGTGCAACCGATGGCGATCGTCAGGTGGCTCTTGCCCTCTGCAACGTAGGCGGGAACGAGGAACTCCAGCAGCGGCAGCAGGCGACCATAGAACTCCCCCGCCTGTGTCCCCGACTCGACGTACCGGCGCACCTCCCAATCGAGGCCGGTCAGCGGGCGCAGCTCGTCGACGTAGTGGGGATTCGGCAGGAAGCGGACGTCCAGCGTCAGGTCGGCGTCGCGTGGCGGCCCGTTCTTGAAGCCGAAGGTGAGCAGCGTCAGGGCGAGCTTGCCGCTCTCGTGGCGACCGAGCATCTCCTCGGCGATCCGCCGCCTCAACCCGCCGCCGGTCAGGTCGCTGGTGTCCATCACGACGTCGGCCCGAAGGCGAAGCGGCGCCAACAGCTCGCGCTCGGCGCGGATCCCCTCGACGATCCGCCCCTCCGGGGCCAGCGGATGACGGCGACGGGTCTCCTTGTAGCGATCGACGAGCGTCTCTTCGTCGGCCTCCAGGAAGAGGACTTTCGGCTTCAGCCCGCCAGCCTCGAGGTCGTCGAGAACCTGGATCAGGTCGTCGAAATAGTTGCCGCCGCGCACATCGGAGACGACCGCGGCGCGTTTGACCCCGCTGCCATCGTGGCGGAACAGCTCGCCGAGGCTGTCGATCATCCGCGGCGGCAGGTTGTCGACGCAGAAGTAGCCGCCGTCCTCAAAGGCGGCGATCGCCTCCGACTTGCCGGCCCCGGAATGGCCGGTGATGACGACCAGCGTCACCTTCTCGTCGGGCCTCTGGCCGTTTGCGCCCTTGTCCTGCACCTCGGTTTTCTGCGCCTTCTCCATCGCTTCCTCAGCCCGTGCGGTTGAGTTGCTCGTGGATCTCACGGGCTACTTTGCCAGGCACCCCGGGCACCGCCTCCAGCTCCTCGCGCGTTGCGGCCAGAAACCGCTCTGGAGAGCCGAAATGCTGGAGCAATGCCCGCTTGCGAACCGGCCCGACGCCCTTCAGCTCATCGAGCACGGAGCCGGTCATCGCCCGGTCGCGGCGCCCGCGGTGGTGCTCGATCGCGAAGCGATGTGCCTCATCGCGAACGCGCTGCAGGAGCTTGGAGGCTTCGGAGTCGGCAGGCAGGTCGATCGGCGCCGAGCGGTCCGGGACGTAGACCTCCTCCAGCCGCTTGGCCAGGCTGACCACCGTGACGCCGAGGTCGGCAAATGGGCGCAGCGCCCGCATCCCGGCGGCAAGCTGGCCCTTGCCACCGTCGATCACGATCAGCGAGGGAAGTGAGGCGAAGCTGTCGTCGCGGTCGGAGTCATGCGGGGAGAGGTCGGCCTGTTCGAGATAGCGGTTCATGCGACGACCGAGAACCTCCTCCATCGAGGCGAAGTCGTCGGGGCCGCCGTTGCTGCCGCCCCGGCCGTCGCCGCGGACCCGGAAGCGGCGGTAATCCGCCTTCTTGGTCGCACCTCCCGTAAACACGACCATCGAGGCAACGGTGTGCTCGCCGCCGAGGTTGGAGATGTCGAAGCCCTCGATGCGCACCGGCAGCTCCTCCATCTCCAACGCGTCACGCAGGTCGGCAAGCGACTCCACACGACGCTGCCGCCGGTGCTCACGGCGCAGTCGGTCCTGATCGAGGGCGAGACGGGCGTTGCGCTCCGCCAGCTCGCGCAAGCGGCGCTTGTCGCCGCGCTCGGCGACCCGCACCTCCACCGGCGCCCCCCGGCGCTCGCTGAGCGCCTCCTCCAACAGCCCGGCGCGGTCGCGCAGGTCGGGGCCGACGACGACCGTGCGCGGCATCGCCGGGGAGGCCGAGTAGTACTGGCCGATGAACTCCTCGGCGACCTCGGCCGGTTGTCGCTCGGCCTGGTTGTCGAGATAGAAGCTCTGGCGCTCGGCCAGAACCCCGTCGCGCACCTGGAAAACCTGCGCGTTGGCGTCGGGGCCCTCGACCGCGACGCCGATCAGGTCGGCGGTCCCGACCGAGCCGCCGGCGACGCGCTGGCGCTCGAACAGCGACTGGACCGCCTTGAGGCGATCGCGGTGCAGTGCCGCCCGCTCGAACTCGCGGGCGGCGGCGGCCTCTTCCATCTTGCGCCGCTCCTCCCCCTCCACCTGGCGGTAGCGGCCGGAGAGGAAGTCGACGATCGCCTCGACGTTGCGCCTGTACTCCTCCTTGCTCACGTAGCCGACGCAGGGCGCCCCGCAGCGCTTGATGTAGTAGTCGAGGCACGGCGAGCCCGAGCGCCGGCCGGGCTCCGGCCCCTGGCACGAGCGGTACTGGAAGACCTTGCCGAGCGTCTCGAGCGTCGAGCGGGTCCGCTTCGCGCTCGAGTACGGGCCGAAGTAGCGGCGCGTGCGGCGGTGCTTCTCGCGCGTGAAGTAGACGCGGGGGAACTCCTCGTCCATCGAGATCGCGATGTACGGATAGGACTTGTCGTCGCGCAGCCGGATGTTGAAGCGCGGCTGGTACTGCTTGATGAAGTTCTGCTCGACGAGCAGCGCCTCGGCCTCGCTGGCCACGAGGAGGTACTCGACGGAGTCGATCGTGTCGGTCATCTCCGTCGCGCCCCGGGTGACCGGGTTCGAGAAGTGGCTGGCCACCCGCTTCTTCAGCGACTTCGCCTTGCCGACGTAGATGACCTTGCCCTTGGCGTCGTGGAACAGGTAGACGCCCGGCCCGTCGGGCAGGTTGCGGCGCTGGTCGTGGACGCGGGCGGTCGTGCTCGCCATCTCCGTTTCCGAGGCTAGTCACCCGGATAACGTGCGGGCGGTGAGCGACCGCATCATGCGCGTGGCCCGGGAGCGGCTCGGGTTCGAGAGCCTGCGGCCCGGCCAGCGGGAGGCGGTCGAGTCCGTCCTCGCCGGCCGCGACACCGTGGCGATCATGTCGACCGGCTCGGGCAAGACGGCGATCTACCAGATCGCCGGGCAGCTGATCGACGGCGCGACCGTCGTCGTCTCCCCGTTGATCGCCCTGCAGCGCGATCAGGTGGAGGGCGAGGCGGACGCCGCGCTGCTGAACTCGAC
>DASVDE010000025.1:0-27435 GCA_036381235.1 Solirubrobacterales bacterium | reverse complement strand
GCCGCTGCAGTTGGCGGTGGCGTAGAGCTTCACGGTCGAGCTGGACTCGGCTGAGCCCTTGACCTCGGGGGAGTTGTCGTTGGCCGGGGAGTCGGGGGCGGTGGCGGTTATCTGGGGTGCGGCGGGGGGTGTGGTGTCGATGGGTTCCTCGCACTTGTAGACGCGAACGTCATCGATGAACCAGCCGTAGTCGTCGACCGAAGCGTCGGTGCCGATGCGGAAGCGAAAGCGGACCGATTTGCCGGCGAGAGTCGAGAGGTCGACCCGGGAGGAGATGTAGCCGTGGCTCTCGGCCGTGAACGCCGACTCACCCGCCAGCGGGTTGCCGGTGTTTTTCGTTATCTGACCGTTGTAGCCGTTGTCGGTAAAAAGCGAACCGGCGTCGAGCCAGGTTTTGCCGCCATCGACGCTGTACTCGAGTTGTCCACCGTCATATCGCGTCCCGTCTTTGGCTTTGTCCTCGAACGCGTAGGAGTGATCGAAGCGCAGGTAGACAGCGCCGGCCGGGATCGCGACGTCTACGGTGCCGGCGATCGAGTAGTCCGCCGCGCTGCCCTCGTCGTTCCCCCAGATGTTCATGTCGCCGCTCGTCGCGTACGTGGCATCGAACGAAAACGGGTTCGGGTTCTGGGGGTAGTACCAGCCGTCGGTGCCTGACTGGGCGCCGTGCGTCCAGTTGCCGCTCGCCGGGTTCTCGAGATCGTCGAAGAAGAGGCCGACCGGAGTCTGGCTAGTGCCGCACACCGGAGCCTCCGGGGCGGGACCGTTGAGCGGCTGCTGGTTCATCTCGGTGGCGTCGACGGCGTCGGTGACCTCGACGCAGTCGGATGCTGTGATCCCCTCGGAGCCGCCGATCGAGTTGGTGCACGCCTGTTGCAGGGCCTCGTAGAGGTCGGCGTAGTCGCTGCCCGAGGTGAGCAGGCTCGATTCGGCCTCATAGTAGATGCGCGCCGCTTTGTCGATCCCGAGCCCGGTCACGGTCTTGCCGTTGAACGTGTCTCCGTCGGTGATCAGATACCCGGCCTTGTTGTTGACGCCGCTGTTGGTGTGGACGCCACCGCTGTCGTCCTGCTCGATGTCGGCGACGTAGCGTGAGCTGGTCATCCTGTCGGGATCGTTGAAGGCCGCGGGGTCCTGCATGTCGCGGATCGCCCCGATGGTGGGAATGTCCTCCCCGATCAACCAGCGAACGGATGGCGTATCGGTGCCGACGCCGTTGGTCAGATCCATCAGCTCGCCGAAGACGTCCGACATCGACTCGTTGATCGCCCCCGACTGGTACCAGTAGAAGAGGTTCGAGGTGTACTGGGTGAAGCCGTGGCTGAGCTCGTGACCGACCACATCGTCGGCGGCGGCGAATCCCTGTCCATAGGCCATCTGTGAGCCATCCCAAAATGCGTTGGCGTAGGGACAGGTCTCACCCGCCGGGCACAGGCGTACCGTCGACAGCAGGGGCAGGCCGGCGCCGTCGAGGCTGTCGCGGCCGAAGCGGCTCGAGTAGAAGTCGTAGGTATCGCCGGCGAAGTCGTATGCGAGGTCGATGTCCACATTGCCGGTCGCGCCGTTTCCCTCCTGGCGATCGTACGGCGCCGCGCACGGATAGCGGCTGGAGCTGTTCGCGGCGTCGCACACCCGACGGTCCTTGACCTCTTCGGTCAGGTCAATCGTCTCGGCGACGACGCCGACCTTCGTGTCGACCAAGACGAGCTCGCGCAGTGGGGAGCCGGGCGTGGCCACCTCGACCTGCCAGACGAGCGTCGGGAGCCCGAGCCCCGGCCCACCGAGCAGGCGCGAATCGTAGATCCCGAGCCGTGGCTGTCCGGCGCGAGGCGTAGCCGCCCCCAAGGGATCGTGCTTCGCGATCACCGCGATCGCGGTCCGGCGGGCCTCTTCGGCGCTGACCTGTGCCGTCGTATCGACGCTTTGCGGCTCGGTCTCGCCGAGCAAGGAGAGGACGTTGCCCCGTCCGTCGACGGTTACGGCCAGCTCGCCGGCCAGGACGGGGACGCCACCGATCTCCTGCTGGAAACGGACCGTCGATTCGCCCCTGGGGCCGCTTGTCGTCGCGGACACGCGAAGGGACTTCGACCCCCCCGACAGCCCGAGGTCTTCTCCGTGGGCGTCGACGAACACGCGCGCGACGGCGGAAGGCGGAGCGCTTTGACCGATGCCCGCGGGCCGAGCGATCGGCCTGGCCGGCGAAGCTCCGATGAAGCGAACCCGGCCGGTCTCGCGATGCACTGCAACGTCCACGCCGGGGCCGAGCTCACGAGCAAGCTGCGCTGCTCGAGCTCCTCCATGGGCCTTGAGGGCGGCGGAGTCGCTGCTCTCCGCAATCAATCCGCACACGCCCGCAAGCACTGCCAGGCATAGCGCCGTCCCGCCCAGGTAGACACGCTTTCTCATCGCACCGACCCCACTACGCCCTGGCGGCTACCTCCTGGCGGATCTCCTTGGGCAACATGAAGCGGACGTCTTCATGGACGGTGCGCAGCTCGGAGACGTCGGCGGCGCCGCGATCGCGGAAGAAGCCGACCAGCGCTTCGACCAGCTCCTCCGGAGCGCTGGCCCCCGAGGTGATGCCGACGGTCTCGACTCCCTCCAGCCACTCCTCCCGCACCTGGGTGTGGTTGTCGATCAGGTGGGAAGCTGCGCCGTGTTCACGGGCGACCTCGACCAAGCGGTTGGAGTTGGAGGAGTTGGTGGAGCCGATCACCAGGACCAGATCGCACTCGCGGGCGAGCTGCTTGACGGCGATCTGGCGGTTGGTCGTGGCGTAGCAGATGTCGTCTGACTTGGAGCTGACTATTGCCGGGAACTTGGCGCGCAGGGCGGCGATGATCTCCGCGGTCTCGTCCACTGAAAGAGTGGTCTGGGTGATGAAGGCGACGCGCTCGGGGTCGGGCACCTCGAGGCCCTCCACCTCCTCGACGGTCTGCACGAGGACGATGCTGTCGGGTGCCTCCCCCGTGGTCCCTTCGACCTCCTCATGGCCTTCGTGGCCGATCATCACGATCGTGTAGCCGTCGGCGGCGAAGCGACGTGCCTCGACGTGGACCTTGGTGACCAATGGGCAAGTCGCATCGATCGTGTGCAGCCCCCGGGCGGCGGCGTTGTCGTGCACAGCCGGTGCGACGCCGTGGGCGGAGAAGACGACCATCTCGCCCTCCGGCACCTCGGTCTCCTGCTCGACGAAGATCGCGCCGCGCTTGCTCAGCTCCTGCACCACGTGCTTGTTGTGGACGATCTCCTTGCGGACGTAGACGGGAGCGCCGTGGAGGTCGAGCGCCTGCTCAACCGTCTGCACGGCCCGATCGACGCCTGCGCAGTAGCCACGCGGAGCGGCGAGCAGGACCTTGCGGGGGGAGGAAACCGTGGTGGCGGCCATTCGGAACAGGGTACCGTTCAACCGTGAGCACCAATGGAGGACACCTCGACCGGCTGACCGCTGTCGATGCTTCGTTTCTGACCAACGAAACCTCCTCCAGCCACATGCACGTCGGGGGAATCCTCATCTTCGAGGGGCCGCCGCCGAAATACGTCGATTTGGTCGAGCACGTGAGGGGGCGGCTGAGCATGGTGCCGCGCTTCCGCCAGCGCCTCGCGGTGCCTCCCCTGGAGGCGGGACGACCCCTGTGGGTCGACGACGTCAACTTCAATCTCACCTACCACATTCGCCATACGGCGCTGCCCGAGCCCGGCGGCGAGGAAGAGCTGAAGCGCCTTGCCGGGCGGGTCTTCTCCCAGCAGCTCGACCGCTCCAAGCCACTGTGGGAACTGTGGCTGGTGCAGGGAATGGAGCGCAACCGATTCGCGATCCTCACCAAGACCCATCACGCGATGGTCGACGGCGTCTCCAGCGTTGACATCGGCACGGTCCTGTTCGACCTCGAGCCGGTTCCCGAGCCGGCCCCTGTCGAGGACAACTGGGCGCCCAACCCCGAGCCGAGCACCGCCGACCTGATGGCCCGCGCCGCGACCGACCTGGCTGCCGCCCCGGTGGGCTTGGTCGAGCGCGCGGCCGAAGCGGTCCGCCACCCCGAAACTGCTGCGCGGCGGCTGGTTGAGGCACTCGAAGCGATGGGCGAGGTGGCCGGCGCCTTCGCCGACCCGGCGCCGGACGTGCCTCTCAACCAGCCGATCGGCCCGCATCGCCGCTTCGTCTGGGCGCGCGGCGATCTGGATGCCTTCAAGCGAATCAAGAATGTGCTGGGCGGCACCGTCAACGACGTGGTCCTGGCGGTCGTGACCGGCTCCCTGCGCGAATGGCTCCACGGGCGAGGGATCCGAACCGAGGGATTGGAGCTGCGGGCGCTGGTGCCGGTCTCGATCCGCAGCGAGGACGATCGCGGCAACCTCGGCAACCGGATCGCGGCAATGCGGGGGCCGCTGCCCGTCTACGTCGAGGACCCGGTGCGGCGCCTGCGGGTCGTCAGCGAGCAGATGGAGGGGCTGAAGCGCTCCAAGCAGGCGCTGGGCGCCGAGGTGATCGCTCGATTCAACGATTTCGCGCCGCCGACCCTGCTCGCCCAGGCCTCGCGGATCAACTTCTCCACCCGTCTCTTCAACCTGATTGTCACCAACGTGCCCGGCCCCCAAATGCCCCTCTACGTACTTGGACGGGAGTTGGAGGAGGTCTTCCCGGTCGCCTTCCTGCCCGAGAACCACGCCCTGGCTGTGGCCATCATGAGCTACAACGGCCACATCAACTTCGGCCTCCTCGCCGACTACGACTCGATGGAGGACGCCGCGGAGATCGCGGCCGGCCTCAGCCGCTCGCTCGAGGAGCTGGAAGAGGCGGCGGCCTCTGCGGCAACCCCCGCCTGAGGCGTCCTGGCGACTTATCCGCGCTATGCGCGGATAAGTCGCCAGGAGCCCGCGCATCGACCCCACTACGCTCTCTTGCATGGCGCTGCTGGTGATCCTCTTCATCGTCGTGCCGATCGCGGAGCTGTACGTGATCATTCAGATCGGCCAACTGATCGGCATCTGGGCGACGCTTGCCCTGCTGCTCGCCGACGCCCTGCTCGGCTCCCTGCTGCTCCGCCACCAGGGCCGCGGCGCCTGGCGTCGCTTCAACGAGGCGCTGGCAGCGCGGCGCTTCCCCGGCCGCGAAGTGGCCGACGGCGTCCTGATCGTGATCGGCGGCACCCTGCTCCTCACCCCTGGCTTCATCACCGACGTCTTTGGCCTGGCCCTGCTGCTCCCGCCCACCAGAGCGATCGCGCGCCGCCTGATGCGACCTCTCCTGCTGCGCCGCTTCTCGATCGTCAGCTTTCCAGTCGGCCGCGGTGGCCCGACGCGGTCCTACGACTCCACACGACACTACGACTACGAAGGGACCGCCCAGGAAGCGCCGGGTGAAGATCCCCGACTTCCGCGCTAGAAGCCCAGCGCGAACTTGGCGTCCTCGGTCATCATCTCCGGGGACCAGGGAGGGTCGAAGATCATCTTCGGGTGAACGGCGCTGACGCCGGGAAGATCGCCGACGAACTCCTTCATCTGCTCGGAGACCTGCGGGCCGATCGGGCAGGCGGGCGTGGTCAGGGTGAAGGTGACGTAGACGTCGGAGCCTTCGATGTCGACGTCGTATACGAGGCCGAGGGAGACGAAGTCGAGCCCCAGTTCGGGGTCGATCACCTCTTCGAGAGCCTCGAGCACGTCGTCTTCGGTCAGCACGGTGGACTGGTTCTCAGACATGCGCCAATGGTAGCCGGACGCTGCCACTAGGCTTCCGCGCGATGAACGCCGAGCGGATAGATGCGGATGCGGCCACCCTGCGCCGCTCGATCGGGATCGTCTTCGCCGACGGGGGGCTGCTGGCGCTAACCGCTGTTCGCCCACCTGGCGCTCGGGGGCACGGCGAAGAGCAGGTGGCGGCGATCGTCTGCGACCCCGACGGAGCGCCGGTCGAGGTCTCCGAGGCGCTGCTCTCGACCGAGTACGGCGAAGACGGGGTGCAGAGGCGCGCGACGCTCGAGCTGTGGCTCGACGGAGACGAGAGCCAGCCCCTGCGCGGCGCCGGGACGCTGATCAACGCCGCCGCGATCCACAAGCCCGGGCTCGATTCCCGGGTCGCCTTCTTCCGCTGGGCGGTAGAGGGGCGCGAGGGCCTCGGTCATTACGAGATCGTGCGCGCCGCCGATGGTTGAGGGTCCCAGGATCGAGGCGGTGATCTCCGACTTCGGCGGGGTGCTGACCACCCCGCTGTTGCAGTCCTTCATGGCCTTCCAGAACCAGACCGGGATCTCAGCCGAGACCCTGGGCAAGGCGATGCAGACGATCGCCGAAGCCAACGGCGATAACCCTCTCTTCGAGCTGGAGCGAGGCGAGATCACCGAGGTTGACTTCCTAGAGCGGCTCACCGACGGGCTGGAGCCGCTGCTCGGCCACCGTCCCGAGATGCACCGCTTCAAAGAGATCTACTTCGAGGCCCTCAACCCAAACCCGCCGATGATCGAGCTGATGCGGGAGCTGAAGCGCAGCGGCTACCGGATGGCGATGTTGACCAACAACGTGCGCGAGTGGGAGCCGCTGTGGCGCTCGATGCTGCCAGTCGACGAGATCTTCGAGACGGTCATCGACTCCGGCTTCGTCGGCTGCCGCAAGCCCGAGTCGCGCATCTACCAGCTGACCCTGGAGCGGATCGGGCTCCCCGCCGAGGCCTGCCTCTTCGTCGACGACGTCCCCGTCAACTGCGAGGGGGCGCGCAAGGCCGGGATGACCGCCGTCCACTTCCGCGATAACCCGCAGGCGATCGCCGAGATCCGCGCCGCGCTAGTTGTCTGAGCCGGCGCGATCCCAGACGTAGAGGTCGACCGCCTCCGCAGCCAGCTCCATCAGACGGGGAGGCGAGAGCAGGCCGAGGACCAGCTCCAGCGCGTCCTCCTCGGTGACGCCGGCGTCGACCGCCTCCTCGCCGCGAAAGCCGGCGGCGAGTTTCAGTGCCTCGCGGCGATGCTCGCCGAGCGAGGGGAAGGCGCCCATGAGGAAGTCGCGGTTGGGCAGCGGATGGCCGACCTCGAGCGAACCATGCCAGGCGGCGAGCATCGAGAGGTCGTGCTCATCGAGCTCGGATAACGCCTTGGCGTAGTGGGTCTCGAGCTCGTCGTCGGGGATCTCGTCGACCCAGGCGCGCACCGCCTCACCCAGCAGTTGGCGGCGCGCCTCACGGCCGACCGAGTCGGCTATCGCGCGTATCGCATCCCCCGGGTCTACGAAGCAAAGTGCCATCTGGCGCCCAAATCTAGAGAGGGTGGTAGACGGCAAAGCTGGCATCGGAGGCCGCAGTTTGCGGCCGAAGCGCGCCGGGGCGATCCATAGGCTGAGAGAGATGCCGCTGAACCTCATCCACGGCCCCCTCAACTCCGGCCGCATCGGCCTGATCCTCGAACTCTTCACCGATGCGCTCGAGCAGGATCCGATCCTAGTCGTGCCCACCATGGATGAGGTGTTCTGGATCGAGCGGGAGCTGTGCGAGAGCGGCGCGGTGCTCGGCGGATCGGTGATGACCTTCGGCGCGCTCTTTCGCACGGTAGCGACGGCGGGCGGCGCGCCTCCGGGCGTCGAGCTGACACCGGCCCAGCGGTTGCGCGCAATCTCGGTCGCGATCGACGAACGGCGGCGCGAGTTGGGCCCGCTGCGGCACTCGACCGCCCAGGCCGGTTTCGCCTTCGCCTTCGAGCGCCTGCTCGACGAGCTGCAGGGTGCCGGGCTGGATGCCGAATCCGTGCAGATGGGAACGGAGACGCTGGAAGGCTCCGCCTATCTCAGCGACATCGCCACCCTCTTCGCCGGCTACGCCGCGGTGCGCGACCGGCTCGGCCGGGCCGACCCGCACCAGATCGCCGGCGAGGCGATCGCCCTGCTGGAGCAGTCCGGCGAGTTCTGGGGCGAACGCCCGGTCTTCCTCTACGGGCTCGACGATCTGACCGGTAACCAGTTCGAGTTGATTCGAGAGCTGGCCGGGACCACCGCGGTCACCGTGGCACTTCCCTACGAAGACGGTCGCAGCGCGCTGGGGCCTCGCGCGGCGCTGCTGACCAGGCTGCGCGAGGAGATCGGGGCGGAGGACGAGCACCTCACGGAAGCCGACCCCGCGAACACCGACAACCCGCTTCTGTTCCACATCGAGCGGGAGTTCGGCGAAATCGACGCCGAGGCGCTGCCGCCCGACCCCGGCTTGACCCTGCTGCGCTCGGCCGGAGAGCGAGGCGAGGCAGAAGCGATCGGCGTCGAGATCGCGAAGCTGGTGGCCGAGGGGGTCGATCCGGCGGAGGTCGCCATCGCCCTGCGCGATCCAGTGCGGCGTGGGCCGCTCGTCGCCTCGGTGCTCGAGTCCTACGGCATCGCCACCGCGCTGGAGGCGGAGCTGCCGGTCGCCGGAACTGCTGTCGGCGGCGGACTGATCGCCCTGCTCGAAGCCGAATTCGGGGAGCGGCGGGCGAGCGACCTGCTGCGCTTCCTGCGAGGCCCTTCGGGAGCTCCGCCCGGAAAGGTCGACTGGCTGGAGCGGGCGATTCGCCGCGGACGGGTGCGGAGCGCCGCGGAGGCGCTGGAGCTTTGGAGCAGCGAGAGCGGCGACCTACCGCCTGACCTGGCGCGTCTGCGAAAGGCAGCCGGAGGATCCCCGGCCCAACTCGCCGAAGAGATCGGCCGGCTCGTCGTCAGGATCGGGTCTCGCTTGCCGCAGGGAGAGGAGATCGCGAAAACTGCGGACGCCGCAATGGAGTCGCGGGCGGCCGCGGCAATATCCAGTGCCCTCTCCGATCTCTGCGAGATGGGCAACCTGGCTCCTCGCCCCGAAGAACTGGCTGGAGTCCTGAAAGGAATCAGGTTCCGCGTCTGGAGCGGCCCGGTCGAGGGGCGGGTGCGGATCGCCGATCCGTACCGCCTGCGCGCCGGGCGCTTCGACCACGTGTTCGTCGGTTCGCTCCAGGACGGCGAGTTTCCCCGCCGCGACCGCGGAGGCGACCCCTTCCTCTCCGAGCAGCAGCGCGAGTCGCTAGGCCTCGACCCCCGCCGCGACGCCGATGCCGAGGAGCGCTACCTCTTCTACGTCTGCCTCTCACTGCCGCGCAAGAGCCTCTTCCTCTCCTATCGGGACAGCGATGAAAACGGCGCCGCGGAAGCGCGCTCGCCGTTGCTCGACGATGTCCGCCGCCTGCTGGCGCCGCCGCCGAGCGGAGAGCGCCCCGACCCCGTCGAGGAGTCGATCGTGCGCGGGCGGGACCTGACACGGGTCGTCAACCCCGTCGCCGAAGCGCCCTCCGAGAACGAGCTGGCCCGAGCGATCGCTGTGCACGGGAACAACGCCGACCGGCGAGTGTTGCTGGCGCTCGCGGCGCCTGAAGCCACAGTCGGAGATCGAATCGAGACCCGGCTCGCCGCCGCGGTCACGGCGGAGGCGGCTTCGCGCGCACCGGGACCATTAAGCAACCCCGCCACGCTCGAGTCGCTCGCCGCCATCCCCGCCTACGGCGGCACCACCCTGGAGGAGTTCGACGTGTGCTCCTACCGCTGGTTCGCCGGGCACGAGCTCGACCCGCAATCCCTCGACCCCGCCCCCGACCCGCTCGTCCAGGGCGGCCTGATGCACGAGGCGCTGTACCGCCTCTACACAGAGCGGCCGGGAGATGACCCTCTCCCCCGCCCCGGCTCGCTCGACGCCTGGACCGCGCGCGGGCGGAAACTGGTGACCGCGATCGCCGCCGAGCGAGAGCTGGGCGAGCACCCCGCCGAGCGGGCGATCGTGCGCCGGGTCGAGCGTCTGCTCATCCGCTTCCTGGCCGAGGAGGCTCGCCGCGAAACAGGAGGCTTCGAGCCCTGGCTGCTCGAAGCTGCCTTCGGCGAGCAAGAGGACAGCGAGCGACCAATCCTGGAGATCGACGGCTGGGGCCTGCACGGCGCGATCGACCGGGTCGACCGCGCGCTCGACGGCCGCGCCCTGGTCCTCGACTACAAGCTGGCGGGGTCCGTCACCCCCCGGGACAAGTTCGAGGAGAAGGCGAGGCTGCAGCTTCAGCTCTACCTGATCGCCGTCGCCGAGCACTGGGGTGGGGCGCCCGTAGGCGGCCTCTACCACCCGCTGAAGGGAACTTCGGAGCGACGCCCTCGCGGCGCGGTGCTCGACGAGGCGGCGGAAAACCTCTCCTCTTACGGCCTGATCCGCACCGACCTGGTCGACGCGACGGAGCTGGAGGCGCTGCTGGACGAAGCGCGAAGTCGGGCGGGCGCAATCGTCGCCCGGATGCGACGAGGGGACATCCGCCGCGACCCGGGCCCGCGCGAGGGCCTGCGCGGACACGACACCTGCCCCACCTTCTGCGACTTCGCGCCGATCTGCCGCCGCGACCGGGCACCCGTCACCGACGACGACTTCGAGGTGGAAGAGCGGTGAGCGAGCGGAGGCCGACTCCCGAGCAGGCGACGGCGATCCGCGCCGCGGGGCACGACGTGTTGCTGGAAGCTGGAGCAGGAACCGGCAAGACGGGCACCATGGTCGACCGCTATTGCCGCTTGACCTGCGAAGAGGGCGTCTCTCCCGACGAGATCCTTGCCTTCACCTTCACCGACAAGGCGGCGGCCGAGCTGCGCGAGCGGATTCGCGCCGAGCTGGTCCGCCGCGCGACGGAGGGTGACGAGCGCGCCCGCGACCTGCTGGTGGGGATCGGCGGCGCCTGGATCACGACGATCCACGGCTTCTGCAACCGCCTGCTCGCCGGCCACCCGGTCGCCGCCGGGGTCGATCCCGGCTTCCGGGTGCTGGACGCGCTGGAGGCCGAACGTGCGGCGCGGGAAGCATTCGACGACGCGCTGGAGGAGTTTCTGGCCGGAGGCGAGGAGTCCCGTGAGGAAACGGTCGCTACCTTCGAGATCGACGGGCTGCGCTCTTTGGTCATAGGGGTTCACGCCGAGCTGCGCAGCCGCGGCATTGCCGAGCCGCGCCTGCCGGAGCCGCCGCAGGCCGATTGGGCCGGAGCGGTGCGAAAAGCCGCGGAGGCAGCCGCCGCGGGACTGGAGGAGCTGAAGCCCAACGATCCCAAACGAGAGCTCTTGGAGCGCGCCCTGGTCGTGCTGGGGGACGCCGCCCGGGAGATCGGCCTCGACGAGCTGTCCGCACTGCGCACCGACAGCAAGGCGCAGGGCGTCGCCGAGTACCGGGAGGCGATCGAAGCCGCCGTCGCGCGAGCCGCTGAGGCCGGCCCCGGGGGCGAGGCCTACCGTCACGTCGCAACCCTGCTGGAACTGTTCTCCTCGCGCTTCGAAGCGGCGAAGGAAAGGCGCGCGGGAATCGACTTCGAGGACCTGCAGATCCTCGCCACCCGCCTGCTGGAGCGAGAGATCGGCGGGGCATACCGCGCCCGCTTCAGCCAGCTGATGGTCGACGAGTTCCAGGACACCAACAGGTTGCAGCTGCGACTGATCGAGGCGTTGCGCGGACCCTGCAGCGAGCTGATGGTCGTCGGCGACGAGTTCCAGTCGATCTACGGCTTTCGCCACGCCGATCTCGATGTGTTCCGCGAGCGCCGGGTTTCGATGGAGGAAAGCGCCGGTGCCGCGACGATGGCACTGAGCGGCAACTTCCGCTCCCGGCCCGAGGTGATCGGCGCCATCAACGCACTTGGCGACAAACTGCTCGACGGCTCCTTCAGGCCGTTGCGGGTAGGCGCCGCGCCATCCAAGCCGGCACCCCCCGGCGAGGGCCCGGCGGTGGAGCTGTTGCTAACCGCCCGCGACAACTGGGACGAGGAAGGGATCGACCTGGCGCCGACCGTCGATGGCCGTACCCCGCTCAACTGCCTCGCCGAGGCCCGCTTCGTCGCCGAGCGACTCGCGAGGCTGGCGGACGAGGGCGTCCCGCGCGGGGAGATGGTCGTGCTGCTGCGCGCCTTCACCCACCTCGACGCCTACGAGGACTCGCTGGAGCGTGCCGGGCTGCGTCCCTACGTCGTCGGCGGTCGCGGTTACTGGTCCCAGCAGCAGGTCGCCGACGTCTGCGCGCTGCTGGCGACAATCGCCAACCCACTCGACGACCAGGCGCTGTTTGGCGCCCTAGCCTCCCCTGCCTGCGGGCTCGCCCCCGACACCCTCTGGCTGCTGCGCGCGGCGACGGGGAAGCGGCGGCACGTCTGGCCGGCTGTGGAGCAGGCGACCGGGGGGCGCGAAGCGGAGCTGGCGGAGCCGGAGCACCTGGCGCAGATCCCCGAGAGCGAGATCGCGCTCCTGCGGCGCTTCGCCGAGAAGATCGCCGCCCTGCGCGAGCGCGGCACTCGACTCTCGCTTGCGGGGCTGATCGAGGCGGCCGTCACCGACACCGGCTACGACCTCGCCGTGCTGATGCGCCCCGCCGGTGAGGCGCGCTTTGCCAACGTGCGCAAGCTGATGCGGCTGGCGGCGGAGTTCGAGTCGCGCGAGGGACGGGACCTGCGCGGGCTGCTCGACTTCCTCGCCACTCGCGCGGAGGTCGATGTCGAACCGCAGGCCGCAACGGCGGCCGAAGGCCACGACGGGGTGCGGATAATGACCGTCCACAACGCCAAGGGGCTGGAGTTCGGCGTCGTCGCCGTGCCCGACCTCTCGCGTAGTCTGCTGGCCGGCTCGCGGGCTCCGTTGCTGACTATCGGTCGCGAGGCGGAGGAGCCACGGATCGGAATGCAGCTGCGCCGGCTCGGCGCCGGCTCGATCAATCTCTACTCCTACGCCGAGCTGTGTGACGAGGCGAAGCGGCGCGATTCCGAGGAGGGTCTGCGGCTTTTCCATGTGGCGGCGACCCGGGCGCGGGAGCGGCTGATTCTCAGCGGAGTGGTCAAGCCAGAGCCCGGGAAAGAGACGAAACCCGGCACACCGGTGATCGAGCGGATCGTCGACGGCTTCGAGATCGACCGCGAGCGCGACTCGGCCGTTTCGATCCCGTCCCCGCAGCCGCGCGAGGGCCTGGACGCAACCTTCGCCCCCTCCGAGGTCGCCGTACGCGTCAACGCTCCCTCAGCTCAGCGCGCCGCCGAGCTGGCGGCAATCAAGCGCGAAGCGGGCGCCGTCCGGGCGCTCGGCGAAGGACCGGCGCCCCTGGCCCGGCCGCCGCTCCCGGCGACGTCTATCCGACCTCTCTCCTACACCGCGATCTCCGCCGAACTGGAAGAAACGAATCGAGTTCGCACTTATTCGCGCATACCGCGAATAAGTGCGAACTCGGGGGAGGATGAGAGCGAGCGCGAAGAGGGGGCCGCGCGCGGGATCGCCGTGCATTCCCTGCTTGAGTGGAGCCAGGCCAACGGTTGGCGGGAGCCGCCATCCGAGCTGGCTCGCCGCTTCGCGACCGCCGCCGGGCTCGACCCCGATGCCGGCGAAGCCGATGCGCTGGAGGCGGTCCATGCCTGGCTCCGCTCTCCCCTCTTCGCCGAGCGGGTCCAAAACGCGACGCGCAGCCGAGCGGAGGTTCCGCTCCTGCTCTACCTGGCGGGCACCGTCCTGCGTGGCTCGATCGATCTTCTGGTCGAAGACGACGGCCGCCCACCGCTGATCGTCGACTACAAGACCGACGGCCTCGGCGCCGCCACACCCGCCGAGCACGTCCGGCGCTACGAGACCCAGCGCGACATATACGCGCTCGCGGTGGGCGAGGCGCGCGGAGCGGATGAGGTGGAGGTCGCCTACATCTTCCTTGAGCGACCCGAAGAGCCCCTCGTCGAGACTCTCGACAGCGCCGCCATCGAGGCGGGACGGCAGCGGTTGGAAGAAACGGTCGGCCGGGTCGCGCGGGCCGATCAGGTCGTGCCGGATTCGCTCGCCGCTTCGAGCTGAGAGGCAAGCTCCTCGAGCTTCAGCTCCTTCAGGCTCTCGCCGACGGCGTCCAACTCGGCGGCGCAGTAGGTAACCAACTCGCTGCCCTCCTTGCAGAGGTTGAGCGTCTCCCGCAGCCCGGCCTGGCCGGAGTCGAGCCGGTCGATGATCTCCTCCAGTCGCTCCACCGCCGTTTCATAGGAGTCAGCTTTCGCCCCCGCGCTCTGCTTTCGCTCTGATTCGGCCATCGGCAAAACGCAGACTAATCCGATCTGCGGCGCGCGCCTCCTCGGCGCTCGTCACAGGCTCTCCGTCGAGGGTCTCGGCCAGCGCATAGCCGCGCTCCAGGGTGCGCTGCGGCTCATGGGCACGCAACGCCACCGCTGCCCGGTGCAGCGAATCGCGTCGCCGCTGCATATCCGGGCCGACGGCACGCCGCCGCGCCCGCTCGAACACGACGAGGGCGAGCCGGCGCTGGTAGGCGAAACGCTCGGCAACGCCGCGCTCGGCCGCAGCGCGGATCTCCCGGATCGTCTGATTGAGCGTCGCACGCTCCCGGCGCAACGCCCGGCCCGGCCCTCGCGCCAGCGCGACGAGGTGAGGCGTACGGATGGAGAGCGCACCCCCGGCCGCTCGGCGCAGGGCGGATGCATGGCGCGCAAGGTCACGTCGTGCCGCATGGCAATCGAGCGGGACAGCCGCCTCCGGGGCATGGGTGGGGGTGGAGCAGGCAAACGCGGCGACGTCATCGATCAGCGTCTCATCGCGCTCGTGCCCGATGGCGCTCACCACCGGCACCCGCAGCATCGCCACCGTGCGGCAAAGCGTCTCGTCGCAGAAGGCCCACAGGTCGGCAAGGCTGCCGCCGCCCCGGGTGACGACGACCACCTCAACCTCGGGACGCGCAGCCAGGCTCTGGATCGCGGCGGAGATCGCGGGCGCTGCGTGGCGATCCTGGACCGGCGCGAACGCCCACACCACCGTCCCGGCCCAGCCGCGCCGCTCCAGCCCGGCCAAGAAGTCGCGCCGGGCGGCGCCGGTCTCCGCCGTAACCACCCCGATCGTGCGCGGCAGCAGCGGTCGCGCTAACTGCTTCTGAAGCTCGAACAGCCCCTCGGCACGCAGCTGCTTGCGCAATGCCTCCAGCCGCGCCAACAGGTCTCCCTCCCCCGCCAACCGCACGTGGGTGGCGCGAAAGGCAAAGCTCGGGGAAGCCTGGCCGCCGCCGGGGTAGTAGTCGGGACCGCCGGCGATCACCAGCTCGACCCCATCCCGGAGCCCGCCCTCCGGCAGGCCGGCCCGTTTCAGGTCATCGAGCCAGATCGCGCAGGGGACCGCGCCCTCGGCGTCGCGCAGCTCAAAATAAGCCTGGACCTTGCTGCGGCCGACACCGGTCACCTCGCCGATCAGCAGAACCCGCGCCCGCTTGCGCAGCTCATTGCGCAGGGCCTTGGCGTAGCGCCCAACCGCAAACGGCCCCGGCAACTCCGGCGCCACACTCCCCACGATCTTCCGCCCTTCCTCCAGGCCGCACACCTTAAGGCCCGTACCGGTAGGGGTGGAACGTCTTGTACTTTTTGCGGCTTCCGATCGCGGACAGTCGCAGACGCAACTCGAAAAAGTTAAGTGGAACCCTGCCGGTACGGGCCTTCAGGCGCGCGCGGCGTCGAGGACCAGCTTCCGCTCGGCGGCGGCGATCAGATGGCGGGCATGGTCGACGGCGTCCATGTTCACCGAGATCGCATCGATTCCCGCTCTGACCAGGATCTCCGCGTACTCGGGATACACGGAGGGCGCCTGGCCGCAGATCGAAGTTCGCACGCCCAGCTCCTTCGCGCGGGCGAGCAGCTTGGCGATGTACTCGGTCACCGCGGGATCGCGCTCGTCGAAGATCTCGGCGACCAGCTCGGAGTCACGATCGGCGCCCAGGACGAGCTGGGTGAGATCATTGGAGCCGATCGAGATCCCGGCGATCCCAAGCTTCGCGTAGCGCTCCAGATGGAAGAGCACCGACGGAACCTCGGCCATGACCCACAGCTCGAAGCCGGGGCGGCTGAGGAGCCCGGCGGCCTCCATCTCGCGCCTGGCAGCGATCAGCTCTCGTGGGGTGCGGACGAAGGGCAGCATCACGTGGAAGTTGTCGTGGCCGGCATCCCAGACACGGGAGATCGCGTCCAGCTCCAGGCGCAGCAGGTCCGGCTCGCACATGTAGCGCAGGGCGCCGCGATAGCCGATCATCGGATTCGCCTCCTCGGGCTCGAAGCGATCTCCACCCTCCAGGCCGCGGAACTCATTGGTGCGGAAGTCGATCGTCCGGTAGGTAATCGGCCGCGGTGAGAATGCGGCGGCGAACTCGTCCAGGGCACTCGCGATCCGCTCAACGAGCTCCTCGCCCTTGCCCTCCTCCATCAGCAGCCTCGGATGCTTGCCGTCGAGCGCCTCGACCAGCATCAACTCAGCGCGCAACAGGCCCACACCCTCGACGTCAAGCGCCGCTGCCCGCTCCAGCTGCGAAGGCTCGGAGAGGTTGACCAGCAGCTTGGTGGCGGTCACCGGCGCCCCCTCGCCGGGGGCGGAAGCGGGCGTGGCGGCTGCCCTCTCGGGAACGTGCTCGCCCTCGCTTACGACGCCCCGGGCCGCGTCGACGGTTACGACGTCGCCGTCGTGAAGCGCCGTCGTCGCATTTGCCGTCCCGACCACCGCGGGAATGCCCAGCTCGCGGGAAACGATCGCCGCGTGACAGGTCATTCCGCCCGAGTCTGTGACGATCGCGGCCGCTCGACGCATCAGAGGCACCCAATCGGGGGCGGTCATGTGAGTGACGAGCACCTCGCCCTCCCGAAGGTCATCGGCGCCTTCGAGCTCGCGGATCACCCTCACACGCCCGCTCGCCGCGCCGGGAGCGGCGCCAAGGCCGCGTACCAGGGGATGGCCGGCGACGGAGGGGGATGGCTCCGAGACGTCCTCGGTGGCCGGGGCAAGGCTCCCGGACGCGGTGATCGGGCGTGACTGGAGCATCCACACCTTGCCGCGGGCATCGATCGCCCACTCGGTGTCCTGGGGAGCTTTGTAGTGAGCTTCGATGCGCTTGCCCAGCTCGGCGATCGAGCGCGCTTCCTCATCCCCCAGCACCGGCAAGCGCGCCTGGTCGGCGGGGAGCTGACGGGTGACGGTGCCGCCGCTGGACTGAGGCTTGATCATCAGCTCCTTGCTGTGGATCTCGCGCTGGGTCAGCTGCAGGGTCGCCTTGTCGACCACATAGCGGTCTGGCGTCACCGAGCCCGAGACGACAGACTCGCCGAGCCCGAAGGCGCCCTCGATGACCAGCCTGTCGGTGGCGCCGGAGGCAGGATCGATGGTGAACATCACGCCGGCCCGGATCGCGTCGATCTGTCGCTGCACGACCACCGCGATGTCCATGTCCGCCTGGCCGAAGCCACGCTTTGCCCGGTAGTACACGGTGCGGGCGCCGAACAGGGAGGACCAGCAGCGACGCACGGACTCAACCGTCGCCGCCTCGCCACGTACGTTGAGGAAGGTCTCGTTCATTCCGGCAAAGGAGGCCGACTCGGTGTCCTCGGCGGTGGCCGAGGAGCGAACCGCGACGGCAGCGCTGCGCGCATCCCCGACCAGCTCATGGTGAGCCGCGACGATCGCCTCCTCGAGCCAATCGGGCATCGGCTTCGACTCGATCAGGGCACGCACCTCGGCGGCGACCGCGGAGAGCGCGCCTGTGTCCTCGACGTCGACCTCGCCGAGTCGCCGCTCGATCTCCTCCCGCAATCCCAGCTCATCGCAGAAGGCGGCGTAAGCCGGCGCGCCGACGACGAATCCGGGCGGGACCGGAAGACCGGCGGCGGTCAGCTCACCCAGGTTTGCGCCCTTGCCGCCCGCGAACTCGACGTCAGCGTGCGAAAGCCGCGCGAAGGGGCGAATCGCGTCATCGGGTGAGAGACCCGACGCGGGCACCGATTGCAGCTTCCTCTCCGCGGCATCCATCTCCCCGGACGCTAGAGAGACCTCGGGGGGCTGTCATCGGGGCCTTTCCTCAGGCAGGGTCCGTGGTTTCCCGCGATCTGCCTATTTCCACAGCCGCGCCCATGCGCGCAGCTCGGCGATCGCGGGACCCAGACCGGCGCCCTTCTCGGTCAACGAGTAGGTGACGCGGACCGGAGAGCCGGCCTCGACCTCGCGGGCAACCAGGCCCTCGTCCTCCAACTCACGCAGGCGCTGGGAGAGCAGCCGGTCCGAGAGCCCCGGCACCGCTCTGGTCAACTCGCCGAAGCGAAGCGGCCGCTCGATGAGAGCGCAAACGATCGCTCCGGTCCATCGCTTGCCGATCAACTCGATCGCAGCGTGAAAGTGCGGACAGACCCCGGACGATGACTCGGTGGATATTGCCTCCACGTCAATTCAGCTTACTGAACGTAAGTGATGGGTCACCCAACGCAGGGGCCGGTGTCAACCGCCAGCCGCCGCGCCCCGTCGAGCGCGGCACGCACGATCTCATTTGGCACCGCGAAGCCTCCGGGCACTCCGGTCGTCGTCGCGGCAAACACTGTTCCCATCACTCGGCCTCGCCCGTCGACCAGGGGGCCGCCGGAGTTGCCGCTGCGAACGTTGCCGCGCAGGGATGAGACGGAGCGGTGCAACGGCCCCCTGCCGTAGGAGTCATCGCTGACCGCATCCCGGGTTTCGCCAAAACGAGCCGGCACGACCGAATAGGGGCCGTTGCCCGGATAGCCGAGCACAGCGGCGACGGCGCCATACCGGGGGTCGGGCGCCAGCGGCAGCGCCGGAAGCTCGGTGCCCACATGGAGCAGGGCGAGATCGTTGATCGGGTCATAGTGGACCGCGGTGGCCTCGAGCGAGGCGCCGTCGCGAGTCGTCACCGTGGTGTCATCCTCGCCGGCGATGACATGAGCGTTGGTGACCACCAGGTCCGGACGGGCCGCCCAACCGGACCCTTCGAGCCCCAGGCCACAGGCCGTGCCATAGACGCGAACGACGGAGTCGCCTGCCTGCTGCACGTCGGGATCGGAGGAGATCGAAGGGTCGGGTGGAATCATCGGCGGCGGCGCTCCGGAGACCTCCGGCGCGGGGTCGATCCGGCGCAGGGCGCGAATCACCGTCTCGGAGGGAGGCAGCACCTGGTCGAGGCTGCGCAGGATCAATGAGCGGCGCACGTCGTGTCGCAGCTCCGTCGCAACGGGAGCGTGCAGGGCCGCGACGCCAAAGGCCCAAACGAAACCCACGGCAACCAGCGCGATCAGCCCCCCAGCCAGCACCCCCTCCCGAAATCCCCAGAGCACGAGAGCCAGAACGAACGCAACGATGCCCCAATCCAAGACCGTCATCGGATCAATGATGAGGGATGCGGGACGAGGCACCCGACCCCTCCATTACTTTCCAGCAAATGAGCCCCCGTCCGCCTGAGGTGGAGCGGCGTCGCCGCCTGGTCACCCGCATGCTCCCGCTCGCCCTGATCGCGATCGTGTCCTTCGCCTGGGGCGCCGCGGCCGGCGCGCCAGGCTCGCCCGAGAAGGACGCAGCGCGGCGCTTTACCGAAGCCTGGGCGCGCAAGGACTTCTCCGCGATGTACAGGGAGTTGAGCCTGACCTCGCGCAGGGCGATCACGGCCGAGGACTTTGCCGCCGCCTATCGCGAGGCGGCAGAGGTGGCGACGCTGCGCTCAATCGACCCGGACTCTCCAGCCGACACAGCCTCTATCGCCGGCACGACAGTCGTGCCGGTGGCCATAGAGGCCGGCACCGTCGCCTTTGGCAGCGTGCAGGCCGAGATGATGCTCCCCTTCGCGAACGGCGGCATCGCCTGGGGACCGAGCCTCGCCTTCCCGGGATTGCGCGACGGCGAGCACCTCGAGAGCAGGATCGACCTGGCACCGCGGGCGCCGATCCTCGCCGCGGACGGCTCCCCGCTCGCCACCGGGCCGGCCGCCGCTCGCTCCCATCCCCTGGGCAGCTCTTCGATCGACGTCACCGGAGAGGTCGGTCAAGCCGATGCCACCCAGTTCGAGCGCCTGGCCCGACAGGGCTTTCCTCCCGAAACGCCGGTCGGGATCAGCGGCCTCGAGCAGGTCTTCAACGCTCGCCTCGCAGGCAAGCCCGGCGGCTCGTTGCTGGCGGTGACCGAGTCCGGATTGGCTCGCACCCTCGCCGAGTCCCGGCCTCGAGTCGGAGCGCCTGTGAAAACGACGATCGACGTCAACCTTCAATCCGCCGCCGTCTCGGCCCTCGCCGGCCGCGTCGGCGGCGTTGCCGTGCTCGACGCGCGAAACGGCAACGTCCGCGCCCTCGCAGGCCAGGCGTTCTCGGCTCCTCAGCCGCCCGGCTCCACCTTCAAGATCATCACCACCACCGCCGCCTTCCAGAAGGGAGTCGCCTCCCTCGACGACGAGTTCCCGATCCTCAACGGGATCAATGTGGGCGGGCGCTTCATCAACAATGCCAACGGCGAGTACTGCGGAGGGACCTTCGCCCAGGCCTTTGCGGAATCGTGCAACGCGGACTTCGCGCCGCTCGGCCCGAAGATCGGCAACGACGACCTGGTGGCGACCGCGGAGCGCTTCGGCTTCAACTCTCCGCCGACGCTCTACGCGCCGCGAATCGTGCGCGAGATGGATCCGCCGGAGTCGGCCATCCCCGAGCAGATAGGCACCGACCTCGACCTCGGGGTCAGCGCGATCGGCCAGGGCGAGGTGCTGGCGACACCGCTGCAGATGGCGAGCGTCGCCCAGACGATCGCCAACGACGGCCTGCGGGAACCAACCTCGATCGTCGCCAACCGCAAGCTGCGACCGGACGCAGAACCGGTGCGGGTGATGTCGAAGGAGCTGGCGGGCCAGCTCACCGACCTGATGATCGGCGTGGTGACCGGCGGCACCGGAACCGCGGGCGCGATCGCCGAAGGCCAGGTCGCCGGCAAGACCGGCACCGCCGAGCTCGGTCCCGAGCCCGGACAGGAGAACGTTCCGAACCCGATCCAGATCAAGGATGCCTGGTTCGCGGCCTTCGCCCCGGCCGACAAGCCAAGGCTGGCGGTCGGAGTCCTCTTCGTCGACGCCGGCGCCTCGGGCGGCGAAGTCGCCGCCCCGGCCGCGGCTCAGATCCTCTCCGCGGGCCTCTAGAGGTCCAGGGTTACTTCGGCGTTCTCGTCCTCCCCCGGGATCTCGAGAATCAGCGGGCGATTCTCGGATGCGGAGTCGGGCAGGAGGAAGAGAACGAGCGAGCCCTCGATCGAGCCCTGCTGAGGAGTCGAGTCGAGCGCCGGGAGCTGATCCTCGGCGTCGATCTCGCTACCGAGATGCAGCGCGTAGAGGCTGTCGCTGGGGATCGAATCGAACTTCTGATGGTCGGCGTCGGTGATCGTCAGCGATGCCGGCAGCGGCTGCGGGCTCTTCGAGTCGTTTTGGACCTGGAAGAAGACGCCGAAGTAGGCGCTGCCCGGCGGGGGCGGGCGCTGACCGACCAGAAAGGCGGCGTCCTCAGTGTCGTTGCGGTTGAGGAACCGAGAGAAGATGACGTTGTAGTCGACCTCGCCGAGGGTCACCGGCTCGCCCTCGACCACGGAGGTCGAGTCGCTCGAGTAGCCGCAGGCGGAGATCGTGGCGGCGAGTGCGCAAATTGCGAGCGCGGCCAGCAGCGGCGGGACGATTCTGCGAAGGAGGGTCATGGGCGGCGGCGAGAGTCTATTAAGGGATGCCGGTCGCGTAGCGGTTGCCCCCGGCGACGGTGAATCGGCCTGCCGCCGACCCGCCGCTCTCGAGCAGGTCGCGCAGCCGGCGCATGGCCTCCCGCCAGCGGCGCTCGTAGCGGGGGGAGGCGACGGTCATCGCTTCCCGGGCCCGATCGAAGAGACCTGGCTCCGTCCAGTAGGAGACGCGGACCCTGGTCAACGAGCCCGGGCCTTCGGTCAGCTCCCAGACCGTGGTCGAGGGGACTCGGTTAAGACGGCCGCCGTGACCGTGCTCGACGATCCGGTGCGGCTCGTCGAGCTCGACGATCGTCGTGTCCGCCCAGTCGCGGTGCATGGGGACATCGAAGCGGAACCGGGCGCCTGCCCCGATCCCCGTCGAGTCGATCCGAGTGAGATGGAAACCGGAGACCAGGCAGCCGGCGAAGGAGGGGCGATTGGCGAGATCGGCGAGGAAGGCGAAGGCCTGCGCTCGCGGCACGTCGATTTCGACTTCAGCGCTGACGGGTCCCATGCCGGCGCGATTCTAGGCGTTTGCGATACGGCCGGTCGGGTAACGCAACAGGCGACTACGCGCTACTATCGAATGGCGGAGGCGCCGGGAAGGAGTTCGTATTTTCACCAGCGTCAGCACCACCAGTCCGGCCACCGGTCGCCTTGAGACCGGGGCGAGCCCCGGGGCGGGAACCTTTTTCTGCGTCGACTGCGGTTCGCAGCTCTCGCTTCTGGAAACCGACTCCCTGCCGGAATGCCCCCGCTGCGGCGGCGTCGATTTTCGCCGCGATTCGATCTTCGAGTCGATGCAGGAGCATGGCGAGCAGACCGTCGAGTTCGCGGCTCCCACCTCCAACGATCCCCCCGCTTGGCTGCGCGAGGCGCGCGAGGCGCTGCCGAGCGCCGGTCTCTTTCTCACCTGCCGTGAAGAGGACGGAGAGATCCGGGTCTTCCCGATCGAGCGGGGCTGGACGCGCATCGGACGCAGCGTCGCCGCCGACATCAGGCTCGATGACCCCAGCGTCTCCCGCCGCCATGCCCTGATCGTCTCCGAAGCGCCTGGGTCCCTGCGAGTGCTCGACGACCGCAGTCTCAACGGTGTCTTCCTCAACGGCGAAGTCGTCGAATGGGGCGAGCTGAGCGACGGCGACGAGTTGGCGATCGGCCGCTACCGCCTCTTTGCCCTCGAGGGGTAGGAGCCTTTTCCGGCCACCGGTGGCCGTAGCATCCGACCGGTGAGCTTCGCGTCAGATCCCCCCTCTGCCGCCGAGCAGGCCCGCGCTCGCCTGCACGAGGAAATCGAACGCGTCCGCATCGGCGTTGAGGAGATGCTCGCCGAGCAAGGAGTGGAGGATGCGGACCTGCGTCAAGAATTGGACGCGATTCGCGAAGAGACGCGCCGCTACGTCAAGCGTCGCGTCCGCAAGACCGAGAAACGCCTCGAGAAGCGAATAGGGAAGGTCGACAAGCGAACCGACGCGCTGGAGCGCCGGCTGGACCAGGTGGAGCAGGACCGCAAATACGCCGAGTGGCGCATCCATACGAACACGGAGGCAATGCTCGACGGCCTCCTCCGAGAGGTAAGAGCCATCGCCGACCTATTGACCAGGATGCGATAGGGAGGGGCCGGGTGCCCCTCCCCAACGTCACTCCGTAGAGATGCTCGGGTCCGCCTGAACTTTGTGCGGCAGGACCATCAGGAAGTTCTCCGTCCCGTTGGCAGCCAGCTCGAGGATGCGCACCGCCTCCTCGTCTTGGCCCGTTGCCCGCAACTCCTCCGCGTAGGCGGTGAGTAGATCGTCGACGTCGAGCAGCCCCTCGTCGTCGAGGTCACGCAGCTCGACTTTGGCGCCTTCGCCGAGGCGCCGCTCGATCGCTGCGCGATCGATGCCGAAGGCGTTACGGCGCACATAGACGCGGCCGCCGGTCATCCCCGCGCAGGCCCAGGGGCCGATGTCGCCGAGCACGACCGCCCGGCCGGAGGTCATGTACTCGAAGGCGAAGCCCTTGGCGTTGGCGCGGTCGACGAGGCAGCCGCGGCTGTCGTCGATGTCCTCCTCCGGTTCCCCGCCGAGAACCACGTCGGCGCCGGAAAGGCGGATGCAGAAGCGCGAGTCGGCCGAGCCCTGGACGAAGAGGTGGCCGCGCTGAGCGCCGTAGGCAAACGACTTGCCGACCGAGCCGTTCAACCGCTTGCCCTTGGCCCCCTTGCCCTTGAGGACCGAGACGGTACCTCCCAGCATCCCCTTGCCGACACCGTCCTGCGCGCCGCCCTCGACCCGGATCGCGACGCCATAGGCGTTGAATGCCCCGAAGCCCTGGCCGGCGACCGAACCACCGTTGAACTCGAGACTGGCGAGGACATCCTCGTTTGAGTCGGGGCCGTCGTCGAAGATGCGCGAACGGGCGATCGCCCCGGACAGCTCGGTGCCGAGCACGCGGTCGTTGGCGTCCGTGGGGCGCGGGAACTCGTTGCGGATCGTGCGACCGGAGCAGACGTCACCGGCCAGGGCGGCGATCTGGGCGGATGCCTCCTTGGCCTCCATCCGGATCGGGCGGGCCGCGACTAGGCCCGCCTCGGCGCGCTCCTCTGCGTCTCCCTCGGCCACCGGCAGGTCAAGCGGCTCGAGGTCGAGGAACTCCTCCAGCGGGGTGATCAGGGGTGCAAGGTCAAGGCGGTCGGTGGCGGCCACCTGTTCCAACAGGTCGTAGCGCCCGACCAGGTCCTGGGCGCGTTCGTAGCCGAGCGAGGCGACCACCTGCTTCACCTCTTCGCCCATCGCTCCGAAGAAGCGGGCGCAGCTCTCGGCCGAGCGCTCCACCTCCTGCGGGGTGAACTTCTTCAACCCGTGCTCCTGAGCCTCCTCAACCGTCTCGATCTGGGTCGCGATGCCGACGTGGCAGGTGTCCAACTGGCAGCCGCGGCAAATCGTGCAGCCGAGACTGACCATCGCCAGGGTGCCGAAGCCGACCCGGTTGGCGCCGAGGCAGTGCAGCTTGACGATGTCGTGCCCGTGCCGATAGCCGCCGTCAGCCCAGATCTCCACCCGGTTGCGGATTCCGGCCTCCATCAGGGCGCGGTGCACGGCGCGGGTGCCGATGTCGGATGGCAGGCCGACGTGGCGCAGGGCATGCTGCCGGGCGGCGCCGGTACCGCCCTCGAAGCCCGAGAGGGTGATGATGTCCGCCCCCGCCTTGGCGATCCCGAGGCCGATCGTGCCGATGTTCGGCACCACCGGGACCTTGACCGAGACCCGCACGTCGGGGTTGACCGTCTTCAGCTCATCGATCAGCTCGGCGAGATCCTCGATCGAGTAGAGGTCGTGGTTGTTGGAGGGTGAAATCAGGTCGGTGCCGGGCGCGGCGTTACGCGCGGCGGCGACCTTCTCGGAGACCTTCTTGCCGGGCAGGTGGCCGCCCTCGCCGGGCTTCGCCCCCTGTCCGATCTTGATCTCGGCGACGTATGAGGAATTGAGCATCTCCGCGGAGACGCCGAAACGCCCCGAGGCGACCTGCTGGCCGCGCCACTTGCGGTATTTGCCGTACATGTCGCGGATCTCGCCGCCCTCGCCGTTTACGCAGAGGATGTTGGTCGCCTTGGCCGCCTCCGCATAGGCGCGGAAGGCCGGCTCGGACTGCGAGCCGAAGCTCATCGAGGAGATCACCACCGGGTAGTCGTGATGACCGACGCTCGCGTCGACGTCCTTCGCGTCGATCGGGTCGCGGTCCCCCCTCAACGCCATCACATGTCGCATGGAGATCGGGTTCTCCGCCTCCAGGTCACGGACTTTCTCGGAGTACTCCTCGTAGGACCCGGACCCGTTCGCGGTGGCGATCGCGGCCTTGTAGACCTTGGGATAGAAGCGGAACGTCTTGGCCGGTTTCGCCGCTTCCTCCTCGCCGGCCAGTGCCCGCGCCCGCTCGTTGGCGTCCTCGTCGAGATCGGCGAAGCCGACGCCGCCCTTCTCGGAGGCGGCGAACGCCTCGGTCTGGAAGATCTCAGCCAGCTCCGGCTTGACGCCGATCGAGGAGAACTGGCGCGCATAGCCGCGCACTTCGTGGATGCCGATCGTCGAGATCACTTTCTCGATCCCTTTCCTCAGCGCGTCGCAGAGGTTTGAGACGTCGGTCTCGTAGTCCTCGACGCAGACCACCTCGACCATCGTGTAGGGACAGACGCCGTTGGCGCCGAGGCCGAGGGCGAGCATCGTGTCGTGGACGTTGCGAATCGCGGCGGAGCGCAACACGATCCCGCAGCGACGACGCAGGTTCTCCTCGCCGGGCCCGACACGAAAGCCCTTCAGGGCTTGATCGATGGCTGAGGTTGCCAGGTGCGGGTCGAGGTAACGGCGGCCGGCGTCATAGACGGTTCGATCGGTGAGGACCAACAGCTCGGCCCCGTCGCGCACCTTCTTCACCGCCTCCTGCTTGATCCGCTCGATCGCTCCCTGGGTCGTCTCGGACTCCAGCAGGGAGATGTCGACCGCGCCGGCGCGGCCGCGGAACTCCTCCCAGAGGTCCTCCAGCAGGTAGGTGCGATGCTCGCGGGCGATGCGGCGGTAGGTCTTGTCGGAGAGCGGCGCCATCTCGTCGTGGCCGCCGAGAATCACCGGAAAGGCCATCTCCACCGTGCCTGTGTCCTCGTCGGGGGCGCCGATCGAGGGCCGCCTTCCGAACACCGTGCGGGTCGAGAAATGCTCGATCTCCCGCTCGCGGTCGATCGCCGGGTTGGTGACGACGGCGACCGTCTCCTTGAAGTAATCGGCGAGGTTCTGGCGCTCCGGCGAGAGCGCTGCCAGCGGCCCGTCATAGCCGAGCGAGCCGATCGGCTCGGCCCCGTTGGAGGCCATCTGCTGGACGAGTTTGACGTCGTCGCGCTGCCAGCCGAAGCCGGCGAGGACGCGGTCGGAGACCTTGACCGGCTCCTCGGGGCCGGCGTCGGAGTAGCCCGGCACGGCCTGACCCTCCAGCGGGCCGCCGGTCTCCAGCGCCCGCTCGTAGCCGGCGACGGCCTCGGCGCCGTTCCGCGCCAGCCAGCGGTCGCGGACGATCCGCAGCATCTCGTCGTGCGGGTGCAGGGTCGAGCGCTTGCGGTCGCGGTCGATCCCGACCAGGACCTTCTCGCCGGGGGCGAGCGGCTTCGGCTCGGCGACCATCTCGCCCACCGCGACGACTCCCGGCTCGGAGCTGAAGACGAAGTCGTCGGAGGTCTCGACCTGCCAGAGCGGGCGCAGGCCCATCGCGTCGGCCGAGAAGACGCACTCGTCGGCGTGGCGGGCGATCAGCGCCACCGGCCCCTGCGCGAACGGGCCCATCGCCTGGCGCAGGTACATGTAGAAGGGGTGCAGGTCCTCGGGCAGGGAGCGGATCTCCTTGACGATCGGCGGCACCACCATCTCCATCGCCTCCGCGAGGCTAAGCCCGTCGCGGCTGACCAGCGTCTCGATCGTCCGGTTCAGGTCCTGGGAGTCGGAGCATCCGCGCTGGATCGGCACGCCGAGCATGCGCGCCTCTTGGCGCAGCTGTTCGATCGTGTTGATCTCGCCGTTGTGGCCGAGCACCAAGAACGGCTGCACGCGCTTGAACGAGGGCCAGGTGTTCGTCGAGTAGCGGTTGTGGCCGAAGCAGCCGATCGTCTCGAAGCGCTCGTCGCTGAGGTCGGGGTAGTAGGCGCCGAGCACCTTCGGAGCCCCCATCACCTTGTAGACGCAGGTGGTCGCCGAGAAGGAGGGGACGTGGACGTCGAGCTTCTGCTCCAGCTCGATCAGCAGGTCGAAGAGGACGCGGTCGCGGCGGGCGGGGTCGGCGACCAGGCCGCCGATCTGCCAGAAGTAGGGCTCCTCCTCACGGGCGGTCTGGCCGAGCGCCGTCGAGTCGACCTCGCCGAGGCGCTCGGCGAGGATGCGGAAGCCGCCTTCCCCGAGCAGCTCGCGGGCGTCGTGCTGG
>DASVDE010000024.1:0-24901 GCA_036381235.1 Solirubrobacterales bacterium | reverse complement strand
CAATACACCGACTCCTACTACGGCAACACCTCGGGCTCCTCTTACTCCACGGTCGTGATCAACGGCACCGGAGCGGTGGCCGAGCAGTCCGTAGACAGCCCCTCCCGCTACATCTGCGCCTACCCGCTGGTTCGCTAGGAGAAGAACGATGAGAGCGATAGTCACAACCAAGAGGGCCAAGGTCCTCCTCGCGACCACCTGCCTCTTGGCGCTTGGAGCCGCCGGCGTGGCCCGCGCGGAGCTGGGTCAAAAGGGCAACATCATCGTCAACTTCCACGGCAACATCGCCCCTCAGAAGCTGGACCGCGACGGGACTTCTCCGGTGAGCGTGCTGATGGGCGGCAAGATCAAAACCACCGACAATTCGGTGCCGCCCAAACTGACCAAGATTGTCCTCGACATCAACCGCAACGGCGTTATCCAGACCAAGGGCCTTGCCAAATGCTCGTTGGGCACGCTGAAATCGCTTAGTTCCGCCGGGGCGAAGCGCAAGTGCTCCGATGCCCTGATTGGCCACGGCAACGTCACCTCCCGGGTGAACCTCCCCGGCCAGGGCGCCTTTGCCTCAAACGGCCCGCTGCTCGCCTTCAACGGTCGCCACAAGGGCCACGAGGCGGTCTTCGCCCAGGTTTCGGCCACCGAGCCACTGCCGCTCACCTACGTGATCGTTTTCGAGGTGCAAAAGACGAAGGGCACCTTTGGCACCCGCCTGCTCGGCACCCTGCCTCCGATCGCCTCCTCTTACGGCTATATCTCGGCCTTCGACATGGCGCTCTCGCGCCGCTACAGCTTCCACGGCAAGAAGCTCTCCTACGCCTCGGCCGGCTGCCCGGCTCCCAAGGGCTTCACCCAGGCGAGCTTTGCCTTCGCCAAAGCGAGCTATGAATTCGAAGACGGTCGCAAAGTCACCGCGACCCTTAACCGCACCTGCAAGGCAAGGGGGAAGTAAGTGCCCAAGAAGACTCTGATCGGCATCCTGGCGATCGCCGCTTTGGGAGCGGCCTCGATCGCTCAGACCGCGACCGCGACCACGGTGCGCGCCGGCAACCTGACGATCGAGGTTGACGCCAATCTCTCGCCGACCAAGCTCTCCAAGAGCGCACCGACCCCGATCGCGCTCACGGTCTCGGGCTCGATCAAATCAAACGACGGCTCTCATCCCGCCGCGCTCAGGACCCTCTCCCTGCAGTTCGACCGCCACGGCCATATCTTCACCAAGGGCCTTCCCACCTGCAACCCCGGCAAGCTGCAGGCCACCCTCACCTCACAGGCCAAGAAAGCCTGCAGCAAGGCCCTGATCGGCACCGGGCGCGTCTCGGCTGAGATCGCCCTCAACGAGCAGGCTCCCTTCAACGCCTCGGGCCCGCTTCTGATCTTCAACGGCCCGCCCAAGGGCGGCAAGCCGGTGCTGGTCTTCCATGTCCACGCCAACGTCCCCGCCCCGACCACCTTCGTCACCTCCGGGGTGATCGGCAAGGGCAGCGGCAAATACGGCACCGACACCGAGATCGCGATTCCGACGATCGTCGCCGGACAGGGCTCGCTGACCTCCTTTGACGCGAAAATCCCCAAGAAGACCTGGACCTACAAGAACCGCAAGCAAAGCCTTTTGACCGCCAGCTGCC
Source organism: Solirubrobacterales bacterium (assembly GCA_036381235.1). Lineage (GTDB taxonomy): Bacteria > Actinomycetota > Thermoleophilia > Solirubrobacterales > 70-9 > DASVDE01. The sequence continues at coordinate 23,276 of DASVDE010000024.1, read as the reverse complement.
CCTCCGGGCACCTCTACGCCCACGGTGATTTCGCCTTCGCCGACGGGACCAGGATCTCGGGCAACGTCGTCAAGAGTTGCACGCCGAAGGGCTAGTCCCCCAAATTCCATGAAGACAAGGATGAAGAACATGAGGCTCCTCACGCTCACAGCAATCGCGACGGTCGCCCTTTCGAGCGCCTCCCTGGCGTTGGCAGAAGATGTCACTCGCGACTCCTACACTGCCGCGGTGGAGCCGATTTGCGCAGCCAACGCCAAAGCGAACGACCGAATCCTCAAAAACGTGCGCCAGATGGTCAAGCAGGGCAAACTGAAGCCTGCCGGCGCGAAATTCATCAAGGCTTCGGAGGCGTTGAAAAAGACCCTGGCCCAGCTGAAAGCGGTGCCGCAGCCGCCTGCCGACACTACAAGGCTCGCCAAGTGGCTGAAATACGTGAAGAAGGAAGCCGACCTCTTCAACTCGGCCGGCAAGAAGCTGCAGGCCAACAACAAGATCGCCGCTCAGCGGATCGTGGTCCAGCTGACCAGCAACGCCAACCAGGCCAACAACACGGTGATCGCCTTCAACTTCCACGATTGCCGCTTCCAGCCTTCCAAGTACACCTAGGGCGCTGACGTAGGAAGGGCCGGGCGCATAGGCGTCCGGCCCGAACGCCCCGAGCAGGATTCGAACCTGCGGCCTACTCCTTAGGAGGGAGTCGCTCTATCCAGCTGAGCTATCGGGGCTGGGCGGCTAAGCGTAGAGGCTCTCGGCGGCCAGCTCCTGGGCGCGGCGGCTCCAGAGTTTGACCTGCATGTAGATGTCGTCGCCGTAGCCCTCGAGGGCGTCGAGGGCAATCAGGGTAAAGCGGTCTTTGGAGACAAGTTCCTGGTCGACGGTCTCCAGCTCCAGCTCGGCGGTGGCGGCAACGGCCCCGGGGACGAGGGGGCGTCCCCAGACCAGGGTGACGGCCCCGGCTCGCCCGTTCTCCCCACGCCAGCGGCCGATCACCTCGTCGTTCAGGTCGATGCGCCAGTCGGGGTTGTCCTCGGCGAGGACGTCGGTGAAGTCGGCGGTGGCTTGAAAGTCGGTCGGATCGCCGTCGCTGGGTTGCACGTAGGAGACATGGCCGAACAGCTCCAGCTCCCCCTCCCCCGTCTCGGTGCGCGCCGTGCAAGGCACCCAGACGCGACCGCCCCAGGCGCGCTCCGGGAACCACTCGATTTCCTCCGCTGGGGGAGCCCCGACTCCCTCGGGCAGGTCTTCGATCTCCGCGCAGGCCGCTTGAAAGGCCTCGGCCAGTCGCTCCGCGAAGCGCCCGTGCGGAATCCCCTCCTGAGTCGAGTCGGCGATGAAGCGAGGGATCGGGCGCGGGTTGGGAGGCACGCAGGCACCCTACAGTCGAGGTGAAGCGCGTTGTCCCCCATGAGGCGTCAAACGCGTTTCAGTTCCCATCGAGTGCCTCGCGCAGCTCGGCGGCGGCACGTTCCGGCGCATAGGTATTGATGTCGACGCCGGTCCCCAGCTCGAAGCCGGCCTTGATAGCCAGGCGCGGAGCGATGTCGACGTGCCAGTGGAAGCGCTCGGCGCCGCGGGGGGCGGTGCGAACCCAGAGGTTCAGCTCGGGCGGATCGCCAAAGCGGGCGGCGAGGGCGCGCAACGCAGTGTGGATCATCGCGGCGCCGGCCTCGTCATCTTCGAAGCGGGCGGCCTCTCGGCGGGGAACGACGCGCAGCTCGAACGGGGAGCGCGAGGCCCAGGGACAGATCAGCGCCGCGTCGTCATCGATCGCGATCAGCCGCTCTCGCCGGCGCACCTCCTCGACTAGGACGTCGCCGAGCAGGCTGCCGCCGGCGGTGCGCTCCGCGTATGCGCCGGCCCGCTCGCGCTCGCGCGCGACCGTCGCCGGGACGAAGGGCAGCGCGTAGAGCTGCGCGTGGGTGTGGGGAAGGGAGGCTCCCGCCCCTCTCCCCTCGTTGACGATCAGCTGCACGTAGGCGGCATCGCGGTGGGCGCGCATCCGCTCTCGCCAGGTGGCGATCGCCGCGGCGAACTGCTCTCCGTCCAGCTCCGCCATTGCGGTGAAATGCTCCGGGGAGTGGACGATCACCTCGTGGGCGCCCGTCGCCGGGCGTGAGGCGAAGAGGTCCGGCTCGCTCACCCGACGCGAGGTCAACAGCGGGTCGCCGGCGCTTGCGAAGGCGCCGGCCTCGCCGCTGGTAGCGGCTGCGGCCTCTCGCTCGGTCAAGGCTTTGCCGTCTTCGTTGCCGCTGGACTCGGCGTTCCCCAGCGCCGGGTAGAGATTCGGCACCACCCGGGTCGTCCATCCCGGCGTGTTCGCCGGACCGCCCCCAGGCCGTGTCACATAGACCTCGGCCGGTGTCTTCCCTTCGCGCCCCTCGCAGAAGGGACACCCTTCGGCGCCCTTCTTGTCGGTACCCGCGGGCTCGAATCCGTGCGGTCGGTCGGCGCGGCCCGGGGCAAGCAGCACCCGAAGGCCGGTCAGCTGATCGATGCGGATTTCGGGCGCGCTCAACTGGCGGGCGGCTCGGTGGCCCGGTCGCGCTTCGGCGCAGCGGTCTTCAGGAACGGCTCCAGCACGTCCATCGGCAGCGGGAAGACGATCGTCGTGTTCTGGTTGCTGCCGATCTCCAGCAGAGTCTGCAGGTAGCGCAGCTGCAGGCCGGCCGGGTTGGTGCTGATGATGTCGGCGGCGTCGGTGAGCTTCTGCGCCGCCTGGTACTCGCCCTCGGAGTTGATGATCTTGGCGCGGCGCTCGCGCTCGGCTTCGGCTTGGCGCGCCATCGCCCGCTGCATCTGCTCGGGGATCTCGACGTCCTTGATCTCGACCGCCGTCACCTTCACGCCCCAGGGCTCGGTCGACTCGTCGATGATCTTCTGCAGCTCCTCGTTGAGGCGCTCCCGCTCGGCCAGAAGCTGGTCCAGCTCGGCCTTGCCGAGCACGGAGCGCAGCGCCGTCTGCGCGATCTGCGAGGTGGCGAGCAGGTAGTTCTCGACCTCGACGATCGAGCGGTTGGCGTCGACGACGCGGAAGTAGGCGACCGCGTTGACGCTGGAGGGGACGTTGTCACGGGTGATCACTTCCTGGGGCGGGATGTTGAGCGTCACCGTGCGCAGGTCGACCTTGACCATGCGGTCGATCATCGGGATCAGCAGGATCAGGCCGGGCCCCTTGGTTGCGATCAGACGGCCGAGGCGGAAGATCACCCCGCGCTCGTACTCGCGCAGCACCCGCACCGCGGAGCCGATCACGATCAGCAGGAAGATCGCCAGGACGATCAGGACTCCGAGCGCAACCTCCATCAGCGTGCTCCTTCCTCGGCATGGCCTGTCGACGGCGTCGCGGCCGCGGGGCGCACCACCAGCGTCAGCCCCTCGACCGCCTCGACGATGACTCTATCCCCCATTCGCACGGGCGCCGCACCATTGGCCAGTCGCGCCCCCCACAGCGCCCCCTCGATCCAGACTTGGCCATCGGGGTCGAGCGTGCTGCGCGCCTCGGCGACGCCGCCGACCAACTCCTCGGAGCCGGTGCGGACCGGCTCGTCGCGGTGCGCCGCCAGCACTTTGCGGGCGACGATGAAGAAGGTGACGAGGGAGAGGGCGCCGAGGGCGATCAGGGCCGGCCCGATCACATCCCGGCTGCCGGCGTCGGAGTCGAGCGCCAGCAGTCCGGCGACGACCAGCCCCGCTGCCCCCAGCGCCGCCAGCACGCCGCCGGTCGGCAGCAGCAGCTCGGCGATGAGCAGGGCGATTCCGACCAGTGCGACGACGACGAAGAAGTCCATGCGTCGATTATCCGCCCTCGTCGCTTCCGCCGAGCGCGTAGCGCTCGATGTCGGCCCGCAGTTCCGCAGCGCTCTCGTAGGGGATGTAGGTGGAGTAGACGAGCTTGCCGTCGCGATCGTAGAAGGCGGTGGCGGGGAGGCCGCGACTGGCGTCGATGCTCTGGGCAACCTCCTCGCCGGGGTCGGCGTAGCTTGGGTAGGGGACGGGCTCCTCCTTCAAGAAGGTGGCGGCGGCGTCGTCTGAGTCCTGGCTGTCGACGCCGAGGAAGGCGACGCGCTTGCCGTACTGTGCACTGACCTGCTGGAAAGTGGGGAACTCGAATCGGCAGGAACCGCACCAGGACGCCCAGATGTTGACCACCACCGGGTAGCCGCGCAGGGCGGCGATCCGCTTCTCGTAGGCGTCGACTCCGCCTGGCAGCAGTTCATTCGCCTGGCGGTGCAGCGCCGCCAGCGGAGCGGGAGAGCCGGCCAGCGCCTTCGCGTAATCGGGAGCCGCGCCGCCCCCTGACTGGGAGGCGCCACACCCGGCAAGCACCAGCATGGTTGTGACCAGCATCGCGAGCGAGCGCGTCGTCGCGGCCGGCGCTGCCCAGTTCCCGAAGTTTCGCCCCAAACGCATCGTCTGGATGATTAAATACCTTCTGTTCGGTCCGCCCGAATGCGGGCCGCTGAGATCGCCGGGGGGAGTGAAACGAGCCTCGGCATCCTCACCTACTGGTCCCGGCCAAACGTCTCGCGTCCTGGCTGGGACGGACCTAAGGGCTTCATGGCTAATACCAGCGAAGTTGCCGCGTCGGCGGCAGTTCCCTCAAGCGACGAGATCGATCGCGCGGCGAAGTTCGCCCGCGAGCCCTTCCTGCTCGATGGCGAGGGGCCGGAGGCGCTGGCGCCCGGCACCGCGCGCCGCCGGGCGCTCGATGCGGCGCTGACCGAGCTGAACGCCGGCGCCGAGGAGCCTTCGATCGAGTGGCGCCGCAATTTCTCATTGTTATTGGGCCTGGAGCGATTGCTTGCCGAAGAGCCGCCGAAGCTGCGCGACGGCGCCGAGCTGAACCCGCACCAGGTCGACGCGCTGTCGGGAACGCTGACCGAGCTGATGGCCGAGCAGCAGGTTGCGGCGGAGAACGGCTCGCGCAACGGCAATGCCGAGGGGGCTACGGCCGACGAAATCGCCGAAGCGTCCGTTCCATCGCTCGATGAGGATCTCGAAGAGGTCGTTTCCGAGGACGGGGAAGAAGGCGATGAGGCGGCGGAGGATGACGAGGTCGCTCCCGACGAAGAGCCCCAGGATTGGGAGGAGGAGGTTCCGCCCGACGAGGAGGCGCCGATCGAGGAGGCGCCGGAAGACCCCGGCGCCGAGCGCCGCTTCTGGTTCGAGCACGCAACCGGCGCCGGTAAGACCGTCGCCGCGGTCGGCTTCATCGATGCATCCCGCACCGGCGGGGTGCTGATCCTCACCCACCGCCGCAACCTGGTCGATCAGTTCATCGGCGAGATCTCCGAGCGCGGCTACAAGGAGCGGCTGCGCCCGCCGCTCCTCGATGGCCGTGACGACCCCGACGGCCCGGTCACAGTCGAGACCTACCAGTGGTTCGTCCGCAATCACAAGCGCGTCTCCGACGCCTACTCGATCGTGATCTGCGACGAGGCGCACACGGCACTGGGCGAGAAAACCAGCGCCTGCATCCGCGAGTGGACCGGTCCGGTCTACATCGGAATGACCGCGACGGGGGCGTTGATCGCGCGCCACGTCGCCGATCTCTTTCCAACTCAGACATCGCGCTTCGATCTCGCCCAGGCCGCGCGCCGCGGGGTGATCTCGCCGTTGCGCTGCCTGCGCATCCCGCCCGGTCCCGGCGTGCGAACCATCGCCAAAGTGCCGCTGCGCAAAGGCGAGGTCGACCAGGACTTCGACCAGGAAGAGCTGGCCGCACTGCTCGACCAGGAGCCCTTCAACGTGGCCATCGCCGACCTCTACAAGACCCGTTTCCGCAAAGTCCCCGGGGTCCTGTACACGGCCGGGGTGCAGCACGCGAAGAACGTGGCGAAAGCCTTCCAGGACACGGGGATCGTGGCGCGCGCAGTTTCCGGTGAGACGCCGAAGCGCGAGCTGGCGGAGATCCTCGCCGCCTTCGAGCGGGGCGAGGTCGACGTGCTCTGCAACGCGATGCTGCTGGCGGAGGGATGGAACTCGCCGCGGGCGACGATCTGCATGCACCTGGCGCCGACCGCCTCGCGACGGGTCTACCAGCAGCGAGTCGGGCGGGTGACGCGGCGTGCGCCCGGCAAGGAAGCGGGCTTGGTGATCGACTTCGTCCACCCGGCGACAACTCACGACGAGGCGATCGTCACCCTGCACAGCCTGCTCGACCGCGACGTCTACCGCGGCGGCGCGATCGTCGTCGGGCCGGTGCGGCGCGGGCGGGGGCGCAAGGTGCGGGTCGAGCGGCGTGTGGTCCCCGTCTCCGACGACGAGGCGCGCCGCATGCAGGTGCTGGAGCGGGAGCTGTGGCGGATCGCGGTCGAGAACCTCGACTATCCCGAGCAGCACGCCTGGGCGGCGCTGGCCGGTGCGCGGGTCAACCCGCAGGGCTGGCGGCGCGCGCGGGCGATGCTCCAAAACGACCAGACCAAGGAGCTGCGTCGTCGTTTCCTCTTGACCTGCGTACAGCGCAATCGCAACTCGCAGCTGCGGCTGAAAGCGCTGGCGGAGATCGCCGATCTGCGCGACGCCGACGCGTTCGACGACGCGATCGACATCGTCGGCACCTGGAGTCGCGAGGACAAACGGGCGGGGACGCGAACGCTGCTGCAGGCGCTGGTCGACAAGCGGATCGGGCGGCGAGACCAGGCGCAGGCCTGGGTCTGGAGGCTCGCCTCCTACACCCGTGAGCTGCACGAGGAGTACGCGGTGCAGCGCTGGCCGGAGACGAAGAGGCTGCTGGGGCTGTTGGTCAATTCCTCAGGACGGGCGCACGGGCGCAATGCGCGGCGGTTGGTCCACGCGGCGCGCAAACAGGACCGCCGCTTGGCGGTGGCGTCGTTGGCAGCCGCCGTGGCGCATACCCCAGAGGGTGAGGAGGTTCTGCGCGGGGCTCGGATGCGAATGGCGCGCAAACCGTCGGCGATCGCCCGGGAGCTGCTGCGCAACTTCCCCAAGGGCGGCAAGCGTCGCCGCAAACGCAACAAACGGCCGAAGCAGAACGGTGAGGTGAAGGCGGACGCGAACGGTGCCGAAGTCGACGCGACCAAGGACTCGCGAGACGAATCCGAGGCAGACTCCAAAGGCGCGGTGAAGGCCGAAAAAAACGGAGCAGCCAACGAGGATGCCTCAGGTGCGAAGACGGACCTCGCCGGCGCTGAGGGTGACGGGGCCACCGGCGGTGGCGACGATGAGGTTTCCGCTGCCGTCGACTCCACCGGCGACTCCTGAGCCGCCTTCCCAGGCGACCTCCTGCCCCGCCAGCGCATCGCGTTTCTCCCAGGCGGCGAGGATCGCCTCGTCTTCCGCGTCGACCCAGCGAGTGAGGTGACGGTTTAGAACCGCGGCTGCGGTGAGGGGGGTCGGTGAAAGTCCTGCCGGAGCAACAGCGTGGAGGCTCCGTCGGGACTTGCCCCGACCCCCGCTCGGGCCGAAGATCGAGATCGCCGTTTTCCTGAGGTCGGGCGGGAACTCGTCTGGAGATATAGAAAGGTTGAGGCCTACGCCGACCACTGCCCAGCCACTCGTGCTGGTTGCGGGACGCGCCTCGATCAGGATTCCCGCCAGCTTTCGGCCGTCGACCAGCACGTCGTTGGGCCACTTGACCGCGCATGCCAGATCGGTCTCTCCCCCGGCGTCAGATGCCTTGGTTGCCAGCTCCTCTGCCGTTTCGCAGACGGCGAGCGCGGCGGCCAGCGGCAGCAGGGGACGGTCGCCGAGCGGGCGCAACAGCAGCGAGTAGAGCAGCGCCTTGCCGGGTGGCGCCACCCAGGTGCGCCCCCGGCGCCCCCGCCCGGCGGTCTGCTCGGAAGCCGTCACCACCGTGCCGTTGGGTGCTCCGGCCGCGGCCAGCTCCTTGGCTTGCGCGTTGGTCGAGTCGGTGACGCGAAAGTGCCGGTGCGGCGCTCCGAAAGCCATCACACTCAGTTGCCTGCGTCGGCGAGCAGCGCGTCCAGGAGGCCGTCGACGTCGTGGCGCTCGGCTTCGACGTGAACATCGAGGCCGGCGGCGCGGGCAGCTTCGCTGGTGATTGGGCCGATCGAGACGACGCGCGCGGCGCGAGGGAAGCGGTCTCCGAGCGTCTCGGTCAGATTGCGGACGGTAGAGGAGGAGGTGAAGGTGACGTAGTCGGCTTCCTGGGCGGTCTCGACCGCCTCGGGATCGGGCTCCTCCCGAACCGTCTCGTAGAGGGCGACGACGTCGACCTCGGCGCCGCGCTCGCGCAGCGCGTCCGGCAGCACGTCGCGCGCTTCTGAAGCACGGGCAATGAGGACAGGCTTTCCCTCCACATTTACCTCCGCGAGTGCCTCGACCAGCGCCTCGGCGACGAACTTCTCAGGAACGACATCGGCTCTGATTCCATGCTCGACGAGGGCCCTCGCGGTTCCCGATCCAATTGCGGCCACGGTGGTTCTGGTCGCCGCTGTGCCTTCCTTTTCCGTCCGGCTCAGCGCGCGGGCATCGAGGCCCGCGCCCGCCAGCGCCTCGAACAACAGGTGCGCCCCGTTTGCGCTGGTCACGCAGATCAGCGCGTACTCGCCGATCCGCGCCACGGCGTGGCGCACCTCCTCGGAGTCGATCCGTGGCTTGATCCGGATCGCCGGCAGCTCGACCACCTCTGCGCCCAGGCCGCGCAGCGTCGCGGCGAGGCCGCTGGCCTGGGCGCGGGCGCGGGTGACGACGACGCGGCGACCATGCAGCGGGCGGCGCTCCAGCCAGGCCAGCTCCTCGCGGCGCTCGACGACCGAGCCGACGACGATCAGCGCCGGTGCTTTGACCCCCTCCCGCTCGACAACATCGGCAAGCGTCGCCAGCGTGGCGACCACCGTGCGCTGCCCGTCCATCGTGCCGCGCTCGACCGCCGCGGCCGGCTCCTTGGGATCGCGACCGGCGTCGATCAAAGCGGCGGCGTTCGCGGTCAGCTTTTTCACGCCCATGTAGAAGACGAGCGTTCCCGGGAAGCGCGCCAGAGCGCCCCAGTCGAGCGCCGCCTCTTCCTTCTCGGGGTCCTCGTGGCCGGTGACGAAGGCGACCGCGGAGGCGTCGTCGCGGTGGGTGACGGGAATTCCCGCGTAGGCGGTGGCGGCGACTCCGGCTGTGACGCCGGGCACGACCTCGAACTCGATCCCGGCCGCGCGCAGCGCCTCCCCCTCCTCACCGCCGCGCCCGAAGACGAACGGGTCCCCTCCCTTCAGTCGCACGACGCTCCTGCCTGCCTGTGCCGCTTCGATCAGCCGTGCGCCGATCTCCTCCTGTGGAACCGAGGGGATGCCGGGCGCCTTGCCGACGTAGATCAGCTCGGCGTCGGCGCGGGCGCTATCCAGGGCGCCCGGTGGGATGAGACGGTCATGGAAGATCGCGTCGGCGGAGGCGATCAGCTCCAGTGACCGCGCCGTCATCAAGCCGGGGTCGCCGGGCCCTGCCCCGACCAGATACACGACTCCGCGCCGTGCGTTCACAGGCTGCCTCCATACAGCGTGGCGTACTTTGACCACACCCCAGTGTGGTCAAAGTACGCCACGTTCGCTCCAGTCTTCGGCGCGGTCGAGGATGTCGCGGGCGCCGGCACTTATGAGGCGCTCGGCGAGCATCCGTCCCACGTCTGCCGGGTGGAGGGCGTCGCCCTCAACCCGGTCGCGCAGCCATTCACTGCCGTCCGGCAGGCCGACGAAGGCGTCGATGACCAGCCTCTCCTTACCTGCTGCTTTTTCGGCGGTTGCGACCTTGGCGCAGACGCCGATCGGCGTCGCGCAGCTTGTCTCCAGCAGGGCGACCACGGTTCGCTCGGCGGTCAGCTCGCGCATCGCGGCCTCGTCGTTGAGCTTGGCGATCGCCTCGCGGCTTGTCTCATCGTCGGCGCGAGTCTGAAGCACCAAGGCGCCCTGTCCTGCCGCGGGGGTCATCACCTCGGCCGGAATCGCGAACGACGCCTCGCCCTCACGCCCGAGCCTTCGCAGTCCGGCGAGAGCCAGCACGATCCCGTCCGCCTCGCCCTTACCCAGCTTGTTCAGCCTCGTGTCCACGTTCCCGTGCAGATCCTGCACAGCCAGATCGGGTCGTGCCGCCAGCAGCTGAGCCCGCCGGCGCAAGCTGGCGGTCCCCACGCGAGCGCCCCCCGGCACATCATCGAGCGACTCGCCCACCCCGATCCAGGCGTCGGCCGGGTCCTCGCGCTGCGTAACGGCGGCGATGACCAAGCCCGCCGGGATCTCCGACGGCACGTCCTTCGCCGAGTGCACGCCGATCTCGGCCTCGCCGTCGAGCAGCGCTCGCTCGACGCCGCGGACGAAGCGCGACTTGTCGCCGGGCTGGCCGTCGGAGGACACCTCGACCAGCTCTGCCCCACCCAGCATCTCTCCAACCTGACGCGCTTGGGCAAGCGCCAGGGCACTTCTGCGGGTAGCGATTCGAATCATCAGAAGCGTGCGAATTGGACTATTCCGGTAGGGGTGGAACGTCTTGTACTTTTTCGGCGATCCAATCTCGGACGGCCACCGGCATTCCACCGAAAAAGTTAAGTGGAACCCCTACCGGAATAGTCCCTCCTCGGAAAGTTAAGTGGAACCCCTACCGGATTCGGTTCTACGAAGTTGCGTGACGTTGCCCCCGGCCTCGCCCTCAGGCTCGACTTCAGCGGCGTCCAGCCCGAACAGCTCGCGCAGGGCGCTCACGTAGAGATAGGCATCGTCGCTGCCCGCCGAGCGCTTCATCCGCAAAGTCGGCTCGTGCAACAGCCGAGACGCGATTGCCCTGGCCATCGCCCGGGCCCGTTCCCGATCGGCTTCGCTGAGGCTTTCCCAACGCGGCTCATTCTCAGCCAGCACGCGGCGCACCACCTCGTCGGCGCGCTCGCGCAGCGAGGCGATCGTCGGCACCACCTCCAGCGAGGCGAGCCAGCGCTCAAAACGCTCCTGCTCGGCGTCGAGGATTCGTTCGGCTCGCACAGCCTCAGCCTCGCGGCCGCTGGCGTTGCGTTCGACGATGGCCTGCACGTCGTCGATGTCGTGCAGGCTGACCCCGGTGATCTCCCGGCAGCTGGGCTCGATGTCACGCGGGACGGCGATGTCGACCAGCAGCAGCGGCCGGCCGCTGCGCGTCTCCATCACCTGGGCGATGTCGTCCCGCTCGAGGATGTGATGGGGGGAGTTGGTTGCGGAGACGACGATGTCGGTGGCCTCGAGCTGCTCGGGCAGCTCCTCGAAGCGCACCGCGGTCCCTTTGGAGCGCTGTGCCAGCCCGATCGCCCGGTCGTAGTGGCGGTTTGCGACGAATACGCCGGAGGCGCCGCGGGAGACGAGGGCACGGGCGACGAGCTCCGCGGTCTCGCCGGCACCGATCACCAGCACCCGGCGGTCGGCGAGGTCGCCGAGCGCATGGCGCGCCAGCTCGACCGCGACCGAGGAGATCGAGACTCCCTTCTCGCTGATCCCGGTTTCGTCACGAGCGCGACCGCCCGCGGCCAGGGCGCCGCGGAAGAGGCGATTGAGGATCGGGCCGGTGCCGCCTTCGACCAGCGCCAGCTCGTAGGCACGCTTCACCTGCCCCTGGATCTCGACCTCGCCGACGATCATCGAGTCGAGGCCCGCGGTGACGCGGAAGAGGTGGTGTACGGCTTCGGAGGAGCGCAGCGAGTAGAGGTGGCCGAGCAGCTCGGTGGGGCGGATCTCCGCCTGGCGGGTGAGGATCCCAAGCGCGGTCGACTCGGCCTCGACAGGGTCGGAGACGACCAGGTAAAGCTCGGTGCGGTTGCAGGTCGAGATCGCCGCCGCCTCGTGGATGCCCCGGGCGCCGGTCAGCTCGCGCAGGGCGCCCACGGCACGCCCCTCGGTGAGGGAGAGGCGCTCGCGCAGGTCGAGCGGCGCTGTCTTATGGGAGACGCCGAGGGCCAGCAGCTCGGACATCAGGCGCTCACCTCCTCCCGCTCTTCCTGCCGGCTGCCTTGCTCGGCAAAGCTGGCCAGTTCGCGCAGCTCGCGCTCGACCCGCTGCAGGCGGGCGGCCATGATCGCCAGGTAGACGAGGAGCAGGACGAGGAAGACGACGTAGGCGGCCGCCACGTACTTGCCGGCCTCGTCGAGCGGCAGGGCGGGGACTCCGATCGGGAGGAACATCAGCTGCTTACCTCCGGGGCGACGCGGCTGCCGGTTCCCGACCCGGGCGCGTCCAGCGCCCGCCGCAGGCGCGAAAGCTGCCCACGCGCGTTCTTCGCTGTCAGCTCGAACTTGACCAGCGTCACCCAGAGCAGCGCCATCGCCACCAAGCAGATGAGGAAGGTAAGCCGCATCGGCCCGGGCAGGCCGCCGTTGGCGGTGGCGAAGACCCGCGGGTGCACGAGACTCTCCGCGAGCCGCACGGCGAGGAAGTTGAGCGGCACGAAGGCGCCGGCGGTGACGGCGAAGACGGAGGCATAGCGGGCCTGGCGGTCGCGGTCCTCGATCGCGTAGCGGAAGGGGTAGTAGGTGGCGTAGAGGAGGAAGACGATCAGAAAGCTGACCAGGGTCGGCTCGTCCCAGACCCACCAGTGGCCCCACGACGCCCGCGCCCAGATCGAGCCGGTGGCCAGCACCGCGACGCCGAAGATCACCGACATGTGGATGCAGACGTAGGAATAGGCGTCCCAGCGGCTGTTATCGCTGCGCAGGTGGGCGACGGCGAATCCGCCGCCGGCGATGAAGCCGAGCAGGGCGACGATCGAGAGCGGCACGTGCAGGTAGAAAATCTTCTGCACGAAGCCCTGGTCGGCATCGAGCGGCGCGTAGAAGAAGACCAGCGAGAGGCCGAGCGCGATCGCGCCCACGGTGGCGATAGAGAGGGTTCTCAGTCCTTTGCCGTACATGCTTCTTTCGCGGTGGAGAGCGGGACCGCTCAGTCCTCCAGCAGGAAGTCGAACACCGCGTATCCGACCAGCAGGAACACAAGATCGTATAGACCGAGGACCGCCAGCCAGGTGCCGAAGCGGTGGTAACCGGGACCGCTCAGGGTGAGCAGCGGCTCGCTGGCGCCGGTGGCGGCGATCATCAACGGCACGACGAGGGGCAGGAGGACGAGTGGGACGAGCAGGTCGCGGGCGCGAGAGTGGATCGCCATCGAGGAGATCAGCGTGCCGGTGGCGGCGAGGCCGAGGTCGGCCAGCGCGAGGACGGCGATCAGCGGCGGCAGCGCCGCGGCGGAGTCGAGGAAGAAGATGGCGAAGACCGGGACGACGATCGCCTCCAGCGCCGCCAGGTAGACGAGCAGCGCCGCCGCCTTGGCGGCAAACAGCGCCGCGCGGTCGATCGGCGCCAGGCGGATCGCGTCGAAGCCACCCTCCTCGCGCTCGGCGACGAAGAGGCGGTTGATCCCGAGCACCGCGGCGAACAGCAGCGTCGCCCAGAGCACGCCGGCGGCGAGGCTGCCGGAGAGCTGGGTGCGGTCCAGCCCGAAGCGGAAGATGACGAAGGTGGTGACCGCGAACAGCGCCATCGCCGGCAGCGACTGCAGGGTGCGCAGTTCGACCCGCAGGTCCTTGGCAAGGATGGCGCGGAAGGCGTTCATGGCTGCAGTCGCAGCACCTGGTCGGCGTCGGGGTAACGCTCGGGATCGTGGGTGACAAGCACCCGAGTTCTCCCGGCCCCGGGGCCGATCAGCTCCCGGGCCGCCTCACGCCCCTCCGCGTCGAGGTTGGAGTCGGGTTCGTCGAGCAGCAGCAGCTCCGGTTCGTGCAGGACGCAGCGGCAGATCGCGAGGCGCTGGCGCATCCCGGCGGAGAGGCCGTCGACTCGCTCGTCCGCGCGTCGCGACATTCCGGCGGCGTCGAGCAGCCACTCGATCCGCTGCTCTGCGCCGTCGCGATCAAGCCCGTGCAGGCGTGCCCCGAAGCGCAGGTTCTCGCGCCCGGTCAGGTCGCGGTAGAGCAGCGGCGCATGGCCGAGGTAGCCGACGCGGCCACGCAGCTTCCATGCTTCGCGGGGGAGGGCGCAGCCGAGTACGGCTGTCTCGCCGCCGCTCGGCCGCAGCAGCGTGGCCAGGACGCGCAGCAGCGTCGTCTTGCCGGACCCGTTGGGACCGAGCACGACAAGCGTCTCACCCGCTGACAGCGAGAGGTCGATTCCGCCCAGCGCGGTGCGCTCGCCAAAGTCGCGACGCAGCCCCCGCAGCTCGATCACCGTGCTCACGCGCCGGATTCTCCCCGACAAGGGTCGAGTGGTCATTTGACCCCCGGATTCGGTGGTCAAATGACCACTCGGTGCAGGCGGCCCTCAGCGGCGCTTCTTCTTCAGGGTGCGGGCGCCCACTTTGAGCAGGGGGCCGGCGCCCTCACGCAGGGCCTTGGTGCGGGTCGCGCCCCTGCCGTAGAGCAGCTTCGCCGAGGCGCGCACCGCCTCGCCCAGGGTTCGGTCGTAAGGGTGCCACCAGAAGTTGCGGGCCAGACCCGGCTCCCAAGCGTTCATCTTGATGTTGACGCACTCGTAGAAGCCGAATTTGGAGTGCGAGCGGCCGACGCCGGAGTCCTTGACCCCGCCCCAGGCGCACTGGCAGGCGCCGTGGCTGAAGGAGTGGTCGTTGACCCAGACCATGCCGGACTCGATGCGGCGGGCGATCCGCTCCCCCTTCTGGCGGTCCTTGGTCCAGACCGAGGCGCCGAGGCCGAACTCGGAATCGTTGGCGAGATCGATCGCCTCCTGCTCTGAGTCGACGACGACGATCGGCAGCACCGGGCCGAATACCTCCTCCTTCATGATCCGCATCGCATGCGTTACCCCGGTCAGCACCGTCGGGGCGACGAACTTGCCGGACAGCCCGGCGACCTCGGTCGGCCCGCCGCAGAGCTTGGTCGCGCCGGAGGCCTCCGCGTCGGCGATCAGGTCGACCACGATCTCGTACTGGCCGTCGGAGGTCATCGGACCGATCTCGGTCTCCCACTCCAGCGGGTTGCCGAGCCGCAGCTTCTTCGCCTCACGGGCGACGCCCTCGATGAAGCGGTCGGCGACCTCCCTGACCACATAGACGCGCTCGATCCCCGAGCAGGTCTGCCCGGCGTTTGCGAAGCCGCCCCAGACGGCGCCGCTGATGGCGTTGTCGAGGTCGGCGTCGGCGCAGACGATCATCGGGTCCTTGCCGCCCAGTTCCAGCACGGAGCCCTTCAGCTGCTGCGCGCAGACCTCGCCGACCTTGCGGCCGACCTCGACCGAGCCGGTGAAGAAGACCTTGCCGACGCTGGAGCGCGCCAGCGCGTCGCCGACGGCGCCGCCGCCGTGGACGACGCGCACCAACCCCTCCGGCAGGCCGCCCTTCTCGAAGACGCGGGCGATCGCCTCGCCCAGCAGCGGCGTCAGGCTGGCCGGCTTCAGCACCACGCCATTGCCGGCCATCAGCGCAATCGCAACCTCGCCGAAGGGGATCGACCAGGGGTAGTTCCAGGGCGCGATCACCCCGACCACGCCGATCGGCTCGTAGGTGAAGCGGCCTTTCTTGCTCATCAGGAAGGCCTGGCTCATCCGCACCTTCTCGTCGGCGAGGATCTTCGGCCCCGCCTTGGCGCACCAGTGCAGCGCGTCGACGGTCGGCAGCAGCTCCATCGTGTAGGCCTCGGCGCGCGGCTTGCCCTGCTCGGAGACGAGCAGCTCGGCGAGGTCGTCGATGTCGTCGAGCAGGGCATCGGCGGCGCGGCGCAAGTAGCGGCCGCGGTCGGCGAGGCTCAGTTCCGCCCAGGCGGGCTGGATGCGGGCGACGTCATCCACGACGCCCTGGACCTGGTCGGGGGTGATGGTGGCGACCGAACCGACGAGCTCGCCGGTGGCGGGATTGAAGCTCTCGAGGGTGGACTGGGCGGCGGGGCGTGCTTCTGTAGTGGCCATCGGTCGATTCTAAGGCGGTGAGGAGGGGATCAGGCAAGTCTCGCCGTCGCGAACAGCAGGGAGGCTCCGTCGAGACTTGCCTGATCCCCTCATACTCAGCGGTAGTGAACGACCGACTGTTCGACAGTTCCGAAGCAGGACTGCCTGAGTCCATAGCTGCTGACGCGCCGCTGGCGGTGCGGATGCGGCCCAGTTCGCTCGATGAGCTGGTCGGGCAGGAGCATGTGCTTGCCCCCGGATCTGCCCTGAGGATCGCGATCGAAAGCGGGCATCCTCATAGCGCGATTCTGTATGGGCCGCCCGGGTCCGGGAAGACGACGCTGGCACGGATCGCTGCTGCCGGGGCCGAGGGGGCTTTCGAGGAGGAGTCGGCTGTCAACGCGGGACGGGCGGAGATCCGAGCCGTGATCGAGCGGGCGCGGGAGCGTCGACAGGGCGCCGGGCGGCCGACGGTGCTCTTCCTCGACGAGATCCATCGCTTCAACAAGGCCCAGCAGGACGCACTGCTGCCGGCGGTCGAGGAGGGGCTGCTGACGCTAATCGGCGCCACCACCGAGAACCCCTACTTTGAAGTCAACTCGGCGCTTCTCTCCCGTTGCCAGATCTACGAGCTGCGGCCGCTGGAACCCGAGGGGGTGGAGGCGCTGCTGCGCCGTGCGCTGGCCGACCATGAGCGAGGCATCGCCGACGCTCCGCCGGTCGAAGATGCGGCGCTGGCAATGCTTGCGCACCGCAGCGGCGGCGATGCGCGGGTGGCGCTCTCGGCGCTGGAGCGCGCGGCGCAGCGCGCCCGCGGCGAGCCGGTCGACGTAGCCGCGATCGAGGACGCGTTGCAGCGCAAGGCGCTCGACTACGACCGCGAGGGCGATCGCCACTACGACTTCGTCTCGGCCTGGATAAAGGCAACCCGGGGCTCCGACGTCGACGCCTCCCTCTACTACCTGGCGGTGATGCTGGAGGGCGGAGAGGACCCGCGCTTCATCGCCCGTCGCATGGTGATCCTCGCCTCCGAGGACGTCGGCAACGCCGACCCCCAGGCGCTGCTCGTCGCCACCGCCGCGGCGAGCGCGGTCGACCGCGTCGGCCTGCCCGAGTGCGCGCTGAACCTCGCCCAAGCAGCCGTCTATCTGGCCCTCGCGCCGAAGTCCAATGCCTCCTACAAAGGGCTCGGCGCCGCCCGCGCCGAGGTTCGCGAGAACGGCGCCAAGACGCCGCCCGACTACCTCCGCGACGCCCACTATCCGGGCGCGAAGAAGCTCGGCCGGGGAGAGGGCTATCGCTACGCGCACGATGAGCCGGGCGGGGTCAGCGACCAGGCCCTGTTGCCGCCGGAACTCGAGGGCCGCCGCTTCTATGCTCCGACCGACCGCGGCTTCGAGGCTGAGCTGAGCCGCCGCTTGGATGCTCTGCGAAAGCGATTCGCAGGTTCGTAACTGCGGCGCAACTTCTGAAAGTAACGGGTGTTTCAAGGGCGGCTTTCCAAGCTAAGCCAGGGAGAGCCGATACACCGGCCGGAGGCCTGGACTGGGGGCCTCCGGCCGGGATCTACAGGGAGAAACAGGGATTCGAAGACCGCGCCGGGACAGCGCGGTCTTCGAATGTTCGGGGCCTCTAAGGTGATGGGATGAGCACCGAGCCTCTGCGACTTGGCGGCATGGCGTTGCGCAACGGCCTGCTGATTCACGGGCCGACGCACTGGGCCGCCGCTGTGCGTGACCGCGATGGAGCGATTCAGATTGCCTCCGAGCGCAAACCCGAGTTGGCGCCGCGGCTGGCGGCCCGGGTCCCCGGCCTGCGCGGGCCGCTGAAACTGATCGAGGCGGTCGCGGTGCTGCCCCTCGTTCGGCGGCGCCTGCCGGCAGCGAGGCTGCCTTTCGAAGATGGGCGGGTGCTGGCGGCGATCGGCGTCACGCTGGTCGCCAGCGGGGTGTTGCGCAAGCGCATGAAGGGCTCGGCGCTGCGCGAGGGCTTGGTGCAGGCGATCGGCGCCGTGCCCGCCGTGGTCGCTCTCCTGGATCGCGATCTCGCCGCTTACCACGGGGTCGAGCACAAGGCGATCGCCGCCTATGAGCAGGGCGTCGAGGATCCGGCCACGGTGCCCAAAGAGCACGACCGCTGCGGGTCGAACCTGATCGCGCCGATGATGCTGCTCTCCGCCGGCGGCACCGTGCTGCTGGAGCGCCTGGTCGATCGACCCGGGCCGATGGCTCGGGCAGGCGTTGGCCTCGGCGGCGCTTCGATCGCGGTGGAGATGTTCGCTTGGAGCGACCGTCACCACGGCACCCCCTTGGCCGAGGCTTTCCACACTCCGGGGAGGGAGATCCAGCGACACCTCGCGACCAAGGAGCCCACCCCCGAGCAGCTCGAGGTCGGCGTCACCGCCCTCGCCGAGATCCTCCGCGTCGAGGAGGCATACACTGCGCCCGCCCGCGGCGGACGCGGGCGAAACGATGTTTAGCCGGATCGACCACATCGGAGTCGCCGTCGAAGATCTCGACGGCGCGATCGCGCTCTACGAAGAGCGCTTCGAGATGGTCCTCGCCCACCGCGAGACGGTGGAGTCCCAGGGCGTCGAGGCCGTTCTGCTCGACGTCGGTGAGGGGCACGTCGAGCTGCTGGCGCCGCTCGGCCCGGACACGGCGGTCGGCAAGTTCCTTGCCCGCAAGGGCCCCGGCCTGCACCACGTCGCCTATGCCGTCGAGGACATCGACGCGACCCTGCCGCGCCTCGCCGCCGCCGGCATCGAGCTGATCGACGCCAAGCCGCGGATCGGAATCTGCGACAGCCGTGTCGCCTTCCTGCACCCACGCAGCATCGGCGGCGTGCTTACCGAGATCGTCGAACCCGCGAAAGGACACTGATGGCCGAGGCACAGCGAGTCGAGATCGGCTTCGAGGGGGGGCAGGTCGTCTCCGTCCGCCTCACCGAGGAAGAGCTGAAGGACCTCCGCAAGGCGGTCGAGAAGGGCGGTTGGCACGACGTCCACACCGAGGACGGCGTTCTCGCCATCTACCTCGGCAAGGTCTCCTTCCTGAGGATCGATTCCGGCGACCAGCGAGTCGGCTTCGGCCTCAGCGGCTGATGCCCGGTCGAAAGCTCATCGGCGTTGCCGCTCTGGCGACGCTGGGAGCAGCCCTGTGGTGGCGCAAGAATCCGTCGGCATGTCCCTATGGCCAGCGCTTCTGGGTCGAGGTGCCGCACCCGATCATCACCCGGGACCGCCTGCGTGAGGTGCTCCGCCCCTTGCCCGGAGAGAGGATCCTGGAGATCGGGCCGGGAACGGGCTATTACACCCTCGAGATGGCCGAGTGGGTGGCCGGTGGCGATGAGGGCGACTCCGGCGGCGGGAGGGTCGAGATCTTCGACCTCCAGCAGGACTTCCTCGATCACACGCTGCGCCGCGCTGCCGAGCGCGGCTTGTCGAATCTCGTCGCGACCCAGGGCGATGCCACCTCGCTGCCGTACGAGGACGCTTCGGTCGACGCCGTCGTCCTCACCGCGGTGCTCGGTGAGATTCCCGACCGCGCCGCGGCTCTGCGCGAGATTCGCCGGGTCCTGAGGCCGACCGGCCGCCTTGTCGTCGGGGAGTTGTTCGGCGACCCCCACTTCACGACGCTCTCCAGCCTCAAGCGCGAGGCTGCCGAGGCCGGCCTCGCCTACGAGCACCGCTCCGGCAACCCTCTCGCCTACTTCGCCCGCCTCTCGCCGCAGCGCGGCTGATCGACGCGGGCCCGCGGCGCCCGTCGCGTCAAGCGAGGGCGGTCCAGAGACGCTCTTCGGCCTCCGCGGTCAGGCGGGCGGCGGAGTCGACCGCGCGCCAAAGGGCCGGGCCGGGCTCATCGCTCTCGCTGGCGGCGTGGAAGGCTGTCGCCAGCTCGGTCCAGCGAGCGGCGGCCTCGGCGGCAAGCGGCGCCTCAGGGCGGCCCGCCTCCTCCAGGAAGCGCGAGTACATGAGGCGGAAGGCGCCGCCGCCGGTGCCGCGGCGCTCGATCACCTGGTAGCCGAAGCGCGCGCACCAGCGCCAGTCGGCGGCCGCCTCCGGCCACGATCCCGCCTCCTCGGCCAGCCGCTCGACCGCGCCCAGCCCCGAGAAGCCGGGGAGGTCGGGCTCGAGCATCGCCCGCGCGGCCCGCTCGATCGCCGCCGGTATCGCCGCGCGCAGCCGCTGCGGGTCGATCTCGGCCGCCACCGTGAACATGTGTCCCGCCAGCGGGTACGCGGGGTGGCTGCCGTGGCGGGCGCGCGCGAGGCTCTCGAGCCGCGTCGTCTGCAGCTCCTCGAAGCCGGTGTCGGAGAGGTACGCCACATCGTCGTCGTAGCCGGCCAGGACGACCGCGTGGCCTGGGAAGTGCGCCGAGTTGCCGTAGTGGTCCAGGTGGAAGAGGTCTGTCAGCAGCAGGGCGGGGCGGTGGGCGTCGACCTCCGAGCGCGCCGCCTCCCAGGCCTCCTCGTCCCCCTGCTCGAAGGTCCGCATCCGCAGCGCGGCGCCGGTCAGCTGGTCGAAGTTCTCCTCCAGACGCGCGGTGCGCCCGTTGAACCACCGGGTGGGCGAGGCGTCCTCGATCGTCACGTAGTAGAAGCAGGCGCCGGCGCCGAGCCCGAAGGCCATCTCCTCGCTGATCTCGACTCCGTGGAAGGCGAGCAGGTTGCGCAGGGCGGTCGAGCCGCAGTGGTGGCCGGGCAGGTGGCGGTACCCGGGCACCATGGTGGGCTCTGCTCCGGTGAGGGCCATCCCGTTAGCCTTGCAGCTTGCCCGCGATCGATCGCATCGCCCTCGTCGCGAACACCGGCTCGGGCAGCGGCGGGGCCGAGGAGGTTGAGGCGCGCCTGCGCGAGGGCTCGCCCCGGCTGCGGGCCTTCCCACCCGATCGGGCCGCCGAGGCGGCGCGGAGCGGCTGCGACCGGCTGGTGATCGCGGGCGGCGACGGCTCGATAGCCCCGGCGGCTTCGGCGGCCGGCCGGGCGGGTATCCCGGTCGCCGTGATCCCGGTCGGGACCGCCAACGACTTCGCCGCCGCGACGGAACTGCCGGACGACCCGGCGGCGGGCGTCCGCCTTGCCCTCGAGGGCGAGCGCACCCGCGCGATCGACCTCGGCTGGCTCGACGAGCGTCCCTTCGTCAACGTGGTCAGTGCCGGCCTGCCCCCCGCGGCGGCGCGCCGCGCCGCCGGGCTCAAGGGCCGGCTCGGCCCGCTCGCCTACATG
This sequence comes from Solirubrobacterales bacterium, assembly GCA_036381235.1. Classification (GTDB taxonomy): domain Bacteria; phylum Actinomycetota; class Thermoleophilia; order Solirubrobacterales; family 70-9; genus DASVDE01. Next base: position 2,242 of record DASVDE010000024.1, on the reverse strand, counting down.
GTCGGGGCCGTCTGGGCGGGGCTGAGGGCCCGGCCGGTCGAATGCGCCGTCGCCTGCGACGGCAGCCCCGTCTTCGGCGGCTCCGCCTGGCAGGTGACGGTCGGCTGCTCGGGCGCCTTCGGCGCCGGCTCCTCCGTGGGCGGCGGGCCGGAGGACCGCCGGCTTCGCCTCGTCGTCGTCCCGGCCGGATCGCGCGCCGCCCTGCTTCTGCGCGCCTACGGCCTGCGGCGCGGTACGGTGGCCCGGCAGGCCGGGGTGATCGCGCACGAGTGCCGCAGCGTCGATTTGGAGCTGCCCGCGGGAACCGAGCTCAACGTCGACGGCGAGGTGGTCGAGAGCGGCCCCGCCGGCCTGCGGATCGAGCCCAGGGCCTTCCAGCTGGTGGTCGGATGAGGAGGCCGGGCAGCCGTGAGGAGCGGCCGCCGCCGCTGCGCGACCCGCGGACCTGGGCCGGGCCGGCGGCGATCCTCGCCGGCGGCATCGCCTGGTACGCCAGCGACAGCCTGCGCCACCGACGGGAGGAGGCGTTCGGCTACGAGCTGATCGAGGAGCTCGATGTCGGCGAGCCCGGCCACATGCGCGCCGCCGAGGCGATCACCGGGTTCCCCATCAGCGAGGGCAGCAGCGCCGAGGCCCTGATCAACGGCGATGAGATCTTTCCGGCGCTGCTGGAGACGATCCGGGCGGCCGAGCGGACGCTCTGCCTGGAGACCTACGTCTACTGGACCGGCGAGATCGCCGAGCAGGTGGCGGCGGCGGTCTGCGAGCGGGCCGAGGCCGGCGTCCAGTGCAAGGTCCTGCTCGACGCAGTGGGGGCGCTGAAGATGGAATCCGACCTGCTCGACCGCATGGGGCGGGCGGGGGCGACCGTGGTCCGGTTCCGACCTCCGAAGGCCTACGCGCTGCGGCGGCTCACCAATCGCACTCACCGCCGGGTCCTGGTCGCCGACGGCCGGCTCGGTATGACCGGCGGCGTCGGCATCGCCCGAGAGTGGGAAGGCAATGCCGGCGGCCCTGACGAATGGCGGGACACACATCTGCGCGTTCGCGGCCCGGTGGTCCGCGGGCTGCTCGGGGCCTTTGCCGAGCATTGGCTGGAGGCCACGGGCGAGGTGCTGGCCGGCGACGGCTTCCTGCCCGAGCTCGAGCCGATCGAGGGCGGCGTCCCGGTCCAGGCGGTCCGCTCCAACGCGGGCGTGGGCGACACCAACGCCGAGGCGATCTACTACCTCGGCATCGCCTCCGCCCGGCGCAGCCTCGACCTCGCCGCCGCCTACTTCGTGCCCCGCCCCGCCTTCATTGAGGCGCTCTGCGACGCCGCCGAGCGCGGTGTGCGGGTGAGGGTCGTGGTTCCCGGCCCGCACATCGACAAGTCGCTGGTTCGGACGGCGGGCCGGGCCGCCTACGAGCGCCTGCTCGACGGCGGAGTGAAGGTCTTCGAGTATCAGCCCACGATGTTCCACGCGAAGACGCTGAGCGTCGATGGGCACTGGACGACGGTGGGCACGGTCAACTTCGACAACCGCTCCTTCCAGCTCCACGACGAGGTGACGCTGGGGGTCTGGAGCGAGGAGTTCGCGGCAACCATCGGGCAGAGCTTCGAGGACGACGTCGAGCACTCGGAGGAGTTCACCCCCGGGCGCTGGCGGCGGCGGCCGTCCCGGCAGCGCCTTGCCGAGGGCGTGACGAAGCTCGCCCGCCGCGAGCTCTGAGCCGTCGCCGCCGACGCCTCCTGCCTATCCTCCCGCGCGATGATCGGACGCCTGAGACGGGAGAAGCGCAGCCGCCGCGCGATCTGGCTGAGCCGCGCGAGCACGCCCGCGGCTGTCCTCGGCGCGCTCGACCAGGCCCTGCTCCGCCAGCTGCGGACCAAGGGCCACGCCCCGGCGATCGAGGCGCCGATGCGGGCCCTGGGGCTGGCCGGTGAGTACGGGGCGATCTGGATGGCGATCGGTGCCGCGGGCGCCGCGACCGATCGCGAGCGGCGCGTTCGCTGGCTCGCCGGGTCGCTGGTGGCGCCTGCGGCGATCGTGCTCAACTTCGCCGTCAAGAAGTCGGTGGGAAGGCAGCGGCCGGTGATCACCGAGCATCCACCGCTGGCGCGCGCGCCGAGCAAGCTCTCCTTCCCCTCGGCGCACGCCACGTCTTCGGCGGCCGCGGCGACCGCGATGGGGCGGATCGCCCCCACCGCCAGGCTGCCGCTGGCCGCCCTGGCGACGGCGATCTGCGTGGGCCGGCCCTA